>NZ_LT606948.1:968826-1655757 GCF_900095185.1 Polynucleobacter necessarius | reverse complement strand
GAGATGGGTCTTTTGGAGTCTATGGCTAAGATCTTGAAGGATCGGAACCTGGTAGTGGAATTGAGCTTTTTACCGCCTTCAGGTGCTACTCCAGAAGCTTCTAAGGACCGCAAATGGTTGGCATTGCATAGCCCAAGAGGCTATTTCCGCGAAATTAAAGGGTGATCAACGCTTGATGTAACAAAAGTGTCATCATTGCTTATTATAAGTATGACCAAGGAGTGAAAGTGATGACATCGAAGCATAAAGAAATGGCTGACTGGTACCGCCGTGTCCAGGAAGAAATCTTGGACAGCATGGACGAAGAGCTTGAAATGGAGCTTGATGATGATCGTCTATCTCCCGATGGCGACAGTAAATCATCCATTTCCCGTAATGTTTATTTCCGTGAATTATTTAGACTCCAAGGTGAGTTAGTTAAGTTGCAGGATTGGGTGATAACCAATAAGCTCAAGGTAGCAGTTTTATTCGAAGGCCGTGATTCTGCGGGTAAGGGTGGCGCTATTAAACGCATCACACAGCGATTAAATCCACGTGTTTGTAAGGTAGTGGCTTTGCCCGCGCCGAATGAGCGTGAAAAAACCCAGTGGTATTTCCAGAGATATATATCTCACCTACCGGCTGGTGGTGAAATCGTTTTATTTGATCGCAGCTGGTACAACCGAGCTGGAGTAGAGTGGGTGATGGGCTTTTGTACAGACTACGAGTATGAAGAGTTTCTAAGAACAATCCCTGATCTTGAGCGCATGATGATTAGTGCAGGAATCATACTAATTAAGTATTGGTTCTCCATCTCTGATGATGAGCAATACAACCGTTTTATGATGCGTATCCATGATCCTTTAAAGCAGTGGAAACTCAGTCCTATGGACTTAGAGGCCAGAAGGCTTTGGGAAGCGTATACCAAGGCTAAAGAGACCATGCTCGAGCGCACGCATATTCCTGAGGCGCCATGGTGGGTAGTGGCTGCGAATGATAAGAAGAAGGCCCGTCTAAATTGCATCACGCATTTGTTAAATCAGATTCCTTATCAAGAAATCAATCATCCGGGCATCACTTTGCCAGCACGTGTGCACAATCCAGACTATCTGCGTGGACCTGTACCGCCAGCGATGTACGTACCAGAAGTTTTTTGAGCGCTTTACTTTTCGAGCTTGTCTAGCTTGTCATCCCACAAAAAGGCAATTTCTTGACCGTTAGAAGGATGGGATCTTTCTCTGGAAATGTTACTCTAGAGGGCAACGTCTTTGATTAGGTTGAGATGAGCTAGTTTTTTATCATTCGCTCTGACGATGGTCCATGGAGCATCTCATTTCGGCATTTTCAGTATCAGAGGGTTTTCCAAGAGCCACTACACGGGTTTCTCGAGGACTTAGGTGTTCGGTAATCGCTTTGATAGTGCCATCGTTGCCCGCAGTATCCCGCCCTTCGAGGATCACTAGAATCTAATCACCATTACTAATTAGGCTTTTTTGAAGCTTGACAAGCTGTATCTGAAGTTCACGGCGCTCTGTGTCGTAGGAGGCTCCATCAATTTTTCCCTTATTTTTTTGCCCATTATTCAGTTTCGTTTGCGGCTGGCTGGGTCTTTGCAGGCACTTTCTTTGCCAGTTTATCCAATGCTTTTCCAAGCTTATCAATCAGTTTTTCTCTGTCAGTCTCTAATGTATCGAGCTTTTTTAATAGTTGCTGTACTAATTTCTTTTGGCTCATGGTATTTCTTTTACTTTGTTTTGATTTGTGATTTTTATCGGCCGACTGATCTTTAAGTCAATCCTATGGTGTATTTGCTGCATTTTCAAGCAATTTAGTGGAATTGTCATCAGAATGAAATATATATTTCTATATAATTGGAAATATGAAAAACACTGACGTAATCATAGCCTTCCTAGCACTGGGGCAAGAAACGCGCCTAAATCTATTTCGACTGATTGTTCAAAAGGGAGATATTGGCCTGACTCCAAGTCAAATTATTGAGAAATTGGGTATCCCGAATGCCACCTTGAGTTTCCATCTTAAAGAATTGGTCAATGCCAATCTTTTGGTGGTGGAGCGTCAAAGCAGAAACTTAATTTATCGACCCAATGCAGATTTGGTCAACTCCTTAAGCAATTTCTTATTAGAAAACTGCTGCGGTGGAAATGCTTGCAATACAACAAAGAAGAGGAAAGTGGTTTTTAAATGAAGCAATATAACATTTTATTTTTGTGTACTCATAACTCAGCTCGCTCCGTGTTGGCTGAGTCACTGGCTTCAACCTATCCGAGTGGCAAGCTTGTTGGGTATTCTGCTGGTTCTATGCCTGGTAGTGCTATTAATCCTATTGCAGAACAGCTAGCTTTAGAGCTGGGTATGGATCCTGCAAAGCTATGGTCTAAGAGTTGGTATGTGTTTGCGCAGCCTAATGTTCCCAAGATGGATTTCATTATTACAGCTTGTGACAACGCGGCCGGGGGGGAGTCTGTCCAGTATCACCTGGTCATCCTGCTACTGCACATTGGGGCTTTCCTGATCCTTCACAAGTACAGGGCACAGCGATAGAGAAAAAGTGGGCATTTGTTGATGTGATGACTGGACTTAAAAAGCGAATTGATCTCTTGGCTGAGATGCCGCTAGATAAATTGGATTCGATGAGCCTAAGAGCGATCCACGCCAAAGCCATCCCATGACTAGTATTTTGCGTAGTGATGTTCCTGTTAACTTTTTTCATCGCCATGAAGCTGGATATTGAATATACACGCTGCTGCACCTTATCTTTTGCTGCTTCTAGTGATCACTTTGAGTTAGCTATTGCGCGGTGGCCATAGCGGTATTTGGTATTAATTCTGGGACAGCATTTGCTGCAGCAATCAGCCCTTTGGTCGCCAGCCTTAAGTTTGCATTGAATTTGTCGATAAGATTTCCCTGCTTGCTTATCTAGTAGAAATCTTCGCTCTAAAGAATTTTCCACAACCTGCGCACTCATCACCGTCGGTATAGCCACTTATGACCTTTGGGTCCTCGGCTAAGGGTGGAAGATAAATTGGCGTGATGGATTTATTCTGGTTAGATACATAAGCTACGATTGAGCCCATGTTGCTTACCTCGTTTGAGTTAACGTAGATATAAATTTCTGGGAAGCCATCGCCACTGAGAGCGGCAATTTTGGCGCCAGTGACTTTTGCCATGAATAATGAGGGAAACTGATGCGTTATCACCTTTAAGTCCAATGGGTGTAACCAAGACGGTATTTCCTTGTTTTTGATTGGGGCTGCTGATCGCAAAGGAAATTCCCTGTAAGGATGGCCCGCTATAGAAGGGTGCACTGGCTTTACTAAATTGAGTAGGGGGGCCCAATAGGTCTGTTTTGGCATGCACAACAAGTGAAGCGAAACCAAAATACAAACCTAGAGCAATACTAAGCGTGGTGAAGTAAATCATGAGCTGTATTACTTAAGACTTCAAGCAAATAGTGAGGCTGGGTTTAATGGCATCCAAGCAGGTATTAGCATCTGCATCATTCATGACTGCATTTCTATAGCCAACGTAATACAAAGACCAGATGGCATAACAACGAGCTTCAATCTCATCATATCCAAAATGGGTGAGGGCGTCTGCAATTGGTTTTAGTATTTGCATTAATTGCGCGATGATCAAGGACTCATATTTTTCCGACCATTTCCAGCCAAACGCAGCACCTTCTTTGCGAATGCTCGTAAGCTTGATATCTTGTTCATAGAGATCTAGCAAATAGCTCTCGACGAAGGACGGGGCATCCTTGAATAGAGCGTCATTAAACGGCTGAATCCTATCGATCATCTCTTGATTCATAATCAAAATTACTGCAGCCAGCAAGTCTGTTTTATCGACACCAAGGCGATAGACTTGCATAGGACTAATCCCAGCCTCATTGGCAATTTCTCGAATGCCGACTTGTTCGTATCCACGATTGGCGAATAGTCGATTGGCGATTTTCACCACCATTGCAAGACGTTCTTGCGCTTTCTCGGTCTTTTGATGGATTGCAGAGTTCATTTTGATTTTGGTGCCGTTCATCAAAACATTGCTGTTCAAGGTGGTTTTGTAAATCAGACTAACTTAGCTTCATTTGGCGTGGGCCTACCAAAAAACTCCAGGGCGAGATTCTCTATGCGAGATTGATATGGAGTGCCTATGAAAAGCATTCCGAATGGAACACAGGCTTATTCACCTGCATTTTGGTTGTAGTTAACCCAATCTTGGTAGATCGTTAAATGCAAATTCCTATGATTAAGAAAATTGCTAGCTTTGTTTTAATGCGTGCCCTGTTTGGTCAAGATCCTGCCTTTGCAAAGAATGGAGGTGGTGGAGGTAATGGTGGCGTAGGCAGCTGTAATGGAAATAGAAACATTAAACATGGTTGCGGATCTGCTGTCGTTACTCCAGACATCTTGACGCAAACATCTCAAGGAAATCCAAGGCAGCCAGGTGCCCCAATTCCAGCGGCGCATCAGTTGCCCCCACAAGTTCCACCTCCGATGGTTGTGTCCCCAATGCCACCACAAATGGTTCCGTAACCACTTCCAGTAGTTGCCCCACCATTAGTGCCGCAACAGACCCCAATGGCTGTACCTCTTTTGGTTCCACAGCAAGTTCCTATTGCGATAGCGCCTCAGCCTGCCTCTAAGCCAGGGGTAGAAGTGACACTAACAGGGAGCAGTGCGGGATTTAATGGAAATATAATTGCCAATACACCCGGACGCCAGCCTACTGACTCTTATGCCGTGTTTAGAAATGAGGCTACTGGTGAAGTGGTGTACAGGGGAACTCTTCCAGGATTTAGAACGGTATCCAACGAAGTGGCTGATATCCTATCATGGCATCCGCATGATAGCAGGCTGCATTATTTCAATTGAACATAAGAAGAGAGAGGCAAAGTAAATTTATTAAATCTATTAAAAATCGCTATCCGCTAGATAGAGTTATTGGAGAATGTAGTGGCTCTAATTACAAAGATGAATGCACCCATATTAGATAACTATTGCTGATGAAAACGAAATGAAAACGAAATGAAAACGATTAATAGATTAGCTTTGCTAGGACTTTGTCGTGGCGTATTGTATTTGCTTGCTCAACTCCACAAAGTGAGTTTGTGGGCTGACCAACAATCGGATGGAACGATTGGGGTTCATGCGCCTAAAGGAGCAAAAGAGTCTGAGGTTCAAGAAGTGGTGGCCTTAGCTGAGTGTAAAAAACTGGGTAAGAGAACTGCCTCAATCTTAGAAAGCAGAAAAACGGTCAATGACCGTTTTCCGCTGACATATATCTACATGTGTAGGTAAAAATGCGTGCTGCCTATAGCAGTTTATAGAGTCATTTTAACTGATCAACCACTTTTTAATCGACTTATTGACGCACATCGCATCTAAAGCAAGACCAAAGAACTCAGCGCCGTTGGTAACCATGCTTTCGATAGCTTCTACCTTGCCAGACTTAATCCCACGCAAGTAGGTTGCAGTGCGATAGCGTAAGAAATGCTCTGTTTCACCTTGCTCATTCTCAGTGGGGCAGATTTCTAGGCTGCCATAACGTGTTTCTGGGTTGATATTGAGAACCGCTAGACTCAAGGCGCCAACCAATTTCTCAGGAACTGGAATGGGTACATATGAATAGAGGGAGATCAACATCTCTTCTTCATCCACTTCTATGATGTGGTCAAGATCGAGCACATCTTTTTCAGTTAATTCAGTCTCACCGGAATAACCACCGCCAAAAGTGGATTCAAACTGCAGTATGGCAGTATTACTGCCTTTAGAGATTTCGATCATGTCTGAATAGCCAAGTAAGCCTTTCCACCAGTACATCAATGAGAATGTGCAGGGTTTGACTTCAACCAATCCCTTAGTTGTAGACTTTGCAAAATATAGACCGTAAAACTCATCATCTTGCTCGAGACCATGCTGATCAACTTTTGGCGCTTTAGATGACGCTGGCTTTACGGCCTTCTTAGTGACTTTCTTTGCCGCAGGCTTTTTGATTACAGGCTTCTTGTTAGCCGCTTTTTTAGCAGGGGCTTTTTTTACCACCTTGGTAGCTACTTTCTTTTTTGCTGGCGACTTCTTTGTAGCCATGGTCTATTACCCTTCTTTTGGTAGTTGTTGTGCCTGATGCACTTGGTGATATTACTGTAAATCCTCTCAGGAATGTGCCATACCTATATGGGGCTTGTCCTGCAGATTACAAGAGAATTGGGTGGTAAATAAAAAGATAGCGTTAGCCATTGTTCTTGGATGACAGGGTTGCTAAACTGAAGCAGAGTCGTTTCCTAAAACCACCAACATGAAGAGGATCTATGTTTCCTGAATATCGAGAACTCATCACGAAGTTAAAAACCTCAGACCGCCATTTTTCACATTTGTTTGATAAGCACAATAATCTCGATCAAAAGATTAAAAGGATGGAGGCCCATACAGAGCCGAGCACCCCTGAGCAGATCGAAACTTTAAAGAAGGAGAAGCTTTTAATTAAAGATCAAATCTACGCTGTACTCAAGAAGGCCAGCGCCTAAATAATCTTGGTTGCGTAATAAAGGCCTAGATTCTGCTGAGAACTAGGCTATTTTCAAAAAGCAGGCTTTGAGCAACATTATTTCCCGCTTCTGTTTTGCAATCGACCTCATGGTCGCATTGTGCGCAAACATAGTTAGTCCCATCTGGGTATGACATGTCTTCCTGGCACGCAGGGCACTTCGGTAGATGATCTGTACGCATCCATTAATTTAGTCTAAGGGGTGCCTAGGAATGCCGATGAGAATCTTGGCGGCTCGTTCTTCTGAGTCTTCTGAGTCCCATTAGAATAGTCTGGTGAACAAATCCCTCAAGATTTCTCTGATTGCATTTGCAATTATGGTTGCCATAGCATCGATGGCCGCTTGGTATGCGGCTTCTTTTATGAAGCCTAGCGAGCTTACCAAGCTTCTGAGTGTTTTTGTGAAAAAGTCAACTGGGCGTGATTTAAAGATTAATGGCCCAGTTAGCCTGAGTCTTTTTCCGGCAATTAGCGTTAAGGCTGAGCGGGTTTCTTTAGGTAATACAGCGTTGGCTAGTCAACCTGATTTATTAACCTTAAAACAAATTGAATTAGATATCCGCTTGTTTCCATTGCTCAAAGGTAGCGTGGAAATTAGCAGAATCGGGTTAGAAGGCGCCGAAGTGTATTTGCAAACGAATAAAGACGGTGCCGTGAACTGGAATTTAACCCCGCCAGTATTGGCATCTACTTCGTCTGTAAATCAAGGTGCGTTGAGTGGTTGATCTGGCAAAACATCGGTTGACGTCTCGGGTAGTGCGCCGAATAGCACGCAAGATACTGCCTTTATTTCATTGATTACTCTTGATATGTTCAATGCACGCATTCACTATGAAGATAGTGATCGAGCTGCAAAGGTCGTCAATTTACCAAAAGTGTCTTTTAGTAGTGATGACATAAGTCAACTATTCTTATTAATGCCCAGTACGCTAATTCCACACTCAATCTGACAGGAAAAACTAGCTCGCTGCGCAAGAAGGCATACTTTGCTTGGGATCAGGCACCAGTCGCCATGAATCTGGATTTAACTCTGACTTTGAATGGAAAATCACTGCTCATAAAGGGTGAAATTGATAAGAAGCCACAAAATTTACCTGCATTTAACGTCAATCTTTATTCTCAGTCTTTTGATTTGCTACCTTTGGCTGGGGCGGCAATGGTTACCGGGTCGACTTCTAAAAGCTCCCCTAAAACTGCATCTGCCCCAATTCATCAGTCTGATGGTAAGTATTTTTTCTCAGACGAACCAATATCATTTGATCTATTGCCAATAGCAAATGGTTCTATTGATATCCATATTTCCGAGCTTGGTATCTCAGGGCAAGCCCCTCTTATCAATTTCAAATCAAACCTTTAATTGAAGGGAAACAAAATTGAGGCAAATGATGTCAGTTTTAATCTCGGAAAAGGTAGCGCCCAAGCGCAAATATCCGTTTCCCAATTCGATGGCCCGACACCTAAAGTCTCTATTAAAGGGATGGCAAAAGACTTTACCTTGAAGCAAATTATTGCTACTACCGACTCCAATGCAAAAGTTTCTGGTGGGGCTTCGCAACTAACCGTGAATCTACAAAGTAGTGGCATCAGCCCCCATCAGTTAGCCGGTCGTGCTAATGGTGCAATTCAGATGTCGGTGGGCCCCAGTAAGCTTGACTCGGAATTTTTAAATAAAGGTGACGATTTTCTGATTACTGTATTTGATGCGATTAATCCGCTTTATAAAAAATCAAATCAAACGGTTGTAGAGTGTGCAGTTTTCTGTTTGCCCATTAGTAATGGAATAGTCAACATTAAGGGTTTGGTTGGAGTGGTCACTGATCGCTTAAATATCGTTCTCTCGGGTTCCATGAATTTGAATAACGAGGTTTTGGATATCAATATCAATCCCAGTGAAAAGTCGGGGTTAACAACGGGGGTAGATCTTGGTGGCTTTGTAAAAGTCGAAGGCACTTTGCAGAACCCTAAAGTGGGCGTAAACAAGACTGGGGTAGTGAACAGCGCAGTCTTAATCGGGTTAGGCTTTTTAACTGGCGGCATTAGTATTGCTGCCGAGAATGCTAAATCACTCGCAACCAAGTCGCAGCCTTGCAAAACTGCGTTGTATTCTTGGTCGGAGATTTAGCCCACGGGCAAGTAGACCCGTTTAAAGGGGTCTAGAAAACGAGCCCGCTGACAAAAAGGCTGAATAGAGAAATAAAATACTGGCAAAGAAAGCTGTCCAGAAGCTAGAGATCGTAAACCCACTGACCACCGCAGAAACCAGTATTAAAACCAAAGCGTTAATTACTAGCAAGAAGAGACCCATAGTCACTACGGTCAGAGGCGGGGTAAAGAGAATGAGCAATAGCTAATGACAATCGCATTAGCAAAACCTAAGAGCGGGGTGGCTATCAAAAACGAGTCACCATTTGCAAAACGTAAGTCGCTAAAGATATAGCTAGCATCCCAAAGGGATAAAGAAGTTAAGCCCCACTGGACTAAAAATCGCGTTAAATTGCTCAAGATTTTCCTTGGTAGTTAATGTCTTGGGCTGTTGCCTTCTGTCTATATTAGCAGTGAATTAATAGTGTGGAAAGATTTCATCTTTGATGACTACCTCCGCTATCTACAGAGCTGCTAGCTTGTTCATTGATGGCTTTGAGTTCCCGATATATAGGAATTCAATTTCTAGGGTTGTAATTCGTTCTTCAGACATGTTGAATTGGCTTTCTTATTCTGAGATCAGTTCAAAGCAACCATCTTCCATTTCCAATTTGGGTCTAATCCAAAAATCATGGGATTGCAAGGACTCGTAAACATAGGCAGGCTCAAGGGTAGCCTCGACATTAGCAAGAAAGATTATTTTATAAAAGCCACCAGACTTGATGTGTCTGAGTTTGTTTCCGGGCTTGAAGAGGCCATCATCTGAATCTGCCATTTCTGGTTTGTTCATGTTTAACAGTATGCTTATCTTCGATACGCTGTCTAAGTAAAATCTGGTGAAAGTAATTTTCACCACAATCTCTATTCTAGAGATATCTCTTCAGCATTAATTATTGGGTTCTCATGCTGTGTAATCTGCTGTAATCAATATCCGTTCTTTAACTGCCTTGCTTCCGAAGCGGAGTACTTCATTGTCCTTGCTGATTCAGGTGTAGGCCTTTGCTGTGAAGGCAAGATCTAAAAAGACTGGGTCATCAGGACCTTGGCATTCCCAAGGTGATGTAACTAGGATTTGGTCATCCAATACTGTTGCAAGAGCAGACCACTGGAGGTATATCTTTTCTTATTCTACTTCATTCAATGAAAATAATGGACGTGCTATTACGTCCGCAAACCCTTCTAAGGCAAGGGGAGTGGCTAATGCCTTGAGTTTGCCTTTGATCAGCTCTTGCAATACAAAGAGATCTAATAAGACATTGGTATCTAAGATAACCACTTGCATGCTTATGAGCCTATTTTCTATTAGCAACTTATGACTGATTGCTACGCCAAACTTCGGGTGTGATGGTGACTTGTCCGTGATCAGAGGAGACATAGGCCTCGCCATCCTGAATGTTCACGTGCAGGGCCATGCTACGCTCTACCAATTTATTGAGTATTGAGTTCATCTGCCTGTTCTGAGGGAATGGAAACTACTTGTAAGTTACGAGCGCGGTTTAATTTATTGTGGCAATACCATCCCACCAGATTTTGCTGGTATGCCCACCGTAGCAATAGACGATCACTTGATCTGCACGACCACAGGCTTTTAGAATACGTCTCTCATCCGGCTGTCCAATTTCGATCCAGAGCTTGAGCGCATCTGTTGGATCTTTGATCCAAAGATCGGGCTCATCGGTATCGCTCAGACCTTTAGTAAAGACTAAATCCTCATGTGCCTGTAAAGCAAAAGCGATGATGCGGATCATCATCCGTTGCTCAGTCTCGGAGGGGTGCTTGGCGATGGTGAGTGAATGACTGCCATAGTAATGACGGTCAGAATCTGCGACATGAAGGTCAGCTTTATGAATAGTTGCGCGTAGGGTCATAACGCATTATCGCCTCTATAAGCCTTTACTCAGCGCTTGCTTGCTCATAACCAGTATTATTGTTTGATCTAGGGCGAGGCTTGAAGCCCAGGAAAGCCTCAAATTACTGTGTATTGTTGATCCCATGATTCGTATTGCTGAACTGCGCCTACCGATTGATCACGCTCCAGAAGCGTTGGAGATGGCGATTTTGAAACGCCTCAATTTGACTGCTCAGGATTTAATTCAGTTTCAGGTATTTAGGCGTAACTACGACGCACGCAAAAACGTTGCTCTTTCATTGATCTACACAATTGATTTATCCGCTAAAAATGAGGATGCCCTTCTTCAGAAATGTGCAGGTGACATTCATATCAGACTATCGCCCGATACGCGTTATCACTTTGTCGCAAAAGCCCCAGAATCCATTGCCAATGGTCAAGCACTTCGTCCGGTAGTGATTGGATTTGGTCCTTGCGGGATATTTGCGGCTTTAGTGCTGGCACAAATGGGTTTTAAACCGATAGTTTTAGAGCGCGGCAAGAAAGTGCGCGAACGTACTCAAGACACATGGGGTTTATGGCGTAAAAATATTTTGAACCCAGAATCGAATGTGCAATTTGGCGAAGGTGGAGCGGGAACTTTTTCTGATGGAAAGTTATATAGCCAGATTAAAGATCCTAAGTTTGATGGCCGTAAAGTTATTGCAGAATTTGTCAAAGCAGGCGCCCCAGAAGAAATTACTTATGTAGCTAAGCCCCATATTGGCACCTTCCGCTTGGTCGGAGTTGTTGAAAAGATGCGTCAGGAAATCATCGACTTAGGTGGTGAAATTCGCTTCACACAAAAAGTGACTGGATTCGATATCCATAATGGACAAATTAGCGGCGTAAAGATTGAAGGTCAGCCCGATCTGCCAGCTAGTCACGTTATTCTCGCGCTTGGGCATAGTGCTCGCGATACCTTTGAAGCTTTGTACCATGCCGGTGTTTATATGGAGGCTAAGCCATTCTCAGTGGGTTTTCGCATAGAGCACCCTCAATCACTCATTGATAGAGTACGTTTAGGTCCCCATGCTGGTAACGAACTGATTGGTGCAGCTGACTACAAGTTGGTTCATCACGCCAAAAATGGTCGCTCTGTTTATAGTTTCTGTATGTGCCCAGGTGGAACGGTAGTAGCTGCTACTTCCGAACCCAATCGAGTAGTCACAAATGGTATGAGTCAGTACTCGCGTAACGAACGTAATGCCAATGCTGGGATTGTTGTTGGCATCACACCTGAGGATTATCCCGGTGGCCCACTGGCAGGTATTGAGTTTCAGAGAGCTATTGAGCTTAAGGCATTTGAATTAGGCGGTAAAACGTATGAGGCGCCAGGACAACTCATTGGCGATTTTCTTGAAGGCAAGCCCTCTACTCAATTTGGAAGCGTGATCCCATCTTATAAGCCAGGTGTGCATTTAACTGATCTAGCAGAAAGTTTGCCTGTTTATGCAATCGAAGCAATACGTGAGGCCATTCCTGCGTTTGAGAAGCAAATTAAGGGCTTCTCGATGAAAGATGCCGTTTTAACTGGCGTGGAGACGCGCACCTCTTCTCCATTGCGAATTACTCGGGGCGCTAATTATCAAAGTTTAAATATTAAAGGCTTGTATCCAGCGGGCGAGGGTGCTGGCTATGCAGGCGGTATCTTGTCTGCAGGGGTTGATGGGATTAAAGTAGCAGAAGCAGTAGCTCTAAACTATTTGACAAAGTAAATTCTCAAGCTTTCCATGAAATCAGAAATTCATAATCCAGTAGTTCAAGAAAAAAAGCACTTTTTCATCCTGAGTTATTGAAGAGGTTGGATATCAACGGGCCACGCTACACCTCTTATCCTAGCGCTGATCGCTTCCATAATCATTTTGCTGAGCTTGATTATTTTGGGGCTCGTGAGCGAGTTGCGACAGTCGATGCACCACTTTCTCTCTATTTTCATTTGCCGTTCTGCCCCAATATTTGTTATTACTGTGACTGTAACAAAATCATCACCAAAGACCATGGCCGTAGCGGCAAATACACATTAAGTATTTAGCCAAAGAAATGGCTATGGTTGTCAAGGCTATTGGCGCTCAGAGAAAAATTCCCATAACGCAGTTGCACTGTGGCGATGGTACGCCGACATTTCTGTCGCATGAGGAAATGATTGAGCTGATGCACCATACTCGCGAATATTTTGACTTGTTGTCTGAGGGTGAGTATTCCATTGAAATTAATCCGCGCCGAGTAACTGAGAAAGATATTGCACTTTTGGCGGATTTAGGATTTAACCGAATCAACTTGGGGGTTTAAGATTTCAATTTGGCAGTGCAAGAAGCAGTTCATCGCGTTCAAACCATTGAAGAAACTCAAGCGGCGGTGATTGACTGGTCAAGAAAATATGACTCTCAATCGAGAAGTGTAGATTTAATTTATGGCTTGCCGAAACAAACCCCAGAAACTTTTAAAGATACTGTCGATGCAGTATTAGCAATGCATCCCGATCGTCTTTTAGTTTATAATTACGCCCATTTGCCACATATTTTTAAGCCACAGCGTCGCATCGCTGAAGCGGATTTACCACCCGCCGCTGATAAATTAGACCTTCTCTCCAATACCATTTCGCGTTTGGGTGAGGCTGGTTATGTTTTCATTGGTATGGAGCATTTTGCTAAGCGAGATGATGAGTTGGCTATTGCTCAAAAGCAGGGAAGGTTGCATCGTAATTTTCAAGGCTACTCCACTCAAGCCGAGTGTGACCTATTGGCTTTTGGTATTTTATCTATAGGTAAGGTTGATGACTGCTACTCGCAAAATATTCGAACTTTGGATGAGTATTACGAGGCGCTGGATGCCGGTCATTTGCCTGTATAAGGGGTATCCAGCTTGATCAAGATGATTTTCTCCGTCGAGCAATGTGATTGGCGAGCTCATGTGCCAATTTGCCCTTGATGCCTAGGCTTTTGCCTCTTCGCATCACATGAATTTTTCAAAGTACTTTGCGGTTGAGCTAGAGGAGCTAAAAAGTCTTAAGGAGGCAGGGCTCTTGGAGTGGGAGGGAGAAAATATCCTTGTTCCTACCAAAGGCAGCCTTCTTGCAAAACGGGTAGTCATGACTTTTGATCGTCACCTCAGACCATCCCAAGCAAAAGGTACTTACTCCAAAGTTTTGTAGCCCAAAACAAAGTCAATTTGATATATATCAAATAAGGCTGGAGATGTTGTTGCATTTTGACAAATACAAATTCTCGTAGTCTATTTAATTTGATTTGAATCAAAACTCTCTTCTGTATCAATTCGAAAATGATCTTATCGAAATTGATAATAAAAAGGGAAACCATCATGCGTATTAAGTCTCTCGTAGCAGCAATGGCTGCAGTAGCATCTTTATCTCCACTTGCAGCTCAAGCTCAAGCTCAAGCTCAAGCTCAAGCTCAAGCTCAAGCTCAAGCCGAAGAAAATCCTTGGATGGTGCGTGTCCGCGCAGTTGATCTCCTTTGGCAGAACGGGCAAATGGGTACTGTTCAGACTGCACATATCAAAGCCAAGAATCAATGGATTCCTGAGTTTGATGTTTCGTATTTCTTCACAAAAAATATTGCAGCCGAATTGGTATTAACCTGGCCACAGCAAGTCAATATAACGGCTACCCCAGGTGACTCTAATGTCGGTAAGATTACTGGTCTCCCCCCATCTCTATTAGCTCAGTATCACTTCACTGATTTGGGTGCATGCAAACCTTATGTAGGTGCCGGTATCAACTACACAATTTTCGGCAACCGTCAAAATTTCTATGGCACCGGTGCTGGCCTTCAAGTTGAACCTTCAAGCGTAGGCTTTGTTGGTCAAATTGGTATGGACTATATGTTTGATAAAAACTGGGGCTTAAACCTAGATGTGAAATATGCAACGATAGCCACAAATGTTCAAACAGTTAGTAATGGTGCAAATATTGGTAAGTTGACGCTAAATCCATGGATGCCAGCTGTTGGTGTGACTTATAAGTTCTAAGATTTCAGTTCTGAGGTTTGAAAATAGGGCCCTTAAGGGCCCTATTTTTTTACCTTTACCATTTGCAGATATTCACTACGCCAGAACATCAATGAGTTGTTTAAAAGTGAGTTCGTTAAAGCTTGCTTTATTAAAGCGATGTAAAGCAAGGTGGACCGGTGGGGCTCTATTCTGCGTTTGGTGTATTGATCCCAATGGGCGAGCTTCCATTCATCACGAGGGTCGCTTCGCTTCACACTCTCCTCAAGGTCAATCCAAGCAATTTGAATCATCGTTTGTGTTGGTAATCCAAGGGCTTGCAGATCAAACATACGACCACTCTGAATTTCCTTGGAGAATGAACCCACTAGGATGACATTTACCCATAGAAGTAAATTTTCCCTCGCAGCCCTGGTATTCCCAATCCCGGAGATTTTCAAGGTAGTAGGGGCTATCACGATCATTGGGATTCGGAGTCGTGAGTTTCATGACTTGAGCACTAAATGCCCCATATGCAGTATCTTTATCGAGGAAAAAGAAATCCTCTCCAGTCTTTTCAACTAATAGGGGTAAAGCTCTTTTGGCCAGAGTGGAGTTACCTGTGCCCGCATATGACCTGCAAAGAGGATTAAGCGGGGTGCAGAGGGGGTTAATTTAAAGACCATACAGAGCTAGTCTCGCAGACATTGAGCAAAATATCTCGTCTTTTGACGACGTGACGATAATGTCGCCATGGCTTTAATCGTACTCACAGATGCAAAACTGGCTTTTGGCCATGTTGACCTCCTCGCAAATACTGCATTTTCCCTAGAATCTGGTGAACGTGTCGGCTTAATTGGCCGCAATGGCACTGGTAAGTCTTCTCTCCTGAAGATCTTGGCGGGGATTGAAACAATGGATGATGGCTTGCTGCAATATCAGCAAGGTCTGCGAATTGCTTATGTTCTCCAGGAGCCCATCTTTGAAGCTGAAGAAACGGTATTTGAAGTGGTTTCAAAAGGCGTTGCTCAAGCAAAGGCCTTGCGCGAAGAGTATGAGGCGTTAAGTGTAGGTGAATGGGATGATGCTTCTCATCATCGTTTGGATGAAGTGCAATCTGAATTAGAGGCTTTGAGTGGTTGGAATTGGGAGCAGCGTGTTCATGAAACCTTGGATCGTTTGCATCTCGATGCAGACGTCAAGATTCATGCACTATCTGGTGGAACTAAAAAGCGAGTTGCTCTCGCGCGTGCTTTGGTGGAAATGCCAGATGTTTTATTGCTTGATGAGCCTACCAATCATCTGGACTTGGATTCGATTGCATGGTTAGAGGAATTGCTTAAGGAGTATCAAGGCTCAGTGATCTTGATTGCCCATGATCGTGCCTTCTTGGACACTGTGTGCACACAAATTGTCGAATTAGATAGGGGTATCTTGCGCAGCTATTCTGGAAACTTCACCCAATACGAGGTTCTAAAAGAGCAAGAAATGAATGCTGAGTCGTTAGCAAATGCCCGAGCAGATAAGCTTTTAGCGCAAGAAGAGGTTTGGATACGCAAAGGTGTCGAAGCACGTCGCACACGAAACGTAGCTCGTATTGCACGATTAGAGAAACTACGTACTAGTCGTGCTGAGCGAAGAGATACCATGGGGCAGGTGAAGTTGGCTGTTTCAGCTGGAGATCGTAGCGGGAAGATTGTCGCTGACCTACAAAACGTCAGTAAAACTTATGATCGTCCGATTGTGAAGGATTTCACGGCAATGATTTTGCGTGGCGATAAGGTGGGTTTATTAGGCCCAAATGGCGCGGGTAAAACAACCTTGCTCAAGTTAATTCTAGGGACGATTGCTCCAGACTCAGGCACTGCAACAATGGGAACACGTGTCGAAGTAGCCTATTTTGATCAGATGCGTGAAGGGTTGGATTTGAATGCTTCATTGGAAGATTACATTAGCCCTGGTAGTGAGTGGATAGCAATCAACGGCAATAAGAGGCACGTCAAAAGTTATTTGAGTGATTTCTTATTCGCGCCTGAAAGAACGAATTCTCCTGTTAGCACCCTATCTGGCGGAGAACGTAATCGTCTATTGTTAGCACGTCTATTTGCTAGGCCAGCAAACGTCTTGGTTTTAGACGAGCCAACCAATGACTTAGATATTGATACCTTGGATCTACTAGAGCAACTTTTACAAGATTACAAAGGCACTGTCTTTTTAGTCAGTCACGACCGATATTTCTTAGATAATGTAGTCACTAGCATTATTGCCAATGAGGGTGATGGCTTTTGGCGAGAGTATGAGGGTGGCTATGAAGATTGGAAGATTCAAAAAGCGAGATCCGACATAATTCGAGCTAGCAATTCCAACACAAAGCCCGCTGAAAAAGTAGAAGTCAAGAGCGAAGTCAAACCTGCGGCAACGACTAGTGTACAAAAGCCCAATGGTAAAGAGCGCCAAGAGTTGGAGGAGCTGCCTGCACTCATTGAGGCGCTAGAAGCAGAGCAGACCGACATTGGTATTGCGATGAGTGATCCTGCTCTTTGTAAGAATGAGCCTGAGTTAGCAGCCAGCATGCAAGCACGCCTGACAGAAATTACGGTGAATTTAGATCAGAAGCTGCAACGTTGGGAACAGCTTCTCACTCGTTCAGAAGCTTGATGCCGCGCTTATTCCTGAGGTAATCGAGCCCGTAGCTGAGCGATTTCATCTAGCAGGTCTCAAGCCAAGGCAACACCAGGCACATTGAGCTCCAAATCATGCGTGAGATGCGCAGCTGTTTTTGCTCTTCTCAGAGAGTCCCCGCTAAAACGCCAATCCTCAGGCGAGGATCCAATAGGGCTTAAGACGCCTTCAGAAACCCAGCTCATAATCAGATCTTCAGGGGTGCGCGATGCGTGAGCAAGCTCAATGATGGTCATGTGCACTTCATTTTCTACAACAGCGCCTTCAATCCAGGTGATATTGGTTTGTGTCATATCCATCATCCCTTCAAGTGAGTTCTTGGGTTGAAATTACAAGCCTTCTCAAAAGTTTGGTAAGCCTCTTTTTGCGCGTCTGTCTCTGCTAGAGGTAGAGCAATCGTTGGAACAACATATAGATCACCAGCCTCTGCGCTCGGAATGCCTTTACCTTTGAGTCGCATCTTACGACCAGCCACAGTACCTGCGGGAATTGTTAATTCCAGAGTGCTGCCAGATGGAGTAGGCGCTTTGACGGTTGTTCCTAGAGCCGCTTCCCAAGGCGCTAGCGGAATATCAATAAATATATCCTTGCCCTCCACTCGATAGAGTGGGTTTAGATGGAAATCAATTTCGAGATATAAATCGCCCGATGGACCCTCCCCAATACCTGGCGCACTTTGCCCTGAAAGACGAAGATTTTGTCCAGCTTTAATTCCCTTCGGAATGCTGACATCTCACTTGCGCTCTTGAGTGCTGACATGGCCGCTCGCATCTTGCACCGGCACATGTAATGCAATAGTTTTCTTGGCTCCGTTGTAGGCGTCAGCCAGATCAATCAAAATTTTGGCGTGATGATCTTGGCCCTTAAAATTCATGCCCTGACGAGAGTGGCTACCTCGACCACCTTGACGATGTTTGCCTCTACCAAAAAGAGATTCAAAGCATTCACTTTGATCACCTTCAAAGCCTCCGCCATAGCCTGGGTGTCCACCGCCAAAACCACCGTCAGAATACGCAAAGCCTTCATTCCAATTGGGAGGAGTGGTGAAGTCTTGCCCGTTCTTCCAATTCTCACCAAAGCGATCGTAAGCAGCCCGTTTTTCGGTGTCCTTAAGAACGACATACGCCTCGCCGATGTGCTTGAACTGCTCTTCTGCGCCAGCTTCTTTGTTGACATCTGGGTGATATTTGCGTGCTAGCTTGCGATAAGCGGACTTAATTTCTGCTTCTGTGGCGGAACGTGGCACGCCGAGTGTTTCGTAGCAATCCCTAAATTTCATAAGCCTGTTTCAGTTTTGTTTCTATCTGGGTTGAGCGAACAAGATGAATTCTACAGTTCTCTTAGCTCATTACACCACAGTGCGAAGAAATAGGTCGAAGAGCCTTTGCCACATTTCTTGGACGGATACCGTGTCATCCAAACTCTCCCCGAAATTGATATCCATATCTTCGGTCAGTCGCTCATACATTGGCGTATTAGTAGTCAATTTGATGCAGGGAGCTGGTTTGGAGCTAAACATAGAGCCACGTCCAGTGGTAAAGGCAATCAGATTGGCTCCCCCTGCGATTTGCCCGGTTGCAGATACCGGATCAAAGCCTGGAGATGGACCGGTCACGCATTTTATGGAGGATCCTAAGGATTTTTCAAAGATTTTCGCCAAGCCACCAATTTGATTGCCTGAACTTACTTGCCCATTAATTTGGACAGCTCGGCCAACCGAGTATTCATTTTTCCACCAGCGGATGCGTTTAATTAACTTTTCGCCGACCGCCTGGCTGACTGCACGGCGGGTGAGAGTGTGTTCAACCCCATAGATCTCAGGAGTCTCCGAAAGGAGACCTGTACCACCATGTTGAGACAAAAGATCAATCGCTGCCTCTAAGGCAGGATTGGCAGTGATAGATGCAAAACCATCTGAGCCACCGCACTGTAAGCCGATGCATAAGTGACTGGCTGACACGGTTTCATGCTGCACTTTATTGGCCTCTGGAAAAAAGAGACCCGAAGGTCTCTTTTTTATTGATGCAGATGCATTTGTTTCATTATTAACCCAAGCTATCTGCCCAAATGTTGTGCGCCCAACCCCATGCGTAAACACCTTCTAATACTGAAGGGGCTGGAGAAAGTCCTCCTGATCCTGGAACAGTTTTGAAGGTCTTTTCAGCCGCGTTGTACTGATGAACGCTGGCTACGTGCACTACTTCTTTAGAATTGACGAAGCTGTAACAGGTATTGGTCAGGACTGGAGCAGGGTTTACTTCCCAACCACTCAGCTCAGCCACGATAGCGGCTGCAGCGATTTTGGCGTGCTGGTTAGCCATATGTGCAGACTTGGGCATTGCAGGGGCAATTTGAATGGCATCACCCAATACATGAATATCTTTACGCGCAGTGGATTCAAAGTTGAGATAGTTGACGTTAACCCAACGACCATTCGAGTTTGCTAAGCCGGTTTTGATAGCGATTTCGCCTGCTGCCATTTGTGGCAAGACATTTAAAACATCTGCTTTCACATCATCCTCAACTTCGAGTTTGAGTGTTTTTGTTTTGACATCAACGCCAACAACATTGCTCTTTGGTCGATATTCGATAATCCCAGAATACTGTTCAGCCCATACCTTCTTAAATAATGCACCCTTAGAAATAACGTCTTGGTTGGCATCCAGAATGATGACCTGGCTAGTTGGATTATTTTGTTTCAGGTAATTGGCAACCTGACATGCGCGCTCATATGGTCCAGGGGGGCAGCGGTAGGGCGCTTCTGGAATGCTGATGGCAAAAGTGCCACCGGTACGCATGGCAGCGATTTGTTTATGTAGTGCGACCGTTTCTAGACCTGCCTTCCATGTTTGGAGGGTAATACCATCTTTGTTTGCTTGAGCAAGACCGTCGATGCTTTTGAAGTTGAGTGATACGCCTGGCGATACAACTGCTTTGTCGTAACGCAAGGTCTTGCCAGAAGCAAGTTTGACAGTTTTCTTCTCTGGAGCAATGCTGGCAACACTATCTTGAATAATCTTGATCCCATGACGCTTGCTGAGTGCGTCATATGGAGAGGTGATCTCCGCTAAATTACGTGATCCACCAATTACCAGGTTAGACATCGGGCAAGAGATAAAAGAAGCATTAGGCTCTATCAGTGTGACCTTTGCCGTGTTGTTTGAAAATAAGCGCAGATACTTAGCAGCTGTAGCGCCACCGTATCCTCCGCCAATGACGATAATTTCTGCTTTTTGTAAATTAGCACGCGCTTGTCCAGAGAAACCAGCGAGTAGGCCAATCGCTGCTGCGCTCTGGCCAATAAATTGTCTACGATCCATGATGGTCTTCCTTATTATTTCTTGCCAAGTTGATTAGCGATGATTTCAAGTTGCTCGTCTGTGTAGCCTTTGGCTAACTGGGGCATGATGGTGCCCTCACGTGCACCTGATTTAAATGCCTTCAACTGAGCGAGCATTTGTTCGCTTGTGAGGATGTTAATTAATGGCATTCCACCATCAACTACTCCTTTGCCATCTGTGCCATGGCAATTGGCGCAGGTGGCGGCAAGACCACGTTTGTATAAATTACTGGCATCCGCATGTTGGGCAACAGCAGCGCCACTCCATTGGCTAATGCCAAGGTAGATAGAGGCTAGGATTGCGGGTTTTAAATACCTTGCTCGCATGTGGTTTATCTCCATTCTGATAATTTCTCAGTCATTAGTTACAAAATGATTCATCAACATCTTAATCAAGCAAACTCTGAAAGGTGATAACCAATCCAGAGTCATTTTTCATAAGCTCATGCAAAATCTGGGCATAGGCAGTTTTACTGGGAATTCCTATAAGACCTATTAAACTATTGTTATGCGAGTTTCATTTTCTTACCGTTCTGCGATATTGATGCTGCTTTTAGGTGTATTGACCTATCTTTATGGCTTAGATAGTCGATTTGTGCCTAAAAACGGTGATGAGTATCCCTACATGCATATTGTGCGGATGACGGCAGATTCTGGAGAATGGCTGCCGCTTCAATCTGACATGGACGGCATTCAAAATACCAAGCCTCCACTTATTTTCTGGCAAGGGATAGCCAGTACACATTGGGGCTCGGATTGGACCTTAGCTAGTCTGCGTTGGCCCAATGTTTTATATACCGCCCTGACCGCCTTTTTCTTATTTTTGGCCGTACGCTGTTTTAGCGGCAAAACGCAAACTGGCGCTTTAGCGGCATTCATCTGGCTCTCCTTTTTTGCGACTTATCGATACGGTCGCCCATTTTTGGCTGACCCCCCAGAAGTGTTTTGGATATCGCTGCCATTTTTGGCGCTTCTATATTGGGGCAGGAGTGCATTTGAATCGAAATTCTTTTTCCCGCTCGTTGCCGGTATTTGTTTAGGTTTTGCATTATTTGCAAAATCTTTTGCATACATAGTCCCGGCTTCGTTTGCTCTGGCCTTATATTACTGGCGCTGGCGTCAGTGGAGTATTCCTCAATTACTGAGAAGGGATTTCTATAAATTAATCTTGATTGCTTTGCTGGCACTTGGCATTTTTAGTTTATGGTTCGCTTTAGACCCCCATCCAGAAGTCGTCTGGAAAGAATTTGTTTTGGGCGAAAACGCTGGCAAATTTGCCGCTCGCCAATCTAGTTACTTATCAGATTTGCTAAGTGGTGGTGACAGCATTTGGTTGCTGTTACTCGCTACCGTTGGTAATGCAGGCTTTTTTAGTTTTGTGCTGATCTCATGCTTGATTCAGAGCTGGCGTGGACGTCGCTTCCTCAGTTTAGAACAAACACTTTTGTTGTTATTGATCGGCGCATTTTTGATTGTGTTTAGTTTGCCAAGTCAGCGCTCGGGTCGATATCTATTGCCGGTCATGCCTGCATTTGCTGCGCTGATCGCTTTGTACTGGAAAAAATTGCCTTTATGGGGATTTCGCATTGCCTTGTTATTGCAATTGTTAGTCTTATCGCTACTAACTTGGATGGGACTGAATCTTCAGCTTTCACTATTGATGAACGATGCTGGCACTTGGACTTATTCCTATGGCCATTGGATTCCTATGGCCATAGGAATTATCATGGTCTTGCTTGGATTATTGAAGAAAGACTTCACTAAGACGATTGCATTAGCAGCGTGCTTTCTGGTTTATTGCGGTTTAACTAGCAGCCTTGCTCCGTTGGAAGGCAATTTAGGTCGCTACTCTACGCAGACCATCACTCAACTGCAGGGCAAGGATGTTTGGATACCTTGCGACTATCGCGCTAAGGATGAAGAATATCGTCTACTCTTGCCTGGTGCGAAGCTGCACGGTTATTTGGCAAAAGATGCTGCTGATATTTCTGGGTTAACAAAAGCCTATCCACTAGTAGCGGTACATGCACCATTGGGTGTTGCTCCCGAGCTCTGTGATTCTTGTCAAATTGTTGGTAGACGAATGGAAATGAGGGCGCGCCACACTAATGATGAAATTCAAGAGATGTTGGCTGGACCAATCGGTAAGCATTTGTTTGTTACTGAGTACCTGATTTCTACGCCTGTAGCAAATCCAGACGTATCCAACCTGAAGGATGTTTGTAGATGAGTCGTGTCCTTGCTCTTTGTTTTTTATTGCTTGCCGCAGTATTTGGTTTCTTGCATATTGATAGCCGTCCAGTTTGGGCGCCATTTGCCACTTCTACTCACTCTACAGTTGATCTGGAGATCGAAGAAGAATCCATACTCAAACCTAAGGCATCTAGCAAAGCAGCTATTCCAGCACCACAAGCCGCTTGGCTGCCTGATACTGGTGCCCCCTCGGTACACGCCGCTTCACTGATTGCTTTAAAAGATGGTGCCATTCGATCTTTTTGGTTTGCAGGTAGTCGTGAGGGTGCTGCAGATGTCTCCATCTACAGCTCTGTTTATGATCCGAAATCTGCTCATTGGAGTGCGCCGACTGTAGTGATGGATCGTATTAGTGCTGAGAGGGGACTCTTGCGATATATAGCGAAACTTGGAAATCCTGTTCCAACTAGATTGGCGGATGGAAAGTTGCAATTACTCTTTGTGACCGTTTCTATTGGTGGTTGGGCAGGAAGTTCGATTTCTGCGGTGACATCAGATGATGAGGGCTTAACTTGGAGTAATCCGCAGCGTTTCATTACTTCGCCGTTTCTGAACTTAAGCACGCTTGTCAAGTCTCGGGCTATACAGTTTGCAGATGGACGCCTTGGAATACCTGCCTATCATGAGTGGATAGGGCGTTTTGGCGAGCTCATCAGAGTGGATGCAGACAGAGTGATTGATAAGCGCCGAATGAGTTCCGGACGTAGTGCGATACAACCACTTGTCTTTGTTAATGATGCACAAGATGCTAGCGCCTATTTTCGACAAGCACGAAGTGCAGGCCTGCCCAAGCAAATACTTGTGAGTCGTACTCAAAATGCCGGTCAAAGTTGGGAAATTGTAGAGGACTTAGCCATTGCTAATCCAAATTCTGCAGTGACTGGCTTGATTCTAAAAAGTGGTGCACGTATTTTGGTGCTCAATAATATTGAAGCCGGTCGTTATCGACTCGCCTTGATCATGAATGATCCTCAATCTGGTCAGTGGCGCACCATTGAGTTGTTAGAAAATGATGAGGCGCTGCCAGATGCGCAACGCAAGGAATTCTCTTATCCTTACTTAATTACTGTTGATGGTGATGATGCTCATCTGGTGTATACCTGGGATCGCAAAAAGATTTGTCATCGGTATTTTCCAGGCCCATGGCTGCAGCATTCTCTCAGCGAGATTCAATCGCAAATTCAAGCTCACACTCAAGCAAAAGAAGCTGATGTACCAAATCAGGAGGCGCGATAATGAATTCGGTAATGCAATCTTTGCCTTTGATCGAGTTATCCATTTCTTGTGGAGTAGTTGGAATATGGGTTTTACAAAAATTCTCTTCCAATCCTTTGTCATTCATGGTCAAAGTGTTACTCTTAATATTCATCAGCAACGTTTTATTTTGGCCACTAGGCTTGGGCATGGAGTTGCCTCTGATAGCGTATGTTCGTGGCGTTACTGGAGATCTGAGCGTGGTCTTAACCTTGCTGCTTTGGAGCTCAGTATTGCCCTCTAGTAAACCAATGCCCACTGCATTTAGATTTTCCGTGGTTTTTATTGCCATCTGCTTTTATCCCTTTGCTTTGGGTATTGGGATGATTGATCCCTATGCTTGGGGATATGGGTCGATTACTTTCTTGATCGCAGTTCTGTTTTATGCGTTGGTATGTGGCTTGCTAAATTGGACTAAAGGTGTTTGGGTTATTGCGATAGCCATCATTGCATGGTCAGCTCAATGGCATGAATCGGCCAATCTCTGGGATTATCTGCTTGATCCATTCTTGGCGATCTGGGCGTTGGCCGCTTTTATTGATGTGCTTTTCAGAAGGCGTCGTGATAAAGCTCGCTCTGGATACTTGTTCAGACCGGGTTAATTCAATCCACGATGATCCTGTAGGATGGCACAATAAAAAAGCTAGCAGAAGCTGGCTTTTTTATGATTGCTACGAATTTAAGGCCATGAGAGGTCATCTTGTCAGCAGATACGATGCCAATGTTGGCATCCTTTAGGCGTTTTTTCACGTCTGGCTTTGGAACGCCCTTTGGGGTGTACATGCTATGCCAAACTTTTACTTCAAAACCTTTGAGGCCCTGTTCATCCAATGTTGGAACATTCGGAATGGCTGGTAGACGCTTTAAAGTTGTTGTGCCGTAAGTCTTAACACGACCATCCTTGATGTAAGGAATAGTTTGTGTGGTTTGATCGCACAAAAGGTCAACTTGACCACCTAGCAAATCAGTGAGAGCCGGGCCTGTTCCTTTATAAGGAATGTTGGTTAACTTCACGCCCATACGATTTTGGAAAAGTAATCCGCATAGCTGTGATACTGCTCCTGGACCAGCATTTGCCATGGTGACTTTAGAGTCATTAGCGCGAATGTAGGCTTTCAACTCTTTAAAATTGTTAGCTGGCAAATCTTTTTTGCCCAGCAACACCATAGGTACGTCGGCGACCTGACCAATATATTCAAAGTTGGTCATTGGGTTATACGGTAGTTTGTCATAAAGCGCATTCGCAGTAGCCAGTCCCATATGATGCCAGTAGATGGTGTAATCGTCAGGCGCTGCTCTTGCAACTTTAGTGCTAGCAATCGTACCGCCAGCACCTGGAATGTTTTCAACAACAACAGTTTGACCAAGAGCTTGACCCATTGGCACAGCAATAAGCCGCGCAAGAGAGTCAGTTGGACCGCCCGCAGCGAAAGGATCGATGAGTGAAATCGATTTAGTAGGCCAATCTTTTTGAGCTTTGGCGCTGGTGCTGAGAAGTGCACCAGCGGTTAATGCTGCAGCAATTCCTGAAAATAAGAACTTCTTCTTTTTCATGTTGATCTCCATATTGTTGTTATGTGGGCTCATAAAACTACTGGTCGGTCAATCATGCGTCCATCGAGTTTTACAGCACCTCCTTTGGAGGTCTTATCAGCCGCGATGACCCGTTGTGCCCAAGCAATTTCGGCTTCCGTGGGCGGAAAGGCATTGATAACAATATTGACTTGTTTCGGATGGATGCGCAGCTTTCCACCAAAACCCATGCGCTTTGCTCGCTCTGCATCATCGGTAATACGGCTCAACATCATCCGTGGATGGTGTAACCCCATCAACAGGAGGGGCAATTTGAGCCAGACGTGATGCCAAGACTATTTGATAGCGGGCCGTCTGAAGTTCGTTCGGTCTCTGGACGATCGCACACCATCCCTAGACTCAAAACTCTTCAACTTGCAGCCAGAAATAGATTGACGGACTAAATCGACAAGTAGCGTAGCAATTAAGTGGCCATGAACAATCAGTCCAGGGTAGCCCTCTACTTCGGTGACATATTTGCGATCGTAGCGAATACGGTGTCCATTAAAGGTGAGGAGCGCTGAATAGCGGAACAGCAATACATCATCGGGTGTGATGGTTTTGCTCCATTTGGCATCAGTGGGCGCAGGCGTGGGAGCAACCGGTTTGTCATCTGGACCTGGTGCGTCATGATAAACAATGTCATGTTCTTCAATAATGGCCAAGCCATCTTGGTTAGAGATCTGGTGATTGACTAATACAAAAATCAAATCACCGGTGCGACCTGCTGTATGAGTAATCGATTTAATCGTAGAGACGCGTTCAATCTCATCACCCACAGAAAGTGATTTGAGCCATTCAAGACGGCTACCTGCCCACATGCGACGAGGTAATGGAACTGGCGGTAGAAAGCCGCCGCGCTTTGGGTGACCATCAGGACCAATTTTTGATTCACGTGCGTGGGGAAAAAATACAACTAGTGCCAGAGCTCGGGTAAGAAAGAGCCTTTGCTAGGTGCTAGATCATCACCACGGTCCATGGTTGCCGACAGGGCGCGCACTGGTGTAGCAGTCACGGTATCTTGAAAAGACTCAGATTTGCCGAGCCATTCTTGGAGATGGGTAATAGTTTGAGGTTCGATTCGCATGTTTTCTATTATGCCAATCTTGTAAAAAATCTCACCCTATCAATATCGAGATGTAATACAGGAGCAATCCAGCTAAGGCCGACCCACCTAGAACTGAGAGCACGCCTTTTTAAAATTTGAACAGGGCTAAACCAGCTAGTGCGCAAATAATGATCGATATCCAGGAAATCGATCCGCCAAAGCCTCTTGGAAAAAATACGTGATACGCCAAAAAGAGGCCGAGGTTGGCAATGACGCCCACCACAGCCGCAGTGATTGCAGTTAGCGAGGCAGTGAATCCTAGCCTTTTCATGTGTAGACTCAATTAAAGGACCACCTACTAATATCAAAAAGAAGGATGGCAAGAACGTAAATCAAGTGGCGACGTATGCACCCAGAACACCAAACCAAAATGGATTATTATTGCCAATTAAGTGTTGAATATGTCCTGTAAGATAACCTACAACAGCAACCACCATGATGAGCGGTCCCGGAGTAGTTTCTCCAAGAGCTAAGCCGTCAATCATCTGGCTAGCGCTTAGTCAATGAAAGTGCTCGACTGCACCTTGATTACACATAGGGCAGAACTGCATAGGCGCCGCCACAGGTCAGAAATGCGGCTTTAGTAAAGAACTAGCCCAATTGTGGGAATAGGTTCTTCCAGCCAAAAATAAAGGTGAGCAAGCCAATTGGCACAAGCCAGAAACAGGCGACAACACAACTGAGGCGAATCGTTTTGGAATAGCTAAATTTTGTGTGCTCTTGTGCTGGCGTGTGATCATCAATTATCGCTGGAACATATTCTTTTATTTCTTTGCTGGAGTGTGCACCAGTTTGCTGAAAATATTCCGAATACTTTTTGCCGCCCCAATATCCAATGGCACCCGCAATTAGCACAATGTGATTGGAAAAGCGAGATTCAGAATAAAGATGGCCAGAAACGATCCAAACGCAATCCACCGGAGCGTCTGATTATGAATCGTGCGTTTACCGATCCGAACAGCTGCATGTAACAGAATCGCCGTGACAGCAGGTTTAATACCAAAAAAGATAGCGGCAGACTTGTCTATAGGTAATGTACACCCCAGAAGAGGCCAACCAAAATGAAGGGTGACGGAAGAATAAATAAAGTACCCGCTAGGATGCCGCCCCATGTGCGATACATCAGCCAACCAATATAGGTTACTAATTGTTGGGCTTCTTCTGGCCCAGGTAGACGCATGCAATAGTTGAGCGCATGTAAAAAGCGCCGCCCAGAAATCCAGTGACGCTTTTCAACCAACTCTTGGTGCAGAACCGCAATTTGTCCTGCGGGGCCACCAAAGCTGATGACACCCAGTTTGGCCCAAAACTTCAGAGTCTCACTCAGTGGAACATTCAAGCTTCATCCATACCGCCAACTACGTGGCTAAAGCCATTGTCAACGTAGATGATTTCCGCAGTGATACCGTTTGCTAGATCCGATAACAAGAAAGCTGCGGTGTTACCAACATCATCAATCGTTACGTTGCGACGTAGTGGAGCAGTTTGCTCGACCGATTCCAAGATCTTACTAAACCCTTTAATGCCTGAGGCTGCCAAAGTTTTAATTGGACCAGCAGATATGCCGTTTGCGCGAATACCCTTCGGACCAACAGAACCAGCAAGGTAGCGAACTGACGCCTCAAGAGACGCTTTAGCTAAACCCATGGTGTTGTAGTTCGGAACATTTTTCATCGCACCTAAATAGGTAAGAGTCAACAATGAGGATTTATCACGCAACATCGGTAGCGCCTCTTTTGCCATTGCTGGGAAGCTATATGCAGAAATATCGTGAGCAATTTTGAAGCCCTCACGAGATAGTCCCTCAAGAAAATCTCCAGCAATCGCTTCGCGTGGAGCAAAGCCAATAGCATGTACAAAGCCATCAAACTGAGGCCATGATTTGGCTAAATCCTTAAAAAGAGCGCTGATCTGCTCATCGCTACCGACATCACAGTCAAAAATCAGTTCGGTGCTGAATTCTTTTGCAAAATCGACAATACGATCCTTAAAGCGCTTACCCACATAGGTAAAGGCTAATTCCGCTCCCTCGCGGTGACAGGCCTTGGCAATACCATAGGCGATAGAACGGTTAGAGAGGAGGCCGGTAATGAGGATTTTTTTGCCGGAGAGAAAGCCCATGTTATGTCCTTTGCTTCAAATATGATTAGTTATCTATAATTGTTGCATATATGCCCAGCCTAAAACCCATTCTTAACATTGCCTCTTTCTTGCTTGTCGCCTTGCTGCTGGGGCTCGAAGCCAATACGGCTTTAGCGGGACAAGGCATTGCACAGTACGGTAAGCCTAGATATCCAGACGGATTTACCCATTTTGACTACGTTAATCCGAACGCTCCTAAGGGTGGAACCTTAGTACTGCCAAATCCGGGCCAAAGAACAAGTTTCGATAAATTCAACCCATTTACCCTGAGAGGTATCACCGCTCCAGGCATTGATTTGATGTTCGAATCCTTAGCGGAAGGAAGTGCCGATGAAGTTTCTAGTATTTATGGTTTGTTAGCTGATGATATTCAAGTCGCAAAAGACCGAAAATCTGTGACCTTTCACATTCGTTCCGAGGCAAAGTTTTCAGATGGTAGTCCAGTATTGGCCGCTGACGTGAAGCACAGCTTTGATACCTTAATGAGTGGCAAAGCACATCCCCGTTACAAGACAACCTTTGCAGATATTAAAGAAGCAGTAGTTCTATCTGAACGAGTGGTTCGATTTGATTTTAAAAATGACAATGCAGAACTTCCCATTTTGGCGGGAACATTCCCGGTGTTCTCGCGTAACTGGGGCAAACGTCCTGACGGAACAATTATTCCATTTGAGAAGCTTGCCTTTGAAGCGCCTTTGGCCAGCGGACCTTATTTAATTGAATCTTTTAAAGCTGGAAAATCGATTCTTTATAAGAAGAATCCCGCTTACTGGGCCGATCAGCTGAGTAAGCCTTTAAATATTCGGGTAGGTTTTTATAACTTTGATCGTGTGCTCTACAAGCTCTACAGTGATGATGCCGTTCGTCTAGAAGCCTTTAAGGCAGGGGAGTTTGATGCACTCGTGGAGTATCGCGCCAAGATCTGGGCCAAGGGATATGTTGGCCCTAAATTCGATCAAGGCATCCTTTTAAAGAAAGCATTTTTGAATCACAACGGCGCTGGCATGCAAGGCTTTGCCATGAATATTCGTCGCCCCCTTTTTAAAGACCCTCGTGTACGCGAAGCATTAGGATATGCGCTTGATTTTGAATGGCTCAACCGCCAAATCTTTTTTGATCAATACAGTCGTATCAATAGTTACTTTACCAATAGCGATTTGAGTGCGAACTTTAATGGTCCTCGAAAGCCTACTGAAAGCGAATTGAAGTTACTGAAACCACTCAAAGAAAAATATCCACAATGGGTTCCAGATGCTGTCTTTGGCCCTATGCCAGCAGCACCCTCTACCAATCCACCCGGAAGTCTGCGTCAGAATTTAAAAAAAGCGCGTGAATTGTTCATGCATGCTGGCTGGCAGTACCGCGATGGTGCATTACGCAATGAAAAAGGTGAGCCTTTCCGCTTTGAGATTGTAGAGAATGGCGGCTTTTTCTTAAGGGTGATCTCAGGATATGTTCGCAACCTAGAAAAGCTCGGCGTTCAGGTTGATATTCGCACCAGCGACTTTGCATTACATCAAAAGCGCATGAACGAATATGATTTCGATATGACTACCGTTCGCTTTCAAGACTCGCAGAATCCCGGCAATGAACTCTGGGATCGTTTTGGTAGCGAAGCAGCTAAAGAAAAAGGTTCAGATAATTTAATCGGGGTGCAGTCTCCAGTGGTAGATGCTTTGATCGAAGAAATTACCAAAGCGCAAAATCGCGAACAGTTAAGAACGGCTACCAGGGCTCTCGACCGAGTCTTGTGGAATAGTTACTATGTGGCGCCCCAGTGGTATAACCCAACGCATTGTGTTGCATTCCGTCATGAGATGCGCTACCCAGAGCCGCCTTTGTATTACTCGGCCGAACTTTGGATCATGCAAAACTGGTGGAAAGAAGAGGCTACATAATGCAAGGTCAAATGCGCGCCTACATTCTGAAACGCTTACTCTTGATGATTCCAACCATCTTGGGCGTTCTCACACTTACTTTTGCGGTGGTGCAATTTGTGCCTGGTGGTCCTGTGGAACAAATGGTTCTGGAATTAAAAGGTAAGGGTGACGCTGCAATTGGTGGGGCTGAGTCTTCGGGGGCGGGAGCAACGTATCGCGGTCGCCAGGGAGTGGATGCCCAGCGACTCGAAGAAGTAAAAGCTTTGTATGGTTTTGATAAGCCGCCGCTCGAACGCTACTTCATGATGTTGAGTCGTTTTGCAAGATTCGATTTAGGTCAAAGCTATTACCAGCATGAGAGCGTTTGGAGTCTGGTCGTTTCTAAATTGCCGGTATCGATCAGTATTGGCTTGTGGACATTCTTCATTACGTACTTAGTTTCCATTCCATTGGGAATTGCTAAGGCAGTGCGAGATGGTTCTCGTTTCGATGCCATCACAAGTAGCATCATTCTGGTCGGGTATGCGATCCCAGGTTTTGTACTGGGAGTTTTATTGCTTGTAATCTTTGGCGGTGGCAGTTTTTTGCAGATCTTTCCGCTAAGAGGTTTGACATCCGACGACTGGAATGAATTAAGTCTGATGGGCAAGGTGATGGATTATCTGTGGCATCTGGTTTTGCCAATTACTGCCTCTGTGCTGGGTAGTTTTGCCGTGGTAACGATGTTGACGAAGAATTCTTTCCTCGAAGAGCTTCGCAAGCAGTATGTTTTGACTGCCCGTGCCAAGGGCCTCACCGAGAAACAAGTATTGTGGAAATACGTTTTCCGCAATGCGCTCTTGCCACTTGTAACCGGTTTTCCAGCAGCCTTTATTGGCGCATTTTTTACTGGATCGCTGTTGATTGAAACACTCTTCTCATTAGACGGTCTTGGTTTGCTGTCCTATGAGTCGGTGATGCGCCGCGATTACCCCGTCGTTTTTGGCACCCTATATCTGTTTACTTTTATTGGCTTGTTTACCAAGTTAATTTCAGATCTTTGCTACGTTTACATAGACCCACGCATTCAGTTTGGTGCGGGAGGAGGCTCATGAATCGTTGGCAACGATTTAAAAATAGTCGTGCCGGCTACGCGAGCCTGTGGATTTTTTTAGTGCTCTTCGGGCTATCTCTCTGCGCAGAGCTGATTGCGAATGACAAACCACTAGTAGTGTGCTACGAAGGTAAGACTTATTTTCCAATTGTAAAAAGTCAACCCGAAACGGTTTTTGGCGGAGACTTTGCTACACCAACGGATTTTTTGGATCCCGATATACGTCATAACATCACTAGTAACGGCAATTGGGCCATTTATCCTCCAATTCATTACAGCTACGAGACGCTCAATTACTTCTCCAAAGTACCCAATCCAGCGCCACCATCGGCCGAGAACTGGCTTGGTACGGATGATCGCGGGCGTGATGTATTGGCTCGTCTGATTTATGGTTTTCGTTTGTCTATTCTCTTTGGATTAGCGTTAACCTTTGTTGGGGTAAGTGTTGGCATTATCACCGGATCTCTGATGGGATTTTTTGGTGGAAAGTTTGATTTGATTTCTCAACGCCTCATCGAAATTTGGTCGGCAATGCCCGAGTTGTACTTGCTGATTATTTTTGCTTCGATCTTTAACCCTAGTGTGGCGCTATTAATTATTTTGTTGGCAGCTTTCGGGTGGATGGGGCTTTCCGATTATGTTCGAGCTGAATTTTTCCGCAATCGTGCGCTCGAGTATGTCCGTGCCGCACGAGCATTAGGACTCACTAATGTACAAATTATGTGGCGTCACATTTTGCCTAACAGTCTCACGCCAGTAATTACCTTTTTGCCATTTCGCATGAGTGCAGCGATTTTGTCTTTAACAAGCTTGGACTTTTTAGGCTTGGGTGTTCCTCCTGGTACCCCTAGTTTGGGTGAATTGCTCTCCCAGGGTAGAAGTAATCTTGATGCTTGGTGGATCTCTTTATCCACCTTCGTAGGTTTGGTGGCCACATTACTGCTTTTGACCTTCATGGGTGAGGCGCTACGTAATGTCTTTGATTCGCGCAAGGCAGGCTTGATGAGCGGAGGGCGCTCATGAGTTTGATGCGTTATGAGAATCTCTGTATCTCATTTGGAGCGGGGCGACGCGAAAAATTTGCTGTGAATCATCTCGATTTAGAGATTGGCGTTGGTGAACGCGTTGCCTTAGTTGGAGAGTCGGGCTCAGGTAAGACTTTGACAGCCTTGGCGCCATTACGCCTCGAACCAGAGGGGACTAAGGTATCTGGCAAGATACTGTGGAATCAAAAAGATGGGAAGGGTGAAATTGATTTGCGTTCCTTGCCCATAGAAGATATTCGTGAAATCCGTGGCCGAAAAATTGCAATGGTGTTCCAGGAGCCTATGACAGCCTTGAACCCCTTGTTTACTGTTGGCAATCAAATTATTGAAGCTGTACAGATCTATCAGCCGCTTATCTCTAAAGTAGATGCAATCGATGCCGTGATTGATTTGCTACGCAAGACAGGCATTCCCGAGCCTGAGAGACGCTTTTATTCTTATCCACATCAGCTCTCTGGCGGTCAAAGACAGCGTGCCATGATTGCCATGGCGTTAGCCTGTAAGCCTCGCTTGCTTATTGCGGATGAACCAACGACTGCTTTGGATGTGAGTTTGCGTTTGCAAATTTTGGAGCTGCTCAAAGAATTACAAGAAGAATCAAAAAATGATGGTGGCATGGGTATTCTTCTGATTACTCATGACCTCAATTTGGTAAAGCATTTTGCGCAACGTGTAGCGGTGTTAAATCAAGGTATTTTGATGGAGGCTGGAATCACCAAACAGGTATTTGATCATCCTACTGATCCTTACACTCGTGCTCTTGTGAATAGTGAGCCGGTTCGTAGCTTAGCGCCAGTCATGCCCTTGGCACCAGTGCTCCTGAAGACCGAAGAACTCTCCGTTGCCTATCCTAGTTCAGAGTCGGTATCTTGGTTTAAAAAAGCACCACCTCATAAGGTTCTAAAGAAGGTGAGTTTTGCGTTAAAGCAAGGCCAAACTATAGGTGTGATTGGCGAGTCAGGCTCTGGTAAGACAACCCTTGGCATGGCGGTACTTGGGTTATTGGGTGATTCTGCTGCAGAGGTAAGTGGAACTGTTGATGTACTCGGAAGTAATTGGCAAAAACTGAAACCGATTGAACGTCGTGTGATGCGTTCGAGTTTGCAAGTCATCTTTCAGGATCCATTTGGATCGCTATCACCACGTATGAATATCCTACAACTTGTTTCCGAAGGTTTGGGTGTACATTTTCCAAAATTCTCTTCGCAGGAGCGTGAGTCTCGCGTAGTCGATATGTTGAAAGAGGTGGGGCTTGATCGTTCAGCATTACAGCGCTATCCCCATGAATTTTCTGGTGGCCAGCGCCAAAGGATTGCTATTGCGCGTGCTTTAATTTTGCGTCCACAGATTTTGGTATTGGATGAACCCACTTCTGCATTAGATGTGTCTATTCAGAAACAGGTACTCGCTTTATTGTCGGAATTGCAGAAGAAGTACAACTTGACCTATCTCATGATTAGCCATGATTTAGCGGTGATTCGGGCAATGTCTCATGAGGTGATGGTTCTTAAGGGAGGCAAGGTCGTCGAGTTTGGTGATACAGAAACCTTGATAAAGCATCCCCGCCAAACTTACACAAAAGAACTTTTTGCAGCCGCAGAACTGACGTAGTTGTCCTTAAATCCCCTCAGCTAATGAGGCTAAATTGGTGCATCTGCCCCGATAGGAGTAAAATAAAGCTTTATAAACAAGAACTTATAATAATATTGAAGATTTGGTAAATGAAAGTTTCTTTGTTAAACTGAGCCGATGTCATTGAAAAAACAATGCTCCTACATCTCTTAGGTCTTAGCCTAAGTGTTTTCATTTGCGTAAGCGCTCAAGCTTCAGATTCTGCAGCATCGGCGGACTCTGCCCTTCCAAAAGAGAGTATGTTCCAAGCAGGTAAGTCATACATTTTTCGCGTTTCTGATCGTTTAGCAGATACCGTGACTGGTAAATCAGAAGATTTAATTAACCGTGCGATGGAAGTGATTGGCGTGCGTTATCGCTGGGATACGGAGTTGCCGCAATCAGGATTAGATGGCAGCGGTTTTGTGGGTTACGTTTTTAAAGACAAACTGGGATTCTTGTTGCCATGTAAATCGACCCAGATGAGCCGTGTTGGTAAGCCAATTACCCGTGAAGAGTTGCAACCAGGTGACCTCGTGTTTTTCAATACGATGCGTTTAACCTTTTCTCATGTTGGCATCTATGTAGGCGACAACAAGTTCATTCATTCACCATCAAAAGGGACGAATGTTCGTGTCGATGATCTCGGCAGTCTTTATTGGGATAAACGCTTCGATGGTGCACGTCGTTTAGACAGTAGCGATAATTTGAATGACGCCGAACGACAAGAGCTTCTTAACGAAGTAAAAAATCTCAAGCGTAAGTCACAGAGTCTTTAGTGTCGTGCCTTTAAGGGCCTTTTAGTTTTTCCATTATCAACACACCAATTGCTCCTGTGTTGCGACTTCGCCAGCAAGGATTGCAGCGTTTCTGGATCTAAAATCACCGCTACTCATTTGTTTTAAATGCGGCTGAATCACAAGGTCAGCACTTTTTAATTCGTACTGATTGATGCTCCGTTGCATGATGGAGATGGTTTGTTGCAAGACACCCAGTGTGCCGCTGGCATCTTGAAGCACTGGTTCAAAAGAGATATTGACTGCAATAACTAACGTTGCCTCCATCTGTCTTGCATAACTGACCGGCACAGGGGCGACTAATCCCCCATCTACATATTCTTTTCCGCTAATGACTTCTGGCTGAAACACTCCTGGTACCCTGCAAGAGGGACGTACTGCCAAACTGGTATTACCGGTTCTAAATAAAACGCCTTTGCCAGATTGAAGTTCAGTGGCAACAATTCCCAAAGGGATGCGCATTTGTTCAATCAATTTGTTTTGCTATGGAATCTGGGGGCTTGGGCATCGAGAAGGGGGAATTAGTGGAATTCATCGGTATGTGGCTATTGTATTGAGCCTACCTTATAATGTGGACAAGGCGAACGAAAAGGACTTCGTTTCAGCGCGGGCATATCCCAAGAAGAACTGATGAGATAGATTGTCCGTAGTAGCTTAAGAACACCAAACCCATTACTAAATACATTTTTAAAACCTAATCAGGATTATTCCTGTCAGCCCGAATTTTATGGATGATCACAATAAGCGCGTAATCGAAACAGCCCTTCTATGTGCGCAGGGGCCACTCACCGTAGCTGAGTTGGCTCGCCTATTTGTTGAGGACATCACTACAGCAGATATTGATGAGGCACTCGTTGAATTGCAACGCGCCTGGGATGATAAGGGCATGGAGTTGGTGCATATCGCAACGGGCTGGCGTTTTCAGAGTTGTTTGTCGATGCGCGAGTATCTTGATCGTATTTCTCCAGAGAAGCCACCAAAATATTCTCGTGCTGTCATGGAAACGCTGGCAATCATCGCTTATCGCCAACCTGTGACCCGTGGTGAGATTGAAGAAATTCGTGGCGTTGCTGTAAGTACCAATGTGATGAAGCAGTTAGAAGATCGTGGCTGGGTAGAAGTGATTGGTCATAAAGAAACAATTGGCCGTCCGGGTTTATACGCCACCACTAAGCAATTTTTGGATGATCTCAGTCTGACTAATCTACAAAGCTTACCAATCTTAGAGGATGCGGCGCCTATGGCTGCTGCTGAGCAATTGGGACAAGCGGTAATGGAGTTTGATCCATTCGCAACTGTAGAGACAGTGTTGATCGATGGTGAAGTCGAAGAAATTGAAATTGCTGCAGAAAATACGGTGGAAGTAGACGCAGCTGAAGTAGTTGCGGAAGAAGGAACCGATGAAGTTACTCCTGAGTTTGATAACAAATCAGACGAAACAAAATAATTATTAATGACAAGCTCTAACGAAAACGATGCATCCCCGGTAGTTAATCCATCGGCAAATCCCACAGACTCTGACGTTGCGGTATCTCAACCGGATAGCCAGCAAGTCGAGGGTGGGGAGCGCGGAGAACGAGGCAATCATCGTCCTCGCCGTCAAGGCTCTGGTAAGCACTCATTTAACAAGAAGCGTCCATTTAATAAAGCTCGACCACGCCGCGAGGGTGGTGAGTCCAATGGTCCGCGAGAAGGTGGCAACCAGCAAGGTAATAACCAAGCTTCTAAATTAGCTCCTAACCCTGCGGAGAGCGAGGCCTTATTTGCTGCAGTAGTGTCGGGTGAGTTTGATGCTGCTCTTGATGCGCCTGAAGTTGAAAAAGTTAAAAACCACGATGGTGTGAATGAAAGCGAGATCTCTCATCAGACGGGTGCAGAGCGACGTGCACAACGTTCACGCGAAGACGAAGATCCAGATGCGCCAACTGAAGATGAAGTCAGTAGTTTGCAATTTGCTAACGTTGATAATTTGCCATTGAGTTTGCGTGATGAAGTATGGTCAGACCTTGATGGTTTGGATGACGATGCTGATGACGAAGATACGGTTAAGTTGCATAAAGTACTGGGTGATGTTGGCATGGGTTCACGTCGTGATATGGAAAACTTGATCATTCAAGGACGTGTTTCAGTAAATGGTTTACCTGCACACGTTGGTCAACGTGTTGGCCCAACAGATCAAGTTCGTATTAACGGTAAGCCAGTTCATCGCAAGATTCAGACTAAGCCACCCCGCGTCATCATGTATCACAAGCCTGCTGGCGAGATCGTGAGCCAGTCAGATCCAGAGGGTCGTCCAACGGTGTTCGATCGTTTGCCTAAGCCGCGTCAAGGACGTTGGATTGCAGTGGGCCGCTTAGATTTTAATACTGAAGGTTTATTGCTCTTTACCACTTCTGGTGAGTTAGCAAATCGCTTAATGCATCCACGTTACGGTGTCGAACGTGAATACGCTGTCCGCATACTGGGCGAGTTGAGTCAAGATAATATGGCGCAATTAAAAACCGGCATTACGCTTGATGATGGCCAAGCCAAATTTTTACGCTTGGCAATGGGTGGGGGTGATGGTGCGAACCGTTGGTACCACGTTGCTTTAACCGAAGGTCGTAATCGCGAAGTGCGTCGCATGTTTGAAGCGGTAGGTCATACCGTATCTCGCTTAATACGAACTCGCTATGACATTTTCTTATTGCCTCCTCGCTTAAGACGCGGCAAGTGGGAAGAAATTGAAGCAGGCGGTATCTATAACTTGATGAAGTCTGCTGGCTTAAAAATGCCACAGCCACAAGACAAAAGTCGCAGTCCAAATCCCAACCATCGGGATCGTCGTCCTATTGGAGATGATTTTCAGCCGGATCCAATGCAAACCTCGGTTTCTTATTGGGGGTCTCGTGATGCTTTAACCCTAGCTAGTGGGCATAACGGCCTAACTCATCAGGGTAGGGGTGGAAAACCAGGCGGAGGCGGCTCAGGTGATGGGCACGGTCCGTTCCGTGGTCGTGCTCAGGGTGGCAGATCAGGACAAGGTGGTCAGGGCGGCCAAGGCCAAAACCGCAATAAAGGCAAAAAAGTGCATCATGGCCAGTCTGCTTTTGTGACAGGAAACCCGCAAAGCCCCGGACATGCTCCTAAAAGAGGAGCACCAAAAGGGCACAAACCGTTCAATAAAGGATCTGGAAAACTGCGAAATCCAGGCGAAAGTTTCTGATTTGTATCGGTTTTATGCCAAATAGGCTATAATTTTAGTCTTACAGCAGGGTTTTTCTGTTAATAGTTTTTACCGACTGTTGTTGCGAGCAAGGTAAGTCGACTTGTTCTGAATTTCGAGAATATGGGCTTTGAAGCCCATTTTTTTTGCCATTTTGGTATGAAGGGGTGATGTGAAGGATCAGCAGATCATTTCTGCAGAGCTGGAAAACTTGCGTTACACGCTAGTCGATATCGAGCGTGAAGCTGGAGGTTTGCTGCGCGTCACAATTGCAAACCCCGATTATGAACGCTTGATTACGGTTATGGATTGCGAAAAGGTTAGCCATCAGTTGAGCTACGCCTTGCCCGTTGAACATATTCCTTACGAGCGCTTAGAAATTCCCTCTCTAGGATTGGATTGTCCAGTAAAAACTGCCGCTGATTTTGAGCGTTTTGCTGGAATGCAAGTTGATTTGAAATTACGTGTTGCTGTTGGTAACCGTAAGAATTTTCGTGGTGAGTTACAAGGTTTGTTGAGCGGTGAGTTGAATTCACCCGATGCAAAGTTTGGTTTGGTATTTGAGGGCGGGGATGGTCAGCCTTCTCAATTGGAGTTCTCTTTAGCCGAGGTCGATAAGACTCGGTCGGTCCCTGTTATTGATTTCAAAGGAAGACAGTCATGAGCCGAGAAGTTCTCATGTTGGCAGACGCGCTAGCGCGTGAAAAGAACGTTGTTCAAGCGATCGTATTCGAAGCATTGGAGATGGCTTTAGCCTCTGCAACTAAGAAGCGCTACGCTACAGAAGACGTGGATATCCGCGTTTCGATTGATCGCGACACTGGTAAATACGAAACCTTCCGCCGTTGGTTGGTTGTTCCCAATGAAGCAGGTTTGCAAGAGCCGGATAAAGAGATTCTGCAATTTGAAGCTCAAGAGCAAATACCGGATATGGAAGTTGGCGACTACATTGAAGAGCAAATCGAATCTTTGGCCTTTGGTCGTATTGGCGCCCAAGCTGCTAAGCAAGTCATTTTGCAACGCATTCGTGATGCTGAGCGCGAGCAAATTTTGAATGACTACCTCAAGCGTGACGAGAAAGTCATGACAGGTACAGTGAAGCGTGCTGACAAGAATGGTCTGATTATTGAATCAGGTCGCGTAGAGGCATTGCTGCGTCGCGATCAAATGATTCCAAAAGAGAACTTACGTTCAGGTGACCGTGTACGTGCATATATTCTTAAGGTAGATCGTGAAGCGCGTGGCCCACAAATTGAGCTTTCTCGTACCTGTCCACACTTCTTGATCAAATTGTTTGAGAACGAAGTTCCAGAGATGGAGCAGGGCTTATTAGAGATTAAAGGCGCTGCTCGTGATCCTGGTATCCGCGCCAAAATCGCTGTGATTACTTATGACAAGCGGATTGACCCAATTGGTACTTGCGTTGGTGTGCGCGGTACGCGCGTAACTGCAGTGCGTAATGAAGTTGCTGGCGAAGCCGTAGATATCGTCTTATGGTCTGAAGATCCAGCGCAGTTTGTGATTGGTGCTTTGGCTCCTGCTCAAGTCTCTTCGATTGTAGTTGATGAAGAGCGTCACGCGATGGATGTCGTCGTTGACGAAGAGAACTTGGCAATTGCTATCGGTCGTAGCGGTCAAAACGTTCGCTTAGCGAGCGATTTGACAGGCTGGCAGATCAACATCATGACTCCTGAAGAGTCTGCTGAGAAAACTGAAAAAGAAGCCTCCTCGGTGCGCCAGTTGTTTATGGATAAGTTGGACGTTGACCAAGAAGTGGCTGATATTTTGATTGAAGAAGGCTTCAATGCATTGGAGGAAGTGGCGTATGTTCCGCTTTCTGAAATGTTAGAAATTGATTCTTTCGATGAAGATACCGTTAACGAGTTGCGTACTCGTGCGCGTGATTCTTTGTTAACAATGGAATTGGCAAAAGAAGAGCGTATTGGTGAAGTTGCACAAGACTTGCGCTCCTTAGAAGGCATGACCCCAGAACTGATTGCCAAGCTTGCTGACAATCAAGTTCATACCCGTGACGACCTCGCAGAACGGGCTGTTGATGAGTTAGTTGAGGCGACACAAATTGACGAAGAAACTGCGAAAACGCTCATCATGAAAGCGCGCGCACATTGGTTTACTTCATGAGAGGAAGTAGTGCATGGCAACAACAGTAAAAGTACTCGCTAAGGAACTGAAAAGAACTGCGACTGACCTCTTGGAGCAATTGAAGGCAGCCGGAATCGATAAAGTCTCTGAAGACGACAGTATTACCGAAAAGGACAAAATTGTTCTGCTTGAACATTTACAAAAGGCGCATGGTAGCCCTGATACGGGCGCGCGTAAAAAAATTACCTTCATTAAGCGTGAGAGCTCAGAGATTCGACAAGCTGACTCTACTGGCCGTACTCGTACGGTACAAGTAGAAGTTCGTAAGAAGCGTGTTTTGGTGAATGCTGGTGACAAAGTTCCTGAAGAAACTCCTGCTGTAGTAGCTAAATCAGCAGCACCTGCTGCACCAGCAAAGCCTGTTATCTCCGAAAAAGAGTTAGAGAAACGCGCAGCGGAAGCAACACGTCAAGCAGAGTTGTTGGCTCGTCAAGAAGCGGAAATGAAAGCTGCTGAAGAGGCGCGTCAAAAAGAGGCGGCTACTCCAGCGCCTGCAAAAGCGCTTGCGCCAGCAGCTGCAGCCGTAGCTGCTGAGAAAAAAGCTAAGACTGATACAGCAGCGAAGGATTTAGGGGCAAGCAAAGAAAGCGAATTAGCAGATATTCGTTCACGTCGCGCGGCTGCTGAAGCAGAGGCTTTAGCAATTCGTGACATGATGAGTGCTCCTGCACGTGTTTTAAAGGCTCCAAGTGAAGTGGCTGCCGAAGAAGCGAAAAAAGGCACCTTGCATAAACCTGCAAAGGCGGAAGGTGCTGAAGATAAGAAGAAATCAGCTGCCAAGGTAGGCGGTAAAACAATTAAATCTTCTGAGACTTCCTCTACTTGGCAAGAAGAAGGTGCCAAGAAGCCTGGCGGCTTGAAGACTCGTGGCGATACTTCTGGTGGTGTCGGTGGTTGGCGTTCTGGTGGCGGTCGTAAGAAGCAACGCCAACTTGCGGAAGCGAATGTCGATACGAACTTCCAAGTCCCTACTGAGCCAGTGGTGCGTGATGTTCATGTTCCAGAAACCATCACAGTTGCCGAGTTAGCACATGCAATGGCGGTCAAGAGTGCAGAAGTGATTAAGTTGCTGATGGGTATGGGTCAGATGGTCTCTATCAATCAAGTGCTTGATCAAGATACTGCAATGATCATCGTTGAAGAAATGGGTCATAAAGCACATGCGGCCAAGCTAGATGATCCAGCTTTAGATTTGGGTACAGACGGTCAAGATGCAGAATTATTGCCACGTCCTCCAGTAGTGACAGTAATGGGTCACGTTGATCACGGTAAAACCTCTTTGCTGGATAAGATTCGTGCTGCAAAAGTTGCCACTGGTGAAGCTGGCGGTATTACTCAGCACATTGGTGCGTACCACGTGGAAACCCCGCGCGGCATGATTACCTTCTTAGATACTCCAGGTCATGAGGCCTTTACGGCTATGCGTGCCCGTGGAGCTAAGGCAACCGATATTGTGATCTTGGTGGTGGCTGCAGATGACGGCGTTATGCCGCAAACGAAGGAGGCGATTCACCACGCCATCGCTGGTGGTGTTCCTTTAGTTGTGGCAATCAATAAGATTGATAAACCTGAGGCGAATTCTGAGCGCGTTAAAACGGAATTGGTTGCAGAGCAAGTTGTTCCTGAGGAATACGGTGGTGATGTGCCCTTTATTCCTGTTTCTGCAAAGACTGGTGAAGGTATCGATGTCTTACTTGAGAACGTACTTTTACAGGCTGAAATTCTAGAGCTGAAAGCACCGAAAGATGCTCTTGCTCAAGGCTTAGTTATTGAAGCGCGTTTGGATAAAGGTAAAGGTCCGGTTGCAACAGTATTAGTTCAATCCGGTACGCTCAAGCGTGGTGACATGCTCTTAGCGGGTTCTACTTTTGGTCGTGTGCGCGCGATGATGGATGAGAACGGTAAGCCTTGTAATGAAGCTGGTCCGTCTATTCCTGTGGAAATTCAAGGTTGGTCAGAAGTTCCTGCGGCTGGTGAAGTGGTACAAGTTGTTCCAGATGAACGTAAGGCTCGTGAGATTGCATTGTTCCGTCAAGGTAAGTTCCGCGATGTGAAGTTGGCTAAACAGCAGGCAGTCAAACTTGAAAATATGATGGAAAACATGGGTGACGGCGCAATTGAAGCCAAATTGTTGCCACTCATCATCAAAGCAGACGTTCAAGGTTCACAAGAGGCCTTATCTCAGTCGCTCATGAAGCTCTCTACGCCAGAGGTGAAGGTGCAAATCGTTCACGCTGCTGTGGGTGGCATTACTGAAACCGACGTGAACTTAGCTGTTGTCTCCAAAGCCGTGATCATTGGCTTTAATTCTCGCGCGGATGCTGCTGCCCGTAAGTTCGCTGAAAACAATGGTGTGGATATTCGTTATCACAACATTATTTATGACGCAGTCGATGAAGTGAAGTTGGCTTTGAGTGGCATGTTGACTCCAGATAAGAAAGAAGAAATTACGGGTCTCGTAGAGATCCGTCAGGTCTTCTTGGTATCTAAAGTTGGCGCGATTGCAGGTTGCTTAGTGGTTGACGGTATTGTGAAGCGGACTTCAAGCGTGCGTCTCTTACGTGACAACGTGGTTATTTGGTCTGGCGAATTGGATTCTCTGAAACGCTTTAAAGATGATGCCAAAGAAGTGCGTGCTGGTGTTGAGTGCGGCTTATCATTAAAAGGCTACAACGATATCAAAGAGGGCGATCAGCTCGAGGTGTACGAAGTGACAGAAGTAGCTCGTTCACTCTAAGCGGTTTAAGAAACATGCATAAAACTAGCCCGCATCGTAACCAGCGTCTCGCCGATCAAATTCAGCGGGACCTGGCCGAACTGATTCCCCGTGCATTGCGTGGACCGAGTTTGGGTTTGATTACCTTGCAAAGTATTGAGCTCACCCCCGATCTTGCACACGCTAAAGTATTCTTTACTGTTTTAGGTGCGGAGCCTGCGCATGCTCTCAAAGCGTTGCAAGAAAAAGCAGGCTATTTACATTCACTTTTGTTTAAGTGTTTGCATATTTATACTGTGCCTACCTTGCATTTTCACTATGACAGCTCTGTTGAGCATGGCATAGAGATGTCTAAGTTGATCGATCGGGCTGTCGAGAGCGATCATAAAGACGAGTCTATGTAATTCATGGCTAATCGAATCGACGGCGTTGTGCTGCTAGACAAACCTGCTGGAATGAGTTCTCAGGGAGCAGTGACCGCTGTCAAGCGTGCTTTTAATGCTGAGAAGGCGGGCCACACTGGCACCCTAGATCCTATGGCTACCGGTTTATTACCAATTTGTTTGGGTGAAGCTACGAAGTATTCTCAAGGTTTGCTTGAAGTCGATAAGACCTATATCGCGAGAGTGAGGTTTGGCTCACGCACAGATACGGGTGATGCAGAAGGGCAGATTATTGAGGAATTGCCTTTACCTGTATTTACTAGCGATTCTGAAATCAAGGTAGCACTGGATGCGCTACTTCCTAAATTTACTGGAGCGATTTCACAGGTGCCACCAATGTATTCGGCGCTCAAGCGGGACGGTAAGCCTCTATATGAATATGCCCGCGCTGGTGTTGAGTTAGAACGTACCCCGCGTGATATTGCAATCCACGCTATTCGCTGGACAGAGATGCAGTGGCCTGAAGCCACTTTAGAGGTGAGCTGCAGTAAAGGTACCTATATTCGTGTACTAGCAGAAGATATTGGTAATGCTCTAGGCTGCGGTGCTCATTCAGTTGGTTTGCGCCGTACCGAAGTGGGGCACTTAAATCTAGAACAGTCGTTTACGATTGAATCGATTCAAAACGGTCTACAAAATACGGTTGACTATCTTTTGCCGGTTGATGCACTTTTGCAAACCTTGCCACACCTCACAGTAGATGAGCAGCAAGCAAAACGTCTTGAGATGGGTCAACGGGTACCACTCAGCTTGCCTTCCATTGAGGCATTGGTTCGCATTTATCGTGCTACCGCTGCTCCACATAACTTTATTGGCATTGCTGATTGGCACTCCGGAGTGTTGCATCCCAAGCGTTTGATTTCACAGACTCATTAAAGAAACAGCATATCAAATAATATTCATAACCCTTGTATATCTTTAACCTTAGAAGCTTCACATGACTAAACGCGCACTTCGTAACATCGCCATCATCGCCCACGTTGACCATGGTAAAACTACCTTGGTTGACCAACTCTTGCGCCAATCTGGCACATTCCGTTCCAATGAAAAAATGACAGAACGCGTCATGGACTCAAACGAGTTGGAAAAAGAGCGTGGCATTACTATTTTGTCTAAGAACTGTGCGGTTGAATATGACGGCACTCATATCAACATCGTTGATACCCCAGGACATGCTGACTTCGGCGGAGAAGTAGAGCGCGTGCTGTCGATGGTTGACGGTGTATTACTCCTAGTGGATGCAGTTGAAGGCCCAATGCCGCAAACCCGTTTCGTGACTAAAAAAGCTTTGGCTTTGGGTTTAAAGCCTATTGTGGTGATTAATAAAGTTGACCGTCCAGGCGCGCGTACTGATTATGTAATCAATGCCACATTTGAATTGTTTGATAAGCTAGGTGCTGCTGAAGAGCAGTTAGATTTCCCAGTGGTGTATGCCTCAGGATTAAATGGTTACGCTGGCATGACTGATGATGTGCGCGAAGGTGACATGCGTCCATTGTTTGACACCGTACTTAAACACGTTCCAGTGCGTGATGACAACCCAGAGGGTCCGCTGCAGTTGCAAATTACTTCGATTGAATACAGCACCTATGTCGGCAAGATTGGTGTCGGTCGTGTTAATCGCGGCACTGTGAAGCCTGGCATGGAAGTGGTGTTTATGGATGGTCCTGAGGGTGCTAAACGTAAGGGCCGCATCAATCAAGTCTTGAAGTTCCGTGGCCTAGAGCGTGAGTTGGTTGATGAGGCCCAAGCGGGTGACATCGCGCTCATTAACGGTATTGAAGACTTGGCAATTGGTACAACCGTTTGTGCTCCAGAGACTCCAGAAGCTCTGCCAATGCTCAAGATTGATGAGCCTACTTTGACCATGAACTTCATGGTGAACACTAGCCCATTGGCAGGTCGTGAAGGTAAGTTTGTTACCAGCCGTCAGATTCGTGAGCGTCTTGATCGTGAATTAAAGGCCAATATGGCTCTGCGCGTTAAAGATACAGATGATGACACCGTATTCGAAGTGTCTGGTCGCGGTGAATTGCATCTCACCATCTTGGTCGAAACCATGCGTCGCGAGGGTTATGAGTTAGCAGTTTCTCGTCCACGCGTGGTTTTCCATGAAGAGAATGGCGTGAAGATGGAGCCATACGAGAGCTTAACCGTTGACGTTGAAGATACGACTCAAGGTGCCGTAATGGAAGACTTGGGTAAGCGTAAAGGTGAATTACTCGATATGGTGAGCGATGGTAAGGGTCGTACTCGTCTCGAGTACCGTATTCCAGCGCGCGGTCTGATTGGTTTCCAAGGTGACTTCATGACCATGACCCGCGGTAATGGCTTGATGAGCCACACCTTTGACTCTTATGCACCAGCAAAAGATGGTATTTTAGGTGAGCGTCATAACGGCGTATTAATTAGCCAAGATGATGGTGAGGCTGTTGCTTATGCGTTGTGGAAGTTGCAAGACCGTGGCCGGATGTTTGTGAACCCTGGCGATCCTTTATACGAAGGAATGGTGATTGGTATTCATAGCCGCGACAATGATTTGGTTGTGAATCCGATTAAAGGCAAGCAATTAACGAACGTTCGTGCCTCTGGTACAGACGAAGCAGTGCGTTTGGTCACACCAATTGCGATGAACTTGGAATACGCTGTTGAATTTATCGATGATGATGAATTGGTTGAGGTAACACCGAAGAGTATTCGTATTCGTAAGCGCTATCTCAAGGAGCATGAGCGTAAAAAAGCCTCACGCGAATAAGTCAATTCAAAAAACACCACAAAAGTCACCTCCGGGTGGCTTTTGTTCTTCATTGAAATCAAAAGTTAAAAAAGTAGAAATAGCAATACACCTGAAACTCAAAGTACAAATTCATGTTGCCATCGATCGAACAACGTCTTGCCCAAGAACTTGCTGCCAAGCCTGCTCAAGTAGCTGTAGCCATTGCTTTAATGGATGAGGGGGCTACCGTGCCCTTTATTGCCCGTTATCGCAAAGAAGCTACTGGTGGCTTAGATGATTCTCAGTTGCGTTTGCTTGAGGAGCGGCTGAGCTATTTGCGTGAGTTAGAGGATCGTCGTAAAATGATTGTGGCTTCGATTGAAGAGCAGGGCAAGATGACGCCAGAGTTGCTGAAAGCGATTATGTTTGCGGAAGATCAAACTCGTCTTGAAGACCTTTATCTTCCATACAAGTCCAAGAGAAGAACCAAGGCGCAAATAGCCTTGGAAGCGGGCTTAGAGCCTTTGGCAAATGATTTGTTAGCTAATCCTAGCTTGAGCCCAGAGGTTGAAGCTGCGAAATACATCAAAGATGCATTTAAAACTGAGCAAGGTGATAACGCTGGTGTGCCAGATATTAAGGCTGCCTTAGAGGGCGCTAGACAAATCTTGATGGAGCGTTTTTCAGAAGATGCGACTTTAGTGCAGTCGCTGAGGACCTACCTCCAAGATCATGGTGTTGTCGAGTCAAAGGTGATTGCTGGAAAAGAGCAAGAGGGCGAGAAGTTTGCTGACTACTTTGACTATTCTGAGTCAATTAAAGCGATCCCATCACATCGTGCCTTAGCCTTATTTAGAGGTCGTCGTGAACAGATCCTGCTGGTGAATTTACGCTTAGATGCTGAAGAAGAAAAACCAAAGTGGGATTCCTTTCATAACCCGTGTGAAAGTCGTATTGCCCATCATTTTAAGATCAAGAATGAGGGTTTGGCAGCGGATGCTTGGCTGGCTGACACAGTAAGGTGGACCTGGAGAATTAAGTGCTCATTACATTTAGAGTCTGAGCTTATGACTGCCCTTCGTAAGCGTTCAGAGATTGAGGCCAGCAATGTATTTGCTCGCAACTTGAAAGATCTCCTATTGTCAGCTCCGGCCGGACCTAGAGTCACTATTGGCTTGGATCCTGGAATGCGCACTGGTGTAAAAGTGGCGGTAGTTGATGCAACTGGAAAAGTCGTTGATACCGCTGTGATTTACCCCCATCAACCGAAGAATGATTGGGCTGGTTCATTGCATACCTTAGCTAGGTTGGCTGAAAAACACGATGCCACTTTAATCTCGATTGGTAATGGCACCGCCTCACGTGAGACTGATAAGTTGGCTCAAGAGCTAATCAAAGCAAGACCAGAACTTCAGCTCACCAAAATTGTGGTTTCTGAAGCAGGTGCATCGGTGTATTCCGCCTCTGAATACGCTTCAAAAGAATTGCCAGGAATAGACGTTTCTTTACGTGGTGCGGTGTCGATTGCGCGTCGCTTACAAGATCCGCTTGCCGAGCTAGTTAAGATCGACCCAAAATCGATTGGAGTGGGTCAATACCAGCACGATGTAATGCAGACCCAGTTAGCAAAATCGCTAGTAGCGGTTGTAGAAGATTGTGTAAACGCAGTAGGTGTTGATGTGAATACTGCTTCTGCGCCTTTGTTGGCTCGGGTTTCCGGGCTTAACTCTACAGTGGCCGAGGGTATTGTGGCTTACCGCGACAGCAAGGGAGCATTTAAATCCAGAGTGGAACTGAAAAGTGTTCCACGTCTTGGTGCAAAAACTTATGAACAATCTGCAGGATTCTTGCGCATTATGGATGGTGATGATCCTTTAGATGCTTCAGCAGTTCATCCAGAATCTTACCCGTTAGTGGAAAAGATCTTGAGAGATATCAAGAAGGGTGTCAAAGAAGTGATTGGCGACGCTAATTTACTGCAGTCACTTTCCCCAGAAAAATATGCTGATGGCCAGTTTGGCGTGCCGACTGTCACCGATATCATTAAAGAATTGGAAAAACCTGGTCGCGATCCTCGTCCAGAATTTACGACGGCGACCTTTAAGGATGGCGTTGAAAAGATCAGTGATCTCAAAACCGACATGATTTTGGAAGGCGTTATTACAAACGTTGCTGCATTTGGTGCTTTTGTCGATATTGGTGTACACCAAGATGGCTTGGTCCATATATCTGCGTTATCGAATACCTTTGTAAAAGATCCTCATACCGTAGTCAAAGCAGGGCAGGTTGTTAAGGTCAAGGTACTAGAGGTTGACGAAAAGCGTAAGCGCATAGCGCTGACTATGCGCTTAACAGATGAGGTGTCTAAGGCTAGTTCTAAACCCAGCCACAGAACCCCTAATCGCCCTAAAACAATGGAAACCGGAAGGTCGCAAGAGGACAGGCGTATAGGCCCTCAAATGCATAATGCGATGGCCGCAGCCTTTGGCAAGTTGAAAAAGTAGTACTTTATTTTTGGAATTTTAATTACTTCAGGTATAAATTCTCTAAACCAGTAGGCTGTATGTTTCATGACGAAAGGCATGGATTACTGTGAAAATCTCCCAATCAATTTTCTGTATTGCAGCAATTTCGCTTTGTGTGTTCGGTGTCAGTATTTCTGCTGCAAAAGCGGCTGAGTACCCAGGCGATAGGCCGATCACTTTGGTGGTGCCGTTTGCAGCTGGTGGCCCTACTGACAAAGTTGCGCGTGAACTGGTGCTGGCAAAATGGGTAGGCAACTCAAAGGTCACATTATTGTGGATAACGCTCCAGGAGCGGGTGGCACGATTGGTGCCAAGAAGGTGATTAACTCAAAGAACGATGGTTATACATTGTTGATTCACCACATTGGTATGTCTACTGCGCCAGCCCTGTAAACGATTATGAATATGTTGGTCAAGTAGCAGACGTCTTGGTAGGCAACAAAGATTTACCACCAAAGAACGTTCAAGAATTACTGCCGTACATGAAAGCAAACGCTAGCAAAATTGCTAATGCTGGTATTGGGTCTGCAAGCCACTTCATTCGATAAGAATCCGACTCTCAATGAGCAGAGCTTGAAAAACTTTGAAATTAAAGTCTGGCATGGTGTTTATACGCTCAAAGGCACGCCTAAAGCAGAGATAGATAAGTTAGCTAAGGCTTTGCAAGGCGCTATTCAAGATCCTTTATATAAACAGCACATGGCTGAATTGGGTGTTGAGATCCCAAGACAAGCCAATGCAACTCCAGAGGGCTTGAAAAACACCTCAAAGCACAAATTGATTTGTGGACTCCTATTATTAAATCTGCTGGAATATATGTAGATTGAGTATTTCCAACTTCACCGTATGAACAAGAGCCGCCCTCGTGCGGTTTTTGTTTTTTCATAATCTAAAATAGACACTAAGCAAGATTTGCTTGTAGGGATTTATGAAAGTTAATTCAGAGGGAGTTTCAGCAGCGCGGGTGTATTTGCCTGCTGATCAGGTTCATTCAAATTTACGATCTTTTTTGTCGCGCAGTTTCCTCATATTCAATCAAGTGAGTGGTCAGATCACTTTAGGAGTGACCTTGTTTGAGATTCAGAGGGGCGCGCCCTAAATGAAAACGATCCTTACTTGCCCAATACGGCTTTGATGTATTTCAGGAGATTGGCTAGAGAGCCTGAGATCCCGTTTGAAGAGCAGATTTTGTATCAAGACGAACATATATTGGTGGCTGATAAACCCCACTTTTTACCTGTTACTCCTAGCGGGCTCTACCTCCATCAAACTTTATTTAATCGTCTTAAGAAAAAAACAGGTATTCAGACGCTCAGACCCATTCATCGAATAGATCGTGATACTGCCGGCTTGATACTATTAAGCTTCCAATGACTTACCAAAGTCGCTTCGAGGAATCAGAGCATTTCTTGCAAATGCGAGAAGTAGAAGGTGAGCCTAACTCGGCTACCTTGATTGAGATTGAGCAAGTGCAGGAATGCTGGGCTCAATATAAGCTGTGACCCCCAGGTAGTGGTAAAAAGCATCAGTTACGCTGCGATCTCAATGCCTTGGGTAGTCCTATTCAGAACGACCAGATCTACCCAATTCTGACGCCATATCAGGAATACACCCTGAATTTTGCAAAACCACTGCAATTGCTTGCTCAAGAGATTGTATTTGAAGATCCGCTTACCCATGAATCACGTGCATTTAGAAGTCAGAAAGAATTAGCTCTTTAGAGACTTTCAATACGATCGAATACAAACAAACGATCTATTTGACTTAAATCCAGCTCTCTGAGCCCAAGATGATTTGTTAGGAGCATTCTGAAGGAGTGATCAACATTACTCACGGGAAAACTATGTCATTAAATCATGTAGTAATTTAGATCGATCATCAAGAAGCGCACGTAATGTTTCTGAGTAAATCTGCAAGTGAAGCAGAAATCATTCGCAGTAAATCTAGCTATCAGCATTTGTATCACAAAGGCGGTGCAGTAGGTAGTGGAAAGCTATCCTTGGATGCAAAATAATTACATTCAGTGATTCATGCTGTAAATGAGTCAAAAGAAATATTGATATTAGGTCCTAGATCGGCAAAATTGGAGCTGATTAAGCACGCTCACCATCATGACGCTCAGATTGCAGCAAAAATTGTTGGAGTGGAAACAGTGGATCATCCAAGCGATAAAGAAATTCTTGCCTATGCACGCAAGTTTTTCTATAAAGTAGATCAAATGCTGTAAATAATGACTTGATAGGACTATGCATATGACTAAAGAGACTAGAGAAACTCACGAAGCATTAGGACCAGATGGCCTCCCTGGACATGATTACTTTTTGGATGCTGTTTTAATCACATAGATGAAGCGGTAGAAAGTAATTCGATAGCTACAAGTGCTGCTAAAGGAATCATCTTTAGCCTAGTGGAAACCTTGGGGGTGATGGTTGGAGACCCTGATTTGCCTGCTCACCTCAAGTCTGGCTATATGGGTGCACTGGACCTTGCAGTGGAGCTGGAGGCGAAGTTATCCAAGAAGTAATCTCTTTTAGGGTGAATGCAGCAAGGGCAACTACGGTTGCTCTTATTTTTTGAGGATTATTTATATTTGTAGTGGACTTAGTATGAATTTACTAAAGCCATATTTTTGATGGCCTATGAATATTGGCTTTTAAGCTAATACCTATCGTCCAGCAGAAGAATAATGAGTATAAATATACTAAATCAGAATTAATGGAGAAATTAGCGAGTATTAGATAAATACTCCCCACTTAACGGCCTTACCATCAGAACTAGTGTTTATTAATAGTTGTTGTAGCACTACTACAAACATTATTAAAATAACGCTATTAAACGAAAACTTTAATTAGTCAATATGAATAAAAATATAAAAGTTTTCAAACTACTTGTTGGCACTGTATTTCTTTTTCAAAAAGCCCTAGTTGAAGCAAGCTGCTTAGGGGATAAAACCACAGTCTTCCTTCCTATAATAAGGTTTACATAGTTCCTCAGCTCACAGCCACCCAAATTTATACACGCTGGGCTCCTGTCTTAGAGCGGGTTGGAAAAGAATCAAAGGAATGTTTTGGGCTGGATTCGAATGGAGAGATTCCTAAATCAGAGCGACGAGATACTCACTAATCTGCGTTTGAATCTTTTATTTTCGGTATTTATATTATTTCTGGGTCTATTGGGCATTGTTTTTATGTTGCTTTTAAGAGCAAAGCAAAAGACTCAAGAGGAAGAGTTGCGTTTGCTAAACGACAATTTGGTATTGCATGACGTCGCTCATCACGCTATCTTAACCAAGCTGCCCAATCGCCTTGCATTAAATGATTTCTTAGAAAGCGCCATTGCAAGCGCAAACCTCAACTTAGACCTCTTGTGGCGGTTTGTTGTGTGGATTTAGATGGCTTTAAAGGTGTCAACGATCGCATGTGGGCCACCAATCGGGAGACAATCTCCTCATTGCGGCAGCAGGGCGCATGAAAAAGGCTATTCGGGAGAATGACACGGTCATTCGCATAGGAGGCGACGAGTTTGTGCTTATTCTGAGTGGATTTAAAAGCAAAGAAGAACTGATTGTTTTGCTAAATCGTATTTTAGAAATGTTAGCCACTCCTTTTATGTTTGAGGGACAACGGGTATCCCTTAGCGCCAGTTGTGGTGCCACCATTTTTCCGGAAGATGATTCATCTATTTCAGATCTCATAACACATGCAGATGCTGCAATGTATGTTGCCAAAGCAAAAGGCAAGAATACTTGGGTAATACATGCCAACCAAGACAATGGCAATAAGACTGCAGGGCTTGTATCTCTGCGAAATACTCTAAAATAGCCCACATTATTCGCTCCTAAGGGCACTCTGAAAGAGTCCGTCGATTTCATGATAAAGAAACGTTTGGCTGTTGCTCCAATGATGGAGTGGACAGATCGCCATTGCCGTTCATTTCATCGCACACTAACAAAAGATGCCGTGCTCTACACCGAAATGGTTACTACAGGAGCCCTGTTGCATGGAGATGTTCCCCGTCATTTAGATTATTCGCAGGATCAACATCCTGTTGTTCTCCAATTGAGCGGCAGTGAACCCAGTGATCTCGCAAAAGCAGCCGAATTAGCACAGGAGTGGGGCTATGATGAGATCGATCTGAATTGTGGTTGTCCATCTGAGCGCGTGCAGCGAGGCGCCTTTGGTGCTTGCTTGATGGCAGAGCCTCTGCTGGTAGCCGATTGTATTCAGGCAATGAAAGCTGCAGTGAATATTCCGATCTCGGTAAAGCATCGCCTGGGATTGGGTGCTATGGATGCGGCAAATTCAGAGACGGATTATCAATTTGCACTGAACTTTATTTTGGCAGTTGTAGACGCTGGTGCAAGTCAGGTAACTATTCATGCACGCAATGCTGTACTCAAAGGCTTATCGCCCAAAGAGAATCGCAGTCAGCCTCCATTGCATTATGAAGTAGCTGCAAAACTTCGTTTGGATGCGCAGAAGCAATTCCCCCATCTTAAGGTCTTACTCAATGGCGGACTAGAAACTAACGAGCAAATTGCTGGCCATTGGAATGATTTTGATGGGTTTATGGTGGGCAGAGCGGCGTATCATTTTCCGGCTCACTTGCTCAGTTGGGATGACATGATCAATACCAATGGTGATGCAGTTGGCTATCTCTTTAGTGAGACTGAGTGGCACCGTATTCAGATTGCTTTAGTTAAGCAAGTACAAGCTTGGTTTGATGAGTGCCAGTCTAAAGGTCAGCCTTTTTATATTGGTGCTTTCACGAGACATATCTTAGGGTTGGCGCATAGTAGGGCAGGCTCTCGATATTGGCGCCAGAGACTCTCAGATCATCACGCGTTGGCCAAGGTGCAGAGCAAGGCAGCAATTGCCGATTTCTTTTTAGACGCAAGTCTTTGCCTTGGTGACTGGGCTGCGTTTGAGCTGGAAACTGCAGATTAAGGCTGTTTTGGCAGGTTTTTGCCCAAAAAGGCTATAATTTTTCTTTCTACAATGGCGGACGTAGCTCAGTTGGTAGAGTCCCAGATTGTGATTCTGGTTGTCGCGGGTTCGAGCCCCGTCGTTCGCCCCACCAAAACCTCAAAAGACTTCGCGGCTAGATATTTAGACTTTACTATTTTTTCTAGCGCCACGTGCTGATTCTGCCGCGGCATTTGACATTCTGACAGCAGCAGTCGATGCTGCGTTTGCATTAATGCTTCATTGGTGAAGCGTATGGCAGTTTGGAGAATATTCTCCAATAGCTGTTCAATGTCCTTCTCGCTGGAGAGGGAGATGCCAATACTTAACAATTCGTGTAGGACCGTTTTTTGGTTCAAGGTAACTTAATTCAATGAAATAGATGCTTGTGACTATCTCTATCAGTTGCTACTAAGTGTTTAGTAGATAAATACTCCTTTTGCTAGTAATATATTCTCAGCAATTCTGAAAAAGCGGTAAAGATCGTTCATCAATTCGCACCCGAGTTAAGCGCTGAGAAAATCGAATTTAAAGTTCCCCGCATCAATACTTTGTTACGGTCTGACTTGGTGCCAGTCGGTTATATGAATGAGGGCCGCTGGAAACATGCAGTCGAGATACATCAAGAAGCTGGCGCACTTCCATCTACTTTTGATTTGACTGGCTTTCTTTATGAGTTCAATCCCTTAAAAGATTTGAAATGGGCATGCAACGGCCTTACCATCAGTACCGCTATTCTTTTCATTTCTTTGGCATTCTTGTATTACAACGTGCGATTAAATCGTCGCTTGAAATATTCTCTAGAGCGTGTAAACCATCTTTCACAACACGATTCTCTGACAGACTTGCCGAACCGCATTTTATTTGCTGATCGCTTACAAAGCGACTATTTTGAAAGCAAGACGCGACAGGAAACTATTAGCATTGCTCTTCATCGATATAGATCACTTAAGTCAATTAATGATGGTTATGGGCACCAAGAGGGGAATGAGTTTGTGGTTCTTTTAGAGGGTTTCCCCAATGCATCCGGAGCTTTAGAGGTTGCCAAGAAAATTCAGGCCTCAGTATCTACCCCCATTTCTCATGGAGGTGCTTGAATTTCAACTACGGCGGGTATTGGAGTTGCTTTTTATCCAGAAGACGCTCACACTGACGATGAATTAATGAAATGCGCAGATTTAGCCATGTATGAAACCAAACAGTCGGGGCGGAATCAAATTTCTTTCTATTTCACGGCGCTTTCTCAAAAAGCGAAACAGTTCTAATGCAAATAGCAAATTTACTTTTCTATTTATCGTTTGGCATTGTTGTATTGCTGATGTATTTTGGCGTTCACAACCGCTCTGATAGCGGTGTTCGCTCAAGATGCTGGCCTATCTCACTTTGTTTAATCGCCTTAGCGAGTTTTGCATTCGTATTGACTGGATTTACCCCGATTATTTTCCTTTCCATTGCAAATGTCAGTTCTATTTCATTACCGCAGTAGTTGGGGGAATTGCTCTTCTGGGTCTAGTGGAGACGCTACTGACTTCGAGTGAAGGTAAACGTCTGCAGTTTAATGTGCTCAAAACTGCGTTCATATTGCAATTTGGATTGTTGGTAGTTCGTGCGCTGAATACGACTTATGGACTATTGACCTCAATAATTTATCAAGAGGATGTATTGGAGGCAGTCTTGAGATGTATGGTGATGGGCTCTACGCTGCTGATCTTCATCTCCATTAATAATATTTTGTTTGAAAACGTATTAGGCCTTGAGCGCAAGAAAGCCATTGATTCCGAGTTAAAGATGCTTTCTAGTTTAAATGCGCTCGCTATGGCTAGAGATCATGAAACTGGTGCACATATTGCGCACACTCAAGAGTATGTCAGATGCCTTGCCAATCGTATTAAAAGTCAGGGGAATGATGTCGAAGAACTCTCTGATTATGCGATTGAAAACATGTATAAGGCTGCACCATTACATGGTGTCGGCAAGGTCGGGATTCCAGATGGAATACTCTACAAACGGGGGTCGCTTACTGAAGAGGAGCGGAGGGTCATGAAAACCCACACCTTGATTGGCGAGAACGTGCTGGCTTCAGCAAAATCTCAGTTACCCAATCTTCTGGGAAGGGATGTGATTGATATGGCTATTGATATTGATCGTTGGTTTTTCCAACACGTCATTCATGCGGTTCGCTGGTGCCCAGCATGAACAATGGGATGGTGGCGGATACCCGCATGGCTTAAAGGGCGATGCAATTCCTCTGAGTGCAGGAAGTATGGCTCTAGCTGATATGTATGATGCTTTGAATAAGGCAGGCTGGGATTATGACAAAGCTGTTGCAGAGATTCTCGGAAAGCGCGGAAGTCATTTTGATCCTGTAGTCGTGGAGGCTTTTGCGGCCGAAAGAGGTCGCTTTCAAGTCATTGCGCAGCGCCATTGCGCGATTCAATGGTGGAAGACAAGCCTTTCGTTGACTCCGTAGAATCTAGTGACCATAAACTTCGTTGTTCTGAAGAGAAGTTTGAGTTCTTGTTTGAGCATTCACCAAGTGGTATGGCTATGGTGGACTTCTTGACGGGTGACTTTGTTGAAGTCAATGGCTCTTTATTGGAAAGTACCCAATACTCTAAAGAAGAGTTCCTCAAACTCTCATTCTGGGATATCACTCCCAAAGAATATCAAGCCCAGGAAAAGCAGCAACTAGAAGATCTGCGTACCAAAGGTTCTTTTGGTCCCAATCGCAAGGAGTACATTCGTAAAGACGGCACCCGTTTTCCAATCTCGATTCGGGGTTTCATCATTACAGATGTAGATAGCTGCAAAGTGGTTTGGGGAATCATCGAGGATTTATCAAAGTAATCCTAGGGCATCTCAGGGTGGCTCGATCAGCAGTCCGATAATTGAGTCCGATAATCAATGCGATGAATTTGGTTATCTCGCCCACTAAAATCCCTCTGGGCTAGCTCTAAAACAGTAGTTTTATACTATTCCCTATAGTGGTGCCCCGAGTAGTTTTATGGTCAACCATTGGTTATGATCAAAGCTCAATGAATGACGTGTTGGAAAAACCAACGATCTTAGTGGTGGATGATTCTCCAGAGACTCTTTCTCTGATTTCTGGTTTGCTCAAAGATTTATACAAGCTTAAAGTCGCCAACAATGGTGATCAAACCATCAAGATTGCTCATGGTGAAAAGAAGTCAGATTTAATTTTATTGGACGTCATGATGCCCGGTTTGTCGGGATATGACGTTTGCGAAGTTAAAGGTGGATCCTACTACCCGCGATATCCCGATTATTTTGCTCACTGCAATGACTGGAGCAGATGATGAGCAGAAGGGTCTGGAGTTGGGCAGGGCAGATTATATTACTAAGCCCATTAGTCAGCCGATCGTTCTAGCTAGAGTCAACACCCAGTTGCAAAAGAAAGCTGCAGCTGCCTTTCTGTGTGACCAGAATACTTATCTTGAAAAAGAAGTAGCAGAGAGAACTAAAGAGGTTATAGCGATTTAGGATGTCACAATTTTGTCGATGGCCTCTTTGACTGAAACACGCGACTCGGACACAGGCAATCATATGCGCCGAACTCAATACTACGTTTTAGCATTAGCTAAAGTATTGCAGTCCCACCCACGTTTTTCCGACTATCTCATAGAACAAAATATCAAGATGCTATTTAAGTCGGCGCCATTGCACAACATCGGGAAGGTGGGTATTCCCGATCGAATGTTGCTCAAGCCTGGCAAATTAGATCCCGAAGAATTTGAGATCATGAAATCCCACACAACGCTGGGCCGTGATGCCTTAGCAAATGCAGAAAAATCTTTAGGTACAGATGTCGATTTTTTAAAAATGGCTAAAGAGATTGCGTATTCCCATCAAGAAAAATAGGATGGATCTGGATATTCAGAGGGGGTAGGTGGTGATGATATTCCGATCTCTGCGCGCTTGATGGCTAAGGACGGTAGATATATAAACCGCTGCGTCTGAAGCCTGCATTCAATAAGTCGCCGTAAACATCGGCATGAATCAGATGAGATGGTGTGGCCACTTGTGACCGAGCCATTCTGTTGGGCAGATAGCTGCAGGCGTAAGAAGCCGTTGCATAAAATTGTAGGGTTGTGAAAGGAAGTTCTTTAAGCTGGGTTATAGCCAGTGGTGCAAGATGGTTTTATCAAAAAGTCCAATATCTCTTAATGTTGGTTTGATTTATAGAAATTTGCAGTTGCTCTAGAAAATCGCCTCTAGAGATGGGGCTTGCACCTAGAGATTTGAGGTGGGCGGTCTCCTGTTGGCAGTCAATCAATGGCCACTTGATTTTGCAGGCACCAGGCACTGAGCGCAGACAATGCAATTTTAGAAGCATTTGGCTTGCGACTAAACATGGATTCGCCAAATACCATTCCGCCAACAGCAACACAGTAAAGACCCCCAGTCAATTGACCATCTTCTATGAGTGCAATACTGTGGATTACCTTGATCATGAAGTGCGGTATAGGTAGCCATAATCTCATGGGTGATCCAGGTGCCATCCTGATCTTTCCAAATTCTGGTCGCACATGAGCGTATTACAGCTCTAAAATCTACATCTACCAGTAACTGCGAGGTACCGTTTTGGCAAAACATGCGAATGATTTTTTGTAGAGACTCACTGAATTTAAATTTAGCGGGCTTTAACACCATTTTGGGATCAGGTGACCACCATGGTGCTGGCTGATTGTCGGAATATTGGGGGAAGATACCTTGCTGGTATGCGTGAGCTAGTTGTTCGGCGTAAATTCTTTCGCTAACTGCAATCAACCCGGGAACGCTAGGATCTGGATCGGGTTCGAGCAAGGGGTTTGGAAAAGTGTCATGAGGTCCTAACCAAACAATCTGACCCATAGTCGCTCCTAAATTCTTTCGGAAGGTAAAACATCGCGACTGCGCACATGGAAGTCTTTACCAGACTCTAAATTACCAGCCGCACAATCAGCAAAATACCATTCCAGTGTTTGCTTTACTGTAGGAAAAGCTAACTCATCCCAAGAAATCTCATGCTCATGAAAGAGGGTCACTTCAAGACTCTCTTCCCCAGCGGAAAATTCTGGGCTAGACATGGTTGCTAAATAAAAGAGATGTACTTGCTCAGCATGTGGCACATTCAAGACTGAAGATAGTAGACCAATCTCAACGATAGTCCCAGCCTCTTCAGGAGTCTCGCGGGCTGCACCGTGACTCCTTGTGTGCTCTCACCCACTTCCATAAAACCTGCAGGTAAAGTCTAATAGCCGTGACGCGGAGCAGTGGCGCGACGACACAGCAATACCTGATTCCGAAATACAGGAATGCTAACTACAACATTACGCGGATTTTGATAATGGACACTGCCACAGGCTTCGCAGACATGACGTTCACGTGAATCATCCGCTGGAATCTTCCTCGTGAATACAGCGGCACAATTTGGAGAAAACTTCATGAAAACTTTCTAAAAATGGGCTGTGATGGCACCGCGTAAGGCATTGCTAATGCATAATCTCATCTTCCATTGAAACATCTTTAATAGCCAGGTTGGCTTCGCGGGCATTTAAAGCACGATCAGCCAGCAGGGATGCAGCACACGCATCACCCCCGGTAAAAGACCAGCCGAGACAGGAGGTGTCAGCCACTCAGCGCTACCTTGAGGTTTAACAAAAATGCTAGTGCGACCTCCTTCAGTAACTAGACCTTTTTCGTTGATAAAGAGGGCATCAAAACCCCCTAATTGAACTGCCTGTTTCTAAGCTTGATCGTAAATGGAACGGTTGCTAGTTTTATGACGCAGTAGGCCGTTACCTGAAAACATCGTGACGTCTCCAGCCAGAATATCTCGAGCCCAGAATATTTTGACGGGTTCTTGGGTTTCATGAATCACGGCGTTTGCAACAGAAAGCTCCCCGCTAGCGGAGAGCTCCAGCCTTAATCGATGAAAAAGATGTTGATCAAGAGTGGGCATGAGCTTGTTATCAAATTTTTAGCCAGTGACGCGTCAAAAGGAATGTGTAGCGCTAAAGCAGAGGCTTGCATACGTTCAAGATGGGCGTGAAGTCTCAGTGGCGCTCACCTTTGTGCACAGCAATCGTTTCAAATAATCCGATTGCACTAGGTCAGTTCATCAAAAAGGCAGAGTTAATGCGACATTCTCGCCATTCCTGAGGGGCATCTGAGTCGTTGGTAATGCCTCTGCACCCATTCCCAAAAAAATTGTGACGCAGGAGCATCTAGATCTTGACTAATTTCTACTGTGCGAATAGGTACGCTGAAAACAAAATTACTATTTGGATCCAACCAACCTAAAGCCCCACAGTAGTAGCCACAATCCTCAGACTCAAGCTCTTGAATAATTTCTATACTACGTTTTTTTGGTGCGCCGGTTACTGAGCCACATGGAAAAATAGCATTAAAGATTTCAAATAGATCCACATCAGTTCTGATCTGACCTTGTACGGTAGCGGTCATTTGCAATACGTCACCATGCCTTGCAACTTCCAATAAATTAGGAACAGTAACCATACTTGGTAAAGAAATTCGACTTAGATCATTGTGTAAGAGATCAACAATCATGACATTCTCAGCTTGATTCTTGGGATCTTCCGAGAGATCAGCTGCTTTCCCTAATACGGCACTGGCAGCGCCATTCATAGGCATTGTTTTTAATAGATTGCCATTACGGGCAATAAAGAGTTCGGATGATTGAGATAATACAAAATGCCCCACATGTTCTATGTAGGCACCAACTCGTCCAGGCTGGTGAGCACGTAAGCGACTATAAAGTGCCAGAGGAGCTCCATAAGTATTCCCATGAATGCGATCAGTATGATTTATCTGGTAAGCATCACCACTACGAACATGGTGCTATATGGATTCAACATCAGCGCAGAAATGATCCTCTGATAGGGATTCATAGATATTCATTACGCCCGCGTGTTTTTGAGACTCTTCCAGAGCTTCCAATCGTTTTGCAATGTGGTGGTCTACATCTTGTTTGGATAACTTTTTGCAGTTTAGAAAAGACTATGCCTCAATCAGGGGATGAGGGCTATGCGCAGTATTGAGGCGTTGCGACAATTTATGAAACAGCCTGCCGAGTTCATAAGCAAATGCTGCAACGACAAATTCGCCTCTAGTAAGTGCAGCAGAAATCTCATCAAAGCAATTTTGAATTGCTACTACATTTTGTGAAATAACCACGTTGGGCAAAACGCTCCAATAATTCAGCGTATTGTCATAGAGGCGACTAGTGGGGGAAGCTGCATTACTTTGCGCATCGTCGAGCAAAATCATCGTAGCTTTCCTTGTCAGTTCTTTTGCTTCAGAATAGATGCGGCTTCAATGGTTACGGCTGTGCTTGGAACATCAGCCATGCTACCCATGCGTGGTGCGGGTGCAACCATAGTTGGCACTTTACGAATGGCATCAATCGTTTGTGAACCAGAGATGACCTTGCCAAATACGGTATAGCCATTGCCCATTGAGTTGGGGAAGTCTAGGGCAGTATTGTGATTGACATTAATAAAGAACTGGGATGTAGCCGAATCAAGATCGGAGGTACGGGCCATTGCAATCGTGTAGCGATTATTCTTTAAGCCATTTTGCGCTTCAGATACCACAGGTGGATTGGTTGGCTTCTGTACCAAATCAGCTGTAAAACCACCACCCTGGATCATGAAGCCATCAATGACGCGATGAAAGATCGTGCCGTTATAAAAACCACTCTTGACGTAATTTAAAAAGTTGGCGGTAGTCTTTGGCGCTTTAACATCATCCAGTTCAACCACAAAATTACCCATGGTGGTTTTGAACTCTACCTTCGGGCCTGCTAAAGCGGCTTGGCTGGCAAAGCAACTAATGATCAGTACAAGAGACGCAAAAATCTTACACATTAGCACTCCTTCAATAGGATTAATTAGATTGACTTGATTGTATTGCTCAATCTAAACCGATGAAAAGTGGCTGGAATCTTTGCGCTCATATTACTTCATAACCCATCTGATGCATTATTTCTTTTTGTGCTCTTTATCGAGCTTATGTAAGAACACTAATTTCTCTTTAATTTGCGTTTCTAGGCCGCGCTCAACTGGTTCATACCAATGCGGTGCTGTCATACCATCAGGAAGATAATTTTCACCCGCCGCATAACCATGGGGTTCATCATAAGCATAGCGATATTCTTTGCCGTGACCCAAATCTTTCATGAGTTTTGTGGGCGCATTGCGAAGATGGTTGGGTACAGGGCCTAGATTGATCTTGAGCCACATAGGCACGAGCCGCATTGTAGACGTTGTAACTTGCATTCCTTTTAGAGGCGACCGCTAAGATAAACCACTGCCTGACCAAGCGCAAGTTCGCCCTCAGGAGAGCCAAGTCTTTCATAGGTCTGGTTGTGTGCTGCATCGTTGGCTAATTGCATGGCTCTTGGATCCGCTAATCCAATGTCTTCCCACGCGATGCGGATAATTCGTCTAGCTAAATACCGAGTATCAGCACCTCCGTCTAGCATGCGACAAAACCAATATAAGGCTGCGTCTGGATTTGAGCCTCGAACCGATTTATGTAAGGCAGAGATTTGGTCGTAGAAGTAGTCGTCACCTTTATCAAACCGATGCGCCTGGGCGCTAAGTGCATTCTCAATAAAGGCTTGATCGACATTCTTCACTTCTGTGTTTGGTATCAGAGCCGCATGACGAACCTGTTCAATTAAATTAAGAAGACGTCTTGCGTCACCATCTGCATTTGAGATTCAGGAATCAATTGCTGCTGAATCAAAGTGCACTTCGGACATTGCATGTTCTTGCGCTCGATGAAAGAGTTGTTTGAGCTCTGCGGGATTGAGAGACTTTACAACATAAACTTGAGCGCGGGATAGTAAAGCTGCGTTCACTTCGAGCGAGGGATTCTCGGTAGTAGCTCCAATCAATATAAATAAACCTGATTCGATGTGAGGAAGCAAGGCATCCTGTTGACTCTTATATGTAGATATGCAGCGCTAACCATGCCACCAATGCTGGTATGACGCCCCCCCAAATCCAAGCATTCCGATCAACCCAGCGGTCTCCAACCGGACCTTTGCCAAGTTGAGTGTAAATTACCGCCCCAATGCAATGCTCCCATAAAGGATGTGATGACAGCGCCATATCCTGCCAATGATTAAGCGCTTAATAATTGATTGGTGTAGGCGCCAATTGCACCATGAGGGCTAATCCAATGAATGGAATGAGGCCGGCGTAGCCAAGTTTACGAACAAGAGGTGGAATAGGGTTCACGATTCAATTACAAGAATGGTTAAATCATTTATCGTAGGTATATACGCTACGACCTGTTTTGCGTCCAAGGTATCCAGCGGCAACCATTTTACGCAGCAGTGGGCAGGGGTGGTATTTAGAATTACTGAAGTTATCGCAATAGACTTACATGATCGCTAAACAAGTATCCAAGCCAATTCGATCTGCCAAAGCAAATGGGCCAATCGGTTGATTGCAGCCCAATTTCATACCGGCATCAACATCTTCTGGGCTTGCAAGCCCTTCAGATAAAACGAAAAATGCTTCGTTACTCATTGGCAACAAAATACGATTCACTACAAATCCTGGAGAGTTTTTAACGGTAATCGGCTCTTTGCCATGTTAATAATGGCAGCATGTGTAACATCACTAGTTTGTAAGCCACAAATCACTTTCACTAGCGCCATGAGGGGCGGGGATTAAAGAAGTGCATCCCAATAAAGCGCGCTGGATTTGCATCTAGTGCAGCTAATTTAGTCATAGATCAGGATGAGGTATTAGGCGCAATGATGGTATCTTTGCTCACAATCTCATCCACTTGCTGCAAGATTTTTTCTTTGATTGCCTGCTTCTCGGTAGCAGCCTCAATAACCAGACTTAAACCTTTGAAATCATCATACGAGATGCTGCCTTTAATGCGCTTGAGTGCAGCTTCTTTTGCTTCGATAGTTAATGTTTCTTTGTTACCAGGCGATCCAAATTTTTGCTACTTTGATCTAAGCCATGTTGTACAGCTGCTTCATTCATATCTACCATCACTACATCCAAGCCAGCAACCGCACATACTTGTGCAATTCTATTGCCCATTGTGCCTGTGCGCCAATGACACCTACTGATTGAATGCTCATCTTATTTCCTCTTCTGATACTGGGTTGAACCAAATAACTGCTCTCTCGCCTTGTCGTCATGCAAAGGTTTGCGTAAAGCTGTTAATACTTCGCAACCCCGCTTTACCACTGGTCGTGCTTCAATTTTTTCAAACCACCATTTGAAATGTGGATACTGCTTAATATTGATACCTTGATTTTTCCAATTCCGAGTCCATGGATAAATCGCAATATCAGCAATCGAATACCCTTTGCCTGCTATGTAGGGATTATCTTTCAGTTGGCCGTCCAGTCCTCCATAAATGCGTTTGGCTTCATTGGTATGGCGGTTGATGGGCATAGTCAATCTTCTCTGAGGCGTAGAGTCGGAAATGGTGATTTTGTCCAAGCATCGCTCCTAAACCGCCCATTTGGAACATGAGCCACTGAAGTATTTCATACTTTCCGGGCAAGCATCTTGAGGTAAAAATTTGCCCGTCTTACCGGCCAAATAGAGCAGAATCGCACCGGATTCAAAAAGACTCATGGGTTTTCCATCTGGGCCATTGGGATCAACAATTGCCGGCATCTTATTGTTTGGACTGATTTTTAAAACCTTAGGGGCAAATTGATCTCCAGCGCCAATATCAACTGGGTGAGCGACCCAATCCTGATCAAGGCGATAGCCACATTCTTCAAGCATGATATGAACCTTGTGGCCATTCAGTGTTGGCCAACTGTACACATCAATCACGTTATGAGTTTTAAGGCTTGCCATTTTGTCCTCTATATAATTTGTAAACGTTCTAATGCATTTGCGAGAGTGTGTTCTTGTTTAGCAAAACAAAAACGAACCACACCAGACTCGGTAGCTTGTTCATAAAAAACAGAAACGGGAATAGCGGCGATACCAATTTCGGTAGTGAGCCATTTGCAAAACTCAGCTTCACTCAGTTCTGCTTGAGGAATATCTCACTTTGAATAATCAACGCACTGAAAATACGTTCCTGGAGAAGGTGGCAATTTAAATTGTATTTTGTCTAACCCGGTCCTAAAAAATCTCGCTTCTCCTGATAAAACTCTGGAAGAGTTAAGTAATGCTTCGCATCGGATAAGTAATGAGCAAGCCCATACTGCATTGGGGTATTCACAGTAAACACATTGAACTGGTGGACTTTCCTGCACTCGTCGGTTAACTTGAATGGCGCTGCAACATAACCCACTTTCGTGCCTATCACATGCTAGGTCTTACCGAAGCTCCTTTCTGCCAGCTCGGGATGAGAGGAGACGCTATGGTGTTGTGCTCCGTCATGCACCATATGTTCATAGACCTCATCACTCAAAATCAAAGCGTTGGAATCTCTTACAAGGTTAGCTAAACGATCTAGAGCTGCTCTATGCCAAACCATACCAGTTGGGTTGTGTGGTGTATTGATAATGAGTAAGCTCGTATGAGGATTAATGTTCTTGGCCAAGGCGTCTCATGGAATTTCATAGGAGGTTACTTGTCTGGAATCATCACGCATTGCTTGTAGAGAAATCGTAATGGCTTGCCCCCCAGCTAATTCGATTGATGGACGATAGCCATCGTATGTGGGTTCGATCCTGATCACTTCGTCACCAGGGCTAACGCAAGCTAGTATGGTAGTCAGAATTTGGTAGTTGACTTGGGAAAGAAGGGCTAGCTAAAGAACTTATAAAGGGGTGGGTCAGAAGTCTGTCAATTAATGTGGATCTATTCAGTAGTCGCTAGAATGGTAAAAAATATATAAACAAATTGTGCCATGCTGATCGTTCTTTCACCTGCTAAATCCTTGGATTACAAGACCCCTGTTAAGGTTAAGGCTCCAACCTTGCCTGAGTTTGTCACCGAGTCGGCTAAGTTGATTGCTGAGCTCAAGAGGCTCGCCCCACAGGACATCGCCAAATTAATGGGTTTGTCGGATCAATTGGCCGCGCTAAACGTTGGGCGCTATCGGGATTGGTCCAAGAAATTCACAGAGGCAAATAGCAAGCCGGCAATTTATGCCTTTGATGGGGATCTCTACGATGGATTTGACGTTAAAACTCTGGATGCAAAGTCTGTTCAGTTTGCTCAAGACCATATTCGCATATTGTCCGGTCTCTATGGCGCACTAAAGCCCTTGGATTTAATGCAGCCTTATCGCCTTGAGATGGGCACTTCTTTTAAAAATGTCAGAGGAAAAGATCTCTATGCATTTTGGGGAAGTCGTGTGCTCGATTCAATTAAGAAGATTCTGGAAAAGCAAAAGAAGCCTGTGCTCCTTAATTTGGCTTCAGAGGAGTACTTTAAGGTGCTTCAACCGAAGGAATTAAATTGCCCCATTGTTTCCCCGGTTTTCCAGGGTGCTAAGGATGGCAAGTACAAGATTATTTCCTTTTATGCCAAGCGCGCTCGCGGTCTAATGGCTCGTTATGTTGTGGAGAATCGTATTACCGATCCAGCGGATTTAAAAAGTTTTAACTTGGATGGTTACAAATATTATGCGGCTGACTCTAAGCCAGAGAAGCCAGTATTTAGAAGGACAGAGAGAAAATAATGGCTGTTCACCGGACCAAAGGATTGCAACGGAGTTCTCCCGAGGTGAAGAAGCTAGTGGCTGATGCCATTTCATTGGCTGCTTCTGGCAGTCAAATTGAAGATCGCTTTTGGGAAGAGCGTTTGAATGCGCGTCTGATGCGCTTGCTGAAAAGTCAAAATCAAAATGTGATTGATGCGGCCTTGGATCAAACCTTTCGTATAAATACTGTTGCATTTGAGGTGCTTGCTGATATTGCAGAAACACTGGCAGAATCAATGAAGGTTGAGGATGAGGGGCAAGAATGGGACGTATTGTTGCTCGCAATGCCTATCGTGGCGCATACACGATATCAGATACCTTCAGAACCATTGCCAGTAAATATGGTCGAATCTACGGCACAGGCTATACATAGTCTTATTGCTGCCACCGATACTCGCCTAGCAATTGTGCCGTGGCTTTACAGTATTGATCAGATGCCGCATTCGCACTGTCAAACCCGTATTTTGACAGAAGCGCTGGCAAGTGCAGCGATCTCAGGAAAAGACGTTAAGCTTGAATTACGTGACATGTCAGAGACAATTGCTGTATTGGCGGACCCTCGCTTTATCATTGCTGCATTGAGTGCCCCAAGTGGTTCACCCATTTTCAAATGGCAAGAGGAGTCGCCCGCAAGACAAGAGCGGGGCGTGAGTCTCATCGGTTGGCAGAATGCAATGCAAGATCCGATTGCATCTTTATTGCCTGGTTGCGAGTTTGAGCTTCTGCTACCAGAGGCTTATTTTACGAACTGCCGTCTCGCAGACAAGCATGTCCGTCCTTTGAGTATCCGTGCAGCGGTTAATTTCTTAGAGAGCGCTCTGGGCATTCTTCCGGCGGGATTATCTTGTGTAGTGGGCGCCTTTGGGCAAGAGCAGGCAGACGAGTACCGTATTTCATTTAGCGCAAAAGGATCTGCTGAGGTGATGTATGGCGTGATTTGGCCGCTTTATGATCGTGAGAGCGTAGCTAGCGATGCTTTGAATGATTTATCGGATGATGAGAGTCCGATTAAGAAAATATGTGATGCTTTGCATGATGCTGGTGTAGAGGATGTATTCCGTCACGCAATGCTATTTGATCCTGAGTTCTGTGATGACTGTGGAGCTCCGCTATGTCCGGATCGCTCGGGTGAGGCAGTACATGCTGAGATGCCGGGTGACGCTCCATCTCAGCAGCCTTTGTTCCATTAAACAACATTCAAGCTACATAACAAAAAAGCCGAGACACTCTTGGCTTTTTTGTTTAATGCAAGTTCAGCAATTAATTCGGCACAAAGGGTTCTGCATCAGCAAATAGGTGTGGCAATTTACCAGTTTTCATCTCTGCTGTTTGGCAGAAATCGGCAAGTCGTACACCAGCCTTGATGTTAAAAAGCATGGCTTTATTGCCGAGTACCACAAGGTCAAAACCTGAGTTCATATTCTTGTAACGCAAGCTTCCGGGTAAGGAGGTTTGACGTTCCAAGTCATAGGTTTTTGATTCCCAAATGAGTCGAGCTTTTTCAGTTGTACCGATAGTTTGAAACTGCTTGCTATCCTGACAGGTCCAAGTAAATGCTTCTTCACTAGCACTCACATTTGCAGCGCCTAGTAGGCTTGCAAGTGTTACGCTAATGGCGAGAAGATTTTTTTTCATGTGCTAACTTTCCTTATGAGAGCAAGTGCTTAACGCCAGCTTGTTCTTCGAGCAATTCATTCAATGTATGCGTCATGCGCTCACGAGAGAAGTCATCAATCTCTAAACCTTCGATCATTTTATATTCGCTGTTTTCGCAAACTACTGGGAAGCCGTAAATCACTTCCGTAGGGATGCCATATTCACCTTTCGATGGAATGCCCATGGTCACCCATTTACCGTTAGTACCAAGCACCCAGTCATGAATATGATCAATTGCAGCATTCGCTGCAGAGGCTGCAGATGAAAGACCGCGAGCTTCAATAATCGCTGCACCACGTTTTCCAACCGTAGGAATGAATACATCCTTGTTCCAGGCTGGATCGTTAATTGCATCTTTTACAGACTTGCCATCGATTGTTGCAAAACGATAGTCAGGGTACATCGTAGGGCTATGGTTGCCCCATACAACTAACTTCTCGATATCAGCAACGGGTTTGTTCAACTTGCTTGCCAATTGTGAAAGGGCACGGTTGTGATCAAGGCGCAACATGGCAGTGAAGTTCTTAGCGGGAATATCTGGCGCAGATTTCATAGCGATGTAAGCATTGGTGTTTGCAGGGTTACCAACTACTAATACTTTGACGGTTTGCTTAGCAACTGCGTTCAAGGCTTTGCCTTGAGCTGTAAAAATTTGTGCATTTGCAGAAAGCAAATCCTTACGCTCCATGCCAGGACCGCGTGGGCGTGCGCCAACTAACAAGGCGACATCGATGTCTTTAAAGGCTGTCATTGGGTCAGAGTGGGCAGACATTCCAGCCAAGAGTGGGAATGCGCAGTCTTCTAACTCCGTCATGACGCCAGCTAAGGCTTTCTGCGCTTTTTCATCTGGAATCTCAAGTAATTGGAGGATTACGGGCTGATCTTTGCCTAAAAGGTCGCCATTGGCGATGCGGAATAAGAGGGAATATCCGATTTGACCGGCTGCACCGGTTACGGCGACACGCATTGGGGCTTTTGCCATTGCTTATAACTCCAGAGGAAGGTTAAGAGGGTTGATTAAGAGGGTTAAGTAACAAAAACGTTTCTATTATCTATTTAAGCGTAGGGAATTTAGCTTTACACTATTTAATGATGTCTTATATAAGACTAGAATAAAGCTAATTTTATCTAATTGACGCGGTTTGGAGTGAGTTTGCCTGATATAACTTTGCCTGTTGCCTCATTTAGCCCACTGTACAAGCAGATTAAGGCGATGATTTTGGCTAGTTTGCAAGCCTCAGAATGGCTTCCAGGGGAGGCTATTCCTAGCGAAATGGAGCTCGCTGCCCGTTATGCGGTCAGCCAGGGCACGGTTCGTAAGGCAATTGATGAGCTAGCAGCGCAAAATCTATTGGTGCGTCGACAAGGCAAGGGGACTTTTGTTGCCACTCATCAAGAAGATGAGTGGCAGTACCGGTTTTTACGCTTGGCTCCTGATATAGGAGAAAAATTCCACCTGACGAATCAATTTTTGTCTTGTGAAAAGATTAAGGCTACTGCATACACTGCTCAATTGCTTAAATTAAAGGCAGGTGATCCTCTGATTCATATTGATCGAGTTCAGAGTTTCGCTGGAAAACCCATTGTTTTTGAAGAGATTTTTTTGCCTGGCGTACGTTTCAAAGGTCTTAATCTAGACGCACTCAATGCTTGGCATGGACCCATGTATGCATTTTATGAAGAGCAATACGCTACCCATATGGTGTGTGCTGAAGAAAAAATTAAGGCAGTTGTTGCCGATGAAGTGCTAGCCAAGCATCTTCATCTGACCCAGGGTGCGCCACTTCTTTCAGTTGAGCGAGTTGCCTTGACCTACGGGAATAAACCAGTAGAAATTCGTCACGCAAAATACGACACTTCAGAGCGGCATTATGAGAATAAATTGCACTAAGTTTTCAGTGAGTGAAATCAGTAAAAACCTCCTTTAAACACTAAAAAATCCCCACCACCCCTATGGTTTCCAATAGAATAAGTTGCGACACAATATATGTCACACAGAAACTCCACCGAAAGATAGAGATTACCGATGGTTGATGCACAACAAAATGTAAAAAAAGATAGGCCGATTTACAAAAACATTGGTCTGGCCCAATTGGTTAAATACCGTCTTCCTTGGGCAGGTAGGGTGTCGATTCTTCACCGCATCAGTGGGGCAGCGTTATTTTTATTGCTGCCTTTTATCTTGTACCTCTTTGATCAGAGCCTTGCCTCTGAATTGAGCTATCAAAAATTCCAAGCCTTCATGAGCAATATTTTGGTAAAGATTATTTGCCTTGGTTTGATCTGGAGTTTCTTGCACCACTTTTGTGCCGGTATGCGCTATCTCCTACTTGATTTAGAAATCGGTATCGAGAAGTCTGAAGCAAATCGTTCCGCTATTTTTGTGTTGTTTACTGGCTTGGCATTGACTGCCGTCGTCGGTCTTAAGTTATTCGGCGTGTACTCAGCCACATCATCTAAGGAAATTTCATGCCTATTTATCAAATTGGACCAAAACGCTTAGTTGTAGGCGCTCATTACGGCCTCAAAGAGTGGATTATTCAACGTGTTACTGCAATCGTGATGGTGATATTTACGATTGTTTTGTTGATTGACTATTGCATCACTGGTAGCGCCACCTATGAAGGTTGGTCAGGCTTGTTTAGCGGTCAAGTTATGAAGTTGTTAACTCTTTTGGCTTTCCTCAGCTTGTTCTATCACGCATGGATTGGTGTGCGTGATATCTGGATGGATTACATCAAGCCCGTCAGCATTCGTTTGACACTTCAAGTGTTGACCGTTTTGTATCTCGCAGCATGTGCGGCTTACGCCATTCAAATTTTGTGGAAAGTGTAATTCGATGACTGCAATTAAAAAATCATTGCCACGCCGCCGTTTTGACGCGGTAATTATTGGAGCAGGTGGTTCAGGTATGCGCGCATCATTGCAGTTGGCTGAAGCCGGCTTGAATGTTGCTGTTTTGACTAAGGTATTCCCAACGCGTTCACATACTGTTGCAGCGCAAGGGGGTATAGGTGCTTCATTGGGCAATATGAGTGAAGACAATTGGCACTATCACTTCTATGACACCGTCAAAGGAGCAGACTGGTTGGGCGACCAAGACGTGATCGAATTTATGTGCCGTGAAGCTCCAAAAGTCGTTTATGAGTTAGAGCACTTTGGTATGCCGTTTGACCGTAATCCCGATGGCACGATTTACCAGCGTCCATTCGGCGGTCATACGGCGAACTATGGTGAGAAGCCTGTTCAACGCGCATGCGCTGCAGCAGACCGAACTGGTCATGCGATGTTGCACACTTTGTATCAGCGCAACGTTCGTGCCAAGACTAATTTCTTTGTTGAGTGGTTGGCTCTTGATCTCATTCAGGATGAGGAAGGCGATGTAGTTGGTGTAACCGCTCTCGAAATGGAAACAGGTCAAGTCTATATCTTAGAAGCCAAGATTGTGCTCCTAGCAACTGGCGGTGCAGGTCGTATTTGGGATGCATCTACTAATGCATTTATTAATACCGGTGACGGTATGGGTTTAGCTGCTCGAGCAGGCATTCCATTAGAAGACATGGAGTTTTGGCAGTTCCACCCAACTGGTGTAGCTGGCGCGGGTGTCTTGTTAACTGAAGGTTGCCGTGGTGAGGGCGGTATCTTGCGCAATAAGGATGGCGAGCGCTTCATGGAGCGTTATGCGCCAACTTTGAAAGATTTAGCGCCACGTGACTTCGTATCACGCTCAATGGACCAAGAAATTAAAGAAGGGCGTGGTTGTGGTCCCAATGGTGACTATGTGGTACTCGATTTGACTCACATCGGCGCCGACACCATCATGAAACGTTTGCCTTCGGTTTATGAAATCGGCATTAACTTTGCGAACGTTGATGTGACCAAAGAGCCAATTCCAGCAGTACCAACCATTCACTATCAGATGGGTGGCATCCCAACCAATATCAATGCTCAAGTGGTTGTGCCAGCTAATGGCAAACATAACGAGGTCATTAATGGCTTGTATGCAATTGGTGAGTGCTCATGCGTTTCTGTTCATGGTGCAAACCGTTTGGGTACTAATTCATTGCTCGATCTCTTAGTGTTTGGTCGTGCGGCGGGTAACCACATCGTTAGTCTTGATCTGAAGAATCGTGAATTCAAGCCATTGCCTGCGAATGCTGGTGAACAAACATTGGAGCGTATTGCGAAGTTGGATAACTCCACTTCTGGTGAGTACGCGCAAGACGTTGCCAATGACATTCGTAAGTGCATGCAGAAATATGCTGGTGTATTCCGCAATCAAGAGTTGATGGACGAAGGGGTTCGTCAAATGGCTAAATTGACAGAGCGCGCCAAGCACTTATGGGTTAAAGATAAGTCTGAGATTTTCAATACGGCCCGTATTGAAGCCTTAGAAGTGGCTAACTTAGTTGAGACTGCAAACGCAACGATGTACTCGGCTGCAGCTCGCAAAGAAAGTCGTGGTGCTCACTCGCACGATGATCACCCGCATCGTGATGATGACAACTGGATGAAACATACTCTTTGGTATAGCGAAGGCAATCGTTTGGACTACAAACCTGTCCAACTGAAACCATTGACCGTTGAATCAGTTCCTCCAAAAGAACGTACTTTCTAAGCAAGAGAGATAGAAGATGAGTGATATCCGTATATTCGAAATTTACCGCTACGATCCAGATGTCGATGCTGCCCCGCGCATGCAACGTTATGAGTTAGAGCTCACGGGTGAGTGTATGTTGTTAGATGCTTTGATTTCTTTGAAGCGGCAAGATGAAACGATTTCGTATCGTCGCTCATGCCGCGAGGGTGTGTGTGGTTCAGATGCAATGAACATCAACGGTAAAAATGGCTTGGCTTGTTTAATCAATATGTTGACTTTGCCAAAAGTCATTACATTGCGTCCATTGCCAGGTTTGCCTGTTGTCCGCGACTTGATTGTGGATATGACACTCTTCTTTAAGCAATATTTGTCGATTAAGCCTTACTTGGTTAATGAGACTCCAGCCCCTGAAAAAGAGCGTCTTCAGAGTCCTGAAGAGCGTGAAGAGTTAAATGGCTTGTATGAGTGCATCTTGTGTGCCGCATGCTCTACTTCTTGCCCATCATTCTGGTGGAATCCAGACAAGTTTGTTGGCCCTGCTGGCTTGTTGCAAGCCTATCGTTTTGTTGCGGATAGCCGCGATCAAGAAACAGCGCAGCGCTTGGACAATCTTGAGGATCCATACCGCTTGTTCCGTTGTCATACCATCATGAATTGCGTTGACGTGTGTCCTAAGCACTTGAATCCAACCAAGGCAATTGGCAAGATCAAGGAGTTGATGGTTCGTAGAGCAGTATGACCCTCGGTAATGCGGAGTTATATCGCTTAAAGAGTGATGCTCGAAGGGGTTTGCTAGAGAACGATCTAATTCTGCAACGGTTTTTTGAGCGTTATAGCGCTCAGTTGAGCCTAGAGGATGGAAAAGTATTAAGTCTATTGTTGGCTTTGGATGACAATGATTTAATGGATTTACTGATTGGCCGTAAGGATTTTGTGGCAAGCTTGGAGAAAGAGATGCAAACAGTCTCCTTCAAGACGGTTTTACAAAAGCTGAGAGCGAAGTAATTCAGTGTTTTGGTGTAGTTGCTTCAGAGAAGTAAAAACGAATAGTGTATTAATCATAATTTTGAATGACTAAGGATTAGAAATGATTGAATCGGACATCAAGGCAAAACTCTCGTTTTCGGATGGCACACCAGATATTGATCTGCCAATTTACAAAGGGACAGTTGGTCCTGACGTAATCGACATTCGTAAGCTTTATGGTCAGACTGGTAAGTTCACTTACGATTCAGGCTTTCTGTCTACTGCGTCTTGCAACAGCAAAATTACTTATATCGACGGTGATAAGGGTGAGTTGCTCTACCGCGGTTACCCCATTGAAGATTTAGCAAACAATTGTGATTTCTTGGAAGTTTGTTACCTCCTGATTAATGGAGAATTGCCAAACGCTAAAGAGAAGAAAGATTTCGATGAAATGGTGATGCATCACACCATGGTTCATGAGCAAATGCAATTCTTCTTGCGCGGCTTCCGTCGTGATGCTCATCCAATGTCTGTATTGACTGGTTTGGTTGGTGCAATGACTGCGTTCTATCATGATGAAATCGATTACAGCGACCCGCATGCACGCGAGGTGGCACAGATTCGTTTGATCGCGAAAATGCCGACTTTAGTTGCGATGTCCTACAAGTATTCTGTCGGCCAACCCTTTATTTACCCAGATAATTCCTTGTCCTACACTGCTAACTTTATGCGCATGATGTTTGCAACACCATGTGAGTCATATAAAGTCAATCCAGTGTTGGTTCGTGCCTTAGATCGCATCTTTATTCTGCATGCAGACCACGAACAAAATGCATCGACTTCAACAGTACGCTTATGCGGCTCTTCTGGCACAAATCCGTTTGCTGCAATTTCTGCCGGTATTGCATGTCTCTGGGGTCCTGCCCACGGAGGTGCAAATGAAGCTTGCTTAGAGATGTTGAATGAGATTCAGGCTCAAGGCGGAGTTGATAAGATTGGCGAGTTCATCGCTCAAGTAAAAGATAAGAATTCCAGTGTTCGCTTGATGGGCTTCGGTCATCGCGTTTACAAGAACTTTGACCCTCGTGCGAAGTTAATGCGTGAAACCTGTCACGAAGTATTGGCAGAGCTTGGCCTCCAAGACGATCCGTTGTTCAAGCTTGCGATGACACTCGAGAAAATTGCTCTAGAAGATGAGTATTTCGTTAGTCGTAAGCTTTATCCAAACGTCGATTTCTACTCTGGTATCGTCCAGCGTGCACTTGGCATTCCAACAGAAATGTTTACCTGTATTTTTGCCTTGGCAAGAACAGTTGGGTGGATTGCTCAGTGGGAAGAAATGATCACTGATCCTGAGTACAAGATTGGTCGTCCGCGTCAGTTATACGTTGGCGAAACAACGCGTAAGGCTCTAAATATTAGAGTTCGTAAATAAGGTTCTGAAGGTCACTCATGTCTCGTACGCTTTATGACAAATTGTGGGATGACCACGTTATTTACTCTGAAGGGGATGGCACAGCCACGATTTATATTGATCGACAGTTGCTTCATGAGGTAACTAGCCCTCAAGCATTTGAAGGGCTCAATATAGCTGGCCGTCCTGTTTGGCGCATTTCTGCAAATTTGGCAGTATCTGATCACAACGTTCCAACGACCGACCGATCAGAGGGTATTTCTGACCCTATCTCGAAGTTGCAAGTTGATACCTTGGATCAAAATTGTGACGCATTTGGCATCACACAATACAAAATGAATGATGCCCGTCAGGGTATTGTTCACGTTATTGGACCAGAGCAGGGTGCTACCTTGCCAGGCATGACTGTAGTGTGTGGTGATTCCCATACCAGCACACACGGCGCCTTTGGTGCCTGGGCATTTGGGATCGGAACTTCCGAAGTAGAGCATGTACTCGCAACCCAGACTTTGCTGATGAAGAAGAGTAAAAATATGTTGGTGTCGGTTGATGGTCGTCTGCAGCCGGGCTCTACTGCTAAGGATATTGTGCTTGCCGTAATTGGCAAAGTCGGTACTGCTGGTGGTACCGGCTACACCATTGAGTTTGCTGGCGAAGCGATTCGCAACCTTTCGATGGAAGGTCGCATGACGCTTTGTAATATGGCGATTGAGGCTGGTGCCCGTTCCGGTTTGGTAGCTGTTGATGAAACTACTATTGAATATATTCAAGGTCGCCCATATACGCCTAAAGGCGCTGCAATGTTACAAGCGTTGCAATATTGGAGGGCCTTACATTCTGACCCAGATGCAAAATTTGATGCTGTGGTGAAATTATGCGCAGAGGAAATTGCGCCGCAGGTAACTTGGGGTACATCACCAGAAATGGTGCTAGCAATCAGCGAGCGCGTTCCTGATCCAGACAAAGAACGCGATCCAAACAAGCGCTCAGCCATGGAGCGTGCGTTGCAGTATATGAATTTGAGCCCCAATACCCCTATCAGCAGCATCTCTGTGGATAAAGTATTTATTGGCTCTTGTACAAATAGCCGCATTGAAGATATTCGTGCTGCTGCCAAAGTTGTCGACCGTCTCGGAAAAAAAGTAGCTGCCAATGTGAAGTTGGCTCTCGTAGTACCGGGCTCTGGTTTAGTAAAGGCTCAAGCAGAGCGTGAAGGCTTGGATCGTATTTTTAAGGTCGCTGGTTTTGAATGGCGCGAACCAGGTTGCTCTATGTGTTTGGCGATGAATGCTGATCGTTTGGAGCCAGGAGAGCGCTGCGCCTCTACTTCAAATCGTAATTTTGAAGGTCGCCAAGGAAATGGCGGTCGTACTCACTTAGTGAGTCCAGCAATGGCTGCTGCTGCTGCGATTGAAGGACACTTTGTTGATGTTCGTAAGATTTCATAAAGGTAAAGCATCATGAAATTTTCTTCTTCATCACTCATTGCTCGATTAGTAATTGTTGGAATTACTGGTTTAGTTATTTCTGCCTGCAGTAGCACAATGGAAGGCATGGGAAAGGCTTGGCAAAATCTTGGTACATCAATGGGTGGATCTAATACAACCCAGCAAAACAATCAGTCGCAAACCAAGGGTAAGGATGTGGTTGTTATCCCGGTACAGTAATCTATGAAAGCTAAAGTCAGAATCATGGAAAAATTTACGGTATACAAAGGTTTAGTTGCTCCGCTGAATCGCGAGAACGTGGATACCGATGCGCTTATTCCAAAGCAGTTTTTAAAATCGATTAAGAAGACTGGCTTTGGCCAAAATCTTTTTGATGAGTGGCGTTATTTAGATCGTGGTGAGCCAGGTAAAGACTGCAGTACTCGCCCAGCGAATCCTGACTTTGTTCTCAATCAATCACGTTATCAGGGTGCTGGCATTTTGCTAGCTCGTAAAAACTTTGGTTGCGGTAGCTCTCGTGAGCATGCTCCTTGGGCACTCGATCAATACGGCTTTAGAGCGATCATTGCCCCAAGTTTTGCGGATATCTTCTTTAATAACTGCTTTAAGAACGGTCTGTTACCAATCGTATTGACTGAAATGCAGGTAGATCACCTATTTAATGAAACGATGGCCTTTAATGGTTATCAGCTCACGATTGAGCTGGAGGCTCAGCAGGTCATTACCCCAGATGGCACCTCATATAGCTTCGAGGTGGCGCCGTTTAGAAAATATTGCCTTTTGAACGGTTTAGACGATATTGGCTTAACTCTGCAACATGCAGATAAAATTAAGGCTTATGAAGCCGAGCGCATTCTCAAAATGCCTTGGCTTGCGACACAATTGCCGTAATTTTGTTGATTTAAAGGCCTTTCATGAAAATTGCAGTCCTCCCGGGTGATGGGATCGGCCCGGAAATCGTTGCTCAAGCTGTTCGAGTACTTCAAGCCCTGGGCCCTAAATTTGATTTAGAGGAGGCCCCGGTGGGGGTTGCTGCTTACGATATCGCGGGACATCCATTGCCACCAGCAACATTAGAACTTGCTAAAAAAGCAGATGCCATTTTATTCGGTGCTGTGGGTGACTGGAAGTACGACTCACTTGCTCGCGAACTGCGTCCTGAGCAAGCCATTCTTGGTTTGCGTAAGCACCTCGAGCTGTTTGTAAACTTTAGACCAGCAATATGCTATTCAGAGTTAACTGCTGCATCGAGCTTAAAGCCTGAAATCATTGATGGCTTGGATATTTTGATTGTGCGTGAGCTCAATGGCGATATTTATTTTGGTCAGCCTCGTGGCATGCGCACTTCGGAATTACCATTATTTAAAGGTGCGCGCGAGGGTTATGACACCATGCATTACAGCGAGCCTGAAGTTGAACGCATTGGGTGTGTAGCTTTTGAAGCAGCACGCAAGCGCGGTAAAAAAGTCTGCAGCGTAGATAAAGCGAACGTTTTGGAGACTTCACAGCTCTGGCGCGAAGTCATGATTCGTGTTTCTCAAGATTATCCGGATGTTGAGTTATCACATATGTATGTGGATAACGCCGCGATGCAATTAGTAAAAGCGCCTAAGGCATTTGATGTTGTAGTGACTGGTAATCTGTTTGGCGATATCTTGTCTGATGAGGCGGCGATGTTGACTGGCTCCATCGGTATGCTGCCATCAGCATCTTTAGATAAAAATAACAAAGGTCTTTATGAGCCCAGTCATGGCTCTGCACCGGATATTGCTGGAGAAGGTATTGCCAATCCACTAGCAACCATATTGTCTGCAGCAATGATGTTGCGTTATTCCTTGGGAATGCCTGCAGAAGCAGATCGTATTGAAAAAGCAGTGCAGAATGTATTGGCACAGGGTTTGCGTACAGCTGATATTTATACCGAAGGCACGACAAAAGTCTCTACGGTAGAAATGGGTGATGCAGTTGTGGCATCGCTTGCATAAAACAAACATATTTACTGCATAGTTAAATATCATGGCAAATTCAAAAACATCTTTGGTTGGTTTAGTTGGCTGGCGCGGTATGGTTGGCAGCGTTCTCATGGAGAGAATGTTGGCCGAAAAAGATTTTGATCTGATTGAGCCAGTATTTTTTAGTACCAGTCAAGCTGGTGGAGAAGTGCCCTTACTAAATGGACAAAAAGTCACTAAAAGTGCAAGTTCCTTGCAGGATGCTAATGACATAAAAGCACTTTCACGCTGCGACATCATCATCACCTGCCAAGGTGGTGATTACACCAACGATATTTTCCCTAAGTCGCGCGCTGCCGGCTGGAATGGTCATTGGATAGATGCAGCTAGTGCATTACGTATGAAAGATGATGCCGTCTTGATACTGGATCCAGTTAATCGTCCTGTGATTGAGAAGGCATTAGCTTCAGGCGGCAAGAATTGGATCGGCGCCAACTGTGCTGTTAGCTTAATGATGATTGCGATGGGCGGTTTGGTTAAGGCGGACATGGTTGAGTGGATTAGCGCTATGACTTACCAAGCAGCCTCTGGCGCTGGCGCCCAAAATATGCGTGAGTTATTACTACAGATGGGTTCTTTGCGTGATAGCGTTGCGGCTGAATTAGCTGATCCAACTTCCTGGATTTTGGAGATCGACCGTAAAGTGACCGAGACTTTACGCTCGTCTGATTTTCCAAAGAAAAATTTCCGTAACATTGCTTTGGCAGGTAGCTTGATTCCATGGATCGATGTACCCGTTGATAACGGTCAAACAAAGGAAGAGTGGAAGGGTGGCGCTGAGTTTAATAAGATTTTGGGTCGTCCTGCTTTTCGCACGCCTGGTAGCATTCCAGTCGACGGCTTATGTGTGCGCGTAGGCGCAATGCGTTGTCATTCACAAGGTTTGACAGTGAAGCTGAAAAAGGATGTTCTTCTTCAAGACATCGAGGCAATTTTGGCTGCTGACAATCAGTGGGTTAAGGTTGTGCCAAATGATCGTGAGACTACCGAGCGCGACTTATCTCCTGCGGCTGTGAGTGGTACTTTGACAGTGTCTATCGGTCGGTTGCATAAGTTAGCAATGGGTCCAGAGTACTTGGGTGCATTTACAGTTGGCGACCAGTTGTTATGGGGTGCCGCAGAGCCTTTGCGCCGCATGCTTCGAATTTTGCTTGAGAAGTAATTCTGCTTTTATGTATCGCATAAGCCAGCTGGGATTTTTAAAGCTATTGAGCTTTGCGCTTCTTAGCTGGTCTGCCCTAGCTGGGGCTATTTCCTTAGGCACTCCGCAGTTACAGTCTCGTCCTGGTGAGCCACTCCGAGTGGAGATTCCGATTCGTATTGGAGTCGATGAGCAGAATGCTTTAGGTAGCTTGCATGTAGCTATGCCCAGTCAAGCTTCCTATGAACGTTTGGGGATCTCACACAAAATATTGGATTTTAATCCACAGGTAATGGTGTATCGCAATCGCCAAGAGCAATTAATGGCATTAGTAGAAACAGTGAATTCTGTCCCGATTACTGATGATCCCTTCTTGGATGTATTGGTTAATCTGAATTGGTCTAGCGGTAGTCTCACCAAGACATTCACCTTATTATTGGGAGATGTTCAGAAAATTATCGTTAAACCAGGCCAGTCTGTGTCTGAAATTGTTGCCATCATGGCGTCTCAGCTAGATAGCGCAACTTTCAATCAAACGATGATGGCTTTGTACAAAGCCAATCCAGATGCTTTTGCAAGCGGAAGTATTAATCGCCTAGCTGCTGGCGCTGAGTTAACGAAACCCAGTCAAGCCCTACTACGTTCCATTAGTCCTGCAGAAGCAAACCAGTTTGTTGCCGAAGCCAATAAACAGTGGCTCCAAGAGCATGGTGAGAGAGGTAGTTCTGTAGACTCTTCTAAATCTAATAATTCTAAAACAACAGAGGCATCACTCAAGGACCGATTAAAGATCGGTTCAAGTGCTAAGGGCAATGAGCAAGAACGTCGCTACACGGAGGAGCTTGTTGCGCAGGAAAAAATGCTTGACCAAACCAAGGCGCGTGTTGCTGAATTAGAAAAGAATATCGCTGATTTACCAAAACTCTTAGATAAGTCAAAAGAGAAAAAAGCAATACAGGACAACTTTGGTTTAGGCGGTTTTGGACCAGCTATCTTGGTGATAAGTTTGATTGCTTTAACAGGTCTTTTGCTCTGGGGATTAGCGCGCAACGCCCGCCGTAGTCAAATACCAACTTTTGCGGCATCAACAGAATCTATCGCTAAAAATAATGATCGTGCAGAGAAGCCTATAGCAGGCTCGCATTATGAAATGCCGGAGCGCGCTAAAGCGTTGTTAGAGGGTATTGATCTTGATCTTTCACAGCCTGCGAAAGTATCTTTACCGCCAATAATTGCACCCGCGGTAAACCCTTTAGCAGATACCTTGCGAGTCAAGGTCAATTTGGCTCGTGCCTATATCACCATCGAAGATTTTTCTGCTGCTAAAAAATCAATTGAAGAAGTGCTGCGTATTAGCAACTCTGTTGATCCAGAAATTACTATTGAAGCACAGGGTTTGTTGGCAGAAATCTCGCATCGCAATACTTAAATCATGCGCATTGCCTTTGGCCTTCAATATGACGGAAGTCCCTACTGTGGCTGGCAAACACAAGTTAATCACAAAACAGTACAGAATGAGCTTGAGAGTGCGATTGCTGCTTTTGTCGGAAAACAGGCGACTGCACAGCTCCCAATACATACGATTAGCGCGGGCAGAACGGATGCGGGTGTACATGCCTTAGGGCAGGTGGTTCACTTTGATACCAAAGTTGAGCGAGAGGATTTTTCATGGGTAAGGGGGGTGAATTCATTTTTGCCTCCATCCATAGTCGTGAATTGGGCAAAGCCAGTTCCTGAAGAATTTAGTGCACGCTTTTCTGTATATGAGCGTGAATATATTTATGCACTTCAAGCAGGGCCTTGTCGTTCGCCGATGTCTCACTCGCGTGCGGGTTATTTCATGTTGCCGCCAAATCTGTGGCTCAATGTTGAGGCCATGAAGCAGTCTGCTAAATACTTAATTGGCGAACACGATTTCAGTTCATTTAGATCCTCGGAATGTCAAAGTAAGACGCCGATTAAAACGATTTATTCGATTGAAATCATTTCGCAACAGCCCTGGCTATATTTCAGAATACGGGGGAATGCCTTTTTACAGCACATGATCCGCAATATCATCGGTTGTTTTTTGCAGATCGGCCATGGAAAGCAACAGCCTGAATGGATGGCGGAAGTATTGGCTGCCCAAAATCGACAAATTGCCGCACCCACTTTTATGGCTGATGGCCTCTATTTGACCAAAATCAGCTATCCCGAAGAATTTGCTATTCCACAGCCTTGGCTGGATAACTCTTGGCTACCAGACGAGCTTATCGGTAAGCAAAAGAAATAAAAGCCCCCAAGACCTTATCATTAATCTATGGGCTTACTGACATACTCTCCTGGACGAACGCGGGTCAAAATCTGTGGTTTAAGGACCTCGGCCGACATAGATGCAGCAGTTGCTGCAGGCGTTGATGCAGTCGGCTTTGTCTTTTACCCACCCAGTGTGAGGGCTGTCACCCCCAATATCGCTGCCCAGCTCATTTCTAGGCTCCCAGCAGGGGTGGATGCGGTTGGATTAGTAGTGAACGCTTCCGATGAGCAATTTGCAGCCATACGCGCTGCAGCATCGATCACTTTATGGCAATTTCATGGGGATGAGACCCCAGAGCGCTGTGCAGAGCTTGCAGCAGGCGAGCAGCTCTGGGTGAAGGCTGCCCGTGTGGGCGAAGGATTCGCTTTTGATGAATTTTCCATACAATATAGGGATGCAAACGCTTTTCTGCTGGATGCCCTCGTTGAGGGTTATGGTGGCGGAGGCGTTCCGTTTGATTGGCAAGGAATTCCACCACAGACATGGGGAAGCGAAAACGCGCCTCGGGTCGTTTTGAGTGGTGGGTTGAACACGCACAACGTGGGCGAGGCGATTGCTCGTCTACATCCTTGCGCGGTTGACGTCAGTAGCGGCGTTGAAAGTAGCAGGGGCGTGAAAGATCCTGCGCTCATGACTCAATTTATTCAAGCAGTGCGCGCAGCGGATGCGAAAGCATCATCCCAATAATTTGCTGTAATCAAATCAAAAGAGGTAGCTATGTATGAAAAGCCAGATGCTCGAGGACACTTTGGTCCCTATGGTGGCGTGTTTGTTTCAGAGACATTGATGTATGCGTTGGATGAGCTGAAAGAAGCTTATGCTAAATATCAATACGACCCAGAATTCATCGAGGAGTTTCATTACGAACTAAAACACTTTGTTGGTAGACCAACTCCGGTTTATCACGCTAAACGTTGGAGCGAGATGTTGGGTGGTGCGCAGATTTATCTCAAGCGTGAAGATTTAAATCATACTGGCGCGCACAAGATTAACAACGTCATTGGCCAGGCAATGTTGGCTAAGCGTGTGGGTAAGCCTCGCATCATCGCTGAGACTGGCGCTGGCCAGCACGGCGTTGCTACTGCGACGATTTGTGCCCGTTTTGGCTTAGATTGCATGGTTTATCAAGGTTCAGTTGACGTTGCTCGTCAAGCTCAAAACGTGTTCCGTATGAAGTTGCTCGGCGCCAAAGTTGTTCCAGTTGAGTCTGGTACTAAAACCTTAAAAGATGCGCTAAATGAAGCAATGCGTGATTGGGTAACCAATGTAGATAATACTTTCTACATTATTGGTACTGTTGCAGGTCCACATCCTTATCCGATGATGGTTCGTGACTTCCAAAGCGTGATTGGTGAAGAGTGCAAAGTACAGATGCCAGAGTTGACCGGTCGTCAACCGGACTTTGTTTTAGCGTGTGTTGGTGGTGGCTCAAACGCGATGGGGATTTTTTATCCTTACATTGATACTCCAGAAGTGAAATTGGTTGGTGTTGAAGCTGCAGGGCATGGTCTTGGTAGTGGATTGCATTCTGCTGCGCTTTGCGTGGGTAAACCTGGTGTGCTTCACGGCAACCGTACTTATTTGCTTCAAGATGAAAATGGTCAAATCTCCGACACCCATTCTGTCTCTGCAGGCATGGACTATCCAGGAGTGGGCCCTGAGCACGCCTGGTTAAAAGATTCCGGCCGTGCAGACTATGTTGCAATTACTGACGAGGAAGCGTTGCAAGCGTTTCATGATTGCTGTCGGATTGAGGGCATCATTCCTGCGCTTGAGTCGTCGCATGCAATTGCTTACGCCTGCAAGCTAGCAAAGATCTTGCCAAAAGACAAAACAATCTTAGTTAATCTCTCGGGTCGTGGCGATAAAGATATGCATACCGTCGCTCAGGCCACTGGCTCTGAAGGTTAAGTCAATCGCAAGAGCGAAATGAATAATAAAAAATAAGATCAGAAATAAACATTTATGTCAAAAATCACCGCACTCTTTAAGGAGTTAAAAGCTTCAGGTAAAAAGGGATTAATTCCGTTTATTACTGCTGGCGATCCTGAGCCAAAGCAAACTGTTGAATTGATGCATGCATTAGTTCGTGGTGGTGCTAGTATTATCGAATTAGGGGTGCCATTCTCAGATCCAATGGCTGATGGCCCAGTGATTCAAAGATCCTCTGAACGTGCTTTAACTCAAGGAGTTACTCTGCACAGTTGCTTAGAGATGGTAAAAGAGTTTCGCAAGCAAGACGCCACCACTCCGGTCGTGCTGATGGGTTATGCAAATCCCGTAGAGCAAATGGGAACAGAGCGCTTCGCAAATGATGCAAAAGCAGCAGGGGTTGATGGTGTTTTAGTAGTCGATTATCCTCCTGAAGAATGTGAAGATTTTGCTGCTCGTATGCGGGTTGCTGGAATTGACGCGATTTTCTTATTGGCACCAACTTCTTCCCATAATCGTATTAAGGAGGCAGCCAAAATAGCTTCTGCTTATATCTACTATGTTTCTATGCGTGGAGTGACTGGCGCATCCCATCTTAATACCCAGGATGTAGCTAGCATCATCCCTAAAATTCGCGAAGAAACTGATATTCCAATTGCTGTTGGCTTCGGAATCAGCGATGCAGCCAGTGCCAAGGCTGTATCTGCCAGTGCTGATGCTGTCGTGATTGGCAGTCGAATTCTTCGTCTTTTGGAGGATGCACTCCCTGACCAAGCGGTACAATCGCTTGAAACCTTCATTCGTGAGATTCGTGACGCATTGGATAGTTAAAACTAATGAGCTGGATAGATAAATTACTCCCACCCCAAATTCAACACACTGATCCTGCGAATCGCAAGTCGGTTCCTGAGGGATTGTGGGTTAAATGCCCAGGTTGCGAAACTGTTCTCTACAGTACTGATATTGAAGCGAACTTATCGGTTTGTCCTAAGTGCAACCATCACATGCGTATAGGTGCGCGTCAGCGTTTAGACAGTTTATTAGATGAAAAAGGTCGCTATGAAATTGGTGCTGACATCTATCCAACCGATCCCTTAAAGTTTAAAGACTTAAAAAAATACCCTGCTCGTATTAAGGAGGCCAACGATGCTTCTGGTGAGTCTGAAGCCTTAATTGTCATGGGTGGCAAGATTGAAACGATTTCAGTAGTTGCTGCCTGTTTTGAATTTCAATACATGGGCGGCTCAATGGGTTCCGTAGTGGGTGAGCGCTTTGCTCGCGGCGTACAAGAAGCGATTGATAAGCACTGTGCTTATATCTGCGTTACTGCTACGGGTGGTGCCCGTATGCAAGAGAGTTTGCTCTCGCTATTTCAGATGGCTAAGACTAACTCTATGTTGACTCTGTTAGCCAAAAAAGGCTTGCCCTATATCAGCGTATTGACCGACCCAACCATGGGCGGCATCTCCGCTAGTTTTGCCTTCATGGGCGATGTGGTGATGGCTGAACCAAAAGCATTGATTGGTTTTGCTGGCCCGCGCGTGATTGAGCAAACAGTGCGTGAGAAATTGCCAGGGGGATTTCAGCGCTCAGAGTTCTTGATGCAAAAGGGCGGTATTGACATGATTGTCGACCGTCGTCGGATGCGTGGCGAAATCGCTCGTCTGCTTGCTTTGTTGCAAAAGCTTCCTGAACCTGCAATTGCGGGTAGCGCAGCCGTTTAAGCGCTTGAGCTTAGCACATCAAGCCCCCATACTATTTTCTAGCCTCGAGGTGTGGCTTAGCCACCTCGAAACTGCGCACCCCGTTGGAATTGACATGGGGCTTGAGCGTATCAACCGCGTGAAGGCGGCTTTAAATCTCCATTTTGATTCTCCCGTAATCACTGTTGCTGGTACTAATGGCAAGGGATCCACCTGCGCTTTCTTGGAGAGTATTTTGCTGGCCTCTGGGTACCGAGTGGGTTGTCATACTTCGCCACATTTACTGAAATTTAATGAACGTGCTCGCATTAATGGTGAAGACGTGAAAGACGGTATCTTGCTTGAACACTTCGCTGCTGTAGAAAAAGCGCGAGTCAGCTTGGTTGATGCACCGACCTTAACCTATTTTGAATTCACCACTTTAGCAATCATGCATTTATTTTCTAACTCCAATTTGGATGCTGTGGTGTTGGAAGTAGGTATGGGGGGGCGTCTTGATGCTGTCAATATTGTTGATGCTGATTGCGCCATTGTTACCAGTATCGATATTGATCATGCTGATTTCTTGGGTGGAACACGTGAGGCTATTGGCCTTGAGAAGGCTGGAATCTTCCGTCCTGATCATATTGCAGTTTGCGGCGACCCTGTGCCACCACAATCTTTAATTGATCATGCAGAAAAGCTAGGCTGCGATCTTTGGTTACAAGGTCGTGATTACAACTTTCAAGTTGACAAGCAACAGTGGGGCTGGGCAGGCCGCAATAAGCGTTTTAGTGGTCTAGACTATCCTGCGCTGCGAGGTGCTAATCAAATATTGAATGCTTCTGCAGCTGTAGCGGCCTTAATGGCGCTTCATCAACGCCTACCTGTGAGCGCTCAAGATATTCGCAATGGCTTTGCTTTGGTAGAATTGCCCGGCCGTTTTCAAGTTCTCCCTGGCCAGCCTACAGTTGTCTTGGATGTTGCCCACAATCCCCATGCCGCAGCCACTTTGGCTCAGAGGCTCGATCAGATGGGTTACTACCCGTATACCTATGCGATTTTTGGCGCTATGGCTGACAAAGACATTGAAGGCGTTATTAAACCCCTCCTCGACATTGTGGACTTTTGGTTTTGTGCTGATTTACCGACTCCTAGGGCTGCCACAGGAAAGGCCTTGGCTGAGAAGCTTGAGGTGATGGGTGTGAAGCCGAAAAATGGGGCTGATGGAGGTATTGAAATCTTTGAAAATCCTGCATTAGCCTATCAAAAAGCGCTATCTCAGGCGGGTGAGGGTGATAGAATTGTGACCTTCGGATCCTTTTATACAGTTGCAGGCGTAATGACTTACCGAAACAACCAGGTTCATTGATCCATGATTCGTTTACCAAGCTTTTTTAAGCGCAAAACCCAGTCTGATGACCTTGATCTAGGTTTAAGAAGGGGAGCTTATACCGCCAATCGAGCAGCTCCACGGAGTTTTCAGCGCGCAGCTGAGGCTGAGGAGCTTGCCCTCACTGAAGATCCTGAACAACAAAGAGCTCGTCATCGCCTAATCGGTGCTGCTGCTTTAGTCCTGATTGCCGTAGTTGGTCTGCCGCGTATTTTGGATAGCAAGCCAAAGTCTTCACCAAACGATATTGCAGTGAATATTGTCACCAGCCTACCCATCCCTGGGTCCGAAGCAAGGCCTGAGGAAAAGCCTAAAGCCGAAGTGGTAACAGAGCCTGCTAAAGAAGTGCCAAAAGTTGCTGTGGTTCCTGAAGCAAAGGTGGACTCGAAGGCTGAGACCAAGCCTGAAATAAAGATTGAATCCAAACCAACAACACCGACTGTTAATAAATCTGGCGCCTTGGGCCTAGCTGCTGGAGAAGAGGTGGTTGCTGCTCCCGCAAGCCCAAAGGCAGATGATGCGCAAAAATCTGCCCCTGCAAATAGATCTGGTAAGTATGTTATCCAGATTGGCGCGTTCGCATCAGAAGAACGTACTAAGGGTTGGATCGCAACACTCAAAGAACAAAAGATACCAAACTACGTACTAAATAAAACGGGTACAGATGGAGCGAAGTTATATGTTCTGCGTGCAGGACCATACTCCGATAAAGATGCAGCAGAGGCTGCCGAAAAGAAAATTAAGGCGATGGGGCTTTTACCAAGACTCGTCGAATCCGGTAAGCAGTAATGGACTACTTATCCACCCTCAAGCTAACATCGGTGGATTATTTCACCCTAGTGGTGCTCCTAGTATCAGCATTCGTTGGCATATCACGCGGTCTCTTGAAAGAGGTGCTTGCATTGGCAAGCTGGTTTGTTGCTGCATGGGTTGCCTATCACTACAGTAATTATCTCTCTACTGAATGGCTTTCAACATTTCATTTGGATGAGCTACTCAGTCTAGGCGTCAGTTTCATCATTTTGTTTGTACTGACGCTGATTGTCTGTGGTTTATTTGGTGGTGTCGTACAAAAAATTATCCTATCAGTTGGACTAAGCTTGACAGACCGTTTCTTAGGTTTAATATTCGGGGTAATGCGAGGTGGTTTGGTGGTGGTTGTGGTTGCTACTTTAGCTGCCCTCACACCGATTCCGCAGAGTATGGCTTGGAAAAATGCAATCACCAGACCAGCCATTGATATGGCAACTGGTTTAATCAAAGGTTGGCTCCCTGCTGACTGGGCTAAGCGATTGGGTGATGCAAGCCCAAAAGTTAACCCTACTATTACTCCTAAATTAACAATAGGAATCTAGAGATATGTGCGGCGTCGTCGGAACCATTTCCCACTCACCAGTAAATCAACTTCTCTATGATGCATTGTTGCTTTTGCAGCATCGTGGTCAGGATGCTGCAGGTATTGCAACGATGAATGGTAATTCGTTCACGATGCATAAAGCTAACGGTTTAGTTCGAGATGTCTTTAGAACTCGAAATATGCGTAGCTTGGTTGGCAAGGCTGGTATCGGTCAGGTTCGCTATCCTACCGCTGGATCTGCAAGTAGCGAAGAAGAGGCGCAACCGTTTTATGTGAGTGCGCCCTACGGCATTATTTTGGCGCATAACGGTAATTTGACAAATGCACCAAGTCTTCGTGTAGAGATGGCTTACCGCGATCGTCGTCATATCAATACCAGTTCCGATACTGAAGTGCTATTAAACGTATTAGCCGATGAGTTGCAAAAAGAAACGAATAGCGCAGCACTTGAGGAGGGTGCCATGTTCAATGCCGTGACAGGGGTGACTAGTCGTGTCAAAGGCTCATATGCGGTAGTTTCTTTAATTGCGGGTTATGGCTTATTAGCGTTTCGTGATCAATACGGCATTCGCCCTTTATGTGTTGGCCGTATTGATACTCCGCAAGGCCCAGAGTGGATGATTGCTTCGGAGTCCGTTGCTCTTGAAGGTCTTGGATTTACGTTCGTGCGCGATGTGAATCCTGGCGAAGCTATTTACATTGATCTGGATGGTAATTTTTATTCACGTCAGTGCGTGCCGAATGCAGTTCTCACACCATGCATATTTGAGTATGTATACATGGCTAGACCAGACTCTATGATTGATGGAGTGACGGTGTACAACGTACGTATGCGAATGGGTGATTACTTGGCCGAGAAGATTCGCAAAGAGACTAATGTCGACGAGATCGATGTGGTGATGCCAATTCCTGATTCAAGTCGTCCGGCTGCGATGCAAGTAGCAAAAAATTTGGGGGTAGATTACCGTGAGGGATTCTTTAAGAATCGCTATATTGGTCGAACCTTTATCATGCCTGGGCAAACAGTGCGTAAAAAGTCTGTTCGTCAAAAACTAAACGCGATGCGCATTGAATTCAAAGATAAGACAGTGTTGATCGTGGATGATTCAATCGTACGTGGCACGACTTCCTTTGAGATTGTGCAGATGGCCCGTGAATCTGGTGCTAAAAAAGTGATATTTGCATCAGCAGCGCCGCCTGTCCGTTTCCCGAACGTCTATGGTATTGATATGCCGACTCGTAGCGAGTTGGTTGCTTATGGTCGTGCCGCTGAAGAAATTAACAAGATGATTGGCGCGGACCAATTGATTTACCAAAGTGTTGAGGATATGAAGCAGGCTGTGCGTGACATCAATCCGGACATCAAGCACTTTGAAGCATCTTGCTTTGATGGTAATTACATTACATGCGATATTACCGAGTCCTATCTTGATGCTTTGGAAGCTGCCAGAGATACCTCAGCAGCTAAGGCGGATCGACAGAGAGATTCAAGCGACTTTGCCCACTCACAATTGCACCTGCATTTGGCTACCGAAGACTAAAAAGCGACAAGAATTTGCCTCGTCGGAGGCAAATTCTCAATTCGGTCTCAAAATAGCATGATGAAGAGTAAAACTATACGTAAAATACTCGATTTTTCCAAGCTTGCGCTGGAGACCTTGGCAGTGCGCGCTGGTACACGTCGTACTGCCGTCGAGCAAAGCCTCGTTTGGTTCATGAGTTTGAAAACAGCTTTCTTTCCACCCAATACCAAGAGCATTCAGAAGCGATGTTTCTGACTTCAAGCTTTTGTTTTGATAGCGCTGAGTGAGCGGCTGATGATTTTGCTCATGCTGACCAAGGTTTTATTTATTTTCGCTTTACTAATCCAACAGCGAGCATGTTCCAAGATCGTTTGACTGTCCTTGAGGGTGGCGAAGCATGTATTGCAACTGCCTCTCTGGCATGTCTGCTATTTTGACAATGGCAATAGCGCATTTGCAATCTGGCGACCACGTTGTATGTTCACGTTCAGTATTTGGTGTAACGATTCAGTTATTTACTAATATTTTGGGTCGTTTTGGTATTACGACAACCTCTGTTGACTTGTCTGATACCAAGTCATGGCAAGCTGCTGTCTAGCCCAATACCAAACTCTTTTATTGAGAGACGCCTTTTAATCCATTCGCTGAGATTGCGGATATCAAAGCAATTTCGACGATTGCCAAGAAGGCAGGAGCTTTATTTGCAGTCGATAACTGCTTCTGTACACCTGCATTGCAAAAATGCATTAACACTCGGTGCTGACGTGGTAATTCATTCGGCGACAAAGTATTTAGATGGACAGGGTAGAGTGGTAGGCGGCGCAATCGTGGGTAGCAAAGACTTCGTCATGGGCAAAGTATTTCCATGCGTACGTACTGCAGGCCCCACGCTTTTAGCATTTAATGCATGGGTGTTTCTAAAAGGTTTAGAGATTTTGAAGCAACAAAGTCAGAATGCGCTTGCCTTGGCTCAATGGCTAGAAAAGCAATCTGGGGTGGAGCGCGTATACCATCCAGGACTCAAATCTCACCCTCAGCATGCATGAGCAATGCGCCGACAAAAAGAGGGCGGGGTGATTTTATCTTTCACTCTAAAGGGTGGAAAGAAAGCTGTTTTCAAACTCATGAACCAAACGAGGCTTTGCTCGATTACAGCGAACTTGGGTGATACCCGTACGACGATTACGCATCCAGCCACAACAACGCATTGCCGTGTTCTACCAGAAGCTCGTAAAGCGGCAGGAATTACGGATGGCTTGGTACGCATTGCCGTTGAACTTGAAAACATCAACGACTTGAAGAATGATCTTCTTGGTGGACTCAAACAATCATCAAGTACACCAAGATAAGCCCATGGGTTTTTTGTGATGCCACGCAGTTCTGGAATGAGCGCTTTGATCAAGCAGAGTTTATCATTGGTAAGGAGCCCAATGAGCATATTGTTGAAATAAAAAACCACATGACCGCTCGGCAGGTCTGAGAGCAATGGAGAGGCGCCAGTGAGCTCGTTTGTTTCGAACCAGGTCTGCCCATTGCATTCAATCTTTCCACTTTGAGCATGATTTAGGCCAGCGATTGTCCTTAATGCGGTTGTTTTGCCACTCCCTAATGGGCCAACACAACACTAGTAGGGCCTGTGCAACGCACCTGCAGCACATTCAATATTGAGCTGCAGTGGGTTAGGGGTGGCTTGAAAGAGCTTTACTTTTAACATTAAGCTCTCCGTTGATGCGCATTGTTAGGGTGGCGACCAAAGACCTCATCGCTAGTATTTTATTAAGACGTCAAGAAGGACTGATAGTGTACTACTCGATTGCGGATAACGCAACAGTAGAGATGTGTCAGACAGTTTGCGTCAAGATTGCTGCAGACATACATTAAGTTCGAGAAACTCTCTTTTGATTATATCTCTGCGGTTGAAAAGCCGCTCAATAGGGCTCGTCTTGTTAAGGCACCAAAACACTTCATTTCTCAAGATTTGATAGCCAATATAAATGAGAATGGCCTCGATCAATCCCGCCGTGGTTTTTTTGCGTAAAGGATTTCTATCAGCTGTCGGCGGAGCGACTGCTAGCATAGCGGCACCAATGGCATTTGCCGCAGGCGAGGGCGATCCAGTTATTTTGGAGAAACAAGAATAGCAGACCACTCTTGGAAAGAATGGTGCCACCATGCCTTATGGCGTACCTTCTATTTATGAAGCAAATTTAATTCGCCGTGAATCACCGGGCTTAACACGTGTTTCTGCAGCTTCAGTTGCCTTCACGCCTTTACAAGGTTTATTTAGAACCATCACTCCAAATGGTCTGCACTTCGAACGCCATCATCAGTGTTGGTACAACCTTAGGTCGGGTTGCCTCATTAGCGGATATGAAGCAACCGCAACGCACAATATTGATGAAAGTTCCAACGGTCTCTACGTTGGGGGATTACATCTATCGTGCTATGCCATGGAATACGCCTCGATCGCTAACCCCAGATGAAACTTATGCACTGATAGCTTTTATTTTGAGTACCGGCGACATCGTCCCGGATCGCTTTGTATTGAGTAACACCAATATTGCTGATGTGCAGTCCAAAATGCCGAATCGTAATGGCATGACTAGAAAGCATAGTTTCTGGGATGTCAAAGGCAAGCCGGATGTTAATGACTCTGCTTGTATGAAGAATTGTGTTGCCGTTGTCCAGATTGGCTCAACCTTGCCTGACTTTTCGCGTGATGCGCACGGTAACATTGCCGAGCAAAATCGGATGTATGGCCCTTATCGTGGAGTAGATACTACTAAGCCACCGATTTCAAAACTCCCTGGATCCTCTGGCGATGGTCTAGCCCATGCAAAAGACACTCATTCTAGTGCGCCAAAAGGTCCTGCAGCTTTATTTAAGAATGAAAACTGCTCAGCTCTTGTCATGCGCCAAATGCGAAAAGTTAATTGGACCATCGATAGCCGATATCGCCAATAAATATCAAGGGCAGAGTAGGGCAGTGGATAAATTGATGACTAAGGTAAACAATGGCGGTGCCGGAGTTTGGGGCGCTATTCCAATGCCAGAACAGGCGCAGTGATCTGATGCCGATCGTAAAACTCTAGTTGAGTGGATGCTATCAGGAGGTAAATAAGGGGCGCTTAGGGAAATAACAGCATGTTTTACTGGAAAGTAGATAATATATTCATAGCATGAGATCAATAAAGAAGGAGTTTGTATGAATCAGCAGCGACGCAGTTTATTGAAATATTCAGCCGTATTTGGCTTGATGGCTTCTGCGGGTCTTATTAGCGTAGCCCAAGCTCAAGAGTGGAATAAAGCCGCTTTTGAAGGCAAAAGCCTTGATGATGTATTTAAGGTCTTAGGTGCAGGTAGTCCAGACAAGTCTGGCGCAGTTACTTTGAATGCTCCTGACATTGCAGAAAATGGTGCGGTTGTACCTGTTGGTATTAGAACCACTCTTAAAGCGGAACAAATGGCAATCTTGGTTGAGAAAAACCCAAGTGCCTTAGCTGCGCAATTTTTTATTCCTGCTGGCACAGAGCCGTTTGTTACTACACGTATCAAGATGGGTCAGACCTCCAACGTATACGCCTTGGTAAAAGCTGATGGCAAATGGAGTATGGCCGTAAAGGAAGTAAAAGTAACTTTAGGCGGTTGCGGCGGTTAATCACTCCCAATCAAGCTAAATACCATTAGCTAATTACTTACTAGACTACAAGAGGAAAATATGGCTGATCCAATGCGCGTTAGAGCTGCCGAGAACGGTCGAATAGTAGATGTAAAAATTTTGATGAAACATGATATGGAATCTGGTCAGCGCAAAGATGCATCCGGAAAAACCATTCCAGCATGGTGCATCAGCACAATTAATGTCAAAGCAAATGGTAAAGATGTATTGAATGGTCAGTTTGGCCCTGCGGTTTCAAAGGACCCATTCTTGAACTTTAAATACAAAGGCGCTAAAGGCGACAAGATTGTTGTTAGCTGGGTCGATAGTAAAGGTGATAAGCGTACTGACGAAGCAACTGCTTCTTAATCTTTACTATCTCATGAGTTTCGAAAGGGTTGCATATGCAGCGTAAATTCAGTTTAGTAGGGCTAGCCTCAGGAATGATGGTTGCTTTATTGACGATTTCATCTTCTGTACCGGCACAAAAAAGTGCGACAGACGATATTGTCAAATATCGCGAGATGATCGCTGATGGTAATTTTTCGGAGTTATATGAGGCTGCAGGTGAAGATTTGTGGAAAAAACCTGCAGGTCCCAAGAATGCAACTCTGGAGAAATGTGACTTAGGCTTAGGGCCTGGAGTTATTAAAGGCGCAGTTGCCGCGTTACTTTAAAGATACCAACAAAGTTCAAGATCTTGAATCCTGTTTAATGACTTGTATGCAGGCTTTACAAGGGCGCGATCTCCAAGAAATGCTTGATGCTCCTTTTTAAAATGGTCCTAAAAAGGATATGGAGGCGATTGTTGCCGATGTAGTCACTGCATCTAAAGGTGACAAAATTAAGGTAAGCACTGCACATCCAAAAGAAAAAGAAATGTATGAGCTTGGTAAGCGTGCATTCTTCTTTCAAGGTGGGCCAATCGATTTCTCCTGCGCATCCTGTCATGGTGACAACGGAAAGCGGATTCGTTTGCAAGAGTTAACCAATCTAACTGAGCAAAAGGGTGCTGCATTAGGTTGGGGTTATTGGCCTGCCTATCGCGTCTCGCGTGGACAATCCTGGACTATGCAGCAGCGTTTAAATGATTGTTATCGTCAGCAACGCTTCCCATTCCCCATATATATGGCTCTGATGTAACCATAGCTTGGTCCATGTATATGGCAAAGACTGCTATGGTGGTAGTGTAGAGACCCCTGGATTAAAGCGTTAAGAGATAGAGATTATGATCATGAAAATTACTAACATCAAACAACTCTTAACTGTATCTGGATGGGTTCTTGCCTCATGCTTGCTTTAGAACTCAGCCATGGCACAGCAAAAGAATGATCCAAAGTTTAATAAGATGATGACCGATAGCTTTAAAGCTGAAGGTATCGCAGGATTAGATCGTATGCAGCAAGATGAAACTCAAAAGTTTTGCTCTGATCCCGTGTTTGTGAATGGCAAACAGGGTGAAAAAATGCGTGACAAGATTCAGAAAATCAATATGGCGTCCATCAAGCAGCCATTAGATGGAAAAATTGGTGACTGGAAAAAGAATGAGGTCATTGCACAAAGCGGTCGCAGTGCAACTTGGACTGATAAGGCTGATACCGTGTGATTAGAGGCGGTTGCTATAACTGTCACCAGATTGATGCCAAAGAGATCTCTGATGGAAATATCGGACCGTCATTGACTGGTTACGGAACACTGCGTGGTTATTCACAAGAGGTTGTTACTTACACTTGGAATCATATTAACAACTCCAAAGCGTATAACACCTGCAGCAATATGCCACGTTTTGCTCACGGCCTTTTGTATCTCGACGTGGCAACTTCAACGGTAGCTTTGACCAGCTGATCTTGGATGGCCTCATGGCTCAGAAGAATGTCGAGATTACATTCTCACCAGGCTTTCGCTGGGGAAAAAGCCTATTCCCTAGTCACACAATCAGGTGTGCGACCCTACTGGATCAAACGGCACTTACTTATCCATACACTACAGTGACCAATATGAGTGGTGAAACCATCAAGACTATTCTTGAGGACGTGGCGGACAACTTATTTAATCTAGATCCTTATTACCAATCGGGTGGTGACATGGTTCGCGTTGGCGGCATGCAATACACGATTGATCCCGCACGTCTGGGTCGATCACAAAACATTATTAACTGTGTTGGTGGGATCAATTTCTTTGTAAGCCGAGTGGGGCCTGCACACGCTCCTGAAGATCTTATGGTGCATGTGCCGTCTGAAAAGGTGCTTTTTGCTGGAGATTTGATATTCAGAGGTCGCACCCATTTGTTGGAAATGCGGATAGCAAAGGGTGGTTGATCGCCTTGGATGAGATTGAAAAATTAAATCCGAAGCATGGGAATGATTCGGTCAAGCCAGCCGAAGATATCGCATTCACTAGAAATTACCTCAAATATTTGCGTGAATCGATGACTCAGGTAGCGGTTAATTTAGATCCATGTGAGAAGGCTTATTTGCAAACAAATTGGTCAGAATACGAGGGAATGCCCATCTTTAGGGCTGCAAAACGCATGAATGCCTACTATCCATCCGGGTTGAATAGGGCAAATTTGGTCTTTGGGCCTTAAAATAGAGAATTAATGCTAAATCCTTGATTTGTAACGAAAATGACTTTTCTCAGATCTTTCTTGGTTATGTTCGCTTTCTTATTGATGGCGACGCCCTTATTCGCTGCGCCAGACTTGGCGAATGGTGAGACCATAGATCAACAAAAATGTTATGCCTGCTATGCAAAGAAAACGGGTTTTGGTAATGGCGACATGATTTACACCCGCTCTAATAGCAAGGTTAAATCTTTAGCCAACCTCAAGAGGATGGCGTCTATGTGCAATTCGGAACTCCGCCTTGATCTCTTCCCAGAGGACGAAGCGGACGTTACTGCTTTGCTCAATCAACAACTTTATAAATTTAAACCTTAATTTTTTCAAGATACAGTTGCTATGGATGTTGTAGATATCAGTTCGTTAAGTAAATCAGTTCTTTGGGCTACTTTTGCCATTACTTTTTTCCTTGGCGCAGTTATGCAAAAAACTGGGTTCTGCAGCATGGGTGCAGTTTCCGATATTTTCATCATGTCCAGTTGGGATCGTTTGAAGCAGTGGTTCTTAGCTATTGGAGTTGCCATTAGCGGTTTTACATTGATGTCCTACTTCGGACTCATTGATCCTTTGAAAAGTTTTTATACGGGTAGCAAATTTTTATGGCTTTCTACTACCGTTGGAAGCATCTTGTTTGGTCTCGGTATGGTTTTAGCATCAGGTTGCGGCAGTAAAACCTTGATTCGTATTGGTGGTGGCAATTTAAAGTCCATCGTAGTTTTTATGGTGCTGGGTTTAATGTCTTACATGACAATGCGTGGCTTTTTGGGTGTCATTCGGATTAATGCTTTGGATACCTTTTTCATTGCGTTTAATACCCCCCAAGATTTACCCAGTCTTTTAAGCGCCTCTCTTGGTGTTGCGCGTCCTACTTTGCATCTGGTTATGGGCCTTATTATTGGCTTTGCTTTTATTGCTTACGCTTTGGCTAGCAAAGCTTTTTGGACCACTGAAAATCTATTTGCAGGCATTGCTGTTGGATTAGCAATCTGTGCTGTGTGGTGGGTCTCTGGTAACATAGGATATATTGCTGAAAACCCAAACACTCTTGAGGAAGTCTTTTTGGTTACGAATTCTGGGCGCATGGAAAGTTTATCTTTCGTAGCTCCTTATGCTTATTCCCTTGACTGGTTGATTATGTATAGCGATACATCCAAAGCATTAACCATTGGTATCATCGCTGTTTTAGGAATGATCTTGGGTTCTACTGCTGTATCTATTGCAACTAAATCATTTCGCTGGGAGTCGTTTCGCAATACTGAAGATACCGCTAATCATTTGGTTGGTGCTGCATTAATGGGCTTTGGTGGTGTTACTGCCTTAGGCTGTACAGTAGGTCAGGGCTTAAGTGGTATTTCCACGCTTGCGCTTGGATCACTCGTTGCTCTTCCAGGATTTATTTTTGGCGCTTACTTAGGGTTGCGTTACCTGCAAATGCGTCTTGCCCCTAATCCCTGCAGTTAATTTCAATACTACTGGGTTCAAACTATGCAAATTGACTGGATGACTTTTATCCCGGTGCCTTCATTGCTGGGCGGGATGATTCTGGGTGTTGCCGCTGCTCTATATGTTTTGTTGCATGGACGTATTTTAGGAATCAGTGGGATAGTCTCAGGGCTTCTGCATCCGAGACTAAGTGATTCTGCTTGGCGTGTGAGCTTGGTTTTGGGATTAATCACGGCGCCAGTTTTGGCTGCTTTATTTTTTTTGGAATGTTTCCTATCATTCGGATTGAGTCAGACTGGATAGTTATTGTCATTGCTGGTCTTTTAGTAGGCTTTGGTGCTCAATACGGCTCTGGCTGCACCAGAGGTCATGGCATCTGCGGTCTCTGCTTATCACCTCGGTCACTCGTAGCTACGCTCTCATTTATGGGCGCAGGTTTTCTGACGGTTTATGTGACTCGTCATTTGATTGGAATCTGAGATGAGAAAGCATTTTGGGCTACTCAGCCAGTACGCAATTGGAGTCCTGTTTGGTTGGGGATTAATCATTTCAGGCATGAGTAATCCCCAGAAAGTGCTGGGATTCTTGGATTTGACTGGTAATTGGGATCCGTCTTTGATGTTTGTGATGATGAGTGCTGTGATTGTTGGTCTAGGTGGTTTCTATTTGGTGAGAAAGCGTTCCCAGGCCTTTTTTGGCGGAGCCTTACACATTCCAACGCGACGTGATAGCTCCAAGCCTCTCGTTATTGGCAGTATCATCTTTGGTGTGGGCTTGGGGAATAGCAGGTATTTGTCCTGGTCCTGCTTTGGTTGCTATGGATGCAGGTCATATGAAAGCCCTGGTATTTGTGGCCGCCATGCTGATAGGTATGGAAATCTGCGAACGCTTTTTTACTGCCCACAAGGTTAAGTCCAACCCCTGAGCTGAAATTGCCAAGCAGGGCTATAAAAGCATGATCAACAATCGTTCTGATGGTGAGGGTGGCCCTGATCAACCTAGTAATGCATCCATCCAAGCGGATGGCAGAAAAGCTGGGGCTGAACTTATATATATCTTCCCGATGTTCCAGGTGCATTTACTCCTGCACAAGTTCAAGAGATAGCGTGTCTCTTAAAAACATTACCGGAACCTGTTTTAGCATTTTGCCGCTCAGGAGCTCGTTCAACTAATTTATATCACCTTGCCCTGTAAGGTGGTTAAGTAAAGGTATATCTAAATTCATGCGTATAACTATTCCTGACGAACGAAAGCTTGTTCATGAAATGAACATGCCCATTCGTTGGGGGGATATGGATGCCTATGGGCATGTAAACAATACTGTTTACTTTCGGTATATGGACCGGGTGCGATGTGAGTGGATTACTTCATTGGGTTATGAGGTTGCCCCTGGTCGTGAGTCAATGTTGATGAGTACTGGCTTTTGTAATTTTTATCAGCAACTCGCTGTTCCAGGCGAATTGATTTTACAAACATCGATTGGTGCGGTGGGTAGAACTAGTCTGGATGTTTATACCAGCATGGCATTAACTACAACACCAGACGTAGAGGCAGCAATTGGTGGCGCAACAATGATGTGGGTTGATCTCACATCTAATAAATCCGCACCATGGCCCGAGCATGTTCTACAACAGTTGCCCTAGATCAACGTGCAACCTAACAAGCCTCATCTCTTAAATTCAGAACATTTTCTCTCAGAGCTTGATAGCTTTGATGACGTGATTGATGTCAGGTCGCCTGCTGAATTTACTTTGGACCATCTCCCCGGAGCGATGAATTTTCCAGTGCTTAGTAATGATGAGCGTATAACCATCGGCACTTTATATAAACAAGAATCCCCGTTTGTTGCAAAAAAGCTGGGTGCCGCACTAGTCTCGCGCAATATTGCTAACCACCTTGAAAATCATTTCTTAGAAAAGCCGCGTGAATGGCGGCCTTTGATTTACTGTTGGCGTGGCGGCGAGCGAAGTGGTGCTTTTACTCATATTCTTAATCGAATCGGTTGGAAAGCCAAGCAGTTAGAGGGAGGGTATCAAGGTTTTCGTCGGACGGTGATTGATGGTCTGGACCGCGCCGCAGATCAATTTTCTTTTCAGGTAATTTGTGGGATGACCGGAAGCGGAAAAACTAGGGTTCTTCAAGAAGTAGGCGCTTTAGGTGCCCAGATTTTGGATTTGGAAGGTTTGGCCGTTCATCGTGGCTCTGTTTTGGGCAATGAACCCAACATTGAGCAGCCATCACAAAAGAGATTTGAAACTGCGCTTTGGGGTGTCTTGCGTTTACTCGATCCCGCAAGACCAGTTTATGTTGAGTCTGAAAGTAAAAAAGTTGGTGTATTGCATATACCCGATGCTTTAATGGAGAAAATTCGTAACGGCACTTGTATTGAGCTGCGATCTTCTGCTCAAACACGTGTCTCTTGGTTAATTCGTGAGTACCAGCACTTCTTAACAGATACTGAGAATTTCAAGAGTAAGTTAGCCTTGTTAACAGCTCACTATGGAAAGCTTCAGATTGCCAAATGGAATGAGGCAATTGATGCAGGGAGGTTTCCAGAATTAGTAGAGGAATTATTGGTAAAGCATTACGATCCCTCATACCAATCATCAATTGAACGTAATTTCCCGCAATACCAGGTCGAGCATTTTGTACAACTTGAAAATGATAGTGATCAGGCCTTTGCCGCAGCAGCAAAGGCCATTAAAGGAAAACTAGGCTCTTAGCTACATGCCTGAATGTCGGTTTGGGCACGTCCCAGAATCAGAGCATAAATATCATGGGTTCCTTCGTAGGTATTCACCACCTCTAAGTTCAGCATGTGACGAACTACGCCATATTCGTCAGAGATGCCATTGCCGCCATGCATATCTCGTGCCATTCGTGCAATCTCGAGAGATTCGGTTTTAGCGTGATTTTGATCTGCATTCAGCGGATTTTCGGGAATGCAGAAATTCTGTTTTTATTATCCATTTTTCTGAGCTTATGGACTCCCCAAGACGTCACCATCGCTATTACGACCTGATTCTGGCTGCCTTTGTGGTGGTTTTATTGTGTGCGAACTTTATCGGCACTGGTAAGGCGGCAGCAGTAGATTTGCCTTACTTCGGCAATGTGACTTTCAGAGCCGGAATTCTATTCTTCCTAATTGTCTATTTCTGTGGTGGCATCCTCACTGAAGTTTATGGTTATGCCTATGATCGCAGGGCAGTGTGGGCTGGCTTGGCCGCCTTAGCATTTGCAGCTGTAATGTCGCAGATTGTCATTTCCTTGCCAGTTGTTGCTCAAGGCGACTATATGGCTAACTATCAGCAGGGACTTGAAACCGTCTTTGGAAACTCCTCGTGAATTGCCTTTCAATGTTCTCATTTTGGTGCGGCAGTCTGACCAATAGTTTTGTTCTGGCAAAGATGAAAATTTGAACCAAAGGACGTTTTCTATGGATGCGTACCATTGGATCTACAGCGGTAGGTGAGATGGTCGACGCTTCCTTCTTCTATATGTTGGTTTTTTATGGCATCTGACTAACCCACGAAGTAATTCAGGTGGCGTTGGCGCAATATGTTTTAAAGACCTCATGGGAAGTCATAACAACTCCCATGACCTATTATTGGGTGGTAAATTTCCTTAAACGTAAGGAAAACGGGGATTTTTATGATATCCACACGAATTTCACGCCATTTAGGGTCAAAGTCTGATTGGGTCTTGGGCTTCTGCCATTTATTGTGCTAAAGCCGTTAAAATATTGGTCTTTACCCTTAATGGGGTATTCATTGATTTCAATTTCAGAAAGTTAGAAAACATTCGTGCTGTCAGCATCTAATATCACCATGCAGTTTGGGGCGAAGCCTTTATTTGAAAATATTTCCGTGAAGTTTGGCGGGGGCAAACGTTATGGCCTCATTGGCGCAAATGGCTGTGGCAAATCTACCTTCATGAAAATCCTCGGTGGCGAACTTGAGTCAACCAGTGGTAATGTGAGTTTGGATCCTGGCATTCGATTGGGAAAATTGCGCCAAGATCAATTTGCCTATGAGGATGTGCGCGTTTTAGATGTGGTGATGATGGGCCATGAAGAGATGTGGCATGCCGCAGCTGAACGCGATGCGATCTACGCTAACCCAGACGCATCTGATGAAGACTATATGAAAGCGGCAGAGCTCGAAGGTAAGTATGCCGAATACGGTGGCTATACCGCAGAAGCCAAAGCAGGAGAGTTGTTATTAGGTATTGGCATTCCCATTGAGCAACACAATGGTCCGATGAGTAACGTAGCACCGGGTTGGAAGCTTCGTGTATTGCTTGCTCAGGCTTTATTTTCAGACCCAGATGTATTGCTGCTTGATGAGCCAACAAATAACTTAGATATTCATTCGATTCATTGGTTGGAAGACATCCTGAATGAAATTAAGAGCACGATCGTTATTATTTCTCACGATCGTCACTTCCTGAATGAAGTCTGTACGCATATGGCGGATATGGACTATGGAATCTTGAAGGTCTATCCAGGTAATTATGACTCCTACATGCTTGCTTCTGTACAAGCGCGTACTCAACAGCTTAGCAATAACGCTAAAGCCAAAGAAAAAATTGCTGAATTACAGGCTTTCGTCGCTCGATTCTCTGCTAATGCCTCTAAGGCAAAGCAAGCCACATCACGTCAACGCCAGTTAGAAAAAATTGAGGTTGTTGAGGTGAAGCCTTCTTCCCGTCAAAACCCGTTTATTCGTTTTGAGTATGAGAAGAAACTTCACAACATGGCGGTAGAGTGCAACGCACTAACCAAAGCCTATGATCGCGTCATTTTCAAAAACTTTAAGCTGGGCGTGCGTGCTGGCGAGAAGATCGCCATCATCGGCCAAAACGGTGCTGGTAAAACTACGCTCCTCAAAACCATATTGAGTAAGCGCTTTGAAGGTATTGCTGCTGATAGTGGTGATGTGAAATGGGCTGAGAATGCGAATGTTGGCGTAATGCCCCAAGACAATACTGAGATGTTTGCCAAAGATGAAGTACTCATGGATTGGATGAACAACTGGCGTAACCCAGGAGATGATGATCAAGTCATTCGCGGCACTCTGGGACGCCTTTTATTTTCTGGTGATGACATCGGTAAATCCGTTAAAGTTCTCTCCGGTGGTGAAAAGGGGCGCATGATTTGGGGCAAGCTAATGCTTCAAAAATATAATGTGCTAGCGATGGACGAACCCACCAATCATATGGATATGGAGTCGATTGAAAGTTTACAAATTGCTCTTGAGAAATATGATGGTACTTTGATATTTGTTTCGCATGACCGCGAGTTCGTATCTGCACTTGCTAATCGCATCTTAGAGGTGAAGATGGATGGTACGGTGGTTGATTACTCTGGTACATATGAGGAATATTTGCGTAGCCAGGAATTGAATGGCTAATTTAAGGCTGTATGCTCAGCTTAAACAAAATAACTCTAAACTTATTTTCTTTGGCTTGTCGCTGAAAGCGATTTGTAGTGCCTTCTGCGCGGATACGCTTCCATACCGAAGTTTTTTTCTTCATCAGAAAAATACCCAATTACTGACTTCACCAAGGGTTCGCCCACAGCCCTGACAAACATCATCGTAGAGTGTTGTACAGACTCCAATACCAGGAGAGTCAGAATCATCTTCTTCAGTGGAAAGAGAATGTGAACCGTCTTGCGAAGTAGTTTGGGGGTTATCGTTGCCTGAATTCATGACCGCGCTTTAGTCGATTTCAAGGGACTGTGCTCTTCAAGTTCATTGACATACGCGCCAATCCCTTGATGTTCTCGATCTACAAAGTGCTGCACTGCTTTTGCAAAGCGGGGGCGGCAATAAAGTGGACTGATTGAATAGTGGTAGGTAACAAACCGCGCGCCATCTGTTTGACAATGTGATGAGGTGCAAGTTATCAAGCGTACGCTGCGCCGATAGTTTAAAGAATACCTCATTCAGATAGTGGCGGGAATGATGCTCAAAATACGTATTTTCATAACACCGATAAAAGAACTCCCAATCGTTTGCTGTTGAAGATGCGCCGGGTATATAATGAAATCGAATTAACTCCCGGGCAACTATTTTACGTTCGCGCTTGCGGCGTTTCATGGTAAGGGCAGCTAAGCATTATTCAAAATGCTAATAATTACGATTGTGCCAATGGAACTGTACAGAGTCGCGCAACGTACAACCATATAAACGATCGAGAATTTCTAGTTGAAATGCATCGGACTTAGCCACGATCAACGCTGAATAAGCTCTATTTTGTAGCCATCAGGATCGGTAATAAATGCAATGATCGTATCGCCGCCCGCCCACGGGGCCAGCCTCATGGGTAACGTTTCCGCCAGCCGCCTTAATCTTGTCACAGGCAGCGTAGGCATCAGTAACGCCAATGGCAATATGACCGGTAGGCGTACCCATTTCATAGGAATGAACGCCATGGTTATAGGTGAGTTCAATCGCAGCCTGACCATCAGCATTGCCTTTGTCGTAACCAACGAATGCGAGCGAATATTTTTGCTCTGGACGTTCAGTAGTACGCAGAAGATTCATGCCTAATACCTTGGTGTCAAAATCAATCGAGCGATTTCAATCGCCGACGCGCAGCATGGTGTGTAGGATTATCATGGTGATAAATATAACGCTATTTATCGATTCTTGTTGTCAAAGAAAAACCTCGGCATAAAACCGAGGCCTTGTGAGATGTGCTGCTTACATCGAAGCGTAATTGGGACCGCCACCGCCTTCTGGAGTAATCCAGATAATATTTTGACTTGGGTCTTTGATATCGCAGGTCTTACAGTGCACACAGTTCTGTGAGTTGATTTGCAAACGGGGTTTACCCTCTGTTTCAATATATTCATAGACACCGGCAGGGCAGTAGAGTTGCTCGGGTCCCGCATAAGTTTTGAGATTGACGTCCACTGGAATAGATGTATTCTTAAGAGTTAAGTGAACAGGCTGATTCTCAGCGTGGTTCGTATTGGAGATACAGACTGACGACAGTCGATCAAACGTAATCTTGCCGTCTGGTTTTGGATAGTTAATCGGTTGATGTTGAGTTGCTGGCTCTAAGCACTCATGATCGGCATGCTTGAGATGAACTGTCCACGGTATATTGCCACCCAATATTTTTTGTTCCAATCCAACCATGAGCGTTCCGAGGTAAAGCCCTTTTGACATCCATGGTTTAAAGTTACGTGCTTGATTGAGTTCAGTATGCAGCCAGCTATGTTGGAATGCAGCAGAATAGGCCGTAGGAACATCTGCAGAGCGACTTTCATTGATAGCGGCTACTACGGCTTCGGCAGCCAGCATACCTGTCTTAATAGCGGCGTGACTACCCTTGATACGAGATGCGTTGAGGAAACCAGCATCGCATCCAATGAGAGCACCGCCTGGAAAGGCCGGTGTAGGAAGACTATTAAGCCCACCAGCAGTCAGCGCTCTTGCGCCGTAAGAAATCCGCTTACCACCTTCGAATATTTCCCGAATTTTCGGATGCAGCTTGTAGCGCTGGAACTCTTCAAAAGGGGAGAGGTAAGGGTTCTTATAGGAAAGTCCCACAACTAAGCCAACAGCAACCTTGTTATCATCAAGGTGATAGAGAAAGGAGCCTCCATAGGTATCACTCTCCAAAGGCCAGCCTGCAGTGTGCACAACTAAACCAGGTTTACTTTTCGAAGGCTCCACTTCCCAGAGTTCCTTAATGCCAATGCCATAGCTTTGGGGGTCGGAATCTAGGTCTAGGGTAAATTTAGAAATCAGTTGTTTGCCAAGGTGTCCGCGGGCGCCCTCAGCAAAGAGGGTGTACTTACCACGCAGTGCCATCCCCAACTGAAATTGTTCAGTCGGCTTACCTTTTTTATCTAAACCCATTGAACCAGTGATCACACCACACACGGCTCCTTTTTCATTGTACAAGATGTCTGCGGCAGGAAAGCCTGGAAAAATTTCAACACCCAGAGCCTCGGCTTGTTGACCTAACCAACGAGCCACATTTGCAAGGCTGACAATATAGTTGCCCTCATTTTTAAAACAGTGGGGAAGCAACCAATTAGGAATTTGATAAGAATGGTCGCTGGTTAAAAACAGAAATTGATCTTGTGTAACTGGAGTATCGAGCGGGGCACCTAATTCTTTCCAGTTTGGAAATAGTTCAGTTAGGGCTTTAGGATCCATGACGGCACCAGAAAGAATGTGGGCGCCAATCTCTGAGCCTTTTTCAAGGATGCAGACACTCAGCTCTTTGCTAGAGGCGCTTGCTAATTGCTTGGCTTTAATTGCGGCAGTCAAGCCTGCTGGACCGGCCCCAACAATAACTAAGTCATACTCCATCGAGTCTCTGGGTCCAAATTGCTCCACAAGCTCTGCAGCATTCATTCAATTTCTCCGAAATTTCTTAAAAAGAGGGCATTTAAGCCCTCATAGTTTAGTTCTAACTGTCAAAAACCGATTTAGTGCCAAGACCACCTAGTTCATGAGCTCTGAAGCGTTATGATTGCTTTTTTACGTATTTTGGCGATATTAGGACAAAAGTTATGAAGAAAACTGATCCATCGGCAGTGGATGCCTTGCGGGATATCTGAAAAGACGGACAAAAATTAGCTGTAGGAGGTTTTGGCCTTTGCGGAATTCCAGAGGCTTTGAATTGGGCATTTTGTTCAATTCTCGCCAAGTGAAAAAGATGGTTGCCTCTTATGTTGCTGAAGGTAAAGAGGAAAAAGAATTGGATGGTGAGAAATACATCATGGAGCGTTCAATCGTTTCAGATATCTCCCTAGTAAAAACCTGGAAAGCTGATAAGTCAGGTAATTTGGTTTATCGCTACACCGCACGCAATTTCAATCCAGTGGTGGCAATGGCAGGCAAGATTACTGTTGCAGAAGTTAAAGAAATTATTGAGAACGGCAAACTGCATCCTGATGAGATTCATACGCCTGGAATCTATGTGCATTGCCTAGTGCTTCATAAGACGCCTGAAAAGAGCGGATTGAGCAGCGCACTTTGTCTGCAAAAGTGTAATTTCCCGAATTGTAAAGTTATATACAGAATATTTAGAGAGATCGACATGCCTTGGAATAGATATGAGATGGCAGTACGTGCTGCTAAAGAATTAAAAGATGGTTACTACGTAAATTTGGGTATTGGAATGCCAACCCTAGTTGCCAATCATGTGCCTAAAGATATGGAAGTATGGCTTCAATCCGAAAATGGTTTATTGGGAATTGGCCCCTTTCCCACCGAGGAAACAATTGACGCTGACTTAATTAATGCTGGTAAGCAGACGATCACAACTTTGCCAGGTTCTTCTATTTTTTCTTCAGCCGATTCATTTGGCATGATTCGGAGTGGAAAAATTAATATTGGGATTTTGGGTGCTATGCAAGTAAGTGAGCACCGGGATTTGGCCAGCTGGATGATTCCAGGACAAATGGTTAAAGGGGCGGTGCAATGGACTTAGTAGCCGGTGTTAAGCATGTGGTAGTTTTGATGGAGCACATGGCTAAGAAAAAAGATAGTACCGAAGAGCTCAAAATTTTGTCGAAGTGTACTTTGCCACTAACAGGTGTCGGCGTGATCAATCAGATCATCACTGATTTATGCGTGCTGGATATCACCCCAAAAGGTTTAAAGTTGACAGAGCTAGCCCCAGGCGTAACTAAAGAAGAGGTGATTGCTAAGACAGGCACCCCTGTCGACACAACGGGTTTCTAACCATCGTCATGATTTAATAGAATAATGGGTTCACTATGTCGGGTGCCCATGATTTTCATTCGCAATCTTTAGATCCCCAGAAAAATTCTGGGGTTGACCCTTCGCTCCATGCCCATAAAAAGGGCGCTGCAAAGCATACACATAGCAAGCAAGTCTCAAATCAGAACCTGTTGCTGATTGCTCTAGTCCTGACATTGGGGTTTTCTAGTGTTGAAGGTGCTGCCGCTTATTTTGCCAATTCCCTTGTGTTGATATCGGATGCCGGCCATATGGTGACCGATGCAGCAGCCCTGGGTTTAGCTTTATTGGCGCAAATTATTTCTCGTCGCCCACCATCACCAAAGCATTCTTTTGGATTTGGTCGCGCAGAGGATCTCGCTGCTTTTGTGAATAGTATTGCTATGCTTGCCTTGGTTATTTGGATTGTGGTTGAGGCAATTAGTCGCTTCTATGACCCTCACAAAGTCGATGGTCTTGCTGTAACTATTGTTGTTGCTATTGGCTTGGTCATGAATATCATTGTGGCCTGGGTACTCTCGCGTGACAAAAAGAGAGTGAACACTCGTGCTGCGTTAGTCCATGTAATGGGCGACTTACTCGGATCAATTGCATCCTTGATGGCCGGTGTGGCGATTCAATTGACTGGTTGGATGCCGATTGACGCAATCCTCTCAATACTGGTCTCGCTGTTGATTCTCAAATCCACTATTTCTATTCTTCGTGAGTCCTATCATTTCCTAATGGAGGGCATCCCACTCCATATTGAGATTGCCAAAATGCAAGAGTGGCCCGAGATTATGTCCAGAATTAATACCATGCTTCTCAACAAGCATGGTATTGATCACGTGACGTTACAGCCTGAAGAATATGGTGGAGTTCATGAACATACGCATGATGAAGAAAGTCATGATGAGCTACGTTCATTACTAGTGATACATCAAGGTGATACTTTCTTTGTTGATTGTGTTAGCGAAGACGTCTCTCATCGGATGGCTTATCACGCTTGGGGTAATCCAAATAATCCCAAAGTCTTGCTATGCGTTCATGGCTTAACCAGACGGGGTAGCCACTGTAAAACATTGGCTGAAGCGATGTGTAAAGACTATTACGTTGTATGCTCTGACGTAGTAGGGCGAGGTGACTCTGATCGCTTAGCAAATCCAATGCTGTACGCTGTTCCGCAATATGTATCTGATATGGCAGAGTTAATCCACAAGCTAGGTGTGGATCTCAGGTGGATTGGTTCGGTACATCTATGGGCGGTTTAATAGGCATGGTCTATGCCGCAATGCCAAACTCACCAATACGTCGAATGTTAATAAATGATGCTGGACCTAAGATTGAGCCTGAAGCTTTAAAACGCTTGGGTTCATACGACGTCGGGCAGCCATTCGCTTTTGCCGATCGTGCTGACGCGCTTAAACGTTTAAATGAGATTTGCGCCACTTTTGGAGAGTACACCACGCCGGAGGAGGCATGGGAAGTCTATAACGGCCCCATGCTTGTGCAGAAGGATGGCCAATGGATCATGCATTACGACCCTAATATTTCCGTTCCTTTTGCGTCAGTAAATTCCATCATGGCTAAAGCGGGAGAGATGGCTATGTGGCATGCCTGTAAGCAAATTCATATTCCGATGATAATCGGACGAGGCGGTAATTCTGACTTACTTTCGGCTGCTACCGTTGCAGAAATGTCTAAGGTTAATCCTTAGGCACGCAGTATTGAGATTCCAAATGTTGGGTCATGCTCCAGCTTTTGTTAAACAAGAGCAAATTGATTTGGCAAAAGAGTTCTTCAGCTACTTTTTAATTGCCAATGGCAAACACTCCCAGCAATTTAGATAAGACGCCATACATCATTGATGCTTGGTATGCTGAGCCAGCAGAATTGCATGCTGCTGGCGTACTGCATATTTTGCAATCCCTGAATCTTGATGAGGCAACATTGATAGCGGCGAGTAATATTGCTTGTACACATGGTAAAGAAGCGCTCATCAAGCTCATTGGCGATGAGCCAGCTAAATTACTTATTGGCTATCGTGGCTTACGTCAAGCGCAATCTAAACTAGTCCGCGCTGACGGTGGTTTAAGTGTTTCCGGTCAAGAGGAAATGTTGCGCAAAATGCTCCTAGCATTTGGTGATGATTTGCGGGTAGTTCTACTTTATCTCGCTTCTCGCTTGGAGACTCTACGCTGGATATCTCAAGAAAAAGTATCAATGCCAGTTGCTTGGGCGCAAGAAATTCTGAACATTGACGCCTCATTAGCAAATCGTTTGGGTATCTGGCAAATGAAATGGGAGATGGAGGACTTAGCGTTTCGCGCACTTTCACCGCAAATTTATCGCGACATCGTCAAAATGTTGGATGCTAAGCGAATTGAACGTCAAGGCTTTATTGAGCGAATTGTTTTACAGTTGCAGGAAGAATTAAAGACTGCACAAATCGATGGCGAAGTAATTGGGCGACCAAAGCACATCTACAGCATTTGGAAAAAGATGCAAGGCAAGTCACTAGACTTCGCCAATTTATACGATGTGCGCGCATTTCGTGTCTTGGTGTCAGACGTAAAATCTTGTTACACCGTTTTAGGCATTGTTCATAATGTCTGGCAGCCATTGTCAAGAGAATTTGATGACTACATTGCTCGGCCTAAGCCCAATGGATATCAGTCCTTACATACCGTAGTCATGAATGAGGACGGCACCGCTTTTGAAATTCAGGTACGTACGCATGAAATGCACCAGCAGGCAGAGTATGGTCTAGCAGCTCACTGGCGCTATAAAGAGGGTGCTTATGTGGGCATGGCCACACCACCGAATCCCACAAAGTTGAGTAAGCCAAATGTCAATCATCAACAGGGTACGCATAGCGCAGAGGTTGCTTACGAGAGACAGATTGCTTGGGCACGTCAACTCATCTCCTGGAAAGAAGACGCATGGGAGCAACTCAAACATCACGAGATTGATTGCCATATTTATGTCCTTACTCCATTAGGGAAGGTAATTTCTTTAGAGAAAGGTTCAACCCCAATCGATTTTGCCTACGCTGTACATACCAACTTAGGTCATCGCTGTAGAGGCGCCCGTCTAGACGGCGCTATGGTGCCGCTAGATACCGCATTAAAAAATGGCCAAACCGTAGAAATCATTGCTGTCAAGCATGGTGGGCCATCAAGAGATTGGATTAGCCCTGATAAACATTACGTTCGCTCACCAAGAGCTCGTCAGAGGGTGCGCGCTTGGTTTAATGCGCTCGATGATGAAGAGGCTGGTCAATCAAAAGCAGTAGATCAAAAAGCCGATGTCGGCGCAGAATTAAAAGTACCAACTACACCTGCTGAAATTGTTTTACGTCAAAGTAGTCAAAAAACGGGACGAAGCGGAGATGTGTTAGTTGTGGGTGTTGATTCATTACTCACACAACTAGCGCGCTGCTGCCGACCAGTTCCTCCTGATGCCATTTCGGGATTTGTGACGCAAGGAAGAGGAGTTTCAATTCATCGTCGTTCATGTAAAACGTTTAGGGGTCTATTGGAGAGAGCGCCAGAGCGTGTGATTCAAACAGCTTGGTCTGCCTCAGTTGCAGAGGCAACTGTCAATCCAGAGCAAAAACGGGTTTTTCCAGCTGACTTAGTTGTTACCGGCTTGGACCGACCTGAGTTAATGCGTGAGCTTTTTGAGATTCTGACCCGACAAGGTGTTCATGTCATCGACCTGCGAAAATCTGCCAAAAAAGGTCTTGCACAGATACTGTTTACTATTGAGATCAAAGATTCGGAAGTGCTCAGGATTGTGAAACACTGCCTAGAAGAGGTTAAGGGGGTCACCCATGTGCGCCGCCGATGATAAAATGGAAGCCTATATTATAGGCTCGTAGCTCAGCTGGTTAGAGCACCACCTTGACATGGTGGGGGTTGTTGGTTCGAGTCCAATCGAGCCTACCAATGAATAAGGCCCCAAAGGAACTCCGTTTGGAGAACCAAAGAGGCGCGGATGCCCCAAAGCTACCGCGCTTTCTTTTTGGGAAGAGCTGTACAGAATGTAGTTCGGTAAAGAAGATGGGGTCATCATGCTTGTAGTTACTCTGCCCGATGGATCAAAACGTGAGTTTGAGGCGCCAGTGCGCGTTGCGGATGTGGCTCAAAGTATCGGTAGTGGTCTTGCGAAGGCTGCCTTAGGCGGCATCGTAGATGGCAAGATGGTCGATACCAGTTTTGTGATCGATAAAGACAGTCAACTGGCCATGATTACTGATAAAAGTCCAGAAGCATTGGGGATTGTTCGGCACTCTACAGCGCATTTATTAGCTTATGCAGTTAAAGAATTATTTCCAGAAGCACAAGTGACGATTGGTCCAGTAGTAGAAAATGGTTTTTACTACGACTTCTCTTATCACCGTCCATTTACACCTGATGACTTGATCGCTCTCGACAAGAAAATGATTGAGCTCGCTAAAAAAGATGAGCCAGTCGTGCGTAGAGTTATGCCAAGAGATGACGCCGTGAAGTTATTTAAAGATCAAGGCGAAAATTACAAGGCAGAACTTATTGCGAGTATTCCGCATGGCGAAGATGTTTCGCTATACGCCGAAGGTAAGTTCACTGATTTATGCCGTGGTCCACATGTTCCGTCTACTGGAAAGCTGAAGGTATTTAAGCTCATGAAGCTTGCTGGGGCCTACTGGCGAGGTGATAGTAAGAATGAGATGCTGCAGCGTATATACGGTACTGCATGGTTGTGTAAAGAGGATCAAGATGCCTATTTGCATAGGCTCGAAGAATCCGAGAAGCGCGATCATCGCCGCCTTGGTAAGCAGCTTGATTTATTTCATTTTCAAGAAGAGGCGCCAGGATTAATTTTCTGGCATCCAAAAGGTTGGTCTATTTGGCAAGAGGTTGAGCAATGCATGCGTCGCGTGTATCAACAAGAAGGCTATCAAGAAGTGAAGGCGCCACAGATTTTGGATCGCGGTCTTTGGGAAAAATCGGGTCACTGGGAAAATTACAAAGAGACTATGTTCACGACCGAGTCGGAGAATCGTGCTTATGCATTAAAGCCGATGAATTGTCCTGGCCACGTACAAATTTATAACTCTGGTCTGCATAGTTATCGTGAATTGCCATTACGTTTTGGTGAGTTTGGTCAATGTCATCGTAACGAGCCATCAGGTGCACTGCATGGCTTAATGCGTGTGCGTGGTTTTACACAAGACGATGGCCATATTTTCTGTACTGAAGATCAAATTCAATCTGAAGTTGCTGCTTTTGATAAAGCGGTGCGTGCGGTATATCAAGATTTTGGCTTTGCTGAGGTGGCTGTGAAACTGGCCTTGCGCCCAGCCAAGCGAGTAGGCGATGATGCCATTTGGAATAAAGCAGAAGAGGCTCTCCGAGGGGCACTTAAGGTTTCTGGGCAAGAATGGGAAGAGTTGCCAGGTGAAGGTGCTTTTTATGGTCCCAAGATCGAATATCACCTAAAAGACTCCATTGAGCGAACTTGGCAGTGTGGAACTATTCAGGTGGATTTTTCAATGCCAGCGCGCTTGCGTGCGGAATATGTTGCTGAAGACAATAGCCGCAAGACCCCTGTGATGCTTCATAGGGCTATTGTGGGCTCCTTAGAGCGTTTTATCGGTATTTTGATCGAAAATCACGCTGGAAATATGCCTGTTTGGCTTGCTCCGATCCAGGCCGTAGTCCTCAATATCTCTGGAAATTCTGCTGCGTATGCACAAAAAGTGCAGCAATTGCTGAAAAAACAAGGGTTTAGAGTGGAAGCAGATTTGCGGAACGAGAAAATTACGTATAAAATACGCGAGCACGCATTACAGAAGATCCCATTTTTGCTTGTTGTAGGGGGTAAAGAATCTGAAAGTAATACGGTAGCCGTTCGTGCCCGTGGCGGAGTGGATTTAGGTGTAATGCCTCTAACTGCCTTCGTTGCCCGACTACAGCAGGATATATCCCAGAAAGTCGGACCCGAGTCTAGCTAGGGTTGGAACGGTTTTTATTGTTTTTTTAAAGGAATTAAGAAGATCGCTACTGAAAAATTGCAACGCATTAACCGGGAAATTACTGCTCCTGAAGTGCGTTTGATTGGAATGGATGGTGAGTCCATCGGTGTAGTTAAGTTGAGTGAAGCCTTGACTGCGGCAGAAGAGAAGGAAACCGATTTGGTTGAAATTGCTCCGACGGCTGTACCACCTGTTGTCCGGATCATGGACTTTGGCAAATTCAAATACCAAGAGGCTAAGCGGATGCATGAAGCAAAGCTGAAGCAAAAGGTAATTCAGGTGAAGGAAGTGAAATTCCGACTTGCTACTGATGATGGTGACTACGGTGTGAAGCTACGCAATCTAATCCGCTTTTTGGAAGATGGCGATAAGACAAAGATTACACTGCGGCTTCGGGGTCGTGAAATGGCCCACCAAGAAATCGGAGTCAGAATGTTGGAGCGTTTAAAGTTGGATCTTGCTGAGTACGGTCAAGTTGAACAGTTTCCAAAGATGGAGGGCCGCCAGATGGTGATGGTATTAGCCCCCATTCGTAAGGCTAAGTAACTAGGTTCTACCTAGTTCTTATGCAGGGAGACGATCTTAGTGAATAACTGAGAACGCTGGTAGTTTGAAGTGCTTCTGGGTACAGGAAGAGTAACCGTCGGTTACCACCTATGTTGCACAAGTAATTGAAGGGGTGCTTTATGCCCAAGATGAAGAGCAAGAGTAGCGCTAAAAAGCGCTTCACAGTTCGCGCAGGCGGAACGATTAAACGAGGTCAGGCATTCAAACGCCATATCCTCACTAAGAAGACCACAAAGAATAAGCGTCATTTACGTAGTTCCACAGAAGTTGCGAAGTCTGACGTGAAGTCAATTCGCTCCATGCTTCCTTACGCTTAACCTCAGACTAGATTAGGAGAATTCAATGTCAAGAGTCAAACGTGGGGTTACAGCAAGAGCCCGTCATAAAAAAATTATCGATGCCGCAACAGGTTACCGCGGTCGTCGTAAAAATGTATTCCGTATTGCTAAGCAAGCGGTTATGCGTGCTGGTCAGTATGCATACCGTGACCGTCGCAACAAGAAACGTGTATTCCGTGCTTTATGGATCGCGCGTATCAATGCAGCAGTTCGTCAGCATGATATGACCTATAGCGTATTTATGAATGGCATGAAGAAAGCTGCAATCGAACTCGATCGCAAAGTGCTTTCTGATATGGCCATTGCTGACAAAGCGGCTTTTGCTGCTTTGGTTGCGCGGATCAAATCCGTAGTAAACGCTGCAGCTTAATCTTAGTTTTTTTAAATTAAGCTGCGATGGTTTCTCTCGACCACATTGTCGAGGATGCGAAACGTGACTTCTCGAGAGCTGCCGATTCGGCAGCTCTCGAGGACGCGAAAGCCAAGTATCTCGGTAAGTCAGGTGTTCTCACTGAGCGTTTAAAAGCGCTCGGTGGAATGTCGCCTGAAGAGCGCAAGAGTGCTGGCGCCCAAATTAATCAAATCAAAACCCAAGTTGAGACTGCATTACAAGAGCGTCGCCAAGCGTTGGCAGATGCTGTGTTAATGCAGCGTCTTACAGCTGAGTCTATCGATGTTTCCTTGCCTGGCCGTGGTCAAACGGTAGGTAGTTTGCATCCTGTAATGCGTACCTGGGAGCGGGTTGAGGAGATATTCCGCTCAATTGGTTTTGATGTAGCAGATGGCCCTGAAATTGAAACCGATTGGTTTAATTTCACAGCCTTGAACAGCCCTGAAAATCATCCTGCACGTTCCATGCAGGATACCTTTTATGTTGATGGCAAAGATTCGCATGAAAAGCCTTTGTTATTGCGGACGCATACTAGCCCAATTCAAGTTCGTTATGCCAGTGAGCATGTCAAGAAATTCGCTAATGCTGATGTGATGCCGCCAATCAAAGTAATTGCCCCAGGTAGAACCTATCGCGTGGATAGTGATGCTACGCACTCACCCATGTTTCATCAAGTTGAAGGATTATGGATTGCTGAATCCGTCTCCTTTGCTGACTTGAAAGGCGTATATACCGATTTCTTGAAAACATTTTTTGAGACAAATGAATTACAAGTGCGGTTCCGCCCATCCTATTTCCCGTTTACCGAGCCTTCTGCTGAGATAGATATGGCCTTTGGTGGTGGCAAACTTGCTGGTCGTTGGTTGGAGATCTCTGGTGCGGGTCAAGTGCACCCGAATGTGCTACGCAATATGGGCATTGATCCAGAGCGTTACACTGGCTTTGCCTTTGGCTCTGGTCTAGAGCGCTTAACCATGTTGCGCTATGGAGTGGATGATTTACGACTATTTTTTGAAAATGATCTTCGTTTTTTAGCCCAGTTTCCTGCGTAACCAACACATCATTCGAATTTTATAAAGCGCTATGCAATTTTCTGAATCTTGGCTTCGTCAGTATGTAAACCCATCACTAGATAGTGATGCGCTTGGTCATGGAATGACAATGGCTGGTTTAGAGGTTGAGGCGCAGCACTCAGTTGCGCCGGCATTTACCAAGATTGTGATTGCGCAGATTTTGTCTGCAGAACAGCATCTAGATGCCGATCGTTTGCGCGTATGTAAAGTGGATGCAGGTACTGGTCAAGAATTGCAAATCGTCTGCGGTGCGCCAAATGCGCGTCCTGGAATTAAGATTCCATGCGCATTGGTTGGTGCTGAACTCCCTCCGGCAGAAGTTGGAGGTAAACCTTTTATGATCAAAGTAGGTAAATTGCGTGGCGTTGAAAGTCAGGGTATGTTGTGCTCTGGACGAGAGCTGGGTCTAGGTGATGATCACGAGGGTATTCTTGAGTTGCCTGCTGATGCACCTATTGGGCAAGATATCCGTGAATATTTAAATCTTGATGATCAAATTTTTGTCATCAAGCTAACGCCTAATAAAGCCGATTGCCTCTCATTGATTGGCATGGCAAGAGAAGTAGCTGCCATTACTGGCGCTCCACTTTGTGCACCTACGTGGACTCCACCTGCAGTTACCATTCAAGATAAGCGTAAAGTGACTGTCGAGAGTATTGATCTCTGTGGCCGCTTTGCGGGTCGCATTATCCGTGGTGTTAACCCTCAAGCTAAAACTCCAGATTGGATTCTTAAGCGTTTATGTAATGCTGGTCAAAGCAGTGTTTCTGTTCTAGTGGATCTTTCTCACTACGTCATGTTAGAAATGGGGCAACCAACACACATATTTGATATTGACAAATTGAACGGTGATATCGTCGTTCGTTGGGCCCAAGAAGGCGAAACACTTGAGTTATTGAATGGTCAAACAGTAACTTTGCGAGGTTTAGACACGGCTGGTAAGTTGCAAGATGCGGGGGTAGTTGCCGATCAGAATGGTCCTGTGGCATTAGCTGGCATTATGGGCGGAAATCATTGTGCAGTGTCTGATGATACGAAAAATATCTTTGTGGAAGCGGCTTATTGGCTGCCTTCTGCAATTCAGGGTCGTGCCCGTCGCTTTAATTTCAGTACTGATGCTGCACATCGCTTTGAGCGGGGTGTAGATCCACAACATACCGTTAATTGCTTGGAATATCTTAGCGCTTTGATTATTGAGGTCTGCGGAGGTCAGGCTGGACCAGTAGATGATCAAATCCTCAATATTCCGGCTCGTAAACCAGTGAATATGCGTTTGGGTAGAGCAGAAAAAGTAATTGGTGTTCCGCTGACCAATGAAATTGTTGTTGATGGCTTTAAACGCCTTGGGTTCGAATTTGAACAAGAGGGCGATGTATTCACAGTAACCCCACCAAGCTATCGTTTTGACATCGAAATCGAAGCAGATTTGATTGAAGAAGTGGCGCGGATGTATGGCTTCGAAAATATTCCAGATCAACCGCCAGTTGCTTCGTTAAAAATGAGCGCAAAAGCAGAAGCAAAACGCGGCATTCATTTGTTGCGTCAGCGTTTTGCCTTGCAAGGCTATCAAGAGGCAGTGAACTTTGGTTTCACCGATCTGGAGGGGGAGCAACGTCTCGCCGGTGCAAAAGAGCAGGATCTGATTAAGGTTCTCAACCCAATTGCTAGTCAGTACGGCGTCATGCGCGGCAACCTATGGGGCGGCTTACTTGGTAATTTGAAGGCGAATTTAAATCGTGGAGCAGGGCGTGTACGCTTATTCGAGGCTGGGCGCGTATTTAAGCGTGATGCAGATGCATCTGAAGAGGCTGGTAAGGTTGCTGGTTTTCATCAACCCCAAAAGATTGGGGGATTGGCTTACGGTTTGTTTGTGCCAGAGCAATGGACTAATGTAAACCGCGCAGTTGATTTCTTTGATGTGAAGGGTGATCTCGAGCGTGTTTTAGATCCGCTACATTTTGTGACTGACGCCGCTCAACATCCAGCGCTTCATCCTGGTCGATCTGCCCAAGTGATTCTGAAAGCAGAAAAAAATAATATTGCAATCGGTTGGATTGGAGAATTGCATCCTGGTTTGCAGCAAGCCTATGAATTGCCTCAAGCACCTGTTTTATTTGAGTTAGATTTAGAACCAATTCGTGAGTTAGGTCTTCCTGTGTCTGAGGAGTTAAGTAAATTCCCCGCGGTGCAACGTGATTTAGCTCTGGTGGTGAAGCAAAATGTTTCTGCACAATCTCTGTTGGATGTAATGGCGGCAAGCAAGCAGAGCTTTGTACGTAATATCGAACTGTTTGATGAATTCAAATCCAGGGCAGGATCAAGCGCTATGGCTGATGATGAGAAGAGTCTGGCATTCCGTGTGACCCTCTTGAATACGCAAGAAACATTGCAGGATGCCCAAATTGATGCAGTAATGACTGCTTTATTGGCTGCCGTTGAGAAAAAGTGCGCAGCTCGCCTGCGCTAGGTTTAGTATTAGATATAAATCAAATAAATAGTTACAGAAGAGACTTGCAATGACTGAATTGATTTCTAATGACACCGTTACTAAAAATGAGTTATCTGAAGCTCTGTTTGATCGGGTTGGCCTGAATAAGCGTGAAGCCAAAGATATGATTGATGCTTTTTTTGATCGTATTGGCCAGTCTCTGAAGTCTGGATTCGAGGTGAAGATTTCTGGTTTTGGTACTTTCCAGTTGCGTAATAAATCGGCTCGTCCTGGCCGAAATCTAAAGACAGGTCAAATGATTCCGATTGCAGCTCGACGTGTGGTGACATTTCATGCCAGTCAAAAGCTTAAAGATGTAGTGGAGTCATATGCTCGAGAAAACCGAGTTTGATGCTAGCTTCTGAGCTCTCAACTTCTGCCAAACCCACCCAAACGCTACTTCACCATTGGTGAGGTAGCTGATCTATGTGGTGTGCGCTCACACGTTTTGTGCGTTATTGGGAGCAGGAGCTCTCTCAGCTGAGCCCTCAGAAAAGACGCAGCAACCGCCGCTACTATCAGCATCACGAGGTAGTTTTAATACGCAAAATTTGCTCTCTTTTATACGAAGAGGGCTTTACCATCAGCGGGGCTCGAAACCGTCTCGAGGAAGCGCGTGGCAATCTACGTCTGCGCGATGAATTGCAGGCTGTTCTGCAGATTCTCTCCAAATAGTTACTGATACAATTTTGTCTTTCGTCGGGGCGTAGCGCAGACTGGTAGCGTACATGCATGGGGTGCATGTGGTCGGAGGTTCAAATCCTCTCGCCCCGACCATTCAAAACCCCCTGGTAATACTCACATCTCTTATTCCATGACAAGTACTGACAAATCAATTGAATATTTTGGCCTCAAGATTCCTTTTTTAGCGCATTTGGGTGTTGTCCCAGAATATGCAAAAGATGGCAAGTCTCGCATTAGACTTGAAATCAGACCCGAATATGAGAATAGCTTTGGTATTGCTCATGGAGGCGTCATCATGACCCTATTGGATTTCGCGATGGGTGCTGCTGCCAGAAGCACAGCTGATGTCCCGTTGGGGGCTATGACGATCGGTATGACGGTGAGCTTCTTGCGTCCAAGTATCGGCAAAATTGCAGTTGAGGGTAGTATTTTGAAGCCAGGAAAAACCATTAACTATTGCGAGGCCATAGTTTTAAATGAATCCGGGGAGCTAACCGCTAAATCTAGTGGGACTTTTATGTTGAGAAAATTGAATGCACCTTAAATAAGCATTATATTTATAAAGATTATGTATTTAATGTAGTTAATATATATAGATTAATTAAAAAAGGTTAATATCCAGATCCAATATATTGCTTGAAATATTAAGTTATATATAATAACCTGCCAATATGTTATATAAATGACGTATTTATAACAACTTAATATTCCGAGAGTGAAAACAATATGCCTTCTTATAAAGAGCTTGCAGCCCAACGCGAGCAGTTGGATAAACAGATTAAAGAAGCAATTGCCCACGAAAAGGCTGACGGAATCGCCAAGGCAAAATTCATTATTGAGCAATATCACCTTACTGCAGCAGATTTATTTAGCCGTAAAGCAGGAACTAAAAGTACTGGCGGTAAAGTGGCGCCCAAGTATCGCAATCCATCAACTGGTGAAACTTGGACAGGACGCGGTAAAGCTCCCAAGTGGATCGAAGGCAGAGATCGAAGCAACTATTTGATCTAACCCTCATTTAACTCTGTTTTATCAACAAAGTCGCTCAATAGCGGCAATTTTGATATCCCAAGAGTGCTTTAATTCAAATTTATGCCCATTTTCTGGCTAAAGCCTCAACAAAGAGTGGCTCTAGTAGGTCATGGCGTTTGCCATTGGGCCAAGCATCCTCAGAATCAGGGCTGGTTGCAGGGTAGCCAATAATTAAAGGGTTTAAATCAATTATTTTCATCAACCAGCGCAACTATCCCAGGGTAAAACTTAATAAAACCCTCATCTACTAGTATAGGAATATGATGTGTTTCCTTGTTTCTGCTCAAATAATGAATGAGGTGAACTTGCGCTACTGGAGGAATGAGGGCATCTAAAAAGATCAGATCAGGTGCTATTGACACTGCGTTCATTAGCACCCTTAAGGCTGTCTACTGCCATTTCCATATCTACCTTAAGTGCCAATCGGCGATAGATTCGATTAATTCCTGGTCATTTTCAGACCTTCTAAATATGCCAATAGCCACACAGTTCTGGGTAGTCTTTTGTCTCATTGCCCTCTTTCTGCGCTGTAATTGCTGCTCCAAAGAGCTGGCCAATATTCGCCGATGACCTCCGCGGGTTTTCCAAGCGATTAACTCGTCTCACTCAACCATTTTTTGAACGGTGCCCAAGGAAACCTGCAGAATCTTGGCGCTTTGACGAGTACTGAGATATTCTGTTTCGGGGGTAATTGATTTCATATTTCCCTTAATTTCATTTAAGGGTTTGAAGATTTAGAGAATAAAAATCAAAATCATTTGAATCTGTCGGCATACCTTTAAAGCGGGGTAGGCAAGTTCTTATTCATGCTCCCCGAGTAGGGAGATACCCCCGAAAACCCCAAAATCAGGGAAAGCCCTTTATCTATCAATGGCCATTCGTGTTAAATTACTGTTGTAGTAACAGTATTTGCACAGATCAATCCGTAAATCGGTACAGCCGTGGAGCGGATGGTTTTAACCACAGTTTTTATTCGGGAAACCCGATGAAAGGTGAGCATCATGATGCAGGACCAAAGAGATAATTCGTATCTCTTTGGCGGAAACGCCCCCTATATAGAAGAACTCTACGAATCTTACTTGCACGATTCAGCTTCTGTTGCTGATCATTGGCGAGATTATTTCGACAGCCTGAAACAGGCTCCTGCGGTTGATGGCTCATCAGGAACGGATATTGCGCATGGACCCAATGTTGCCTCTTTTGCTGAGCGCGCCAAGCAAGGCCCCATCAGAACGATTTCTGATTTGGCTGACTCTGAGATGGGTCGCAAACGGGTTGCTGTTCAGCAATTAATTGCTGCTTACCGTAACGTTGGCAACCGCTGGGCAAATTTAGATCCATTGAAACGTACAGGGTGTCAGGACATTCCTGAGTTGGATCCGGCTTTTTATGGCTTTACTGATGGCGATATGGATATCGCCTTCAATACCAGTAATACATTCTTTGGTAAGAACGAAATGTCTTTGCGCGATTTGCTGCAAGCATTGCGTGAAACTTATTGCGGGACAATTGGCGCAGAATATATGTTCATCGCCGATCAAAAGATTAAGAAATGGTGGCAAGAGAAGTTAGAGTCCATCCGTTCAAGACCCGCATTTAACGTTGAGAAAAAACGTCAAATTCTAGATCGCGTGACAGCTGCTGAGGGCTTAGAACGCTATCTTCAAGCGAAGTACGTTGGTCAAAAACGCTTCTCCTTAGAGGGGGGCGAAAGTTTTATAGCTTGCATGGATGAAGTAATTCATCAGGCGGGTGCTAAAGGCGTTCAGGAGATCGTCATTGGTATGGCTCACCGCGGTCGATTAAATGTTTTAGTAAATACTTTAGGAAAAATGCCGAAAGATTTATTTGCAGAGTTTGAGCACAAAGGCCCTGAAACTCTGCCTGCTGGTGACGTGAAGTATCACCAAGGTTTTTCTAGCGATATTTCTACTCCTAGTGGCCCGGTTCATGTGTCCTTAGCATTTAATCCTTCCCATTTAGAAATTGTGAATCCGGTAGTGGAAGGTTCTGCGCGTGCTCGTATGGATCGTCGCGGGGATGTTTTGGGTCAACAGGTTTTACCTGTTCTTGTTCATGGCGATGCTGCGATTGCTGGTCAGGGTGTGATGCAAGAAACCTTGGCTATGGCTGAGGTTAGGGGTTATTCGACAGGTGGCACTTTGCACATTGTGATCAATAACCAAATTGGCTTTACGACATCCGACCCACGCGATTTGCGTTCGAGCTTGTACTGTACAGATATCATGAAAATCATCGATGCGCCAGTACTGCATGTAAATGGTGATGATCCAGAGGCCGTTGTGTTAGTCACTCAGTTGGCAATTGAATTTTGCTCTCAGTTCCACAAAGATGTGGCCATTGATATTGTTTGTTTTAGAAGGTTGGGTCATAACGAGCAAGACACTCCATCGATGACTCAACCTTTGATGTACAAAATCATCGCTGCCCATCCTGGCACACGCAAGCTCTATGCTGACAAGTTAGAGACTGAGAAGTCATTGCCCGCTGGAACTGGCGATGAAATGGTCAAGGCCTACAGAGCCGCAATGGACGCAGGTATCCAGACTTCAGATCCGGTGCTCAGTAACTACAAGGGCAAGTTTGCAGTTGATTGGTCCCCATTCCTGAATAAGAAATGGACAGATGAGGCAGATACAGCCATACCTTTGGCTGAATGGAAACGCCTTGCCGCACGGATCTCTACTCCCCGTGATGGCTTTAAAGTTCACCCATTGGTTGAAAAGGTCTTGAATGACCGTGCCGCCATGGGTCGCGGAGAAGTCAATGTTGACTGGGGTATGGGCGAGCATATGGCTTTTGCATCCCTACTTGCTAGTGGATATCCTGTAAGGCTATCAGGTGAAGACAGTGGTCGCGGAACTTTTACGCATCGTCACGCAGTTCTCCATAACCAAAATCGTGAAAAGTGGGATACCGGAATTTACATTCCATTGCGCCATGTTGCTAAGGATCAAGCGCCATTCTTAGTGATTGACTCGATTCTCTCCGAAGAAGCGGTTCTGGGTTTTGAATATGGCTATGCTTCTGTAGAGCCAAATACATTAACTATTTGGGAGGCGCAGTTCGGCGATTTTGCCAATGGTGCCCAGGTAGTTATTGATCAATTCATTGCCTCAGGTGAAGTGAAGTGGGGTCGCGCTAATGGATTGGTGATGATGTTGCCTCACGGATACGAAGGTCAGGGTCCAGAGCACTCTTCAGCACGTTTGGAGCGCTTCATGCAGTTATGTGCAGATACCAATATGCAAGTCATTCAGCCGACCTCTGCCTCACAGATCTTTCACGTTCTGCGTCGTCAAATGATTCGTCAGTTCCGTAAGCCGTTAATTTTGATGACACCGAAATCCTTGCTTCGTAACAAAGAAGCGGCATCCCCTCTATCTGAGTTTACTAAGGGTGGATTCAAGACGGTATTAGGTGAACGTGATGAATTAATTGATGCTGGCCAAGTTACTCGACTTGTAATGTGCTCTGGTAAGGTCTATTACGACTTGGTAAAACAACGCACCGAGAAGAAGATTGGCGATCTTGCCATCATTCGCTTGGAGCAGTTGTATCCGTTCCCACACAAAGCATTAACTGCCGAATTGAAAAAATATCCAAAACTGGAAGAGATTGTTTGGTGTCAAGACGAACCACAAAACCAAGGTGCCTGGTTCTTTGTGCAGCACAACATCTTGGAAAACATGTCTGAAGGTATGAAGTTGGGCTATGCAGGGCGCCCCGCATCAGCCTCTCCAGCTTGCGGTTATGCACATCTCCACCAAGAGCAGCAGAAATCATTGCTCAATGGGGCATTCGCCAAATTAAAAGGTTATGTGATCACGAAATAATCGTATTCATTACTAAAACACATACATATATAAATAAACAGGATTGATCATGGCTATTTTCGAAGTTAAAGTTCCACAACTCTCTGAGTCAGTTGCCGAAGCAACTTTATTGCAGTGGAAGAAGAAAGTTGGTGACGCTGTTGGTCAAGACGAGATCTTGATCGAAATCGAAACAGATAAAGTGGTTCTTGAAGTTCCAGCACCTTCTGCCGGTGTTTTGACAGAAATTGTTGTTGCTGATGGCGGTACTGTACTTGCTGAACAGTTGATTGCAAAGATTGATAGCATCGCTGTTGCAGCCCCAGCCGCTGCAACTGCTCCGGCAGCTACCCCAGCTGCTCAGTCAGCAAGGGCCGCCGCCGCACCTTCTGCTGCAAAAATTCTGGCAGAAAAAAATATCGATGCTGGCCAAGTTGCCGGTTCTGGCCGTGATGGCCGTATTACCAAAGGGGACGCATTAAATGCCTCTGCAGGCAGCACTAAGGCAGCTGCCTTACCAAGCGCTCCAGTTCCAACAGGCGCTCGTCCTGAAGAGCGTGTGCCAATGAGTCGCTTGCGTGCTCGTATCGCTGAGCGCTTGCTCGAATCACAAGCAAACAACGCAATCTTGACTACATTTAACGAAGTTAATATGGCGCCAGTCATTGCTATGCGCAATAAATACAAAGATCAATTTGAAAAAGTTCATGGAGTGAAGTTAGGCTTTATGTCTTTCTTCGTAAAAGCTGCGACCCACGCTTTGAAGAAATTCTCGCTCTTAAATGCATCTGTTGACGGCAATGACATTGTTTACCATGGCTACTTTGACATTGGTATTGCTGTTAGCTCGCCACGTGGCTTGGTCGTTCCAATTCTGCGTGATGTAGGCCAAATGAATTTAGCTGACATCGAGAAAAAGATTGCTGAGTTTGGCGTTAAGGCGCGCGAAGGTAAGCTATCAATTGAAGAGTTGACTGGTGGCACATTCTCCATCTCTAATGGAGGCGTATTTGGCTCGATGCTTTCCACGCCAATCATCAACCCACCGCAATCTGCCATTTTGGGCATTCATGCGACTAAAGACCGCGCAGTGGTAGAAAACGGTCAAGTGGTTGTTCGCCCAATCAACTATTTGGCTTTGTCATACGATCACCGCATCATCGACGGCCGCGAGGCTGTACTTGGTTTGGTTGCCATGAAGGATGCCTTAGAAGATCCTTCACGTCTTCTCTTAGATTTGTAAGAAGGGAAGATCATGAGTCAAGCTTTTGATGTAGTTGTGATTGGTGGTGGACCTGGAGGCTATATTGCCGCAATTCGTGCAGCGCAACTCGACTTCAAAGTTGCCTGTGCAGAATCGAATGCCTATGATGATCCTAAGGGCGAGCCTCGTTTAGGCGGCACCTGTTTGAATGTTGGTTGCATTCCTTCAAAGGCGCTTTTAGCATCATCTGAAGAGTTTGAGAAGATTAATCATCACGCAGCTGACCACGGTATTAAAGTGGGAACAGTTAGCATTGACTCTAAAAAAATGGTCGCTCGTAAAGATGACATCGTTACCAAGATGACTGGCGGCATCCAGTACCTGTTCCGCAAGAATAAAATTACCCTCTTAAAAGGTCATGCCTCATTCGAAGGAAAGGGAGCTGATGGTTACCAAGTAAAGGTTGATGGCAAAGACAAAACTACGGTTACTGCAAAGAACGTCATAATTGCAACCGGTTCTAAAGCGCGTCACATTCCTGGTATCTCTGTTGACAATGTCTTGATCTGCGATAACGAAGGCGCACTCAAGTTTGATTCCGCTCCGAAGAAATTAGGAGTCATCGGCGCTGGTGTAATTGGCTTAGAGCTGGGTTCTGTATGGCGCAGGGTTGGTGCTGAGGTTACCGTGCTTGAGGCAATGCCATCGTTCTTAGTTGCTTGTGATGTCAGCATTGCTAAAGAAGCGCAAAAACTATTTGCTAAGCAGGGTCTAAGTATTAACACAGGCGTCAAGATTGGCGATGTCAAAGTAGAGAAGAAAGATATAGTTGTTAACTACACTGATAGTGCTGGTAAAGTAGCCAAATTGGAGTGTGATCGCTTAATTGTCTCTGTTGGTCGTGTGCCAAATACGGACAAATTAGGTCTAGATAAGATTGGTCTCAAAGTAGATGAGCGCGGTTTTATCCCGATTGATGACCATACTTGCGCAACTTCAGCGCCAGGCGTATATGCGGTTGGTGACGTTGTACGCGGACCTATGTTGGCCCATAAGGCTGAAGATGAGGGCGTCTTGGTTGCTGAAGTTATTGCGGGCCAAAAACCCCACATTGATTACAACTGCATTCCATGGGTGATCTATACCGATCCAGAGATCGCTTGGGTTGGTAAAACAGAGCAAGCTGTGAAAGAAGCCGGTATTGCTTATAAAGCAGGCCAGTTCCCATTTGCTGCAAATGGTCGTGCCTTAGGCATGGGCCGCGCTGATGGATTCATCAAAGTATTGGCTGATGCAAAGACTGATGAAATTTTAGGTGTTCACATCATCGGCGCCAATGCATCCGACTTAATTGCTGAAGCAGCAGTAGCAATGGAATTTAAAGCGGCAGCAGAAGATATTGCACGTATCTGTCATGCGCATCCTAGTTTGTCTGAAGTGATGCGCGAGGCAGCGTTGGCGACAGACTCGCGTGCATTAAATATGTAATTGAAAACCATTGAGTTTTACCAACAAGCGTTAAAGACGCGCGGGTATCAAAGCGATCCCGCGCAACTTCTTGCTGTAGCGCGTCTTCAACAATGCGAAAATGAGTGGATTGCTTACAAAGACATTCGCAGTAGTAAGCTGAAAAAAAAGCTTTTTAAACCAACTCTTCCTCGGGGATTGTATTTATGGGGTGGTGTGGGTCGTGGTAAGTCTTTCTTGATGGACTGCTTTTATGCTGCCTCACCACTCGAAAAAAAGATTCGGATTCATTTTCATGGGTTCATGCGTGAAGTGCATCGCGAACTTCATGAACTTTCAGGCTTAGCGGATCCACTAGATGAACTCGCCAAGCGAATCGCCGATCGTTATCGCTTAATTTGTTTTGATGAGTTCCATATCAATGACATCGCGGATGCGATGATTCTATACCGCTTGCTCAGCGCACTTTTTGCTGATCGTGTGCAGTTTGTAATGACATCAAACTACCGCCCAGATCAGTTATACCCAAATGGTTTACATCGTGATCGATTATTACCGGCGATCAAATTGCTAGAAGAGAAGCTTGATGTATTAAATGTGGATGCTGGCAATGATTATCGCCGCGTCCAAATGGCGCGAGTAGAGGCTTATCTCGCGCCAGTGAATGCAGAAACACAAACTGTCCTGGGGCAAATGTTCAAAACATTAATTGGCAATCAAAAAGAAACCCCTCAACCTGTTTTATATATTGAGTCCCGAGAGTTACGACCGTTGCATATGGCCGATGGTGTAGTTTGGTTTGATTTCAAAACGCTCTGTTGTGGACCTCGCTCACAAAATGATTATTTGGAGCTTGCCAATCAGTTTCATGCGGTAATTTTGTCAGGCGTTCCTTATATGCCCCCAAGGATGACTAATGAGGCACGCCGTTTTATTTGGCTAATAGACGTCTTATACGACCATAAAATTAAGCTCATTATGTCTGCTGAGGTACCGGCTCCGGATTTATATACCGAGGGTCAAATTACCGCAGAATTCGCACGAACCGTGTCCCGCTTGATCGAAATGCAGTCTCGTGACTACCTAGATGCGCCGCGCCGGGTAATTGATACCAGCTTGACCTAAAATAGAGGGCCATGAGCATCTTGCCCACCCTAAATGCCGATTTGCATTGCCACTCAGTTGTTTCTGATGGAACTTTCACGCCTGAAGCATTGGCTGAACGCGCTAAAGCCAATGGAGTGCATTTATGGGCGCTCACTGATCATGATGAGTTAGGCGGTCAGAAGCATGCTCGTGAGGCTGCTAGTGCATTAAATTTAGATTATCTTGCCGGCGTAGAAATTTCGGTAACCTGGATGGGTGAAACTATTCATATCGTCGGCCTCGGAATCGATGCAGAGCATGTTGGAATTATTGAGGGCTTGCGTCGCACGCGTGAGGGCCGCGGGAATCGCGCGCAACTCATGGCGGATCAATTGGCCAAAGTCGGTATTTATGGAGCATATGAGGGTGCACTTCATTGTGCTGGCAACCATCAATTGATTTCAAGAACGCACTTTGCGCGTTATTTAGTAGAGCAGGGAGTGTGCCGCAATACTGAGCACGTATTTAAAAACTATTTAATTGAAGGCAAGCCAGGATATGTGCCCCATCAATGGGCTAGTCTCGATGATGCAGTGGCATGGATCAAGGCATCTGGAGGAGTAGCTGTAATTGCACATCCTGGCCGCTACAGCCGGCTTAATGCGATGCAAATGGATGATGAACTTTATAAGCGCTTTAAAGATCTCGGTGGCTTAGCGATTGAGGTAGTCACTGGCAGCCATAGCCCCGATCAATACAAAACATACGCCAAGATTGCTGAGCAATACGGCTTTTTGGCCTCGCGTGGATCAGACTTTCACGACCCCAATGAGAGCCATATCGATTTAGGCAATTTGCCACTATTACCAGATCATCTCACTCCTGTTTGGTCTGCCTTTCATTAAAAATATAACCCCTTCACTATTTAGAAAAGAATACAGATGTTTGCTGAACGCGTTCTCTCAGGCATGCGACCAACCGGTAGTTTGCACTTCGGTCATTACCATGGTGTTTTAAAGAATTGGGTGCGCTTGCAGTCTGAATACCCCTGCTTCTTTTTTGTGGCTGATTGGCATGCCTTAACCACTCATTACGAGACCCCTGATGTGATCGAGCAATCCGTATGGGACATGGTGATTGATTGGTTGGCTAGTGGAGTGGACCCCAACCAAGCAACCTTGTTTATTCAGAGCAAAGTGCCTGAACATGCCGAACTCTTCTTATTACTGTCTATGGGTACGCCATTGGGCTGGCTTGAGAGGGTACCTACTTATAAGGATCAAATTGAAAAGCTCAAAGAAAAAGATCTGCAAACATATGGTTTCTTGGGTTACCCACTGTTACAAGCTGCAGATATGTTGATATATCGAGCCCAGTTTGTGCCGGTTGGCGAAGATCAGGTGCCGCACGTTGAGATGACTAGGGAAGTTGCCCGTCGCTTTAATTATTTATATGGCCGAGAGCCAGGTTTGAAGGAAAAAGCTTTAGAGGCTGTCAAGAAGTTGGGTAGTAAACGCGCCAAGATGTATGCTGAACTCCGGGTTGCCTTTCAAGAGCGCGGTGATGATGAAGCCCTAGAACAGGCAAAAGCACTTCTTCAAGAGGCGCAGAGCTTATCCATGGCTGATCGTGAACGTCTTTTTGGATTCTTGGAGGGCGCTCGCAAAATCATCCTTCGCGAGCCGCAGGCTTTGCTGACGTCTGCTTCGCGCATGCCAGGTATTGATGGACAAAAGATGTCAAAGTCTTACAGCAATACCATTAGCATCCGCGAAAACCCAGAAGATGTCATTAAAAAAATCCGCACGATGCCAACCGATCCGGCGCGTGTTCATCGCACCGACGTTGGCGATCCAGCGCGATGCCCAGTATGGCAATTGCATACCGTTTACTCTAATGACGAGACCAAGCTGTGGGTGGATAAGGGCTGTAAATCAGCCGGCATTGGTTGTCTCGAATGTAAGCAACCAGTGATTGATTCGATTTTGGCTGAACAACAGCCTATGTTTGAGCGTGCTCAGAAATATTTAGATGACCCGAGTCTGTTGCGATCCATCATTGCAGATGGATGCGATAAGGCCCGCAAGGTTGCACAAGAAACCATGCGTGAAGTTCGAGAGGCACTGGGTCTTGCTTACGATTGAGGCTTAATCTTGTCCAAGATGTACGCTATGCAATCCATGAATCCTTCCGAGGACTTTCAAACTAGAGGGTAATGAATGGTCCCTCTGACAGGCTCTATATTTAGCAGCATCATCGTGACAAATTACCTTTACCGCCCTTACCTCGATGAGTTACCCAAAATGTTGCAAAACGAAGGGGTTTTGATTTACGAAACCTTCGCCCAAGGAAATGGGGAAGGTGGGAAGCCAACGAACCCCAATTTCCTCTTAAAACCTGGAGGATTACTGGATTTTGCCTTGCGCAATAGCCTCAAGATGCTGGCCTATGAAGATATTTACGTGGATCAACCCAAACCAACTATGGTTCAGCGCCTATGCGCCGTAACAGGTCATCTAAAACAGCGTATTCCGTTACAATTTCAAGGTTAAGTCAGCTAGAAATCGGTGCATATTCGGTGATAAATACAGCTCATTCCAAAGGTATCAAAAAGCCTATCGCTGGCAGTATGCCGGCTATTGTGACTCCGATGTTTGAGGACGGTGGTCTGGACTATGTCAGTTTGCGTTCCTTGTTGGATTGGCATGTGGCCGAGGGTACTGATGGTATTGTGATTGTTGGCACTAGCGGTGAGTCTCCCACGGTCTCCGTTGAAGAGCACTGCGAGTTGATTCGTGTGACTGTAGAACATATTGCTGGGCGAATTCCCGTCATTGCTAGTACAGGCGGAAATTCCACCATTGAAGCGATTGAATTAACTCAATTTGCTAAGCAGGTTGGAGCAGACGCAAGCTTGCAAGTTGTTCCGTATTACAACAGGCCAACTCAAGACGGCATGTATGCCCACTTTAAAAAGATTGCCGAGTCAGTAGACTTGCCAATCATTTTGTATAACGTTCCCGGTAGAACGGTAGCTGATCTGGCAGGTGATACTGTTGTACGTCTTGTGGCTGTGCCTGGTATTATTGGAATCAAAGATGCTACCGGAAGTCTGGAACGCGGGACTTTATTGATCAATGATCTCAAGCGTGCTGGCCATCAGGATTTTTCAGTATTCTCCGGAGATGATCTTACGGCTGCCATGCTGATGTTGATGGGCGGTAAAGGCAACATCTCAGTTACAGCCAACGTTGCACCTCGTTTAATGCATGAGCTTTGCGTTGCCGCTATGTCAGATGATGTAAGGCGCACCCGTGAAATTCAGTATCAATTGATTGCTGTTCACAAGGCCATGTTTGCTGAGGCAAACCCAATTCCAGTGAAATGGGCATTGCACGAAATGGGCAAGATTACTGCTGGTATTCGTTTGCCATTAACCCCTTTAAATAATTCCTTGCGTGAGCCCTTAAAGGCAGCGTTAAAACAGGCCAACTTATTATGATGAATTTGCTTCCTATGTTGCGTCGACTGATATCGATCTTGGTTGTAGGCTTGATTGCTTCTGCTGCCTTGACAGCTTGTAAATCAGTAACTAGCAGTGATACTGTCGACTACAAGAGTGCCGGCGCTGTGCGTGGTCCTAATTTGTCCTACCCACCTGACTTGATTACAGCTCAGGCAGACCGTCGTTACATTGTTCAAGATGGTTCTGCTACTATGTCTGAATACAATGCAGCAGTAAAGAAATCCGCGCAAATGCGTAGTAACGTTATGACCGGTATTCCAGGTATGCGCATTGCACGTGATGGCGAACGTCGTTGGTTGGTAGTTGAGAAGCCTGCTCCTGAACTCTATCCGCAAGTAAAGGATTTCTGGCAAGAAAATGGTTTCTTATTGGTAGTTGATTCGCCATCAACCGGCATTATGGAGACTGATTGGGCAGAAAATCGTGCCAAGATTGCACAGGATTGGATTCGTTCTACGGTAGGCGGACTTCTGGATTCCGTTTATGCCACTGGGGAGCGTGATAAATATAAGACCCGTTTAGAGGTTGTAAAGCCAGGAGAGACAGAGATTTACATCACCCAACGTGGAGTTATAGAAAAGTGCGTGACCGATTCCACTACTACTGCATGTAATAACACTATTTGGACTGCTAGGCCAAATGATCCAGAGTTAGAAGCGGCTTTTTTGGCGCGCTTAATGGAGCGTTTGGGGATGACTCAAGAGCAAGCCAAGGCGATGGTTGCGGTACCTCTTGGTCCAAAAACGCCGAAAGCCAAGTTTGTGCAAGAGGGTAATAATCAGGGTTATATTGAGTTAAGCGCTGGCTTTGATCGCTCATGGCGCGACGTCGGTTTAGCGCTTGACCGCTCCAACTTTACTGTTGAAGATCGTAACCGTTCGCTTGGTATTTACTACGTTCGCTATGTGAACCCGAAAGATCTTGGGGATACCAAAGAATTTTTTACTAATCTCTTTAGCAGCAAAGATGAGTCTGGTATGAAAGCTAAAAAGTATCAGGTTGTTGTTAAGAGTACTGGTGAAAACTCAGCGAGTATTTACGTACAAACTGCTGATGGCAAACCAGAAACTACGCCGGCTGGATTCCAGTTGCTGACATTGTTAACAGATCAGTTAACTAAGTAAGAGCGATGCCACCAATCAAAAAGCCGCTGAAAAGCGGCTTTTTGATCTTCATGAAGAAGATTACTGCTTAGCGTCAGCAGCGGGAGCTGGTGCAGCTTCCACAGGTTTTGCTTCTTCTTTCTTACCGCAAGCGGCCAAGGCGATTGCTAACATAGCAGCGAATACGAGTGACTTCTTCATTTATAAATTCCTTTAAAAAATTAACAACAATTACCGGTAATTGTTCTTCAGAAATACCAAGGGATTACCCCTATGTATTTTCCAGTAATTATTATATCCATCTCTAAAGTGTCAGTTTTCAAAAATTAGCCATCCAGCCAAATAGGCCTCATAAAGGGCGGATCCATCTAAATGCTCAAGTTTTCTGGTTTTGAGACTCTTTTGGGCTGAAAGAGTTTGCCATGCTGAAGCAATATTTGCTGCCTGCTGGCCATTCGTCATGACCTCCACATTGCAGTAAACCTGCTTTTTAAGGCTCAAAATTCGGGATTTTGGGTGAGGTATAAGCCTATCGGTTGCGATTCTTTTTAGGAATGCCCTGGAGTTAAGTGGATTTTTAGGGGTTTCAAAAAAGACTTGCTGTTTTGGCTCCGAGAGGTAGGCGCTAATAATGCCAGGTCAAAAACCATGAATTTGATCTAACTTCAATTCTTTAAGTGTTTTACTCAATTACCCGAAGAACTGATTGGGTAATTGATTGGGGGTGTGTATTGCCTCTTGCTTGGGGTCAGAAAATTTTTGATCTAATTCTGGAATCTCTTCTAGTGACTCAGCAAGTCGCCATAAGCCTTCTTGCAGTAACGCTTTAAAGCTGGGTGCACGAAACCCAACAGACCAAGTTTGACAGCCTGCATCCAGAGCAATGCCGTCATGCGCAATATGTGGGGACAAATAGAGCATATCGCCTGACTCCAGAATCCATACCTGTTCTGGCCTGAAGTTCCGCAGAATTTTTAATGGCAGATTAGGGTTGAGGCTCAGATCTTTTTGCTTTGAGATGCACCATTGCCTTCTCCCGGACATCTGGATTAGGAACGACGCATCATATGAATCAAAGTGCGGTCCAACTCCACCTCCAACTCCGGCGATGCTGATCATCAACTCATTCAGACGGGGATCCGGTATGAATCGAAACTAAGACAGTGCTTTTGCAGCAGCTGGGTGGTTTGCCTCCATCCCTTGAAGCAGCAAGGCCCAATCTGATTTATTGAGTGAGGGAAGTGCTTGTTTGGAGAAAGGGCCTTGCTCAAAGCTCCAGGGCTGAGATTTAACGAGGCGCGCTTCCACCTCTTCGTTTAGTCCAAATGCCACAATAAGTCTTGAGCTAGAATTGGGCTATCAAGCCTCTCCCCATCCTGGGCTGCCAGGTTAAATACTGGAATGGCAACTCTGACGAGGAGGCACTTTTTTGCCAGTACTGAGCCATGTAGCGGTCGGGTCTCGCCAACTAAGGCCCAGGGCTTGCTCAAGTAAAATGAGGTCATATAGAGATAAAAGCTTTAAGAAACTGATTAAAACTGAGTGTTTGACAAATGCCGCATGAAGATTGAAAAAAATACCATCGTATCCCTTCGCTATAAGTTAACCGATGCGCAAAATCATGTCATTGAAGAGCCTGATTCTCCGAAGGTATACCGGCATGGAGGTTATGACGGTACTTTTCCCAAGATTGAGATTCTACTGGATAGTCAGGATATAGGTTATGAGGCAACTATCCAATTGGAGTCAAACGAGGCTTTTGGAGAATACAGCTCTAGATCTGTTAAAAATCGAGTCGCGTACGCGTTTTTCTGAATCTTTGGAAGTGGGTATGCAGTTTGAGGGTGTCCCAGATGCAGAAGAGGATGTAAGTTGCAGATGATGCTGATGAAGACCCTTTGATCTATACCGTTACCGACGTGGCTGACAATCCAGTGGTACTTGATGGCAATCATCCTTTAGCGGGAAAGGGCGTTGCGTTTTTGGGTACCGGTAGAGGATGTTCGTGCAGCGACCGAAGATGAAATTGAAAATCGTCATCCAAAAGGTGGATCTAGTTTTTCTTTTGGGATGCCCGATGATGATCATGAAGATGAAGAGTTTCCAGGTAATACATTGGGTAGCGATAACTCAGGGCCACGCACACTTCATTGAGAAGTTCGGTCAGCAATTAAAAAGGAATAGCAAGCTATTCCTTTTTGTTTTCTTCGGATATTAACCTTTGAGCGCTATTCTTTGAGTCATTCTTTAATAGCGTCTAAGTCGCGCTTGGTATCACTTGCGTTGGCATCGGTACCAATTGGTGTGTTATTCAACTTGGCAAGTGTGCTCTCTACTAAGGCTGCAATTTTGGCTTCTTGCTCAATGGTGGCATCAATGTAAGCCTTTGAGGGCCATTGATACAGGGTCATCCACATTGGGCGTGACACCACACGCAGAAAAATATTCTTTGGTTTTGCTATCAGCACTTTGCGGAAGATCGGGATGCAAAATACGTGCTGGTATGCCTACGGCTGTAGCACCTGCAGGGATTTCTTTTAAGACTATTGCGTTTGAGCCAATGCGCGCGCCGTCACCTACGGTAAAGCCACCAAGTACTTTTGCGCCAGAGCACTGGCTACTACACCTTTTCCAATGTTGGGTGACGCTTATAACGCCCTTGTAAAGCGAAGTGCCGCCTAAAGTCACGCCTTGGTAAATGGTGCAATCATCACCAATTTCAGTAGTTTCTCCGATCACAATACCAAGACCATGCTCCAAAAAATACACGGCGACCAATCTTGGTGCCTGGGTGAATTTCTATCCCCGTGAAGAAGCGTGTAAACATTGAGAGCAAGCGGGCAATCCATTTCAAACCTAAATTCCATAAGAAGTGTGAGATGCGATGAAGCCAAACTAAATGCAGGCCTTGGTAGCAGGTTATGACCTCAAGACGATTACGAGCGGCAGGGTCCCTAGCAATGATGGAGTCGACTTGGTCGAATATTGAATTTAGCATATCTGGATTTTAACGGTATGCGCTTATTTTCTCAGGAGCATCTGCTTAGCTATCCCTCGAAGAAGATCAATTTCTTCTTTATGCAGGCGGCTACGGGCAAATAGCCCCTGTAAACGGGGCATGAGCTTCTTAGGATTGGCTGGATCAAGATAGCCAATTGCTTCAAGGCCGTCGCGCCAATGCTCCAGCATGGCAGCAATCGCAGCTGGATCAGCATAATCTACCATAGATTCCCTGGCCACTGTGGTGTGTTGGCGTTCGTTTGGCTTGCCAAGCGATTCTCTTAAGGTATAAGCGCAAACCATTAAGGCTTGGGCAAGGTTAAGTGAGGGGTATTCAGGGTTGGCATTGAGCCATACGCGATGGGTACATAAACCTAAATGTTCATTATCTAGACCTGTTCTTTCAGGGCCAAACAACAAGGCAACCTTGCCATTTCCTGAAGTGGTTTCAGTGATTAAGGAGCGAGCGGTATCCCAGTCTAATGCGGGTGGTCCGAATTCTCGATCTCGACTTGTCAAACCCAGCACCAGAGAGCAACCCTCTACAGCACTAGCGAGAGAATTCGATTCTGATGATGAAGTTAAGACATCTACCGCACCGCTAGCTAAGGCTATCGCCTCAGGATGGCTGGCAATGGATTGCGCTTTGGGGTTAATCAGGCGAAGATCCGCAAAGTCCATAGTTTTCAGGGCGCGAGCAGCCGAGCCCACATTTCCCGGGTGGCTGGTCTCAACTAAAACCCAGCGCAGCAAGTTCAATGAATCGTTACTCATGCGTTGGGCGGGATGATGGATTGAGGGTTATAAAAGGCCTATTCATTGGGTAAAGGATGCTAATCGTTTAGAATCACACTGTTAGCTTCGTATTGTCATCCAATTTACCTTATTGGGGGGCGTTACAAGAAGCTTGTTCTTATTTAATTTGTCCAGCAATACTTATGCATCCCATGTTAAATGTAGCCATTAAGGCCGCCCGTCGCGCAGGAACAGTGATTAATCGCGCTGCTCTGAATTTGGAGCGCTTGCAGGTTGACCGCAAGCAACATAACGACTTTGTTGCCGAGGTGGGGAAAGCTGCAGAGGCAGCGATCATCGAAATACTCAGTGAAGCTTATCCAACCCATGGATTTTTAGCTGAAGAGACTGGTGAGCGTAATGTAGATGCAGAAAATGTTTGGATCATTGATCCCTTAGATGGCGCAACCAATTTCATTCATGGCTTTCCCCATTATGCGGTATCAATTGCTTTAGCAGTTAATGGCGTTACTCAACAAGCTGTGGTGTATGACCCAACCCGTGACGAATTATTTACTGCGACTCGTGGTGCGGGTGCGTATTTGGATCGTCGGCGTTTGCGTGTTGCCACTCAAGATCGTCTTGCGAATGCTTTATTCGGCACTGGCTTTCCTGATCGTGAAGATCAGGATTTAGATAAGTATTTAAAAATCTTTGGTGAGATGTCACGTCAATGTGCTGGACTGCGTCGTCCTGGAGCTGCTTCATTGGATCTGGCATATGTTGCCGCAGGTCGTTACGATGGTTTCTTTGAGAGTGATCTCAAGCCATGGAATATGGCTGCTGGCGCCTTACTCATTACCGAAACTGGTGGCTTAATGGGTAACTATCGCGGTGAAGAGGGCTTCCTTAAAAGCGGTGAAGTAATGGCTGCAAATCCGCGCATTTTCGCGCAGATGGTTCAATCTCTCTCCAAATACTCAGCTTCCTAATTCATGTAAAATGACTGGATTAGTTTTTGATCAGATCAAGATAGCGCACTCCATTACCTTCAATGAGAAGGCCGCTTGCCCTAGGTCGCAAGCTCTCTGGATGATCTAAGTCCCAGTCTGATAGCACCCAGCGTTGCCATGCCTGGGTGCCAAGAGACTCTTCGTGTTGTCTTGGCAAGTGGGTATGACCATGGATTAATTGATTGCCTGATTGATCTCTCAATACTGCAGCGCAAGCTTCTCTTGTGACGTCCATTTTTCGCAGATTGGACTCTGAGGAACAAACTTGTTGATCTTGGGTGTGACTATTGCTGCGCAGATGTTGGGCAATACCTTTGCGCCAATTGAGCGGCAGAGTGAGAAAGAGTTTTTGTAGCCAAGTTTTTCTAACCCAGATACGAAATACTTGGTAGCCCACATCTGCAGTGCAGAGAGCATCGCCGTGTGCCAATACCCATTTTTGTTGTGCAATTTCAACCGAGCATGGATCGGGTAATAGCGTCATACCGGTTTTTTGAATAAAACTTTGACCAATTAAAAAATCGCGATTGCCATGCAGGTAATACGTTTTTATTTTAGCGGCAAGACTGGCGATTATGCGCTGGACTTCTTGTTGAAAAGGGGAAGAGATGACTGCATCATCTCCCACCCAGTATTCAAAGAGGTCACCCAGAATAAAAACGGCCTCTACTTTTGGAGTTTCTTTTTCGCAGAAGTCAAAAAAGCGTTGTGCCGTCAAGGGCATTGACGGCGTGAGGTGTAAATCTGATATGAGCAGTGCGCTCGCGTATTGCGGGATCATGCCTCGAGAACAGAAGCCTTCTCAATGACAACATCTTCTGTTGGAACATCTTGATGAAAACCTGAACTACCAGTCTTAACCTTGCGAATGGTATCAACGACGTCCATTCCGTCGGTAACTTTGCCAAATACTGCATAACCCCATCCTTGGGCGTTTTGGGCAGTATGGTTTAAGAAATCATTGTCATTCACATTAATAAAAAATTGAGAAGTTGCAGAATGGGGGTCGTTTGTACGCGCCATTGCCACGGTATAACGATCATTTTTAAGTTCGTTATTGGCTTCGTTTTCAATTTCCGCACCTGTAGGCTTTTGTTTCATGCCCGCAGACATTCCTCCACTCTGGATCATGAAGTTATCAATGACGCGGTGGAAGATCGTGCCATCGTAATGGCCGCTTTTAACGTATTGCAAAAAGTTGGCAACGCTTTTTGGTGCTTTAGCTGCATCAAGGGTAAGGGTGATATTACCCTTATTGGTTTTGAGGAGTACTTTCGCCATTATTCAATCTACTTTCTAGAAGGTTAGTGGATGGGTTATTCCTGGAAGGATTTGGTGTGCGATTGATGTGGCGCTTTGGAGGCGGCTTTAAAACATCTAGAAGTGCTTTAGCGCGGTTTGAATACTGGCGCTGATTAAGCAGGGCGTTCTTAGCTGCATCCTCATAGGCTTGCGCTCCAAAACGAATATAAATTTCGCCTAAGTTGGCTGAGGCAATTGCGTAAGTGGGGCGTAGTTTGAGTGCTAACTCTAAATAGTCTCTGGCCTCTATCCATTGGCCTTGATTTGCAGCAATCGCTGCGAGGTTGTTATACGGTTCTGGTAGTTCAGGAAACTGTTGCGTAATTTCAATTAAAGTTTTTTTAGCTTGATCAAATTGGCGCATCTCAATTTGTAAGCGTGCTTTTACAAACCGCAATTGCACATTGCGAGGCGTTTTTTTGAGGTTAGCATTAATTTGCGTGACTGCATCTTGATATTTGCGCGCCTTAATTAGCTTCTCTACGTCGGAGGGCACTGCATTTTTTGTAATGGGATCTGGCTCAATAATGAGGAAGGATAAAAATGGCACCCCAACCGTCTCAGATAACTCTGGATTTAAAGGGTCATACCCCATATCAGCCGAGAGTCTCGGTGGGTCATTGAGGTTATAGCCGGCAAAAAACGGTTGTGGAGTGGCCTTTGAGGAATTGACCTCTTGTGCGTTTAACACCCTAATTTCCTCATCTGTACGCTGTTGGGCGGAGGTACTACAGCCCGTCATCAAAGCCAGCAAAGCCATCATGGCGGCAAAAGCACAGATGATGACCTTTACGGAGGTAGGGCTTGGCTCTGGGGCGTATTGGGGCATAGGGGAAAGGATGTGAAACAGGCTCATTCGATATACTCAGCGCTCAGTCTAACAAATTGGCGCAACTTGCCCCCCCTTTATAGTTCTATGCTGCAAATCTATAACACCCTCAGCCGATCTAAGCAGGGCTTTAAACCCATCGAACCGGGCAAGGTGAAAATGTACGTCTGCGGTATGACTGTGTATGACTTTTGCCATATCGGACACGCCAGGGTAATGATTGTTTTTGATATGGTGGTGCGCTGGTTGAGGACTAGTGGCTATGAAGTGCTGTACGTTCGCAATATCACTGATATTGATGACAAGATTATTAATCGGGCCATCGAAAATGGTGAGCCAATTTCAGTTCTCACTAACCGCTTCATAGATGCGATGCATGCTGACTCCGATGAGTTGGGTTTAATGCACCCCGATCAAGAGCCGCGAGCCACTGACTACATCAGTCAGATGCAAGGCATGATTGGTACATTGATTGAAAATGAATTAGCTTACCAAGCGAATGATGGTGACGTAAATTTTGCGGTTCGCTTGCTGCCTCGTTATGGTCAGCTATCAGACAAGACTCTCGATGAGCTTAATGCAGGTGAACGTGTTGCAGTGGCTGATGGTAAGCGTGACCCACTGGATTTTGTATTATGGAAAAGCGCTAAACCTGAAAAGCCTGCTGGTACTCTCTGGAGCTCACCATGGGGAAAAGGGCGCCCGGGCTGGCATATTGAATGTTCTGCAATGTCGTGCGACATATTGGGTGAGCACTTTGATATTCATGGTGGGGGTGCTGATCTGCAGTTTCCGCATCATGAGAATGAGATAGCCCAAAGTGAAGGTGCTTTGTATGGCAAAGACCGTAAAGATGACGACGCTCCATTTGTCAATTACTGGATGCATAACGGACATATCCGGGTTAATGAAGAGAAGATGTCTAAGTCATTGGGCAACTTCTTTCTGATTAGAGATGTGCTGAAAAGTTTTGACCCTGAAGTATTGCGTTTTTTTATGTTGAAAGCGCATTACCGTAGTCCAATAAATTACAGCGATGCCCAGTTAGAAGAAGCACGTGCTGGACTGGTCAGACTCTATACCGCTTTAGCGCAACCAGCACCCAAAGTGCTGGAGACTGCACTTGATCCCAACAATCCGTGGGCACAGCGTTTTGCTGGTGCAATGAATGATGATTTCAACACTCCTGAGGCGATTGCAGTTCTGTTTGACTTGGCCAGTGAAGTTAACCGCGCTCAGGGTGATGAAAAGCAATTACTCGCCAATCTTTTAAGATCGCTTGCCGCAACACTCAATTTTTTGCAACGTGAGCCAACTGAATTTTTACAAGCTGGAGCGAAAGATCAAGCAGGCTTGACGGCAGAACTGATTGAGGAGCGGATTGCCGCTCGTGTTGCAGCTAAGCAAGCAAAAGATTTTGCTCAAGCAGATCTGATGCGTAAAGCATTACTAGAGCAGGGAATTGTTCTGGAAGATAAACCTGGTGGCTTAACAGAATGGCGTAGGGCTTAATGACAGCGGTAAAAGATAAAACAGCAAAAGCAGATAAGCTTGAGGCATCAAGCTTGCAAGACGTTGCTCCTGATTACTGGGAGCAAGCATGCAAGGAGTTGATGAAACAAGATCGTATTCTGAAAAAGCTCATTCCAAAATATGGCTCAGGATTTTTGGTTACACGCGGAGATCCATTTAATACTTTAGCAAGAGCGATTGTTGGTCAGCAGATTTCAGTTGCTGCGGCACAATCAGTTTGGGAGAAAGTATTGGCCGCTAACAAAAAGAAAGTAACACCCAACAATATATTAGCGCTCTCAATAGAAGAGCTACGCGCTGCTGGCTTATCTGGGCGTAAGGTTGAATATATACGCGATTTGGCTGACCATTTTGATTCCGGTCGACTTCATGAGAATCAGTGGAAAGATATGCCAGATGAGGAAGTTGTTAAAGAATTAAGCTCTATTCGGGGTATTGGTCGCTGGACAGCCGAAATGTTCTTGATTTTCAATATGATTCGCCCTGATATTCTGCCTCTGGACGACATTGGGCTGATTAAGGCCATTTCCCTCAATTACTTCAGCGGAGAGCCTGTTAGCCGCCATGAAGCCCGTGAGGTGGCTGCAAATTGGGCCCCGTGGCGTACGGTTGCGACCTGGTATATGTGGAGAAGTATCGACCCAATCCCAGTTGAATATTAAAATCAGACTATGAAAATAACTTTCCTGGATTTTGAGCAGCAAATCGCCGAACTAGAGTCAAAGATCGAAGAGTTGCGTTTTGTGCAAGACGAGTCATCGGTTGATATTTCCGATGAGATCAAAACCCTTGCCGAGAAGAGTCAACAACTCACAAAAGATGTTTATGCCAATCTCACACCTTGGCAGGTATCTCAGGTAGCGCGTCATCCCCAACGTCCATACACCTTGGATTATGTTGGCGCACTGTTTACTGACTTTCATGAGTTGCACGGTGATCGAACTTTCGCAGACGATCAATCGATTATTGGCGGCTTAGCCCGTTTTGATGGTCAACCTTGCATGGTGATCGGGCATCAAAAGGGTCGAGACACTAAAGAGCGTGCGCTAAGAAACTTCGGCATGAGTCGTCCCGAGGGTTATCGCAAAGCAATGCGTCTGATGCGCCTTGCCGAAAAGTTTGGTATTCCGATTTTCACATTCGTGGATACACCCGGCGCCTTCCCTGGAATTGATGCTGAAGAGCGTAATCAAGCTGAGGCGATTGGTCGCAACTTGTATGTGCAAGCTGAACTAGAGGTGCCGATCATTGCTACCATTATTGGTGAAGGCGGTTCTGGTGGCGCATTGGCGATCGCCATAGGCGACGTTGTCTTGATGCTGCAAAACTCAACTTATTCAGTGATCTCTCCTGAAGGTTGTGCCTCTATACTCTGGAAGACAGCTGATAAGGCTCCCGAGGCTGCTGAGCAGTTGGGCCTGACAGCACAACGTCTCAAGACTCTAGGTTTGATCGATAGGATCGTGGCTGAACCAATTGGTGGTGCACACCGCGACTACGACAATATGATGAGCAATATGCGCAAAGCTCTTGCTGAATCTTTAAAAACTTTTGATGGCATGAAAGTCGATGCATTACTTGAGCGTCGTCATGAGCGTTTGATGAGTTATGGCAAGTTCAAGGAAATTACAGCAAAGTCCTAAGCCGGGACAACCAATTGCGGTTGCCCTGAGTGGCGGCCTCGATTCGGTTGTATTACTAGATACGGTTTGCAGAGCCAACACTAAAAACAAATACCAAATCTATGCATTCCATATTCATCATGGATTGCAAAAAGTCGCTGATGACTGGCTCATCTTTTGCGAGAAGATGGCTAAAAAATACAACATTCATTTTGATTTTCGGCTTTTACATTTAACTGATCCCAAAGCGCAGAGCAATGTTGAATCTAGAGCAAGAGTAGCTCGCTATGAAGCATTTGCTGATCTCTGCGAGGAATATGGCATTCAAGACTTACTTTTAGCGCATCATCAAAATGATCAAGCAGAAACGGTGCTGCTTCAAATGCTCAGGGGCTCGGGAGTAGCGGGCTTATCTGGTATGCCACAAAGTAGAGCATTAAGAAGTGGAGCACAGAATAATCCAGGCATCACGCTATGGCGTCCACTCTTGAATCAAAGCAGACAAGAACTCGAGGCCTATGCTAAAGAACATAAGCTCAAGTGGATTGAAGACCCTACTAATCAAGATATTAAATACCGTCGTAGTGCTATTCGTCAAAAAATTATTCCGGCTTTAGAAAAAATTCAGCCTGGGGCAATCGCAAATATGGCGCGCAGTGCTGAGCTCCTTGGAGACGCTCAAGCACTCTTAAATCGTTTGGCAGTGCAAGATGGAAAAAATATTCTGAATCAAGGTCGGATAAAGGCGCATGCGTTAAGTGAATTAGCTCAAGCGGATTTACCTGCGGCTAATAATGTGCTGCGTTACTGGCTGCAAACCCATCAACTCGCGATGCCCTCACAAGACCGTTTGCAGGCCTGGTGGCGAGATCTTCTTATTGCTAAGGCGGATAATAGTCAGCTTGAGTGGCTCCACGATGAGAAAAGTATTCGTCTGTGGCGCGGTGTTTTACAGGTTGTGAATCTTGAAGCAGGGTGCTGGGTTTTAAAAGCCTTACCGACGAATTCCAAGCAATTAGGTCTTCCTGAGGACTGGGTAACACTAGCGCATGAGAATGATCAAATTAGCCTAAGAGAGCGTCTAGGTGCAGAGAAAATCCAAATTAAGCCCAATACCCCTCGTAAAACCCTTAAAAACCTCTATCAGGAGGCTGATATCCCCCCTTGGGAGCGTAACGCACCTTTGCTTTATATCAACGATGAATTGATCGCTGTAGCCGGAATAGGCTTGAGTTACCCGCACCTTACAGTCAAAGGCAGGAGAGTGCTCCCGAAATGGGTGCAAAACCCTGTAAAATAAGCCCTTTTTAGACCCTCAAGGAATCATTTCCTTGTCACAGATAGTTAATTAGACAGTTTTTTATGGCTCTTATCGTTCATAAATATGGTGGCACCTCCATGGGCTCGATCGAGCGCATTGCTAATGTTGCGAAACGCGTAGCTAAATGGATGCGTGCTGGCCACCAGGTAGTAGTTGTGCCCTCAGCTATGTCGGGCGAAACTAATCGTTTGCTAGGCCTCGCAAAAGAGATCAATCCTGAAGCTAGCCCACGTGAACTAGATCAAATTGCCTCGACTGGTGAGCAGGTGAGTTCTGGCTTATTGGCCTTGGCATTAATGCGTGAGGGTATTGATGCGGTTAGCTATGCTGGCTGGCAAGTCACAGTGCATACCGATTCTTCTTTTACAAAAGCGCGCATCAAGAGTATCGAGAGCGACAAGATTCTGAAAGACCTCAACGCGGGTCGTGCAGTAGTGGTAACTGGATTCCAAGGCGTGGATCCCGATGGCAATATCACGACACTCGGTCGTGGTGGTTCCGATACTTCTGCGGTAGCGATGGCAGCCGCTTTAAAAGCCGATGAGTGCCTGATCTATACAGACGTGGATGGTGTTCACACAACAGATCCACGTGTTTGTGAAGATGCGCGTCGTTTAGACAAAATCACCTTTGAAGAGATGCTAGAAATGGCAAGTTTGGGTTCCAAGGTATTACAAATTCGTTCAGTTGAATTTGCAGGTAAGTACGAAGTTAAAACTCGGGTTCTATCTTCCTTGACAGACCCTTTGATGCCTTTAGACCAAGAGATGAAGTCAGGCACCTTGATTACATTTGAAGAGGACAGCACTATGGAAGCCGCAGTTATTTCCGGCATTGCCTTTGCGTGTGATGAAGCGAAGATTACCGTTTTAGGAGTTCCTGATCGTCCAGGCATTGCCTATCAAATATTAGGCCCAATCGCGGATGCCAATATTGATGTAGACATCATTATTCAGAATCAATCTGTAGATGGTAAGACTGACTTCACATTTACAGTGCCACGCGCCGACTATCAAAAAGCCTTGGATATTTTGAAGAACTCAGTGCAAGTCTACATTGAAGCAAAAGAAATCTCTGGTGATCCAGAGGTCTCTAAAGTTTCCGTAGTTGGTGTTGGCATGCGTTCACATGTGGGTATCGCCAGCAAAATGTTCCATACCTTGTCAGCAGAGGACATCAATATCTTGATGATCTCTACTAGTGAGATCAAGATCTCTGTGGTGATCGACGAGAAATACATGGAATTGGCTGTACGCGCCTTGCACAAGGCGTTTGAGTTGGACCAGAAGTAACGAAATCCCAGCACAAACGGTTATCCGTTAAACTGTGGGGCGTAGTAATAGCATAAGAAGTACGGAGACGTGGCCGAGCTGGTCGAAGGCACTCCCCTGCTAAGGGAGCATCGGGGCTCAAACTCTGATCGGAGGTTCGAATCCTCTCGTCTCCGCCAAGTCATTAGGCGAAATCAAGGGCGGTAATGCAAACTCCCTTTCAACCAAAATCGTTAACAAGAACCGCCCTCGTGCGGTTTTTTCTTTTTGACAGTTCCATAAGCCTATTTATTCATTGAGACAATAAATCGAATGGAAAAAGGCTTAATTGATTGGCGCCACCAATGTCTGAGGCAATCCAATTTAAAGTATGATTAATTTTCAATCACTTTTGCGAACAGGGATCTTATGAACCAAATAATTCATTTAGTGCTTGCTACTTGTTTCGGGATTTTTTCTGGCCTTGCTCTCGCATACCCCACTAAACCTATGACTATTATTCTTCCTTAGACCCATGGGGGCACAAATGATCTTGTTGGTAGGGTTGTTGCACAGCGCCTTGGTGAGCAATTGAAAGCCTCCGTGATTGTCGAAAATCGACCAGGTGCTGGTGACAATATTGGCACTCAGTTTGTAGTCAATGCACCCAAAGATGGGTATACCCTTTTAATAACAATTAGTAGCGCACAAGCTATTCATCCTGCGCTTTATAAGAATCCAGGATTTGATCCAGTAAATGACTTTGTCCCTATTGCAATGATTGGCTCGGTACCGAATGTCTTGGTGGTCAATCCGAATTTCCCAGCCAAGAACTTGGATGATTTCTTAAATGTAACTGGTTAAATCAAAGCCGCCCGAAACTTACCAATACGCCTCTGCAGGCAATGGCACTTTCAATCACCTCCTAGGTGAGATACTCAATCAAAGTGATGGCATCTCTTTACAACATATTCCTTATAATGGTGTTGCGCCTGCACTCAATGCTCTTTTAGGAGAGCAGGTACAGATTGCATTTGCGAGTTTGCCATCTGTATTGCAATACATCAATTCTCAAAACTTGAATGCCCTTGGCGTTAGTTCTCCTAAGCGCTCACCCATACTTCCAGATGTTCCCTCAATCTCAGAAAAAATCCCAAGATTTTCTGGATCCCTATGGATTGGCTTGTTTGCACCAAAAGGCATGCCTAAGCCTGTGGTAGATAACTTGCAAACCCAGAATTAAGAGAAAAATTACAAGCTTCAGGAGTAGAGCTTGTAAATATGACACCAACTGAATTTGCACAACAACTGCAAGATGACATATATCGCTGGGCTAAGATCGTCAAAACATCTGGTGCTGCATTAGATTAAACGCTGTTTGAGGCTTGGATTTCTGGTGCACACAATAACTCCTCGCTAGTGCCTTCTACGTTTCTTCTATGTGTAGGGTTCACCATTTGGAAACTTACCGGCAGTAATACCGTCCGCTCCAAATTTGCCTGCAATTTCTAAGCCGTTAAATTGAATGGTGACAAATTCACCTAACTTCTTGGCCCATGCCATTGCTTCGTCAAGCGTTTGAAACTTATGTAGTTCGGAATTGTGCTTGATCGTCATCACTGGGGGAGAGTGCAGCAAGGATCAGGCAGTTTTTGTCTACGTATTAATAAAATTAAACTTGATTAATTACATTTTGTATATTTAATATTTTTAGCCTCGGTGAGGTAGTTATCAAATACTAATATGGATCGAACTGTTTCTCACCTAGGATTGCAAATTTAAAGTTTTTTGGTGTGGGTCGATTAGATCCAAACCAAGAATAGGCTGTCATGTACTGACTGGTTTTTCCGTTAACTGTTAAATCGACATTTGCAGCGGTCCCATTTTTTTCGGGATTCACTAGACGATATTCAATAACAGTCTTGCTGTGGCAGTACACGACGCCTTCTGGCTTCTCCATTGAACACAAACAACTCTTGCTTTAAATCTTGCTAAGGGCTTTGGATTAAATTTGAATTCACTCAAAAATTTCTTATTCGCCGCTGTAACTGGAACACTCGTATGCGAATTGATCTCTAGCGGCAGTTATTACTTCATTAATATTCCTGGACAGGCTTCTTTCACCGAGTTTGCCGGCCGTATTGTGAAGTATTTCCATTGCGCTTTGGAAATTACGATCAGTTATCTGTTGGTGGCACTGGCGGTTAATTTAGTGTTAATCGCTGCTGCAAATAAGGCCGCCTTATCTAAAAGGGATAATTAGTACTCATCGACAATTCTTATTGCCCTGATCTGCCCAGAGATTGAGCTAAATTCCTTTTTCTCTGTTCGCGCTGACGCCGGATGGCTTGCAACGTTGAGTTCCTGAGGCGTTTATAAGCTAAGTGGTAGGCTGTTTTCTATCGCTTACCTAACGATTGCCCTTAGATGAAGTCGCATAACACCTATAATTGAGCTGTTGATGGTGCTTTGATATCTTTGATATCGAAGTTAAACGGGAAGCACTACCCAAACGTGCGCTGTCCCCGCAACGGTTAGAGAATGTCGCGCTTGTAATTTCGACTCAGAATTTGAAAAAGCCACTGTGCGTAGCTGTATGGGAAGGTCAAATTCCTCAATTCTCCAGCCCGGATACCGGCCTCAACAAGTGGAATTTGCAACGTGGGTCTTTGCATGCCGATAATGTTGTCGCATTACGCGATGACATACGTCTTGCATATCTCATTTGTAAATTCCTTAGATTCTGACTAACAGGGATTTTAGTCAGGGAATCCGCATTGAGGTATTAAAAATGAATTGCAGCACATTTAAGAAGAGCAAAAGCGCATTATCAATTTTGTTAGTAGCATCAGCAGGCATTGGGGTAAATCAACCAGTAGAATTTGCTCCAAACCCTCCATCGACCGTTTCAGTTTCAAATCTCAATAATCAGTTAGATCCTATTATTGTTACTGCCACGAGAACTCCAACTCGAGCTAATGACGTTTTGGCTGACTATGTTTACATTGGTCCAGAAGAAATGGCAGATGCTGGTCCGTCGACGATTACTGATTTACTATAACGTCAACGTGGCGTTGTAGTCTCCAATAATGGCGGCGGTGTTCAAAGCGTATTCTTACGTGGTGCAAACTTTGCTCAGACTCTGGTATTAATTGATGGTGTAAGAACCACATCCGTTCTCAATGGTGACGCTGCATGGGCAGCTATTCCTGTTCCCATCATTGATCATATTGAAATTATCTTTGGACCGCAGAGTAGCTTATATGGTTCTGATGCCATTGGTGGTGTCATTAATATCTTTACTAAAAAAGGTGCTGGACCTATCAAAGTCTCTGCTTCAGCAGGCTACGGAACTTATGGAACTAATATTGAGAATGCCAGTCTTTATGGTTCAACAGGCGGCGATAAAAATACAAGTTATTCCGTGAGTGCTACTACTGAGTATCCTGCAGGTTTCAATACAATCGCGCCAAACAACTCGGCTTATAACCGCTATAACTCTTCTAGCAAAATTAACTATACCAAAACGGGAGGTGCAGTACGAGTCAGTCAAGAATGGGATAACGGTCAAGAACTTGGAGCTCAGGTGTTTGCCAGTCAAAACAATATACAGATATCTGGAATAGTAATTTACAAATTGCTCAGTCCTATGGCCTTGGTCGGGCAATTTACCCAAGCCAGACACCTGTTTCTTCTTATCCAGCTGGTAATCCAATTACCAATACTAAGCAAAACATATACACATGGCAACACGACATCAGTATTGGTCCTGATAGATTGCAAATCTTGGGCGAAAGGAGCGCCGCTTTGGTCTATGCAACGGGAACCCAGATTTTAAGTTTGGATCAAAATACCAACTCGGTTGATATTGAAAGGAGGCTCAAATTTAGCAAACCTGAGTCTTCGTAACGATATAGCATTACAGGTATGGGCCACAGACTACTGGCGGCGCTTCTTATGGATACTTTTTTACTAAGGAATTGCGAGCTAACGTGAACTACGGCACCGGTTTTAAGGCTCCGTTATTTTATCATTTGTATTATCCAAACTATGGCGTTTCAACGCTGCAGCCTGAGAAAAGTAAAAATACTGAAGTGGGACTTCATTACGAAACTTATTCTTACGATCTTCACGTAGTAGTCTATAACAACTCAATAACGAATGTGATTCAATACACTAGTATAGGATGCCCGACTGGCTACAGTAGCGGCTGTGCAAGTAACGTTGCAACAGCAAAGATTTCTCGGAGTCTCTCTTGGAACTGTTGCACGATTAGGTGATTTCAACTTAAAAGCTTCATTTGATCAACAGAATCCAATTGATCAAACCACTGGCTATGTGCTTGCGAAAAGGGCTAAGCAGTTTGGCAATGCTAGCGCCGAGTATCGTAATAATGCTGTGACTGCTGGGGTTGAGGGAACATGTCAAGCGAATCGAAATGATTACAGTAATACAGGATATATAGGTGGGTACGGAACATTCAAGACTTACGCATCCTATAATTTTGCTAAGGATTGGAGTTTATTTGGTCGCTGGAATAATATGCCCAATAAAAGCTATCAGCTGAGTTATGGATACGTTACGCCGGGTTCAAACGTATATTTGTGGGTATCCGATATGCAATGCAGTAAAGCCCTTTAAATTTAAAGCCACTCTAGTGTAGATGAACTTCATCTTGCCGCATGTAAAGTAAGGCGGGATACTTATATTGATCCCAGTAGGGGATACCAAGCTCTCACTAGTGACGCACTTTTGCGCCAAGGCAAAAGTTGCGGATACTCTTGTCGCCACTGTCCATATAGCCATATTAATGGCGGCAGTAAAGCGCATGCTGGACCTGAAGTCACCAGACCTGTGCTGATGAATTGGGCCCCCAAAACAGGAAATTTAGATATTCTATTTTTGTCTGGCGGTAAGGATAGTTTCTTGACCCTCATGCATCTCCTGTAGAAGAAAAGAAACGTTGTTCTATTGACCAGTGTTGGAGCACTCACTAGTCGCGTATCTATTCAGGATATTCACATCAAGAATATTTCTAAGCAGGCAGATTTTTGAAGCCACCTCTATGCTCTTGGTGCCATTCAAACCCAATTCGGATTACAAGGTGAGTATTGAAGAAGCCCTGGAGATGATTAAACTGAAAATGGGTCTTGAAATTGAACGTTTAGTATTCGGGAATTTGGACTTAGAAAATCTACGAGAGTGGCTGGTTAAAACTTGGCCCGCCTACGAAATACATACGCCATTATTTAACTTTCCGTATCCAGATCTACTTGTTGATCTTTGGCGATTGCAGGCAGAGCAGGATTTGCTGAGTACCTTGTCGACCGATATCATAATCGAAGATACAATCATTCCTAAGTGCACTCCATACACTTCTGAATTGGTTGATCGGCTAGGACGACTCAACATTGATCTCATTCTTGAGAATGGCGAGGGATACACGCTAGTTTTCCCCAAAGCCTATATTGAATTTAGTGAGGCTTCAAGTGAGAACTGTCCGTTAGATATCTTTTGACAGGCCTGTCTGCTTCTGGGCTTTCTCCCGCTCTTTTCGGAAGTCACGAAATTGCCGCCATCCAAAAAGTAAAACTCCGCCAAAGACGAGAGCTAGCTCAATCAAGATAAAGGTTCAGTTTTAAGGCAGGCTCTTAAGGAGAGGGTGATGGTGAATCCTTTCGTGACCCGCTCTTTTAAGAATGCATCATTTAACTGCTCTGAGCTGGTTAATCAGCAATGTAAGATTTCTGCTGAAGCAGTAGCCATGCTAAAGGGCTTGCGTTATGGCAATACCTCAATCCGTAAAGATGTCTCCACGTTAATTAATGCAAATTCAAGACTCCAGAAAATTGGGAGCTCGCTCAAAAGAGCTTGAGCTTGATAGTCAATGACAAATCGAGTGACGCTAGAAGCGTAGAAGGAAAGTGCTGCTCTTAAGGAGTTGAACTCTATCAAATTGGCAAATCAAGCAGAATGTCCCGATTGTGGAAATATGCGGACGTTGATTAAACAATGTCCGCATTGTGGTTCTGAAAATTTTCCAATATTAAGTTCGGACACGATAGAGATCAATATAAAACAGGAGAGACCTTATGTTGAGGAAGCGCTAGAGCGCTTGACGGTTTATCTACGTAAATCTCTAGATGTCGGGATTCGAGCAATTATTTTGATCCATGGTTATGGATCCAGTGGTGAGGGCGGAAGAATCAAATGGGCCATTCATGATGCTCTTGAAAATAATCGCTACTCAGATCGCGTTGATGAAGAATATCATTTTTGGGAAAATGTTGCCTATGGTTCAGCTCCATATCATGACTTATTGAAACGCCGTCCAAGACTAAAGCGATATCTCAAGCGATTTAAAGAGGGAAATGCAGGAATGATAGTTCTATTGCTCGGATCGGTAAACAAAAGTGCTTAGAATAGGGGCGGATAATGTCTTCTAAACGTCCAATGCTGAGGAATGCAATCACATGACAGCTAAAAATCCAGAACATTCCATAGCGCACGAGACAAAGTCAGCTGGTGCCGAGCAGTTGATTAGTAAATTTAAGTCTCTTATGGCTGATGCAGAGGCATTACTTAAAGCAACCGAAGATCATCCTGGCGAAACAATCAGCTCCATCAGGAATCAAGTCCTGGAAACACTTGCAGGCGCTAAAGAGAGTCTCTCTAGTGTTGAAAGTAACTTGTTAGATAAGGCAAAGGTGGCCGCAGAAGGCGCTGATGATTTTGTGCATCGAAACATCACCCTTGGGAGGCGATAGGTGTCGCACCTGGTTTAGGTGTATTAATAGGTTTGTTTATCGGGCGTCGCTAGATATCTATGTCTCAAGAAAATCTTATATCCTCTATTAAGGAACTTGCATTCACGGGTGCTTCTATCGCCAAAACTCGCCTAGAACTTTTATCTCTGGATGTGCAAATTGCCAGGAGTAAATTTATTAGCTTATTAGTGATGTGATAGTGAGCGCGTTATTCTTTTTGTTCTTTGGCTTGGTCATGCTGGCATTGCTCATTGTGATCTATAGGTGGGAAACAGACAGAATGCTAGCTTTGGGTTTATTAACTGCCGCTTTTTTATCAGCTGGCTTGATTTTGGTATTTCTGATTATTCAATCGCTGCGTAAGATGCCTAGATTATTTGAGGCCTCGATCACTGAGTCAGCCAAAGACCGCGACGCTTTATCTAAATGAGATCTCACATAAAAGTATTGGAGCAGCCGCCAAAATGCGTTGAAACATCAAGCAGACCGAGAGCGCAAAGCCTTCGCAGAGCATTTTGATGGCTGGTAGAAGCTTCTATCTTGGGCAGATAGGGGTGTTGTTGACACCTATCATTTTCTGAAAAGTAATCTCATTCTTTGGACAAGCGCTTTTGCGGCACTAGCGCATTATAAGCCTAAACTAGCTAGTCAAGTGTTGGCTGTAGGTTGGGGCGCAATGAAAATCATCAAAAGCGCAAAAAAGTTAATCTAGCTTTTGAGTACAGGGCGGTGGCGCATGCCGTTTTGGTTGCCCCACCATTTAAGATGGTAATGGCTCCAGAGGCTTCGAAGCTGGCATTGCGAATTAATCTGTCTGCAGCAACTAAGGTGCCTCCAGTTGCTAGAGCATCATCTATTAAGAGGACTTTTAGCATCTTGAGGCAAAGTTGATTGCTGTATTGCTAGGGAATCGGCTCCGTATTCCAGACCGTATGATGCTTCGCGGTGGCTCGCTAAAGGAAGTTTATTAGGCTTTCGGGCTAGCGCTAGGCTGTGGGTATGGGTGAGCTAAAGCGGACCCGAAGATAAAGCCACGCGACTCAATTCCAAAAACATGGGTGTAATCAAACTGATTGGCTATTTCATGAGGTTGCCTGATTGCCTCCCTAAATGCTTGTGGATTCGCTAATAGAGGAGAGATATCGCTAAAAAGAATGCCGGGCTTTGGAACATCTGGAATCCCGGGTAGATAATCTAGTAAATTCATTATTCATCAATATGAAAATAAACCTTCTGATTATTACCGCTTTAGAGTCTGAGCTCAAGCATGAATCTTGCTCACGGGGGTAGAGATAGTCTATTCTGGCGTGGGCAAGATTAATGCTTCGCTTATGAATATTAAAGCAATACAGCAAGATTCTCCAAAACAAATTGTGAATTTTGGGGTTGCTGGAAAAATCAAATCCAGCTTGAATGGCTTGGTAGAGATTGGTAAAGTTATCCAGCGAGATATGAATGCCGAGCCTTTAGTTTCACGTGGCAATACTCCATTTTGCGACTGCCCCCAAGCATACCTCTCAACCAGTCAATTTCTCGGTGGCACAGGTGATAGTTTTGTAACTGCACAGGACCCTTGGCTGCTAAGTCGGGATGTCGATATGGGGTTATTTGCTATTGCTGCTACTGCGTATGCCTACCAAATATCTTGGCGATCATTTAAATATATTACTGATGAGGCAAATGAGAGTTCTGGTACCGATTGGGGTGAGAAAGTAAATGATGCTCAAGAGTTATTCTTAGAACAGTTGCAGCAAATCATTGCCTGAGCCGAGAGATGCCTGCGCGAACGCTTCAAAACCTTGGTTAAAACATTATCCAGAAGATGTACCTCATGAGTTAGACCCCCTGAATCAGGCCTCTTTGAGTCAATTCATTGAGGAATGTTTTGAACTCTTTGCTAATCGTCGGTTTATTGAGTCGATGGGAAGCTTTGATACCTATGGCCAAATTAATTGGTTGTCGAAAGATTTTGCATCCTACCTTCAGAGTTTGCATTTAGAAAAGGGTGCTTGTGTTGCCTTGATGTATCCCAATGTGGTGGAGTATGTCATTGCCATGATAGGAACATTGCGCGCAGGTTTTATGGTGATCAATATCAATCCCTTTTATATCAGCGCGCGAATTGGAAGCACAATTAAAAGATAGCGGTGCTTCAGTTTTCGTGATGATGGAAAACTTTGCATCGATCTATGAGCGGATCCAAAGTCAAACATCTATTCAGCAGGTTATTGTCAGCAGTCCCGGAGAGTTGATGGGATTTAAAGGTAGTCTAATTAACTGGGTAGCAAGACGTATGAAGAAAGTGATCCCGCCCTGGGATTTCCCGCATATCAAGTTCAAAGATGCCTTGCAAATTGGTGTAAGAAAAGCGTTTAAGCAACCGCAAATTGGATTGGATGATATTGCATATTTGTGCAATATGCCGGCGGCACAACGGGAGTTTCTAAAGGCGCAGTCTTGCTACAACATAATATCTTATCGAATGTTCTGCAAATAGAACATTGGCTAAACCCGGCACTAAAAAGTCTACCAGACCAGCAATTGGTTTTTTTATGCGCTTTGCCATTAACCCATATTTTTGCTCGGACTGCTTGTGCAATCTTAGGATTAGCTAAGAGCGGATTGCTAGCAATGGTAGCGAACCCTCGTGATATCTCTGGCTTTATTAAGTTGCTTGAAAAGCATCCGAACATCAATATTTTTCCAGGTGTGAAGACTTTATTTCATGCTTTGATTCACCGCCCCGAGTTTAAAAAGATTCAATTACCAAATTTACTAGTTACTATTGGTGGCGGTATGGCTGTCCACAAAAAAACTGCTGATCATTGGCACGCGTTGACTGGTGTGCCGATATGACAAGGGTATGGCTATCAGAAACATCACCCGTTGTTTGCATCAATAGCCCTCTAGAAAAGAATTTCACTGGTCACATTACACAAAAAAATCCGATGAGGCCAAACAATCAGCCAGTAGACAATGGCCATTGCGAAAATCCTTAATGGATCAGAATTTCCAAAAGCTGCCATCGATTCCAGCCTCGATGCAATTTAAGCCGATTACAACTATCAGATAAATGATGGATTCAAAAATGAGGGACTTCAAAATCCCATGATGCTTATCTACCTTGATTGGAAAAATGGCCTGCGCAATCAACATAAACTTTGCAGAGATAGCAGCTCTAACTAAAGCAAAACCAGGTGCCAAAATAAATCGTTAAGCTAAATGTTTGTCTGGCTTCTGCTTTGAGTTTTTGCCCAAGACTTGGAGTGTTTGGATGGTTCATTGAATTATTCGCCGCATATGGAGCAAGCGCTCTCTTCAGTTGTAGCTGGTTCCTGGGTATAGCGAGCAATGAACGCATGCTTGCTACGCAAGGGGAGCTCTAGCCATACAAAATGTCCTGATCCTGGTGCTACATCAATCGGGTCACCATTTATGTTCCACATATTCTCTAGAACAATATCCTGGTTGCCTTGTGGCTCAAGGAGCTCCAGTTTATCACCAACAGAGAAACGGTTCTTAACATCCACCTTCACTCGACCAGTAGCAGGGTCTATCTCAAGTGTCTCTCCTACATAGAGGCTGCGACCTGATAAGGAATGTCCACGTATATAGAGTTGATACTCTTTATCGTGATGTCGCTCATAAAAGCCATCCGTGTAACCGCGGTTTGCAAGACCCTCTAGATTGCCGAGTAAAGCCGTGTTAAATGGTCTACCAGCAACGGCATCATCAATCGCCGATCGATAGGCTTGAACAGTTCTGGCAACATAATAGGGAGATTTGGTGCGGCCTTCGATCTTAAAGGAGTCAACACCCATTTTGGTCAGTCGCTCAATGTGTTCAACGGCGCGCAAATCTTTGGAATTCATGATGTACGTGCCATGCTCATCTTCTTCCATAGGCATCAATTCATCAGGTCGACGAGCTTCTTGGAGGAGAACAACATCACCACTAGTGATCTGTTGACCAGGCTTCACTTTATAGTCCCAGCGGCAAGCATTCGTACAAGCACCTTGATTGGAATCGCGATGAGACATGTAGCCTGAGAGTAGACAACGACCAGAGTAGGCAATACAAAGCGCGCCATGAACAAATACTTCAAGCTCCATTTCAGGGCAGTCTTGTCGTACTTCTTCAATTTCATCAAAAGACAGCTCACGCGCAAGAATGACGCGACTAATACCCACTGAGTGCCAAAACTTTGCAGAGGCACCATTGACAGTATTCACTTGCACGGATAAATGAATAGGCATATCAGGCCACGCTTCACGCGCCATCATGATGAGACCCGGATCAGACATGATTAAAGCATCGGGCTTCAATGCGATGACTGGATCCATATCCTTAATATAGGTACGGGTCTTGCTGCCATGGGGTAATAAATTGGAGACTAAATAAAATTTCTTGCCCATTTCATGGGCAGTATCGATTCCCTGCTGGAGCACTTCAATCTTGCCAAAGTCATTATTGCGGACTCGTAATGAGTAGCGAGGTTGTCCAGCATAAATCGCATCCGCTCCAAAATCAAAAGCAGTGCGTAGCATATTCAAGCTGCCGGCAGGGGCGAGGAGCTCAGGAGCTTTATTCATAATCCAGCATTTTAATGTGGTTATGACGGATTTCGTATATCGGCAATTCGATGGGTGAATAAGATCCTATATAGGCTTATAAAGATCCTCAAATGAGGTTTGGATCTAAAACTCCGTCTATGTGTTTTGGGGTCCACTAGATAGATTTACCCAGCAAATCTGATTTTGTAGCACAGGCAATGCTCGATATGAGGCTCTCCGCCAAATGATATTGCTGGTTTGCAATGCCAGAATTACACGATGGCCAGTCCGTTTGCTTTTCTTAGTGGCTCTCGGCTGCCCTTATGGCCGATGATCTCTCCAGAACGTCTATTACTGGAATATATGCGCATAATGCTCCTATGAAGAAGAGCCGTTTGTATCGCGCGGAGCTGATTAAGCGAGCCGAGAACAGAGTGGCGGAATTCCTATTTCCTAAAATTACCACGGAGGTTGGTGGACAAAAGCGTTTACTTGATCAGCCACCACTGATGTTTCATCGTCAAAGAGCGAATTTTGATGCTAACGCAAAAGTAGAGCAATCAAGGATTACAGAGAGTCTGTATCTCATGATCGTAGAGTCTTAATTGACCGCTATCAATTGCAAGATATTGTGGTAGGCATTGGTAGTGTTGGAACGCGTTGTTTTGTGACCTTATTTATGACCCCAGACGACGAACTTCTTTTATTGCAGATTAAAGAAGTTCGAGCATCGGTGCTTCAACCTTATGCTGGGAAGAGTCGGTACGAGAAACACGGTGAACGTGTAGTAGTTGGACAGCGTTTAACCCAATCTTCTTCCGATATATTTCTAGGTTGGGCAAGATGGCCTGAAGATAGGGATTTTTATATCCGTCAGTTGCGAGATATGAAAGTTTCTTTTTTATTTGATGAGGTAACGCCTACACGTTTAAAAAATCATGCTAAATACTGCGGGCAAGCTTTAGCACGATCTCATGCGAAGTCAGGTAATACTGCAATGATTTCAGGTTACCTCGGCAAATCAGAAAAATATTTGAAGAGGCAGTTAGTCGCTTTGCAATGGAATATACAAAGCAAAATCACAAAGACTACGAAACATTGCTCGATGCCATTCGAAATGGGTGTATTAAGGCTATTAATGAGATTGATCCCTAAGCCCCCCAACCGGCAGGATAGTAAAAAAGCCTTCAGGGCTATTCACTCTGAAGGTTTTGACTTATCTGGCTCCTCGACCTGGGCTCGAACCAGGGACCTACGGATTAACAGTCCGGCGCTCTACCGACTGAGCTATCGAGGAATAAGCCGATATTATAGCAAGATGAAAGCACTTCTCTCTACTTCTGTGCAGATTCCTAAAGTATTGACTATCGCTGGTGCGGATAGTGGCGGTGGGGCTGGACTTCAGGCAGACCTTAAGGTAATTACTGCTACGGTATGTCAGTAATTACCGCTATCACAGCCCAAAATACCCTTGGCGTCACCCGCATTCAGGATATCGACTTAGATGTTGTTGAGGTCTAAATTGATGTTGTTTTATTGGATATCAGCGCTGATATTATCAAAATTGGGATGCTTGCAAGTCTTGAGATTGTAAAAACGGTAGCAAAAGCATTGCGTCGGCATGGCGTGAAAAAGATTGTTCTCTATCCTGTTTTACGTGCAACATCAGTGGCTAGTTTAGGTGGTGATGACACAGCTCAAGCCATGCTCACAGAACTGTTTCCGATTTAATGTGACGCACAATAGAAGAAGGTCTTAAGGTAGTGCAAACCACAGAATTTAAACATTATCGAGTCAATGCCATCAACACCCACGGAACGGGCCGCTCTCTTGCTGATGGCCACGATCTCAGACACGTAGTTGCACAAGCGATTGCATATGTGGAGGCAGGATTAGAGGCAGGGCGTTTCTTGAGCATTGGTGAAGGTCCAGGGCCATTATGATATATGCACGACTTCTACCCAACAGCATTACTCGATGAAAAAGAAAACTTCTAAAGGGGCTCGAGTAGGCACCCAATCTTTGTGAAGCCTCCATTAGTTCCTGCAAATGTTTTACGGCCGCTTTAGGATCTTTGGCTTGAGTGAGGGCTCTTACTACGGCGACCGAACCGACGCCACTTCGAGCTACTGCATGAATGCTATCTTTATCAATGCCTCTAATAGCGACCAGCGGATAGTGATTCATTAATTTGGCGTATTGATAAAGACGACCAAATCCTTGCGGAACAGTTGGCATTTTCTTTAAATTGGTTGGAAATACTGCACCCATAGCGATGTAACTTGGGCGCAAACGGTCTGCATGCGCAAGCTCTGCATATCCGTGGGTGCTTAGACCTAGACGCAGACCTGCAGCTCAAATCTGGTCAAGATCAGCGACTTCTAAATCTGCTTGACCTAAATGAACTCCATAGGCTCCAGCATCGATCGCCTCTTGCCAGTAGTCATTAATAAAGAGCAGAGTTTTGCTGTCCTTCACGGCAGCAACGGATTCTTGAATTTGTTTGCGGATTTTAGATTTTTCGTCTGACTTAAAGCGCAGTTGTACCGTCGGTAATTCAGCATCAACCATGCGCTTTACCCAATCAACATCTGGCATTACGCCATAAAGACCTAATCGTTGCGGGCATTCTGGAAATGCGTTGGGATTCATATTGCGTGTCCAAAAGGCAACAAATCAAAATGCTCTGGTCTGCTCGGCCACTGAAAGGGATTAAATCCACCGTCTTGCAAGGTCATCCGCAACGAGGCTTTACCTAAAATTCTGGCATCTGTTTCAATAAAACCCATCTCAATGCTCGCCAACGCACCTGCCAATTCGTAATGGTCTACAGCGGCCTCATTATTTATGAGAGGAGGTGGAGTATTAAGGCTAAATGCTGGAATCGGAATGCAAAGCTCATCATTGCGATGCGCTTCGATGATTTGGTTAGCCAGGTCTCTTATTAAGCCCATTAAATTGGTGTACTCAGTCCCTATGGATTCACGAAGTGTGCTGCACTTGGTGTAATTACGATTGGTGCCAAAACGGAGTATCCACTAAAGGGGTGCTGGCTTGAGCAGACTTTTGAGGTTTCATAGCACCAGATAAATAGGCTGAACGGCCAGCATCTACCGCCATTGCGAACGCCGTAGCCATCACTACAGGATCGTTAGCTAATGCACCCGCGGTATTGAGTAGTACGCCATCAAAAAGCCCCATGCCATCAAAGTACAAGCGTGTGATGGGTAGCCCTAGACCCGCATCACAACTAACACCGGTACTTAAGGCGATCGCGCAAGAGTTTCATAGCATATGGATTTAAAGGGCCCTGACCAGTTCCAATTGGAGCAGCCCAGGGCATGACCGCCTGACACCCTACATCGACGAGTCGTTGGTACAATATCAAATCTTCAGTGCAATACGGCAATACTTTAAAGCCATCCTTGATTAAGGATTCAGCAGTTTGTACTAAACGCAAGACATCGTGTTGTAATGTGTAATCGTCACCAATGAGTTCAAGCTTAATCCAATTGGTTTCAAAAACTTGTGCAGTAGTAATTACTTCCTGCGGGCTATGACAACCAGCAGGATTGTGAAGAACAGGTACAGCCATTTTCTTTAGCAAATCCCAGAAGCCACTATGCGCTTCGGTTGTTGGAGTACCCTAACGACGTAAGCTTACGGTAATCATGGTAGTATTAGATACTTGGACCGAATCCTCTAAAATTTGTGGGGGATGGGTAGCGTGATGTTCCCAATAGTAGGCGGTTTTTAAAGCTCTCGCCATAAAGGACAAGCGTATCAGCACGATTCTTCATTAGCCGCCAGTAACCGGTGCGATCACTTCAGCTTGATTATTTTCTTTTAATACAAACTCACCATGTTTAGTCTTCGGCACAAAATTAAGGTTGACTGCAACGGCATAAGGTGGTTTTGCATCTATTAAGCTTAGTGCATCGCTAATCATGCTATTGCTAGGTAATTCATAAGGCACCTGATTGACAACTACACGCATAATTCCTCGCTCAGGTGATTATCTTGAATAATGCTCAAGCTCAGCTCAAATGCAGTCTTACTAATGCCATGATCTAAAACCTGTAATGCGCAATCAAGCACTGCTGGCGCAATCATAAAACCATGGCGATACAGGCCATTGATCATGATCAAACCTGGCAGGTCTTTGTCTTTCTTCATCCGTATTTCGGGAAGATTATTTTTTAAAGTAGGACGACATTGTGTAGAATGCGCGCTTCAGTAAAATCACTATGAACGGTATAGATGGCACTCAAAAGCTCCATTGCAGAGCGCACACGCATTGTCGAAAAATTTTCCGATTCAATTTTAGCGGCTCCGACAACATAAACATCATCCTCTTTTGGTGCAATATATATATCCGGTAGCGGAGATGTATCAGGCGAGTAGAACGGCGTAATTTCATTTCAGGCGCATACAAGCGGATGACCTCACCGCGCGCGGACGCCACGGGAGCCGTATTGGATGTATTACCGGCCGTCCATAGCCCCTTAGCACCTGTTCCACGGAGTCAATTACTCCTGTATAGGTTTTCTGCTGACGTACATTCGATGGTTCGATCTCGGTATGCCAGTGGCAATCAACCTTGGTAATTTCGAACTCAATTACCAGAGCATCTAATAATTGGCGATGATCCAATTGTCCTTCGTTGGGTAAATATAAACCCTGGTTGAAACGATCAGCAACGCTGGGTTCTAGCAAAAGTAAATCATCATGACCTAATTTTTGTGGTGCACTTAAATCGGTATGGAGGCGACAGTTCTTCTCCAACTGAGCAGCAAAGCGTTCCGCTTCACTAGAATCTTGTCGGTGCCAAAGAATCAGAGTGCCATTTTGCTGAAAATACACGGGGGTACTGATTTCATTGATGATTTCATGCTAACGCGGCAAGCTATATCAACCCAACCTGACAACAGAATCCTCGGTAATGGTTGACTCTGCTAGAGGGGCGAGCATCGCAGCAACGATACGGCGGGCAGCAGCCTTACCCCTCAGGACCGCCTTTATCAAATATCTCGACATGTGCTTCACCTTTAGCAAGCGAAAGCGCAAGCAGGCGACCCATGAGGCCGCCGCCAACAATTGCGTACTTACGATTGGTGAAACTCGCGCTTGGCGTCTTGATCTATTTTCTGTTTGCTAAAAACGTTAGCTTACTGATAGATTTCGCTGCCACGCTTGCGGAACTCTGCAGACATCTCTTCCATACCTTTGCTTGGATCCACTACTTCATGGATAGGAGTCACCTTAGCTTTGGGATTGCCATCGTCATCTAAAGTGACTGCATAGTCGCGTACTTCTTGGGTAATCTTTATGGAGCAGAACTTGGGTCCGCACATTGAGCAGACGTGTGCAATCTTTGCACCTTTAGCTGGTAGGGTGTACTCGCGTGCACGCTCAGGATCTAAGCCGAGATTGAATTGATCTTCCTAATGTGGGACTCAAAGCGTGCCTTAGATAGGGCGTTATCGCGTACTTGTGCGCCCGGCAAGCCTTTTTGGCTAAGTCAGCCCCATGAGCGGCAATTTTGTAGGTAATGATGCCTTCACGCACATCTTCTTTGTCTGGTAAACCCAAATGCTCTTTTGGTGTGACATAGCAAAGCATCGCTCCAATACCACTACTGATGTGAGCATAGCCAGGGGCAATATCAGTAATCTCAATGGTCAAGGGTATAGAAGGGCGCCTCTAAACAGTGCTTAAGCTCTTCAGTCATGTTTTCTTCAATGCGTTGCATATCGGTACGTGACCTGGGCCTTCAATCATGACTTGGACATCATGCTTCCAAGCTTTAGCGGTCAACTCGCCTAAAGTATGAAGTTCACCAAATTGCGCAGCATCGTTTGAGTCTGCGATACAACCAAGACGTAGACCGTTACCTAAGCTAAATGACACATCGTATGATTTCATGATTTCGCAGATTCTGATCGCACAAATTTACCGGTAACGATTTCGGGTAAGTTGGAACCGCATCCTTTACCAGGATGTGGTTTGAGGAGTGGCTTATAGGCTGGATCCTTGCGTAATTGCTCAAGACCTATGGATTCAGAATAATATCAGACCTTGATCCTTACAGATAAGTTTTGGTAGAAGCTGGATAGGCAAACTTCTGACCAAAGTCGCGCTCCAAACTTTTTAAACTTGGAATCTCGTGTTTTGCGTTTTTTGTTGAGGTATTGCCTGTGCTCATGTTGTTTTAGATGGACGAAACCGGGTGTCGGTCTGATACAAATGCGGCATCAGAAGTAAATTCATCAGCCAAAATACGGGCTGCCTCCTCTGGGAGGAGGCTTATTTCAATAAAACCGCTGACTTCCCCATCATGATGTTGGTGGGGATCAAGTTATCCGCCAGCTCTAGGTCGTAGATGTACAGCTGCTCATCATCAAAGCCTCGGCCTGAGATTGGTCTCCGCATGCGCATGCGCCATGCGGGTTCAAGTTGCTCGGGTACACCAGCTTCCGCTCAAAGTTCGCGGCGTGCACAGACCCAAGGTGTTTCATCGTAAATAATACCACCAGCTGCTAAGTTATCTAATTTACCGGGATCAGTAGACTTCGTTTCACTGCGCCTACCAAGCCAAATAGTGTTGCTCTGGGTATAGCCATACCCCTAAAACCAAAGGCTCTAAAAAAGCTGCTCGCTCCATACGAAAGTACTTGTGCCCATTTTGATCAAGCCAATCACAGTCTTCATTGCGCCATCCGGGTATAAATCCGCCTCAGCGCATACGATCGGCTAATTGAAAAAGCGAAACGGATAACTCGTTTGGTTTAGCTATTTGAATCGTTAGTTTGTTGCGCCCAACTGCACTAAGGAATAGGTTGCTTTTGTAAAGACTCTTGCAAGTAGGGTAAAAATCCTGGGCTGAGATGGCAAATCAGTTGTTCGCCAAGCAAACCGCGTGATAGGTAAATTGGTAAAAAATCCGCTGGAGCAGAACGTGCCGTATTTTGCTGCATACCCTCGAGAGCAGCAAGCGTAATGGTTGAAAGGCTATTCATGGCTTTTAGTGTAAGGGGATATCACCTGATATGCTCCTATTCTAGGGTTCTATTAACACAAATTTAGCTAGAGAAAGTAGGAAAATTTGTTAATCATTATTGAAATCCTTGTAAACCATTTTGCACACATTTTAGGCAAGCTAGGTCAGCCTATACAAATCCGTGACTTACCATAATTTCTACATACTTATCCACAATGCCTGTGGATAAGTATGTAGAAATTATGGTCCCGCCGACAGGAATCGAACCTGTATCCCACGCTTAGGAGGCATGTGCACTATCCATTGTGCTACGGCGAGTTTGATGTGTGACTAAAAGTATGTTAACGGGATTTTAAATAGAAGAGAATTCGTGGTCTCAACCGAGAATGCCGTAGACCACGCTATAACATCGCTTGAAATTGCCATGCTAGCAAGACCGAGTACATAGAGTAAGCCACCAGCGACCATAATTTTGAATGCGACAAAACGATCGGCTAATGTCCCTGTAATCGGCTGTACTGCACCCCAGATGAGGTTCTATAACGCAATTGTCAATGCAAAGGTTTCGCGGCCCCGGCCATTAGCAGAAGTAATGGGGAAATTAAAGAGTCCAAAGCCATGACGAATTCCCATGGATATGGTGACCATGAGTCCTCCGTAGATCAGGGCCTGATGAACTGTCAATCCTGTTGTGGAAGATTGAGTAGTCATGGTATTTAGATGACTCCTGTTGGAAAGGTTTGATAGGGCACGATAATTGCAGACGCGTTACCCCAACGTTTAGGAATTGCTCCGGAAGTCAGGTAGGCACTTGATACATTGGCTATCATAGCTATCTCCGTATCTAGTAAAGACATATCAATATATTGACCTTCGCCAGTGTGGTCACGATGTACGATCGCAGCCAAGATAGCAGTACTGGCATACATACCAGTACAAATGTCAGCGATTGCAACGCCTGATTTTTGCGGGCTGGTTCCTTCAAGGTCATGGGCTTCACCAGTCACACTCATGAAGCCACCCATGCCCTGAATCATGAAGTCTATCCTGGTCTTTGCGTGCATAGGGGCCAGATTGACTAAAACCAGTAATTGCACAGTCAATCAAATCAGACTTAACTTTTTGGAGACTCTCATAATCCAGGCCGTATTTAGCTAAGTCACCGACTTTGTAGTTCTCAATAACAACATCTAATTCGGCTGCTAGTTTGCGAATGCGATCTTGCCCTTCAGGCTTGGCGATATCCACTGTGATTGAGCGCTTATTGCGGTTGATGCAAATAAAGTAAGCAGATTCATCAGTGTCTTTGCTGCTGGCATCTTTGGCAAGGGGAGGGCCACAATAACGGGTATCATCTCCAACATCAGGCCTCTCTACTTTTACACCATGGACATGGTAGTACACGGCTGAGGTCTAATATACGAATATGCCTTAAGGCTCCCATACCCCAATTTTGGCATCGATGACAGGGGCATTCCGGAAAATTTCAGTCTAGCTCTCAGACATGACTACAATTTGCGCGCATGGCTACCCGTAAAACTTCCGAATACAGTGAATCATCGATTCAGGTCCTCAAAGGCCTCGAACCAGTCCGTCAACGGCCTGGAATGTACACCCGCACCGATAATCCTCTCCACATTATTCAAGAGGTGTTGGATAACGCATCTGATGAGGCTTTGGGAGGCTTTGGTAAGCAAATAATTGTGACGATGCATATCGATGGCAGCGTGAGCGTTGAAGATGATGGCCGCGGTATTCCAGTTGGGATGCATTCTACTGAAAAATTACCCGTCGTGGAGATTGTATTTACTCAATTGCATGCAGGCGGCAAATTTGAAAAAGGTACCGGTGGTGCGTATGCCTTCTCGGGTGGTTTGCATGGTGTTGGAGTTTCCGTAACAAATGCACTATCCAAAAGATTGGAAGTAACTGTTTGGCGTGATGGCCAAATGTCGACATTAACCTTTGCTGATGGCAAGGTGATCGAGAAACTCAAATCAGTAGCTTCAACACAAGAAGATAAGTCTCATGGCACACGTGTGCGTGCATGGCCAGATGGCAAGTACTTTGATAGCTCTGTAATCCCTATGCCTGAGCTCATCCGCTTACTGCGTTCTAAGGCAGTCTTATTACCAGGCATCAAAGTCACTCTCATTCAAGAGAAGACGGGTGATACCCAGCATTGGCAGTACTCTCAAGGTCTGCGTGGTTATTTAAATGAAGCCATTGCCCAAGCAGGTCATGGCACAGCAGTCATTCCTCCATTTGAAGTCGAGCAATATGCTACTGGAGTGGGTGATGATGATTCATGTGCCGAAGGTGAGGGCGCTGCTTGGGTGGTTTGCTGGACTGAAGATGGTGCTCCAATACGCGAAAGTTATGTGAACTTAATTCCAACACCTGCTGGCGGAACTCATGAAAGTGGTTTACGTGAGGGTCTGTTTAATGCGGTGAAAGGTTTTATTGAAATGCACGCATTGCGACCTAAGGGCGTGAAGTTGATGCCTGAAGATGTTTTTGCTCGAGCATCATTTATCTTATCTGCCAAAGTATTGGATCCTCAATTTCAGGGTCAAATTAAAGAGCGCCTTAATTCTCGTGATGCCGTTCGCCTTATTTCAGGGTATGTGAAGTCGGCCCTAGAGCTTTGGCTCAACCAACATGTTGATTATGGTCGTACATTAGCTGACTTGGTGATTAAGCAGGCTCAAGCGCGTACGCGCGCGGGTCAAAAAGTAGAGAAGAAAAAATCTTCTGGAGTAGCTGTCTTACCAGGCAAGCTGACCGATTGCGAGAGCCAAGATATTGCCATGAATGAAATCTTCCTGGTAGAAGGTGACTCCGCAGGTGGTTCTGCGAAGATGGGTCGTAACAAAGAATATCAAGCAATCTTGCCTTTGCGGGGCAAGGTATTGAATACTTGGGAAGCAGAACGCGATCGTTTATTTGCGAATAATGAGGTCCACGATATTGCAGTAGCTATTGGTATAGATCCCCATGGCCCTAATGACAACCCCGATTTATCGAATTTGCGTTACGGCAAGGTTTGTATTCTTTCGGATGCAGACGTTGATGGCGCTCATATTCAAGTTTTGTTATTAACTCTGTTCTACAAACACTTCCCTAAACTCATTGAGTTCGGTCACGTGCATATTTCTCGACCACCGCTATTTAGAGTGGATGCGCCTGCGCGTGGCAAGAAACCAGCACAAAAGATTTATGCCCTGGATGCAAATGAGTTGCAAGCAATTGAAGATAAGCTTCGTAAGGATGGCGTAAAAGAAACCGCATGGCAGATCTCTCGCTTTAAAGGCTTGGGAGAGATGAGTGCCGAGCAGCTTTGGGATACCACTCTCAATCCTGATACACGCCGATTGCTACCTGTAATGCTGGGGACACGGACCGAGGATGAGACATTTAAAACCATGGATATGTTGATGGGTAAATCAGAGTCTAGCGCTCGACGTGATTGGCTTGAAGAACGCGGTAATGAAGTTGAGGCAGATATCTAATGGCGACTAAAAAGACTCCTGGAAAAAATATTCCAGTGGAGCAGGCAGATTTATTTTCTAGCCCCATTGAAGTGAAGGAAATTGAAAAAGTTGAGATCGATCAGGCGCCTATATTAGCTTCATCCTCCGGCGGCGGTTCTGGTAATCTTGATACCAAGACCATCGACTTAAATGAAGATGGTAAAGATAGTCTTACTTTAGCGGTATACGCAGAGCGTGCCTATTTAGATTACGCCATTAGTGTGGTGAAAGGACGTGCTCTCCCAGACGTATCCGATGGACAGAAACCGGTACAGCGCCGCATTTTGTTTTCTATGAGCGAGATGGGTTTGCGCGCTGATGCTAAGCCGGTCAAGAGTGCTCGCGTCGTGGGCGATGTGCTTGGTAAGTTTCACCCGCATGGTGACCAATCTGCTTATGATGCGTTAGTTCGCTTAGCGCAAAGCTTTTCGCTTCGCTATCCGCTGATTGATGGACAGGGGAATTTTGGTTCTCGCGATGGTGATAGTGCTGCTGCAATGCGCTATACCGAGGCGCGATTGACCAAGATCGCCAGCTTGCTTTTGAGCGAGATTGATGAGGGCACGGTAGATTTTGCGCCGAACTATGATGGCTCATTCCAAGAACCCAAATTATTGCCTGCACGTCTTCCATTTGTCTTGCTCAATGGTGCATCGGGTATTGCGGTAGGTATGGCGACAGAGATTCCTTCACACAATTTACGTGAAGTAGCTAGCGCTACAGTGGCACTCATGAAGTCGCCAAAAATGAGCACAACAGAGCTTTTAGAAATTATGCCTGGTCCCGACTATCCAGGTGGCGGCCAGATTATTTCCTCTGCTGCAGAGATTACGCAGATGTATGAAGCAGGGCGCGGCAACATTAAAGTACGTGCTCGTTGGTCGGTCGAAGAATTGGCACGTGGCCAGTGGCAGATCGTGGTGAATGAATTACCCCCAGCAACCTCTTCACAGCGTGTGTTACAAGAAATTGAAGAAATCACCAACCCTAAGGTAAAGGTTGGTAAAAAAACCTTAACGCCAGAACAAAATAATCTCAAATCAACCATTCTGAATGTTTTGGATGGTGTTCGTGACGAATCTAGTAAGGATGCTGCAGTTCGTTTGGTATTTGAGCCTAAGAGTAAAAATATTGATGTTAATGAGTTTGTTAATTTATTGCTGGCACACACTTCGCTAGAGTCCAATGCGCCAATGAATTTGGTGATGATTGGTAATGACGATCGTCCACGTCAAAAAGCCTTAAAAGATATTCTGACTGAATGGATAGCTTTTAGGGTTGCTACTGTAACCCGCAGAACTCAACATCGCCTGGGCAAAGTACAAGACCGTATGCTCCTTTTGGAGGGGCGCTTAATTGTTCTTCTCAATATTGATAAGGTCATCAAGATTATTCGTAACAGCGATGAACCGAAGGCTGACTTCATTAAAGAGTTCAAGCTCAGTGAGCGTCAAGCAGAGGATATTCTTGATATCCGCTTGCGTCAGTTAGCGCGCCTAGAGGGCATCAAAATTGAACAAGAACTTAAAGATCTGAAGGGGGAACGTGACGATCTAGAGGGCTTGCTGCAAAGCGACCCCGTCTTAAGAAAACGCATCATCAAAGAGCTTGAGTCCGACATGAAGGATTTCGGCGATGATCGTCGCACCTTGATTCAAGAGGGTAAGCGTGCTGTGGCTGAGACCAAAGTGATTGACGAACCAGTCACGGTGATCGTGTCGCAAAAAGGGTGGGTACGCGTTCGCCAAGGTCATGAACATGATCCTACCCAATTTAGTTTCAAGGCGGGTGATGCTTTATATGACACCTTCGAAGTCAGAACCATTGATGTCATCCAGGGCTTTGGCAGTGATGGTCGAGTTTACACGGTACCTGTTAGTGAGTTGCCGGGCGCGCGCGGTGATGGCTCTCCATTAACCAGCTTTGTGAATTTGGCTGCCGGGTCGCAAATGGTTACTTACTATGCCGGTCAAGCAGATGATTTGATATTGCTATCCACCAGAGCTGGCTATGGTTTCTTAGCTAATGTCTCTGATATGAGTACGCGTAATAAGGCCGGTAAATCATTCCTCAGTATTGATGCTAAGGTTCTCGGCGATGCGCCTTTAGGCGCCTCTAAGGTTAAAGTTGGCATGAAACAGGTTGCCTGTCTATCTGAAGCATCCAAGTTACTTGTGTTCCCGTTGGATGAGCTCAAGCGTTTACCAACCGGTGGTAAGGGCGTTATTCTCATGGGCTTAGACGATCAGGAGTGTCTGGCTTCCGCTATTGCCGTAGGTTCTGATGGGGCAATTTATTCAGGGGCTGGACGCGCTGGTAAGCCAACAGAGCTGAGTTTAGATGCGAAAACCTTAAAGTCATTTGCGGGCAATCGAGCACGCAAAGGCCACTTTGTTGAGCCGCGCCTCAAAGACGGTAAGTTAATAGCAAATTGATTGCTTTAATTTTTCTTTGGCACAGCAATACCGTATTTAACTGCAATTACTGCTGCCAGAATCGAGACTGCGATTTCTGGTGGAGTGAGGGCGCCGATATGTAGACCAACGGGTCCATGTAGTGTCTCAACTTGCTCTTGGCTAACATCAAAATCTAGTAAACGCTCTTTACGCTTCTGTGTATTCTTGCGGCTGACAAGGGCACCGACATAAAAGGCTGGGGATTTTAGAGTCTCCATTAGAGCCATATCATCGAGCTTGGGATCATGGGTTAGTGTCACACAGCTGTGTGAGAATCAACACCAATCTCGAGCAGCACGTCATCAGGCATTCCCTTTTTGAAAAAAATATCCGTGCGGTTGAGCCATTCAGCATATTCTTCGCGCGGATCGATCACAATCACTTCAAAGTTTGAAGTCAGAGCAAAATCAGCGGTATAGAGTGAAAGTTGGCCAGCACCAATGACCACCATGCGCCATCGTGGGCCATATGTCGTTTGCATGTCGAGATCAGAACAAGCAAATTCATCATAATGACTTTATCTAGTGATTCCCTTAAAAATCGGAATTTGCGTCTAGCGATATTGATCTTAGCTGCGGGTGAGGGAAGTCGCTTAGGCGGTCATCTTAAGAAAAGCGGGAGATACATTAGTTAGGCGTTTGATTCACTCTATCCAAGGCATTGATCCAGTTGAGGTCTTGGGGGTGACTGGTTTTTACTCTGATGCTGTTGAAAAAGAAATTCAGTTAATAAATCAGTGCGCACATAGACCAATGACTTTTATCAGAAATTCAAATCCAGAGCTTGGCCAATCTTCATCTGTGCGTCTTGGATTAGAGTCGCTCAAGGGTGACTACGATGCACTGTGAATTGCTCTATGCGATCAGCCTCTTGTGGGTGCTACTGAAATTGAATCTTTGCTGGATCAGTTCTACCAGAGAACTGTAAGCGAGGAAATAGTGCTACCGATAGCGAATGGTCAACGTGGTAATCCAGTGATCTTCTCGCGCAGTGTGATCAATCAGATTCTTCAGATTTCAGGAATGGTTTGCAGACAATATATAGTTCTGCATCCAGAACTAGTCAAATCATTTGCCACAGATAATGAAGCCTATGTGTTGGATGTTGATACACCTACGGATATCCAGTCTCTTCAGATTGATGGGGGCAATCCACTCAAGTCAAATTAAATCTTGGCAATTAATTCGATTTCAACACAGGCGCCAAGTGGTATTTGCGCTACGCCGAATGCGCTCCGGGCATGTTTACCTACTTCTCCAAAAACTTCAAACAACAACTCTGAGCAACCATTGACTACCAAATGTTGCTCCGTATAGCTATCAGTTGAATTCACTAAACCCATGACTTTCACAATCTGTTTCACTTTGTCTAATGATCCTAGGTGATTTTGCAGTGCGGAAATTAAGTCAATTGCGATAGAGCGTGCAGCAGCTTTACCCGTTTCGGTATCCATATCTTTGCCGAGTTTTCCAACCCATGGTTTCCCATCACGTTTGGCAATATGTCCAGACAGAAAAACGGTATTGCCACTAGTAGCGGCCATGACATACGCGGCAGCAGGCGCTCCAGAAGGCGGTAAATCAATGCCAAGTGCTTTAAGGCGTTCGCTGATATTTGTGCTCATGGTGATATCCGGTTAAATAAAAAGTGAATATGAGAATAAGATAATCTTCCTTGAAAAGTTGGCGCATCGCGCTCTCAAGAAGGGCTGAGAATTTCATAGGGAGACATCGTTGCATCCCCCACAAAAATCAATTATATGATCATCCATAGAGCCGCACACATCCATTAGGATGTAAAATTTTCACCTGGTTGTGGCGTTCGGGCCGCATTTGAAGATCAAGCATGCCTGCATTGGCAGCGGTAGAGTGAATAGTCTTATCGAGATCGAGTTAAAGGGTTGAACCTTCACGCGCTTCCCAAACCTTAATGGCCGTTTTCGATTGCCAGCGTTTTCACCACCCATGCGAATACCTTCTGGGTGATAGCCGCTATGTCCAAATAGCGAGGAGCCACCAGCTCCAATCCATTTATTGCCACCGCTATGCCACGCCTTTTGTTCTTTTAAGAGCTCTTCTAGTCGCTTCTTCAAAGCATCAGGGCTGCCTAGCTTTTGAAGTGCAGCCTTTTCCTCATCAGTCAGAATGTGCTGTAATTTCTTCTCTAGTCAATCGAGCGCTATATCTGGGGAGATGGCAATGCTTTGTTCAGCACCATGGAAATAAGAGCCAAAAACTTGATCAAAGCGATCAAAAATGTTGCTCATCTTTTACTAAAGATAGACGCGAGAGTTGATAGAACTCATTAATCGATGGGTTGATGACCACTGATTTTAATGCCTCTAGAAGAATTAAAAACTCCTTGCCGAAATAGGCACCTTAGCCTCTTTCAAGCGTAAGAAAAATTGAATCAACATGACACAAATCGATTAGTTAAATAACTAGCGATGATTACGCTTCATGATGACTAAGCGCTCAAATAAATGAATGTCCTGTTCATTTTTAAGCAGAGCGCCGCGTAGAGGAGGGACCACAATCTTTTCATCGCTGCTGTACAGTGCTTCTGGTGGAATATCTACTGCAAGTAAGGGCTTGAGAGCAGCATCCAAAAGGTCTTGCTGGGGTGATGAACATCCACGATGCTTTGCATTGTATTTGCATCTGGAACGGTAATGTAATGAAAGAAGCAGCGGCGCAAGAAGGCATCAGGCAATTCTTTTTCATTACGATCGATTGCGCGACGAAAATCATTCGAAAATTCAATATCAGCTTTGTCAATTGCATCAATTAACAACACTGTGGGCTCATCTGCCTCAAATGCTTGCCACAAGACACCTTTTACAATGTAGTTATGAGTATCTTTTGCTTTTTCATCCCCTAGTTGCGAATCGCGTAAGCAGCTAACAGCATCGTATTCATATAAACCTTCTTGGGCTTTTGTAGTGGATTTAATGTGCTATTGCAAAAGCGGTATCGGTGGTAACTTCCTCGGCCAGCATGGTCTTACCCGTTCCAGACGTCCCCTTTAATTAAAAGGGGACGTTGCAGGGCAATGGCAGCATTTACTGCCAATTTCAGATCGTCGGTTGCAACATAACTTTGGCTACCTGAAAAGCGGTTCTGGGTAGGGGAGGTGGTTTTACTCATAGACTGGCCTAAATAAGTGCTGGGTTGTATAGGTAAATAGGCTAAATTTTTTAGTATTTACACTAATTTCCCTCTCTAAAATAGAGAGGGATGCTCCTCTGTCCGCTATAGTCTTTCCCAATTGATCCGAATCAACCCCGTTTAATAATGATTTCTATGAAAAAACTTTCAAATGCGCTCAATCGCTGCGAGCCTCTCTGACCAAGATATGCCGGATATCGACGAATACTATGCTGCGCAAAATGCCAGCACACCAAATAACCCATTGAAGGAATTTATTGATAAAGATTTTTAGAGATACAAATATGAAATTCGCACTGATAACTGTAGCCTTACTCACCAGCATTGGTTTTACTAGCGTAGCGAGCGCTGCTAGCAAAGCAAAAGGTCAAGTACTGGTGGAGACGGCAAACTGCGAATCCTGCCATGGTGCCGGTTTATCCAAAATTAGCTGGGCAGTATGCTGATTACCTTTATTGCGCTCTCAAGGCTTGAAAGAATAGTAAAAATTTGTTCGAGATCCTTTCGAACCACCTCAGTTATATAGGCTCCACACCTCATTTTGATAGTAACAAGACCCTCAGAAGCTAAAACCTTGATTGCTTCCCGCATCGGTGTACGACTAATACAAGTATTGATGCTTGGAAAAAATCAGCACAGAAATCTGCCCCTAATGGCGATGTTGATTCATTAGGCTGGAAACCCCCGATGGAATTCATCTAAAAGCGCTTTACACATTATCGGATATTGAAGGATTTCATTGCACGGATACATTGCCTAGTTTTGAGCTATTTGTTCGTGGTCCACAAGCTACGATGTATTCAGTTCGCCCGTGTGGACTATTCGCCAATACGCAGGTTTTTCAACTGCGGAAGAATCAAATGCCATTTATCGCAAAGCATTAGCAGCTGGTGGTCAGGGCGTTTCGGTAGCTTTTGATTTGGCAACTCACCGCGCGGTTATGACTCAGACCATCCGCGCGTAACTGGTGACGTAGGTAAAACTGGCGTTGCAATTGATTCTGTAGAGGATATGAAAATTTTGTTTGATGGGATTCCATTAGACAAAGTATCCGTTTCGATGACGATGAATGGTGCCGTGTTACCAGTGTTGGCCGGTTATATTGTGGCTGGTGAAGAGCAGGGTGTTAAGCAGGAACAGCTCTCAGGCACGATTCAGAATGACATTCTGAAGGAATGCATGGTGCGTAATACCTATATTTACCCGCCAGAGCTATCTATGCGCATTATTGGTGACATCATTGAGTACGCCGCGCGAAAGCATATGCCTAAGTTCAACTCGATTTCAATTTCGGGCTATCACATGCAAGAGGCTGGAGCCAATCAAGTATTGGAATTGGCCTTTACGTTGGCAGACGGTAAGGAAGTTGATGTATTGATGATTGATAACGATAAGGTGCGCGAAGGTCAGATTGCGCGCCTGAACGAGATTAAAGCAAAACGCGATACTCAAAAAGTACAGGCCGCATTAGAAGCCTTAACCAAAGCCGCTGAAGATGATTCTGGAAACTTGTTGGAGTTATCGGTCAATGCTATTCGTTTACGCGCGACAGTGGGAGAAGTTTCTGATGCATTGGAAAAAGTTTACGGGCGCCATCGCGCCGATACTCAAAATGTGACTGGTGTGTATGCAGCTGCTTATGACTCAGCCGAAGGATGGGCAAAACTCCAAACAGAAATTGCGGATTTCGCAAAAGACTTTGGACGACGTCCACGTGTAATGTTTGCTAAACTTAGTGAAGATGGACATGATCGTGGCGCAAAGGTAGAGTTGCTACTGCTTATGCTGATCTGGGGGTTTTGACGTTGATATTGGTCATTCCAAACGCCAGAAGAATGCGCTCGCCAAGCAATTGAAAATGATGTGTACGCGCTCGGTGTTTCTACCTTAGCTGCAGGTCATAAGACAGTAGTACCCGCCATTATTGCTGAACTTAAAAACCAGGGCTCTGATGACATCATCGTATTCGTAGACGGCGTGATTCCAAGACAGGACTACGAGTTCCTATATGAGGCCTGTGTAAAAGGAATTTATGGTCCAGGTACTCCCATTCCGGCTTCGGCTAAGGATGTGCTTGAGCAGATTCGTATGTTTGTAAAGCCTGCTTAATACGGACATAAGCATGCTTGAAGCTGCTGATCAGGCTCTAATGAGCGATCTCTTGCCGGGGGGAGAGCGCCATCGTTAAAACAGCGACGCGCTTTAGCGAAGATTATTACCTTATTAGAGTCAACGCGCCTAGATCATCGTCATCGTGCTGATGATGTGCTCAATGCTTGATTGTCTAAAACTGGTAAATCATTTCGTTTGGGTATTTCTGGTATTCCAGGGGTTGGTCAGTCGACTTTAATTGAATCTTTGGGTCTTTACCTCATCGAAAAAGGTCATCAAGTTGCAGTGCTCGCAATTAAGCCATCATCTAGCGCGTCTGGTGGCTCGATCCTTGGAGATAAAACTCGCATGGAACGATTGTCAGTGCTCGAGAATGCTTTTATTCGTCCGAGTCCATCCTCATGCAACCTGGGTGGTGTGGCCGAAAAGACCCGTGAAGCGATGTTGAGTGCAGAGGCAGCGGGGTTTGACATCATCATCGTTGAAACTATTGAAGTAGGGCAAAGTGAAATTGCAGTTGCAGGCATGACAGATATGCTTGTACTCTTGCAGTTGCCTAACGCCGGCGATGATCTCCAGAGAATTAAAAAAGGCGTGATGGAAATCGCTGATTTAATTGTGATCAATAAAGTTGATATCGATCCCGATGCCGCTATGCGGGCACAACTCTTTATTACCAGCTCCTTACGTCTTTTGAGCTTTCAGGGCAACCCTGACCATGCATCTCACGACAAAGAATTTTGGCACCCACAAGTAATGATCTTAAACGCATTAGACGGTAAAGTCGTTCCGGAGCTATGGGACAAAGTTGCCCATGTTGAAAAACTTCAAAAGGCAAATGGAAAATTTGATTCCCGTCGTCAACAACAAGCAACCTCATGGATGTGGGATCGCATCGATGCAGGTTTAAAAAATGCATTTCGTAGCAATGTGGCAGTGCAAGAACTTCTACCAAGTTTGATTGCACAAGGAAATCAAGGAACTATGTCCTCCTCAGTAGCAGCAAGACGATTACTGGAGCCCATGGAGCATGAGTTTTTCTAAGGATCAGGAAATGAAGGAAATCATTAAACAACTGGAAGCCAAACGTGAGCTTGCCCGATTAGGTGGCGGGCAAAAGCGAATCTAAGCTCAGCATGCCAAAGGCAAGTTAACTGCTCGTGAGCGCATTGAGCTTTTGCTGGATCCTGGAACATTTGAATAATGGGATATGCTCGTTTGAGCACCGTTGCCATGATTTTGGGATGGGCGATCAGACGGTTCCTATATGTTTGTTACAGGTCCAGAGGTGGTGAAGACCGTTACTCATGAAGAGATGTAACCGCAGAAGAATTGGGCGGTGCGGTAACGCACTCAACAATTTCTGGTGTTTGTGATTTAGCTTTTGATAATGATGTGGATGCAATTATGATGTTGCGCCGCTTCTTTAATTACTTGCCTCTCTCTAATCGTGAAAAGCCGCCCCTAATTAAGGGCGCCAATCGTATTGAAGAGCCTTATTTTTCCCTGGATACATTAGTTCCATCTAATCCAAATCAACCTTACGACATGAAAGAGTTGATCGAGAAAATTGTGGATGATGGAGAGTTCTTTGAATTACAACCTGATTACGCTACAAAGATCGTGATCGGTTTTGCCCGTATGGCAGGTCGTTCGATAGGTATTGTTGCTAATTAACCTCTGGTTTTGGCAGGATGTTTAGACATTAAGGCATCCATTAAAGCGGCGCGCTTTGTGCGCTTCTGCGATGCTTTCAATATCCCAGTAGTGGCATTTTAGTCGATGTGCCTGGATTTATGCCAGGTACTGCGCAAGAGTACGGTGGAATTATTAAGCAGGGTGCGAAATTGCTGTATGCATCTGCAGACTGCACAGTTCCTAAAGTGACGTTGATGACCCGCAAGGCCTATGGCGGTGCTTACGACGTGATGGCCTCTAAGCATTTACGTGGAGATGTGAACTTTGCTTGGCCTTCAGCTGAAATTGCGGTAATGGGTCCGAAGGGTGCAGTAGAAATTATTTTCCGAGAGGAAAAATCTGAGTCACAAAAGATTGCTGCTCGAGAGGCTGAGTACAAGTCTAAGTTTGCTAACCCGTTTGTGGCTGGTCGACGTGGCTATATTGATGACGTCATCCTCCCTCACGAAACCCGTAAGCGCATTGCTCGTTCATTAGCAATGCTTAAAGACAAAGACTTGAAGAATCCTGCGCGTAAACACGGCAATATTCCTCTGTAAAGGTGCTGACAAATAATGACTACGAAAATGTTTAAGAAAATTTTGATTGCTAACCGCGGCGAGATTGCATGCCGTGTGATGATAACCGTCAAAAAAATGGGCATTAAGACGGTTGCTGTTTATTCCGACGCAGATAAAGAGGCGCGTCATGTCCAGGGCCGATGAGGCTGTTTGTATCGGACCAGCGCCTTCACGAGAATCTTATTTAGTAATGGATCGCATTATTCAGGTCTGCAAAGATACTGATGCTGAAACGGTTCATCCTGGTTATGGTTTCTTATCTGAGAATGAGCAATTTGCCAAGCGCTGCGAAAAGGAGGGCATTGTTTTTATTGGCCCGAAATACCGATCGATTGCAGCGATGGGCGACAAGATTGCCTCTAAAAAACTGGCATTAGATGCCAAGGTAAAGACGATCCCTGGTCACAACGAAGCGATTGTAACTACTGTGAGGAGGCGGTTAAGATCGCCCACAAGGCATTGGCTATTCAGTCATGATCAAGGCTTCTGCGGGTGGCGGCGGTAAAGGTTTGCGCGTCGCCTTTAATGATAAAGAAGCGGCAGAGGGTTTCGCGGCTTGCAAAACCGAGGCAATGAATAGTTTTGGCGATGATCGCATCTTTATTGAGAAGTTTGTGGAAGGCCCCCGCGTCATATTGAGATCCAGGTGTTAGGTGACTCACATGGCAACGTGGTGTACTTAAACGAATGTGATTGCTCGATTTAACGTCGTCATCAAAAAGTGATTGAGGAAGCGCCATCCCCATTTATTGATCCTGTAACTCGTAAGGCGATGGGTGAGCAAGCCTTTGCTTTAGCAAAGGCGGTGAACTATCAATCCGCAGGTACGGTTGAGTTTGTTGTAGGCAAGGATAAATCTTTCTACCTCTTGGAAATGCATACCAGCTTGCAGGTCGAGCATCCGGCAACAGAAAACATTATAGGCCTGGATCTTGTTGAACAGATGATTCGTGTAGCCGCGCTGGTGAGAAGTTGGCGTTTAAACAAGAAGACGTCAAACTGGACGGTTGGTCTATGGAGTGCCGCATTAACGCCGATGATCCATTCCGAAACTTCTCCCGTTTGGTTAAATATCGTCCACCTGAGTCGGTTAATGGCGTACGCGTGGATACCGGCGTCTACGAAAGTGGTGCGATTCCGATGTATTACGACTCGATGATTACCAAATTAATTGGACACGGTAAAGATCGTGCCGAGGCAATCGATAAAATGCGCGCAGTATTGAATGCCTTTGTGATTCGCGGCATTCATTCCAATATCCCTTTTCAGGCTGCGCTGTTACAGCACCCTCAATTTGTGAATGGTGACTTCACGACTGGATTTATCGCCGAAGAATATCCTGAGGGCTTTAAAAAGGATGCTGCCGTACAGCAGCCGACAGATCCTACGCGTTTGGCAGCTTTGGCTGCATTTATGCGCTATCGCTATTTCCAGCATATTCAGATGATTGATGGTTAATTGGCTGGTCATGAAATGATCATTGGCAAAAAGTTTGTTGTTGTCACCGGCAAAAAAACCGGCTCCATGAGTGACCCATATGAGGTACCTATTCGTAGTTGAGCTTAAGGATGGAGTTTATTCGGTCTATATTGACGAAGCTGATGACGTTAGTCGTTATGACATTGTGAGTGATTGGCATCCTGGACAAATTTGCTTGAATGCTACTATCAATGGCACGCATAAAATTACTGCACAGGTAGAGCGTCGAGGCGTGCGCTATTATGTACTGATTCTGGACGGCGTAAATTATGAGGGCCTGGTGCTAAGCCCTCTTGGCGCAGAGCTCCAACGCCGCATGCCTGTCAAGCTTCCACCAGATACCTCTAAATTGGTGAGGTCGCCTATACCTGGACTCCTGACAAAAATCGCGCAGTTAAGGTTGGTGAGGCAGTCACTGCAGGGCAGAAATTAGCCTCTCTTGAAGAGATGAAAATGGAAAATACACTTTCTGCGATGCAAGATGGCGTTGTTGCAGAACTTTGCGCCAAAGAGGGCGATAGTTTAGCGGTTGATCAGTTGATCATTCGTTTTGAGTAAGGGGGCTTATGACATGAGCGTAAAACCTTTTAAGATTTTGGGTATTCAGCAGATTGCTATTGGTGGTGAAGATAAAGATCAACTTAAAAAGTTATGGGTTGATATGCTTAGTTTTGAATATAAAAGTACTTTTGTTTCAGAGCGTGAAAACGTGGATGAAGACATTTATGCGATTGGCAAAGGTGCCCATGAGATTGAAGTATATCTTATGCAACCGTTTGATTTTGAAAAAAAGCCTGCAGTTCATCAAACGCCCTTGAATCATATTGGCTTGTGGGTAGATGATTTGCCGAAGGCGGTTACATGGCTCTCTGCACATGGTCTGCGATTTGCTCCTGGGGGCATTCGTAAGGGTGCCGCTGGATATGACCTTACTTTCGTTCATCCTAAAAAGCCAACGATGAATTTCCGATTAGTGGTGAGGGCGTCCTGATCGAGCTAGTACAGGCACCCCCCCCCGAGGTAATTTCTGGATTGAGTTCATAATGTGGATTACTAATTAACAAGTAATCCAACCTAATAAGGTTTAACGTGGCAAATATACTAGCCATCGACACCTCTGCAGAATGGTGTTCGGTGGCTTTATCTTTAGAAGATCAAGTACCCGAGCTAAGACACGAAAGAGTTTCAGCGGGTGCTAGCCAATTGCTTTTGCCCTGGATTGAATCTCTTTTGAGTGATGGGAGAGTTGTCTTAAAAGATCTTGATGTAATTGCGGTTGGTGTTGGACCAGGTGCCTTTACTGGGGTGCGCTTAGGTGTTGCAGCGGTACAAGGATTGGCAATTTCTCAAAATATTCCAGTATTGCCAGTTTGTAGTTTAGATGCTCTCGCCGCCCAGCTTCTCACCACTGAAGTATTTAAACAAATACGCCCCGAGCAATTTACGGTCGCCATTGATGCCCGTATGGAGGAGGTTTACTGGGCTAATTACGAAATGCAGAATGATGGATTACCAAAACGTATCAACGAAATGCAACTGACTAGACCAGAGGGTGTGAATTTGAAGGGAGCAGAATTCTTGGCTGGTAGCGCTATTCATCCATACCGCAATCGATTACCTGCGTTTGCCTGTCCAATACACTCCGATATTGCTGTTTCAGCTTTAGGCATCTTAACTTGTGCAGAGCAAATGCTGAGCGATGGCCTGCAATGTGATGTTCATCTACTTGAGCCGTTATATGTCCGCAATAAAGTGGCATTTACAACCGCAGAGCGCGAAGAGGGTATGAGGTAATGCCTGAAAGCATCTTTGATGAATTCGGTTACCGAACTTTCCTTTTTGCCGATGCAGGAGGCGAATCTCGATCAAGTATTGGGGTACGAGCAGATCGGTATCCGCAAAAATTATGACCAGAAAGTCCGGAGACAGGTTGTCGCGAGAGGGTGCACTCGTAATGGCCAAATCGATTAAGCTACAAAAATGAATGGATGTGGAAGGGTGCCTCTAAGTCTTTATCTCAGATGGGCATTCCAGAATTACCAGTTGTAGCAGTTGCTTTTGGTGGCTCTGTCGCACAAAAAATCACCGGAGAGAAGGATCCTTTGACAGAACTGCGCCAAACGGTCTTAGCTCTCATTGCTGGTGGCAACGAAGAAGTTCCTGTGATTGCCTCCTTCGATTTGCCTCAGGTTCTTACTAAGCCAAAAGAAAAAGCAATGCTTTGGCAGGATTTACTACTTGCAAGATCTGTTCTGCAGAACAGCTAATATTCTTCATACCCATTACACAACTTAATGGGTATGTTCACCGATTAGGTGCATAGAGTCATATTCTGCCTGGTTCCTAGTGTGACGCTTAATTACTAACCACATGATTAAGCTGACTGCAACACCAAAGCCAATGATGACTGCCTGAATTGTGACATCTAGCCAAATCAGTAATGAATAGATTAGCAACATTATTAAGACGGAAATATTTTCGTTAAAGTTTTGGACAGCGATAGAGTGACCGGCTGACATGAGTACATGGCCACGATGTTGTAGTAGCGCATTCATTGGAACCACGAAATAACCTGCCAACCATCCCACCAAAATTAATAACAGGTAGGCGGGCAGCAAGTTCCATGTCACCTGAAGTTTGCCTAGCGAGACAATGGCCGTATCAGGAAGCATGTCAGAGTTATAAATTGCCATGATGCAAACAACTAAACCCATGGCAACGCCATATGGCAATACGTTTAACGATTTGCGTAAAGGGATACGCCAAGCAGCATATACCGCTCCACCTGCTACGCCGACAGCGGAGATGGCCTGCAAAATTGCGCCTTGCGACAGATTCATGTGTAAAGCAACTTGCGCCCACTTGATCACAATAAATTGAAGGGTTGCGCCAGCACCCCAGAACAAAGTCGTAACCGCCAAAGAAATTTGCCCGAGACGATCATCCCAAAGTGTTTTTAAGCACATGGCGAAATCTTTTACTAATTCGATTGGATTGGTTTTTTGCGAAACATAGCGAGCACCGGTATCCGGAATTTTGAGATTAATGAGTGCGGCTATGACATAGATCATCATGATGATCATGATGGCAGATTCGGCTGGCGTATCAATGCCCGTCTCGAGAGTCAGAATATCCCAAGCCAAAAGACTTTGAGAGACAGTACTGCTAATTAATACGCCTCCCAGAACAGCACCCAAAATAATTGAGCTTACAGTCAGACCTTCAATCCAACCATTGGCGGCAACTAATTTCTCGGGCGGCAAGAGTTCCATCAGAATTCCATACTTTGCCGGAGAGTATGCAGCGGCTCCCAGGCCAACAATGGCATAAGAGAGCAATGGATGACTGCCAAACAACATGGCTACACATCCAGCAAATTTAATAGTGTTTGTAATGAACATGACATTGCCTTTTGGGCGGGAGTCAGCGAATGCTCCAACAAACGCAGCCAGAAGCACATAGGACCATACAAAGAACAATTTGAGCAATGGGGTCATCCACGCCGGTGCATGGAGCTGGGCCAAGAGGGCAATAGCCGCAATTAGGAGAGCATTATCAGCAAGCGACGAAAAAAATTGTGCCGCCATAATGGTGTAAAAGCTACAGTTCATTCGTACAATCTAGTCCTTAATACAATTAAAACATGAAAGGAGGAGTGTTCTTGGGTGATTCAGCTAACGATCTGATTAATAGGCCAATTATGGCCTCTATGCATACTGCCGCCTTTCAGCATAATTTAAACCGAGTTCGAGAGTTAGCGCCGGAGTCCAAGATTTGGTCGGTAATCAAAGCTCGCGCCTATGGTCATTGTTTTGAAGCTGCCCTCAAGGGTTTGGCCTCTACTGACGGTTTTGCCCTATTGGATATTCAAGATGCGTCTTGGCTTAGAGAGCAAGACTGGGAGGGTCGAATTCTGCTTTTAGAGGGTTTTTTTCATGCAAATGAGTTAAGTCTCGCAGAAGAATTATCTTGTGATTTAGTAGTTCACTGCGATGCACAAGTAGATTGGCTTGAGCAATTTAAAGGTAAAAACCACAAACCTTTTAATATCTTTCTAAAGATGAACACTGGGATGAACCGTTTAGGTTTTAAACCTGAGGCATATCGCGTGGCATTTCATCGTTTGCACGCAGCTGGTTATCACATGCATCACATGACTCATTTTGCCAATGCCGCTCAGTTAGAGCGACTGCCCACCGTAGGTGCACAGCAAGAACTTTTCAATGAAACGATTGCAGGTCTAGAAGGGGCAACCTCATTGGCCAATTCGGCCGCCATTTTGTGGCATCGAAATGCCTTAGGTGATTGGGTTCGTCCTGGGATCATGTTGTATGGGGCTTCGCCAACTGGATTGCACGCTGATATTGAGCACGCTAACCTTCAGGCTGTCATGCGATTCCATAGTGAGATTATTGATATCCAAGATCTGCAAAAGGGTGACCGTATTGGCTACGGTAGTCGCTATGAAGCTCCTGAAGATATGCGAGTTGGTATCGTAGCATGTGGCTATGCCGATGGCTATCCCAGGCATGCAAAGGATGGCACGCCTGTTTGGGTTGCAAATGGAGACCAAGGTATTGTGTGCCCATTGGTTGGAAGAGTTTCAATGGATATGCTGACAATTGATTTGCGTAATACTCCCCAAGTCACAATAGGAAGTCATGTTCAGTTGTGGGGTGACAAAGTACCGGTAGATGATGTAGCCCAAATGAGCGATACGATCGGCTATGAATTACTTTGTGCTATTGCACCCAGAGTACCGGTCGCCATCACTTGATTCAAAAAAATCCTCCTGATTGTAGGATTTTGACAACACTACTTGTTCCAGAATTGCCACCATCTGCGCTCTTTTTTCACGCGTTGTCCAGTAAGCATCATCTCGCTTTCAGGGAAGTTTAATTTGAAGACGCGGGCAGCATCATTACTGAACTGTGTCATCCCCAGTTTTTCATATGATTTAGTCAGAATATAAAGAGCCTCTTCGACAGCAGGTGCTCGGTCATAGTCTCGAATCACTAACTGAGCGCGATTGGCTGCCGCTAAATAGGCGCCACGCTGGTAGTAATAACGCGCCACAATAACATCAGCCTCGGCAAGGGAGTTAACGATGTAACGCATGCGGTCGAGAGAGTCGGGCGCATATTTGCTATTAGGAAAGCGCTCAACCACGACCTTAAATGACTCAAACGCTTCTTTGGCCGCCTTGGGGTCGCGCTCACTTAGATCTTGGCCGGTAAATTTACCTAGCCATCCAAGATCATCGTTAAAAGTAATTAAGCCTTTAAGGTAATAGGCGTAATCTAAATTAGGACTACCTTGGTGAAGTTTAATACAACGATCAATTGCAACGAGCGCTTGAGTTTGTTCTTGGGCCTTCCAATAGCAATATGCTGCATTAATTTGTGCTTGTTGAGAGTAGGGTCCGAATGGAAAACGCGCCTCTAGCGTTTCAAAATACTTTCCGCACTTGGCAAAGTCGGCGTCATTTAATTTGACTGTTGCCTCAGAATATAACTTTGCCTCAGACCAGATATCAGTATCGTCTTTGCCTCCATCGCTGCCAGCGCATCCGGTCAATAGAATGAGTGTCAGCAGCAAAGCTAAAACTAAGGTGAAGCGCATACCCTTTAATTTAGGACTACCATTTTGGGCAGAATAATTTCCAGCAAGCCTTAAACTGGCGTCTGACACTACCTCCGACATAACTGAAAGGCTATTTAAGCGTGGCATTGCCGCAAACTCCTGAATCGAATCCTGTTGATTATATCGATGATGAGGATTTCATCTCCCTGGAAATTCCTTTGGAGATGGCTGGCGAACGCTTGGATAAGGTGTTGGCTGGGTCTTTGCCTGATTATTCGCGTAATCGTCTTAAGGCTTGGGTTGAAGCTGGGGCGGTTATGGTCGATGGCAAGGTTACTAAGGCGCGTTACCTGCTAATGGGAGGCGAGAGCGTCAAGGTGTTTCCCCGGGAAATGCCAGAGCAATTTGCCTTGAGCCCAGAGGATATATCCTTGGATATAGTTTATGAGGATGAATCCATCATTGTGGTCAATAAACCAGCCGGCCTAGTAGTGCACCCAGCAGCTGGTAATTGGTCTGGAACGCTTTTAAATGGATTCTTGTTTCGATATCCCGAGCTCAAATCCTTGCCTCGCGCTGGAATAGTACATCGTTTAGATAAAGATACGTCAGGATTAATGGTTGTGGCAAGAACACCTCATGCACAAACTTCTTTGGTGCGTCAGCTCCAGGAGAGAACGGTTGGGAGACGCTATCTTGCCTGGGTTTGGGGGGAGCCACCGAGTCATGGCAAAGTTTTAGCATCGGTTGGGCGAGATCAGCGTAATCGCCTAAAGATGACTGCTGGCAGCCCTCAAGGCAAGCCTGCTGCTACATTATTTCGAAGATTGGCAAAAGGATTGGTTGGGGAATCTGCCGTGGCTTTGTTAGAGTGTCGGCTTGAAACGGGCCGCACTCATCAAATTCGAGTGCATTTGGAGTCTTTGGGCTTTCCATTAGTCGGAGATCCCGTCTATCGTAAAAAAACTCCTGGAGTGGCCAAGAATCTTTCATTTAATCGTCAGGCTTTACATGCTTTTGCATTAAGTCTTCAGCACCCAAGCTTAGACAAATTGATGACTTGGTTTCGACTTCCCCCTCAAGGGTTATTAGAGTTGCTGCCCAAATTAGGCATGGATGGTGAAGTTTTGCCCAATGAGGCATCTGTAATGGGTTCTATGCAAAATGAGCCTCAAAAATGAGTTTTATTGCTCCTCAATGGCCAGCCCCTAAGACTATTCACTGCTTAGTGAGCACCCGTTCAGATGGAGTCAGCGGCGCACCATTTCATTCGCTTAATTTAGGGGATCATGTTGGTGACAATGCCGCTGATGTTCTTCTTAATAGAACTATCTTCACTAAAAAATTGCCCAATCAGCCCATTTGGCTAAAGCAGACACACAGCATAGTTGTTAGCACTCCCAAGAGCCGAGCTTTGCCAGGGTGTGATGAAATCCTTGCTGATGCTTCGGTAAGCAATGTTCCGAATGAGGTCCTAGTCATCATGACGGCAGATTGCTTGCCTGTTTTATTGACGAATACCAAAGGTACGATTATTGGTGCAGCCCATTCTGGTTGGCGGGGACTGAGCGCTGGCATTTTAGAAAATACCGTCAATGCAATGCTCAAACTTGATAGCGAAACCCAATCATCAGATTTGATTGCTTGGATGGGGCCCGCCATTGGGCCGGATTTCTTTGAGGTAGGCCAAGATGTAAAAACCTGTTTTCAAGAATCAGGTGTGTCATTTGCTGAGAATGCGTTTAAACCAATCCCAAATAAGCCTGGGAAATTTCTCGCAGATATTTGCCGATTGGCGAGAGGACGTTTGGAGACTCTAGGGCTCAAAATGATTTTTGGTGCCGAACACTGCACGGTTAGGGATCAAGAATTATTTTTCTCATATCGTCGCGACGGTCAAACAGGAAGATTCGCCTCTGCCATCTGGATTTCAAAATAATTAGTCTGAATCTGTATGAGGGCATTCCCTAGCTAATCTCTTGGGCTAGGGTTATTGAGTATAACGCCTATAGAGCGTATGGGTTGAAAATGTCTCTAACTAATTGAAGAGACGACTATGTTTGCAGGCATAAATACCGGTGCAACGCCATCCTTGGCGCCGCACCATATGGCGTTAATTCCACCAGAGCGTTTGTCCGAAATTCAAAAGGAATACTTTACGGAGTTAGCGCATATCGCGACCAATCCTGAGGTGATAGAGGTTAAAGACCGTCGCTTTCCTGGTTAATGCTTTTGGCACTCCTCTTGGAGTAAGGTCATCGCTGCGACTTATTTATTAAATTCAAAGCACTTAATGGCTTTAGCCAAAGCAGTTGAAACGAATGAAAAGTCAACGCAAAAAATTCTGTTCACTACAGAGCAGATGATTGGTGCATTATCGCCATCTAACGTTATTGCCACTCATCCTGAAGTGCTTGAGAGCATTATTAGCTCTCAAGGACAATCTATTCAAAAGGGGATCATTAACCTTTTGGGGGATATGAAAAAAGGCAAAGTCTCACAAACAGATGAGTCTGCTTTTGAAGTGGGCAAAAATATTGCAACCACAGAAGGTCATGTGCTGTTCCGTAACGAGTTATTTGAGTTAATTCAGTACAAGCCTTTAACAGAGCAAGTTTTTGAACGTCCCTATTTAATGGTGCCACCTTGCATTAATAAGTACTACATTTTGGATTTGCAACCTGATAACTCGGTTATGCGTCACATAGTCAGTCAAGGTTATACCGTGTGCTTGGTTTCTTGGAAGAATCCAGATGCCTCGATGGCGCAAGTCAGCTGGGATGAGTATGTTGGTAAAGGCGTTATCAAGGCCATCGATGTTGTAAAAGAGATTGGTGGCACCAAGCAAATTGACGTCTTAGGTTTTTGTGTTGGCAGCACAATAACAACCTCAGCATTGGCTGTCCTGGCTGCCAGGGATGAGCATCCAGCTGCTAGCTTGACTCTCTTTACTACACTACTGGATTTCACGAACACAGGTATTTTGGATGCCTTTATTGACGAAAGAATGGTTGAGTTGCGTGAGAATACCATCGGCGGTAAGGGTGGACAGTACGGCATGATGTCAGGTTTGGACTTGGGTAATACGTTCTCATTCTTGCGTCCAAATGATTTGGTCTGGAATTATGGGTTGAAAACTATCTCAAAGGTAATTCACCGCCACCATTCGATTTGCTTTGCTGGAACAGCGACTCTACGAATTTACCGGGCGCTATGTACTGTTGGTATCTGCGCCACACCTATTTGCAAGATGATTTAGTAAAACCAGGGAAAGTAAAAATTTGTGGCGAAAAAATTGATCTAGGTAAGATTAAATGTCCGGCCTATTTATATACCTCACAAAAAGATCATATTGTTCCTTGGCAATTCGCTTATGAAGCTACCCATCTCTTGAATGGTAAAAATCGGTTTGTTCTAGGTGCATCTGGTCATATCGCTGGCGTTATTAATCCGCCAGCTAAAAATAAGCGCTACTACTTTGAGTATAAGAAGATTGCGCCAATGGCACATGAGTGGCTCGAAGGTGCAAAACAGCTTTCTGGAAGTTGGTGGCCCGACTATACTAAACGGCTAGAGCAATTTGGTAGCGAGAAAAAGCCAGCAAGTAAGACATTTGGCAATGCCAAGTACAAAAAGATGGAGGCGGCTCCCGGCGCATATGTCAAAGAAAAAGCAACTTCAGAATTGAACCAACAATTAACGAAGGTTTTTAAAGTAGTGGAAGTAATGTCTCAAAAAGTCGAATATGTAACTGGTGTTATGGGTACCGCCATTTTTAATGTCACCAAGCAAGTGATCGATGGGATGGTTGACAATAATTGGGGGCGCATTATCAATATTTCCTCGGTAAACGGTCAAAAAGGACAGTTTAGCCAATGTAACTATTCGACTGCTAAAGCTGGTCTTCATGGTTTCACAATGGCTTTGGCCCAAGAAGTGGCGACTAAAGGGTGACAGTTCATACTGTTTCACCTGGCTATATTGGCACCGATATGGTGAAGGCAATCCGTGAGGATGTTTTAGAGCAGATTGTTTCTGGCATTCCTGTGAAGCGTTTAGGTACCCCTGAAGAAATCGCTTCTATTTGTTGCTGGATTGTGTCGGAAGATGGTGGTTATGCTACTGGTGCTGATTTCTCATTGAACGGCGGTATTTATACAGGCTAATATTGCGCTGCAGCAATTCATGCGGTATTTGTAGTGCGCAACACAGTGTATTTACCTTTAGGTCACACTAGAGATAAACTACGCTGATGGTGCGGTGCAGTAAAGAGCAAGGAAAAAAATGGTAACTCGTGCGAAAGGAGCTGGCGAAGATCGGCTCATTAAGAAGTATCCCAATCGTCGCCTATACGACACTCAAACTAGTACGTATGTCACGCTGTCAAACATCAAAAATTTAGTCATGTCCAATGAGGTCTTTAAGGTCGTTGATGCTAAAACAGAAGCAGACTTAACTCGCAATATCTTGTTGCAAATTATTCTTGAGGAAGAGGCTGATGGTGCTCCAGCATTCTCTTCACAAATGCTTTCGCAAATTATCCGCTTCTATGGAAACTCCATGCAAGGATTAATGGGGAACTATCTTGAAAAGACTATGCAGTCATTTGTAGATATTCATAATAAGTTGGGCGACCAGACAAAAGGTTTAGGCGCAGGCAGCACTCCTGAAGCATGGTCTCAGATGATGAATCTACAAAATCCTTTAATGCAAGGATTAATGGGTAATTACATGGAGCAGAGCAAGGATTTATTCATCAAAATGCAAGAGCAGATGCAAGGCTCGCAAAATATATTTGGAAATTTTCCCTTCACGCCTCAGCCGAACACAACTGAAAAAGAATAGTTGTGACAGGCACAGTCGGATTTGTATCCTTAGGCTGTCCTAAGGCCTTAGTAGATCCGGAGCGCGGATTCTGACGCAACTGAGTGCTCAGGGTTATGAAACTCTGCTAAGGATTATTCAGGCGCCGATCTCGTTGGTAAGGTCATTGTCATTGGCTGTCTTGGTGCCAGACAAAATACTGATGGTAGCGATCTGATTCAAAGCATTCATCCAAAAGTGCTGGCGGTTACTGGTCCGCACGCTGTGCTGATGAAGTCATGCAGGCGATTCATTTTACATTTGCCCAAGCCGCATGATCCCTTCACTGATTTCGTGCCTCTTGCGGGTGTCAAACTGACACCCAAGCATTACGCATACCTCAAAATTAGCGAAGGCTGCAACCATCGTTGCACTTTTTGTATTATTCCGAATATGCGGGGAGACTTAGTTTCGCGTCCCATCGGTGAAGTTTTGCTTGAAGCAAAACGCTTATTTGAGTCGGGCGTAAAAGAATGATTAGTTGTCTCCCAAGATACCAGCGCCTAAGGAGTTGATCTTCAATATCGGACGGGCTGTTGGGATGGCAAGCCAGTCAAAACGAAAATGTTTGATTTAGTAAACGCTTTAAATCAAATGGCGCCTGAACATCAAGCATGGGTTCGTTTACATTATGTCTACCCCTATCCGCATGTGGGTGATGTTTTGCCGTTGATGGCGGAATTTTCTGAGCACATGGATATGGCGATCTTGATATTCCCCTCCAGCATGCTCATCCAGATGTATGAGAGCGCATGAAACGTCCTGCTAGTGGTGAGAAAAATTTAGAGCGTATCTTGGCATGGCGCCAAGCTTGTCCTGATTTAGTCATTCGCAGTACCTGTATTGCTGGCTTTCCAGGTGAGACCGCAGAAGAGTTTGAATATCTTCTGAATTTTTTAGATGAGACTCAAATCGATAGAGCGGGTTGTTGTGCTTATTTGCCAGTCGAAGGTGCTGCTGCAAACCTACTCGATAACCCGGTTCCAGATAATATTCATGAAGAACGGCGTCCCAGATTTATGGCAAAAGCTGAAGAAATTTCCATTCATTAAGCGGATTGCCAAAAAATAGGCAAGCATATCCAGGTTCTGATAGATTGTGTCGATGAATCTGGTGGAATTGGTCGAAGTATCGGTGAGGCCCCTGAAATTGATGGTTTAGTGAGGGTTTTGCCACATACTAAGCCGTCCAAGCGTTATCGAGTCGGTGTGAAATCATCAAGGTAACAGTGGTTAGCTCCCAAGGGCATCACCTAATAGCCGAAATGTGACTAATACAATAAAACTATTAGTTGTAGTAATTTTTAGTACAAAGTTAGCCCAAAATTGGACTTAGTAAAGTGGATTGATATGAGTCGTGATATCGTTGTTTTAAGTGCAGTTCGTTCCGCAATCGGCGCCTTTAATGGATCGCTTAGTAGCTTTGAGCCTGCTGAGTTAGGCGGCATCGTGATGAAAGAGGCAGTAACGCGCTCAGGTGTAGATCCAGCCTTGATGAATTATGTGACCGTTGGAAACACGATTCCTGCTGATAGCCGCTATGCCTATATTGCACGTGTTGCGGCGATTGTGATTATGGAGTTGGTGGTGGTGTTGAGGTAATGTCACGCGGAATGTATGGTTCACCTGCAATGCGCAGTGCTGCGCGAATGGGTGATACCAAGATGCTTGACCTGATGGTGGCAGTGTTAACCGATCCATTCGGCGTTGGACATATGGGAGTTACCGCTGAAAACCTCGTTGAAAAATGGAAGCTCACTCGTGAAGAGCGGGATGCTCTTGCGCTTGAATTTCATCGTCGTGCTGCTCACGCTATCAAAGATAGGTCGCTTCAAATCTCAAATCGTGCCGATCACGATTAAGACTCATAAGGGCGATGTCATATTTGATACGGATGAGCATTGCAAGCCGGATACTACGATGGACACATTGGCCAAGATGAAGATAGTGTTCAAGAAAGAGGGTGGCTCTGTCACGGCAGAGCAATGCTTCAGGCATTAACGATGGCGCTGCATTTTTTGTATTGGCTGATGCTGAAACTGCGAAGAAAGCTGGTCATAAACCAATAGCTCGCTTAGTTTCTTATGCAGTTGCTGGAGTGCTTAACCACATCATGGGTGAAGGTCCCATGCCTGCAACCAAGTTGGCTCTCGAGCATGCTGGACTCAAGCTTGATCAAATGGATGTTATTGAGTCAAACAAAGCATTTGCTGCACAAGCGTTGGCTGTGACCAAAGGTTTTGGTCTCGATCCAGCAAAAACCAATGTGAATGGTGGTGCGATTGCATTGGGTCACCCGATTGGTTGTTCCGGTGCTGCAATTGCTACTAAGACAATTCATGAATTACACCGCGTACAAGGTAAATATGCATTGGTAACAATGTGTATTCGTGGTGGTCAGGGTATTGCTACGCTTTTCAAGCGCATGTAATTGCGCTGAAAAATTGATCGATGATCTCTTGGGTTAAGTCTTAAGAGATCAGTAGTACAGCAGCATCTAAGCCGACTCGGTCGAAAGCTGCGTCGGCTTTTTCTTTCACTACTGGTTTTGCTTGGTAGGCTACGCTGATCCCAGAGCCATTCATCATGATTAAATCATTTGCTCCGTCTCCCATAGTGATGGAATTCGTTTTAGTGCACCCGAGACGTAAACATGCTTCATCTAAATATGCCGCCTTGGCTGCACCATCAACGATATCACCGACGACTTTTCCCGTTAGCTTGCCATCAATGATTTCTAGGGTGTTAGATTGCGTTTGTTTGAAGCCCAACTCTTGGCGTAACTTCTCAGTAAAGAAGGTAAACCCACCAGAAACCAATAACGTGTAAAGACCGCGCTCGTGCGCGCCGGTCAATAATTCAGCGGCTCCAGGATTGGGGCGTAAACGCTCTCGATAAACCGATTCTAGTGCATTTGCTTCAACCCCTTCCAGTAATGCAACACGTCTGCGCAAGCTTTCTTTAAAATCTTTGATTTCCCCACGCATTGTGGCTTCAGTTATTTCTGCCACAGCCGCCTTCTTGTCGGTGAAATCAGCTATTTCATCAATGCATTCAATGTTGATTAATGTTGAATCCATGTCCATCGCTAAAACACGAATCTCTTGAGGTAAAAGATCGCCCTTTAAAAAACAGAGATCGGTATTAAATTGCGCTGCTATTGAACGTAAATACTCTCTCTGCTCTACCCCTAAATGCCCACTAGATTCAAAGCGTTCACAAAAATAGCTGGCATTACTCGTTTGCAATCCAATAGAGTGCAAGGATATGTCAAATCTTAGAGCGCTATCTTTTAAAGAAAAGATCAGTTCTCCAGAGATGGGTGCCCTGGAAAGGACAACCAGAACTTGGTGTTTCATCATCATCATCAATAATCATTGGATTTAACTTGCCTGGGCAGTACTGAGAACAGCGGATTCGTTGTGAGGCGACGTAATATCTGGCGAATGGCATCTAAGCGCTGTTCTAGCTTTTCAAACTCTCGGTCTTTTTGAGGTAGTACCTTCAATTTATCTTGACCATTGAGTTGAATATGTTGTGATGACTGAATCAATTGAATGATTTTCATTGGATCAATTGGTGGATTGGGAATAAATTGAATTTGGATTGAGGCTGGCGTAGCGTCTATTTTTTTAATGCCAAATCCCGTCATTTCAAGTCTTAGGCGATGGGTTTCATAAAAAGACTTGGCTTGATCAGGCAGATCACCAAAGCGATCGACCAACTCTTCGCGCAGACCCATCAATTCTGAGAAGTCATGTGTGCCTGCAAAGCGCTTGTAGAGAGATAAGCGCTCATGTACGTCTGGACAGTAGGCTTCCGGAAGTAAGGCGGGGACACCAAGATTAACATCAGTTGTTGCCTGAAGAGGAGAGAGTAAATCCGGCTCCTTACCGCTGCGAAGAGACTTAACAGCGCGATCAAGCATTTCGGTATAGAACTGAAAACCAATCTCATAAATTTCACCAGACTGTTTATCACCTAGAACCTCACCAGCACCACGAATCTCTAAATCATGCATAGCCAAATAAAAACCAGAGCCTAATTCTTCCATCGCTTGGATGGCATTGAGGCGCAATTGGGCTTGCTTACTCAGTGCTTCTGGATCTGGAACCAACAAATAGGCATAGGCTTGATGGTGAGAACGACCAACCCGTCCGCGAAGTTGATGCAACTGAGCAAGGCCAAATTTATCTGCACGATGCATGATGATGGTGTTAGCAGTAGGAACATCAATTCCAGTTTCAATAATGGTGGTGCACAGTAAGATATTTGTTCTTTGCGTTACAAACTCACGCATTACAGATTCCAGTTCACGCTCATGCATCTGTCCATGTGCAACGCTAATACGCGCCTCCGGAATCAGTTCTTGTAAAACAAGTTTGCGGTTTTGAATTGTTTCTACTTCATTGTGCAAGAAGTAGACCTGTCCACCACGTTTAATTTCACGTAGCACCGCTTCTCGAATAACGCTATCACCCTCGCGTCGCACAAAAGTCTTAATGGCTAAACGTTTTTGTGGGGCGGTGGCAATAATCGAAAATTCACGCAGACCCTCCATTGCCATACCTAGGGTTCGTGGAATTGGCGTTGCTGTTAGAGTCAGGCTATCAACCTCTGCTCGCAGTGCTTTAAGGGCATTTTTTTGACGCACTCCGAAGCGATGCTCTTCATCAACAATCACTAGGCCTAGATTTGCAAACTGTGTTTCTTTGGAGAGCAACTTGTGTGTACCAATAATGATGTCGGCCTCTCCTTTGGCTATGGCCTCTAATGCAGTATTAATTTCTTTTGCTGTCTTAAAGCGGGAAAGTTCAACAATGCGGACCGGCCAATCAGCAAAGCGATCCGTCCAAGTAGCCACATGTTGTTCTGCAAGTAGGGTTGTAGGTGCCAAAATAGCAACTTGTTTCCCCCCCATAACTGCTACAAAGCTTGCGCGTAGGGCAACCTCTGTTTTGCCAAAGCCTACATCGCCACAAACTAAGCGATCCATTGGGGTTCCGCTAGTCATATCACCAATAACGGCTGCAATCGCACTGGCTTGGTCTGGCGTTTCTTCAAAACCAAAGCTTGCAGCAAATGCGGCATAGTCATGTGCTGAGAATTCAAAAGCATGTCCTTTACGTATCGCTCTAGCAGCATATAAACCTAATAGCTCAGCAGCAGTATCGCGAATTTGTTGAGCCGCTTTGCGTTTGGCCTTATCCCATTGACCGGAGCCTAGCTGGTGAAGCGGGGCAGAGTCTGGGTCTGATCCAGCATAACGTGTCACCATTTGCAGCTGTTGCACTGGCACATAAAGAGTAGCTTCACCAGTATATTGAAGATGTAAAAATTCTTCAAAAATAGGCGCCTGTTTAGGTGGAGCTAGATTAAGCAGTACTAAGCCCTGATATCGCCCGATGCCGTGCTCAGCATGAACCACAGGATCACCAATCTTCAGCTCAGAGAGATCCTTGAACAACATGTCAGGATCAGCATTTTCACTACCCTTACCCTTACGCCTTTGTCTAGCAGTGGTAGTAAATAACTCTGCCTCAGTAATGACAATCAGATTCTCGGCAGCCCATGTAAAGCCGTTAAATAGGGGGGCAGTCACTAGACCAAATAACGCATTGCTCTTCGTAAAATCAGCAATGCTGTCAAAAATTTCCGGTTTTAGTGGGTAGAGAGGTTTACCATTCTGGCCGGATACAGAGCTACTCTCTTCGAGTAGCTGTCGTATCGATTCTTTACGTCCCGCGCTATCACTGCAAATTAATATTCGGAATTTTTCGGTGGATGCTACATTGCGTAAGCGGCTGATAGGGTCTGCATCTCGACGATGGACCGCAATATCTGGAACTTCTAGAAACTGGGTCTTATCTGAGTCATCTTTATCAAGTGCTAAACGTGCGTATAATTTTAGTGTTGTAAAGAACTCACCTATATCTAGAAATAGGTTCTTTGGCGGAAGAATGGGTCGATCCAGATCGTGTTTAAGAAACTCATATCGGCTAAGCGTATCTTGCCAGAAGCCTTTAATGGTCTCCTCTACATCCCCAATAGTTACTAACCATACAGGATCGCCTGATCTGGGGAAGTAATCAAAGAGATTAGATTGCTCTTCAAAAAAGAGGGGAAGATAAGATTCAATGCCGGCACTTGGAATTCCCTGATTAGCATCCTTATAGATAGAGCAGCGGGTAGGATCTCCTTCAAACACCTCTCTCCAGCGCCCTCTGAAAGCTATACGAGAAGCATCATCGAATGGGAACTCATGTCCTGGGAGTAGGCGTACCTCTTTTACTGGGTATAGGCTGCGCTGAGTGTCGGGATCAAATGCGCGTATTTGTTCAATCTCATCGCCAAATAAATCTAGGCGATAGGGTAGGTTGGATCCCATGGGAAACAAGTCAAATAAACCGCCTCGAATACTGTATTCACCGGGTCGCATCACCGCACTCACTGGGTCGTACCCAGCTTGTTGCAGCTGGAATTTTAAAGCAGATTCATTGAGTTTGTCACCTTGCCTAAAGAAAAAAGTGTGACCAGATAAAAAATTAGGCGGACCTAGTCTTTGCAGTGCTGTTGTTGCTGGAACCAAAACAATATCACAACGACCATTAAGTAATTCATACAAAGTGGCTAGTCGCTTAGAAACTAAATCCTGATGGGGGGAAAAATGATCATAAGGAAGAAGCTCCCAATCGGGCAGCAGGCTGGCTTTCAGCTGCGGCGCAAAAGCGGGAATTTCTTCTAAAAGTCTCTGAGCTTCCTGTGCTTGTGCACAGAAAATGACCATTACAGAAAAATTGTCCCGGTAACGGAGAGCTGTTTGAGCGATGAGGGCGGCATCCGATGAACCCACTAGCCCTGAAAAGGTAAAGCGCTGCCCAGCCCGCGGAGCGGGTATGAGAGGTACCAGATTTAATGCATCAGACATTTAGGCTCATTATAGAATCAGGCATGGATTCTGGACATCATTCAAATATGAAATGTCATGTGCTGTTACCGACTGCTGGTACCGGCTCCCGTCTTGGTGGGGAATTGCCAAAGCAGTTTCAATCGTTGGCAGGGAAACCCATGCTGAGCTATGCATTGGAGGCGTTTGGCAAAACTGCCCATATTCAGTCGATTTGGGTTGGTGTCTCACCCAGCTTTATAGATAATCTTATTCTGCAGAAGATGGCGGGTGAAATACACAACATTCAATTTACACCAACCGGTGGGCCAACGAGGCAAGAAACTGTCCGAAATACTTTGACAGCTATGTTGAAGTCTGGCATTTCTGGAGATGACTGGGTACTAGTGCATGATGCCGCTAGACCCGGCATCACACCTGCTTTAATTAATCGACTAATTGATGCAGTTCTGGCATCGGGTACCGGTGGTCTATTGGCTGTTCGTTTGGCTGATACCTTAAAGCAGACTGATTTGGATTCGGTGATCGCTGGGAATATTCCGCATGCTGAAAGAACAATTCCGCGCGATCATTTATGGCAAGCCCAAACCCCGCAGATGTTTGGTTTAAAGGAATTGCGTGATGCTATCGATAGCGCGATTCTTCTTAAGGCTGATGTGACGGATGAAGCGAGCGCCATCGAGTTGTCTGGTGGCAAACCTCTATTAATAGAAGGTGCAGCTCGTAACTTTAAAGTGACCCATCCGGCCGATTGGGAATTAATGCAATTGCTATTAAGGAATATTGCTAAATCACAAGAGAGTAACCATGACGCACAGTAATTTACATATACCGCAATTTAGAATTGGTCAAGGATATGATGTGCACGCTTTAGTGTCTGAACGAAAGCTAATATTGGGTGGTGTTCATGTGCCCTTTGATAAGGGTTTACTAGGACACTCAGATGCTGATGCACTTCTTCATGCACTAACTGATGCCTTATTGGGAGCCGCTGGTTTAAATGACATTGGTCAGCTTTTTCCGGATACTGCTCCTCAATTTAAAGGTATGGATAGTCGAATTTTGCTTAGGGCGGCCTTACAGAAGGTACAAGCAGCGGGATTCCAAGTGGGCAATGTCGATGCCACTATTATTTGTCAAAAGCCAAAATTAGCTGATTTTTTACCAGAAATGGTCCGAAATATTGCCGCTGATTTGGCTATCACCCCCAGCCATGTCAATCTCAAAGCCAAGACCAATGAATCTTTGGGTCACCTAGGCAGGTGTGAGGGCATTGCAGTGCATGCGGTAGCTTTGCTATACAAGGTCTAAAAGATCTTCTAAAACCCCAGGCATTGTAGAATTACGGTCTTTAGAGTGAAGTTTAAGTGTGACAAGTTTGCGGATATTCGCGAGGATGGCGAAATTGGTAGACGCACCAGGTTTAGGTCCTGACGCCAGAAATGGTGTGGGGGTTCGAGTCCCCCTCCTCGCACCACAAGATTGCTACTTGGCTTGGACTTCAGACTTCAATTAAGAGACGAGAATGGCTGTGCAGATAGAAAATTTAGGTTCGCTAGACCGCAAAATGACTTTGGAGTTCGCTCGTGCCGATTTAGCTAAAGCGCATGAAACGCGTTTGGCTAAAGTAGGTAAGACCATGAAAATGGCAGGTTTCCGCCCAGGCAAAGCTCCAAAGAGCCTCGTCGAAAAACAACACGGCATGCAGATTGATTTCGAATTGCAATACGACAAAGCAGCAGAGCTATTTTATGAGCAAGCCCAAAAAGAGGGGCTAGCATTAGCTGGTCAACCCCGTTTTGAGCCTAAGAGTCAGCTCAAAGCTGACACGGTTTTATTTGACGTTTATTTTGAAGTATTGCCAGAAGTCAAAATTGGTGCCTTTAGTCAGGCAGAAGTTACCAAATACTCTACCGAAATCGGCGAAGCAGAAATTGATCGCGCATTAGATGTATTGCGTAAGCAGCAAGTTCATTACCATCCTCGTGGAGAGGCTGGTGCTCATGGCGATGGTGGGACTGATACTTCAGTACAAAATGGAGATCAAGTTGTTATTGATTTCGTGGGCAAAATTGATGGTGTTGAATTTGCGGGCGGCAAAGCAGAAAACTTTGAATATGTTTTGGGCGAAGGCCGTATGCTGCCTGAGTTTGAAGCGGCTACTTTAGGACTCAAAGTTGGTGAGAGCAAGTCTTTCCCATTAAGTTTTCCAGCCGACTACCATGGTAAAGATATAGCGGGCAAAACAGCTGCATTTACGATTACCGTGAAGTCGGTGAATTGGCCACACCTGCCGGTAGTAGATGATGGGTTTGCATTGTCATTAGGTGTTATCGAGGGTGGCGTTGCCAAAATGCGTGCCGAAGTGAAAGAGAATTTAGATCGTGAAGTTAAGCGTCGGATTACCTCCTTGTTAAAAAATGAGGTGATGGACAAGCTCAACAGCTTATGCGAACTTGATGTACCTAAATCTTTAGTTGCTTCTGAGCAGGAGCGCTTAGTGGAAGATGCTCGACAAGATTTAATGCAACGTGGCGTCCCCAATGCAAAAGATGCGCCCATTCCTGCCGAGTTATTTGCTGAGCAAGCAACCAAACGCGTTCGTTTAGAGCTCATTTTGAGTGAATTGGTTAAAAAGCACAATCTAGCGGTTACTGCTGATCAAATCAAGGCTGAAATCGATGAGCAGGCTGCAACTTACGAAGATCCAAAAGAAGTGGTGCGTTGGCATTACAGCAACCCAGGTCGGTTGAAGGATGTCGAAAATCTTGTGCTTGCAGACAATGTGATTAAGTATTTCACGTCTCAAGCTAAGGTAAACGATAAAGCGGTTACCTTCGAAGAGCTCAGCAAGCTAAACTAAATCATCTAATATTAAGAAGAGGTTTCAATATGATCCAGAATCATTACCAGTCTGAAAATCTAAAACCAAAAGGCTTGGGCTTGGTTCCAATGGTGATTGAAACCTCAGGTAGGGGTGAACGTGCATATGACATTTATTCGCGCCTATTGCGTGAGCGTGTTGTCTTCTTGGTTGGCGAGGTAAATGATCAAATTGCTAACTTGGTGATTGCACAACTTTTGTTTCTTGAGAGCGAGAAACCTGACAAAGAGATTGCTTTGTATATTAATTCTCCAGGTGGTTCTGTTTCAGCAGGTTTAGCTATTTATGACACAATGCAATTCATTAAGCCGCACGTCAGCACCTTATGTATGGGCATGGCAGCAAGCATGGGCGCATTTTTGTTGTGCGCAGGCGAGAAGAATAAACGGTATGCCTTGCCTAATTCACGAGTCATGATTCATCAGCCCTTAGGCGGTGCACGTGGTCAGGCATCTGATATCGAGATTCAGGCACGCGAGATCCTATATTTACGTGAACGACTTAATAAAATTTTGGCCGACCGTACAGGTCAGTCAATTGAAACCATCGCTAAAGATACTGATCGCGATAATTTCATGTCTGCCGATCAAGCTCGCGAGTATGGCTTGATCGATAAGGTTATTGAAAAACGTCCTTAATTTCTTTATTAATTACTTATCGAGTTTATTTTGAGCGATACCAACACTACATCAGGCGATAAGGTTCTATATTGCTCTTTCTGCGGTAAGAGCCAGCATGAAGTTAAAAAATTAATTTCTGGTCCATCGGTTTTTATCTGTGATGAGTGTATCGATCTTTGCACCGATATTCTTCAAGAAGAAATTGCCAAGTTACCTAAAGAAGAGGGCGATCATTCCTTGCCTACGCCTCATCAAATTCGTGAGAATTTAGATCAATACGTTATTGGTCAAGATCAAGCCAAGAAAACCCTAGCGGTTGCCGTCTACAACCACTACAAGCGCCTTCAATATTTGCCTAAACCAAAAAAAGAAAAGCTCGATAAGGATGGCAAGCCTGTAGAAAACTCTGACAAGAAAGAAGCTAAGCTACCAGCGAAGGCAATAGTTGATGGTGTCGAGCTAGCTAAAAGTAATATTCTTTTAATTGGACCAACTGGTTCAGGTAAAACGCTATTAGCGCAGACTTTGGCGCGTATGCTGGATGTGCCTTTTGTCATGGCCGATGCAACAACCTTAACCGAGGCTGGTTATGTTGGCGAAGATGTTGAAAATATCATTCAAAAGCTATTGCAAGCTTGTGATTACAATGTAGAAAAAGCTCAGCGTGGCATTGTTTATATTGATGAGATCGATAAAATATCTCGCAAGTCAGACAATCCCTCAATTACTCGAGATGTATCTGGTGAGGGAGTTCAGCAAGCATTGCTCAAGCTGGTCGAGGGCACTATGGCCTCCGTACCTCCACAAGGAGGACGCAAGCATCCTAACCAAGACTTTTTACAGGTGGACACAACCAATATTTTGTTTATTTGCGGAGGTGCATTTGATGGTCTTGAAAAAGTCATTCAACAAAGAACTGCGAAAACTGGTATTGGTTTCAATGCAACCGTTCCTGGCAAAGATGATCGTGGCGTAAGTGATCTTTTGATCGAGGTGGAGCCAGAAGACTTAATGAAGTTTGGCTTGATTCCAGAGTTGATTGGGCGCCTTCCACTAGTTGCTACCTTAGCGCAATTGGATGAAGAGACTCTAATCCAAATTCTGACTGAACCCAAAAATGCTTTAGTGAAACAGTATCAAGCGCTCCTGACCATGGAGGGCTCTGAGCTTGAGGTCCGACGCGAAGCTTTATCCGCTATTGCCAAAAAAGCAATAGCTCGAAAAACCGGTGCCCGTGGTCTGCGATCAATTCTTGAAGGTTCCTTAATGGATGTGATGTATGACTTGCCATCCCTTAAAAATGTGCAAAAAGTCGTAATCGACGAAAGTAGCATTGCAGACGGCGGAAAACCATTGCTTGTCTACAAACAAGACCCTGAACAGCTTGATTTGAGCAAAAAAGCCTAAATTCTTAGGGTTTTCGCTATTAATGGGGCATTTTTGCCCTATTTTTGTCTTTTTACCTCTTGTTTTTCTGCAAGGTCTACCCATATAGGTAGTATGCTACTCATAAATAATGTCTCTATTTAGTGGTCTCTGCTAGAAAAGCCACTAAATATGACTTTTGAGGATTGATTACTTTGGAGGATTTGCCCCCCATGCCTGGCCACTTATTATTACCCTCTGAGCCCATTCAACTACCTTTACTCCCATTAAGGGACGTAGTTGTATTTCCTCATATGGTGATCCCTTTATTTGTGGGTCGCCCAAAATCGATTAAAGCCCTCGAGGCTGCTATGGAAACCGGCAAAAATGTTCTGTTAGTTGCGCAAAAAGCAGCGGCTAAAGATGAGCCAGTAATTGAAGATCTTTATGAAGTTGGCTGTATTGCCAATATTTTACAGATGCTTAAATTGCCTGATGGCACTATAAAGGTGCTGGTTGAGGGCGTTCAGCGTGCAGAGGTAAGTCAGATTGAGGATAGCCTTGGCTACTTCAGTTGTGAAGCCAAGCCAACCGCACTCAATACTGTAGACGCTCATGAAACAGAAGCTTTGCGCCGTGCAATCATGGCTCAGTTTGATCAGTATGTAAAACTCAACAAAAAAGTTCCGCAAGAGATGCTATCTTCGTTAGGCGGGATCGATGATCCAAGTCGTCTAGCCGATGCGATTTGTGCGCACTTGCCTGTTAAGCTCGAGCAAAAACAACGCCTTCTCGCAATGACAGAAGTGATACAGCGCTTAGAAAGTCTATTGACTGATCTTGAGAGTGAAATTGATATTCTGCAGGTTGAAAAACGTATTCGCGGTCGTGTGAAGCGACAGATGGAAAAGAGTCAGCGTGAGTATTACTTAAATGAGCAGGTAAAAGCGATTCAAAAAGAGCTCGGCGAAGGGGAGGAGGGTGTTGATTTTGAGGAGCTCGGGAAGCGTATTAAAGCTGTTCGCATGCCTAAAGAAGCCCTTAAAAAAGCAGAGTCTGAGTTGAAGAAACTGAAGTTGATGTCACCAATGTCAGCTGAAGCAACAGTGATACGTAACTTTATTGATACTTTGGTCAATCTTCCTTGGAAAAGGAAAACCAAGATTAACAATGACCTCACTAATGCTGAAAAAGTATTGGATGAAGATCACTACGGCTTGGATAAAGTGAAAGAGCGTATCTTGGAATATCTCGCCGTTCAACAGCGAGTGGATCGTGTTAAGGCTCCAATTCTTTGCTTGGTAGGGCCTCCAGGGGTAGGTAAAACCTCTTTGGGTCAGTCTATTGCTCGCGCCACCAATCGAAAGTTTGTTCGCATGGCTCTTGGAGGGGTGCGTGATGAATCCGAAATTCGTGGTCATCGTCGTACCTATATTGGTTCAATGCCAGGCAAGATTTTGACAAGCCTCATCAAAGTGGGTGAGCGCAATCCATTATTTCTTTTGGATGAAGTGGATAAGATGGGGATGGATTTCCGTGGAGATCCTGCCAGTGCATTGTTAGAGGTTTTAGATCCAGAGCAAAATCATACTTTCCAAGATCACTATGTTGAGGTTGATTTTGACCTATCGGATGTGATGTTTGTGGTTACCTCTAATTCCTTAAATATTCCAGGCCCACTCTTAGATCGTCTTGAGATTATTCGTCTAGCAGGTTATACCGAGGATGAGAAAACTAGCATTGCTGTTAATTATTTAATTCCCAAGCAAATTAAAAATAATGGCCTCAAAAAAGATGAGCTGAAGATTGATGAGAGTGCTGTTCGCAATATGATCCGCTATTACACACGCGAAGCTGGAGTCCGATCCTTGGAGCGTGAAATTAGCAAGATTTGTCGCAAAGTAGTGAAACTACTGCTTCTAAAGAAGGAGGCCGCTCCTGTGGTGGTCAATGCAGATAACTTAGAGAAATTCCTTTCTGTTCGCATGTATGACTTTGGTCTTGCAGGCAAAAAGAACCAAGTTGGTCAAGTGACTGGATTAGCGTGGACCGAAGTTGGCGGTGATTTGCTTACCATTGAGGCTGCTGTTATGCCAGGTAAAGGTGTCATTACTAGAACTGGTTCCATTGGTGATGTGATGAAAGAATCTGTTGAGGCGGCTCGAACTGTTGCCCGCTCTAGAGCAAAGCGCCTAGGAATTGCAGATGAGTCTTTTGAGAAAAAGGATATACATATTCACTTCCCAGACGGAGCCACCCCAAAGGATGGTCCATCAGCTGGCATTGCAATCACTACTGCTTTGGTGTCTGTATTTACTGGCATCCCAATTCGATCTGATGTTGCAATGACTGGAGAAATTACTCTTCGTGGCGAGATATTGCCAATCGGTGGATTAAAAGAAAAGCTCTTGGCAGCGCATCGTGGTGGAATTAAGCTTGCTTTGATCCCGGAAGAAAATGTAAAGGATCTGATTGATATTCCAGATAATGTAAAGAATGCAATTGAGATTGTTCCTGTACGTTGGATCGATAAAGTTTTGGAGTTAGCGCTTGAACGCATGCCCGAAGCACTTCCAGATTCAACACCTGAGGAACTTGCTAAAAAAGCTGCGGAAGCGAGCAAGGCAAGCGAAAAGGGTGCCTCTGCGGACGTTCTTAAGCACTGAAGTGAGGTGCTTTTCCGTTAAACTGTTCTCTGGATTTTGGGTGGATTTAACGGAAATATCCCTGGTAATTCTCCCTTGGGTTACAATCTCAGCTGTAATATTTTGGGGCGCTTAGCTCAGTTGGTAGAGCGTTTGCCTTACACGCAGAATGTCGGGAGTTCGAGCCTCTCAGCGCCCACCAAATATTATGATTCACATCCTCGGCCCACTCTGGCTATTTAGTACCCCTCAATGCTCTTCGCCTATTACACTCATGTAATGATACATTTATTTAGCAAAATTTTACATGTTTGATACCGTCCGTAAGCACCAACAAATACTTCAGTTAGTCCTGATGTTGTTCATTGTTCCGTCATTTGTGATGTTTGGCATTTCAAGCTATTCAGAATTCCTGGATAAGGAAACGGATCTGGTTAAGATCAACGGTAAGCCAATTACTGCGCAAGAAGTGGATTCGGCTGCAAAGCGTCAAGCAGAACGAGTCGGTGGAAATGTGCAAATTGCACAGAGTCTGCAATTCAGACAGACAATTTTGAATGAATTATTACAACAAAGAATTTTAGGTTTTGCTGTTGATGATCTGCGATTGCAGGTTCGCAAAGAAAGTTTGATTAAGAGCCTGCAAAATATCCCACAAATTCGTGCGCTTTACAAACAAGATGGCAGCTTTGACAATATGCGTTTTAAGCAATTGTTAGCGAGCAATGGTTTAAATGAAGAGCAGTTCTACGCAGGTCAAGCATTTGATTTAAAGATTAGTCAGCTTGTTAACTCTGTGGCGCGTACTGAGATAGCGAACCGTAAGTTATCAGAGATCATCTCAACTTTGTATGAGACAGAACGTCAAGTGCAAGTTTTGTCCTTTGATGCAAAAGATTATTTGTCGCAAGTAAGTCCTTCGCCAGAAGATTTGCAGAATTTTTACAATGCAAACACAAAGCTGTTCGAAAGTCCCGAGTATGTAGATGTGGAATATATCGTCCTTAAGGCCGATCCCAAAGAAGACGCAAAAGTCTTTAGCGAAAAAGCAGATCAATTTGCGAACATGACTTACGACCAGTCCGATAGTCTCAAACCTGCTGCTGATAAATTAAAGTTAAGTATTCAAACTCAAAAAGGCGTTACTAGATCTGGTGCATCTGGAGTTGGAAAAGACCATCCGTTAGCCAATCCCAAAGTTGTTAAAGCACTTTTTGGTGATGAAGCCGTTAAAAATAAACGAAATATTGAGGCGGTGCAAACTGCCTCCGGCGTAATTATGTCGGCTAGAGTGGTGACATTTTATCCTGCACAAACTTTGCCATATAAGGATGTGGCTGCCGAAGTAAAACGACAGGTGAGTCAACGCATGGCTGAAAAGCTTGCTGTTGCAGCTGCGGCTGAGCGTTTTACTGCATTAGAAAAAGATCCTAAAAGTGTTGCAGGGTTCGCTAGTCCAATTTGGGTATCCAGAAACAAGCCTGCAAACTTAGTTGGTGGTGCCCTTGATAAAGTTATGACATTGAATCCAGAAAAATTGCCAACTGTAATATCAGTCAGCAATCCAGGACTGGGAACAATGTTGTATCGAGTAGATCAAGTAAGACAACCTACTAGCGTAGATACCAAAATCCATAAAGCGCAAGCTCAGCAAATACAGGCATTGGCAGCCCAATCTGAGTTCGCAGGTTTTATGGCCTACTGGCGTGATGTGGCTGGTGTAAAAGTAATCAACCCCCTTAAACCAATGTCATCCGATTCTGGAAGTTAGGTATTGCGCTATTGAACTTTTAATAGTGTTTGATATGGGGCCATTGCGCCCCATACGTTTTTAAATAGAATAGCTTGGGCTTTTTCATTGGGGTGAATGCGATCTGCTTGAAATAAACTCAGATCTAACGCTACTCCATTCATGAAGAATGGCACTAACTCAACTTTTTCTTGATTGGCTAGTGTCGAGTAGAGGTCTTTAAACTGTTTTGCGTACTCCGGACCATAATTTGGCGGTATTTGCATGCTAAACAGGAGGACTTTTGATCCTGAATTTGTGCATAAATGAATCATTTTTCGTAGATTTTTCTCCGACTCTTGGATCGAAAGACCGCGTAACGCATCATTCGCTCCAAGCTCTAGCAGTATGATTCCTGGCTTCTTTTGTTCTATTAATTTTGGTAATCGCTTTAAGCCACCAGCGGTGGTTTCTCCGCTGATGCTGGCATTAAAGACATTCCATTTGCTCCCTTGTTTTTGGAGCTGATCCTCTAAAAGCTTGACCCAACCAGTGCCCATTGTTATGCCATATTCTGCCGATAAGCTATCCCCCAGTACCAAAATAATTGGATTTATCTGTGCCTGCGTGTCGAAGGAAATAAAAAGGCAAAATAGGGTCATAGCCCTTGTAAGAGGTAGCCATTTTTTTCTAAAGTAACCCATACAACTATTTTTATTCATCTATGAATATTCCATCAAAAGTCCTCAGCGCAATAGACCTGAGTAAAGAGGTTCCATCTAGCGATGGAGATCTCACTATTTTGCACGCGCTCTGCTTTGATGTTCTGCATGGCGAAAGTGTTGCGATTACTGGAGCGTCAGGTTCCGGAAAAAGCACCTTATTGGGACTTTTGGCTGGGTTTGATTTGTCATCTAATGGTCATGTTGAATTGATGAGGCAAAATCTCAATCAGCTTGATGAAGACGGCAGAGCACATCTGATGGGGCAAAATGTTGGGTTTGTATTTCAATCTTTTCAACTGCTTCCCTATCTGACTGCGCTTGAAAATGTTATGCTTCCAGCAGAGCTAAACGGCTCGGGGAAAGCCAAGGAAAATGCTTTAAGTTGTCTTGAACAAGTAGGCCTTGGCCATCGAACCAATCATTTCCCTACAACACTCTCCGGGGATGAGCAACAGCGCGTAGCTCTAGCCAGAGCCTTCACATCATGAAGGCCGCCATTTTATTTGCGGATGAGAGCCTACCGGTAGCCTTGATGCGGCCGGTGGCGGCAGGGTCATAGAGCTGCTTTTCCAGCGAAATCCAGCCAATCAATCAACCCTGATTTTGGTAACCCACAACCAGGCCTTGGCTGATAGGTGCCAACGCCAATAGCACCTTCAGGGTGGGCGATTACTGTAGGCAAAACCTTATAATCTAGGGATGTCTTTTTTCCACTTTTTGCCTGGCGCAGATGCGCTTTCCCCTTTTCGCGAACAGCGACTTTTAGCTACTTTGGCTGATCAAGGGGTTGAGCTTGAGTTTATAGAGGCCCAGTACCTACATTTTGTATGGGCTGACTCTGAGCTCGAAAGCAAAAACCAAGATGGTTTAACTAACTTGCTCACTTATGGTCAACCTTTTCACTCTCGAATTATTCCGGGTAAGTCCTGGTTTGGGAAAGAGAGATCAGACAGACAGATTGCCATAGTTATTCCGCGCTTAGGTACAGTTTCTCCATGGGCTAGCAAAGCGACTGATATCGCTCGCCAATGCGGTTTAGATATCTTACGACTTGAGCGAGGTATGCAGTTTTCTTGGAAAAGTAAAAAAGAACTAACACTTGAACAAAAACAAGTAGTGTTTACTGCAATCCATGATCGCATGACTGAGGCGGTAATTGAATCTGTTGATGCAGCTAATGTCCTGTACCAATCATTAGAAGATAAGCCATTGCTGCGTATTCCTGTCATGACGGAGGGAAAGTCTGCACTTGATCGGGCTAATCAAGATTGGGGTCTTGCATTATCTGACGATGAGGTAGCTTACTTAGTGGAAAACTTTGTACGCCTTGGGCGCAATCCATCTGATGTAGAGCTCATTATGTTTGCTCAGGCAAATAGCGAGCATTGTCGTCATAAGATTTTTCACGCGAGTTGGACTATAGACGGTGATGACCAAGAGCGCTCATTGTTTGCTATGATTCGAAATACTCATCAACTGCACCCTGAAGGCACGATCGTTGCCTATTCTGATAATTCTGCGGTAATGGCAGGATGCGAGGCGGAGACTTGGGGTCCTCAAGGTGAGCATCATCGCTATGAAAAAGATACCCGTTTAGTTCACACCTTGATGAAGGTGGAGACCCACAACCACCCAACTGCAATTGCTCCATTTCCAGGTGCCTCAACTGGTGCGGGAGGAGAAATTCGTGATGAAGGTGCAACCGGTGTCGGCGGACGCCCTAAAGCAGGTTTAACAGGGTTCTCCGTTTCTCATCTCAACATCCCTGGCACTGATCTTCCTTGGGAACGTGAAAAGCATGGAAAGCCAGAACGCATAGCAACGCCTTTGCAAATCATGATTGATGGTCCTTTAGGTGGAGCGGCGTTTAATAATGAATTTGGTCGACCAATATTAGGTGGATATTTCCGAGTTTTTGAACAAACTTTAGATGGTGTTCGTTGCGGATATCACAAGCCAATCATGATCGCTGGCGGCATAGGTAGTATTGATTCCATACATACAGACAAAAAAGCAATTAAAGCTGGTCATTTACTTATTCAGCTTGGTGGACCAGGTATGCGGATTGGTATGAGCGGAGCTACAGGAAGTTCTGTGGCAACGGGCACTAATACGGCAGATCTAGATTTTGATTCAGTTCAGCGGGGTAATCCCGAAATGGAGCGTCGAGCGCAGGAGGTAATTAACGCCTGTAGGGCATTAGGTGAGCATAACCCTATTGTTTCTATCCACGATGTAGGTGCAGGCGGTCTTTCCAATGCATTCCCAGAGCTTGCAGCTGGTGCGGGACTAGGGGCGAAATTCAAGCTGCGCAGTGTCCCTCTTGAAGAGACTGGCATGAGCCCTGCAGAGATCTGGTGCAACGAATCTCAAGAGCGTTATGTATTAGCGATTGAGAAAAAGGATTTAGATCTTTTCAAATCATTTTGTGAGCGTGAGCGTTGCCCTTTTGCTGTAGTAGGTGAAGCCACTTCTGAACGTCAATTGCAATTGAGTGATTCCAAACAATCGCCAAGCGCTGATGAAGCACTTCCGATTGATATGCCTATGGAGGTTCTGCTAGGTCAACCACCTAAGATGCATCGAAATGTTATCCGTATTGTTCAGGAATTTGAGGAGCTGGATGTTACGAATGCAGACTTGACTCAGTCTATTGCATGGGTGTTACAGCAACCCACTGTGGCGAGTAAATCATTCTTGATCACAATTGGGGATCGGACTGTGGGTGGTTTGAGTGCGAGAGACCAGTTTGTTGGACCATGGCAGGTACCCGTTGCTGACTGTGCTGTCACCTTAATGGATTACAAAGGTTATCGTGGCGAAGTAATGTCCATGGGTGAGAGAACACCGCTAGCAGTCATTGATGCGCCTGCAGCTGCGCGCATGGCTGTGGGAGAGGCTGTTACAAATCTTTTGGCAGCTGATATTGCGGAACTTAGCGGAGTTAAGCTCTCTGCCAACTGGATGGCAGCATGTGGTGCTCCTGGCGAAGATGCAAAACTCTATGACTCTGTTAAAGCTGTCGGTATGGAGCTGTGTCCAGCTTTAGGAATTTCTATACCTGTTGGTAAAGACTCCCTATCAATGTCGACAGCTTGGCAAGATGGAAATGCCGATAAAAAAGTAATTGCTCCAGTTTCTTTGATTATTTCTGCTTTTGCTTCGGTTCAAGATGTCCGTAGGACTCTGACTCCGTTATTGCAGTTAAAGAATCCAGATGACTCCGCAATTGAGTCTGAACTCATTCTGATTGATTTAGGCCGTGGCAAGAATCGTATGGCAGGTAGCATCCTAGCTCAAGTGCTAGATCAATCTGGCAAGCTACCACCAGATGTGAATCATCCAGAGGATCTGAAGGCTTTAGCGGCTGTCATGATTGAGCTTCGCCAAGCAGCTAAGTTGCTGGCGTATCACGATCGTTCAGATGGAGGCTTATTTGCATGCGTAGCTGAAATGGCGTTTGCTTCGCATTGTGGAATCTCAATTAATGTAGACATGATCGCTATGGATGCAGATCAGGAGCCTGACTATGGCGATGCCAAAAATTGGGCGCAACAGATTTCTGGTCGTCGTCATGAGCAAACCATGAGGGCGCTTTTTAATGAAGAATTGGGTGTTGTAGTTCAGGTTCGTAAAGAAGACCGTGATAGTGTATTTGCCGTATTAAGAAAGCATGGCTTGAGTGCCTATAGTCACGTCATCGGTACGCCAAACTCCAATGGGAGAATTGAGATTTGGCGTGATGCAAAAAATATTTTTGCAGAACCACGTGAAGTGCTGCAAAAGATTTGGATGAATACCAGTTATCAAATAGCCCGTTTGCGAGATAACCCAGCATGTGCAAATAGCGAGTTTATGCTTTTGGATGATCCTACCGATCCAGGCATGAGCCCGAGACTGACTTTCGATGTATCGGAAGATATTACAGCACCGTATATTTCTAAGAAAATTCGCCCTAAAGTAGCAATATTACGAGAGCAGGGCGTTAACTCTCATGTAGAAATAGCCTATTCAGTCAATTGGGCTGGGTTTGATAGCTATGATGTCCATATGACCGATTTGCTTAGCGGCAAAACTAAGCTAGATGACTTTAGGGGTTTAATTGCTTGCGGCGGATTCAGTTATGGGGATGTCTTAGGTGCGGGTGAAGGATGGGCAAAAACCATTCTATTTAATCAGCAGTTGCGTGATCAATTTGCAGCATTCTTTAATCGCCAAGACAGTTTTGCATTAGGCGTTTGTAACGGTTGTCAGATGATGAGTAATTTATCTGGAATCATCCTTGGCGCAGATGCATGGCCAAAATTTACTCGCAATCAATCGGAGCAGTACGAGGCTCGATTAGTAATGGCTGAAGTTATGACATCTCCTTCAATCTTTACACAAGGCATGGAAGGCAGTCAGATACCAATTGCAATTGCCCATGGAGAAGGTTTTGCAAACTTCAGCCAACAAGGAAGCTTAGAGAAAATTCAGAGCCAAGGGCTGGCCTCCTTCCGATTTGTGGATCATCAAGGCAGACCAACAGAAACCTATCCCATGAATCCAAATGGGTCTCCAGGCGGATTGACAGGAGTTACTACCCCGGATGGTCGTTTCATGGTCATGATGCCGCATCCCGAACGTGTATTTAGGGCTGTCCAGATGAGTTGGTGTCCCCCTGGTTGGCTTGATACGTCCGATGGTGCTAGCCCTTGGTTACGCTTATTTCGCAACGCCCGTTGTTGGGCTGATTAATTAACTCAGCCATCAAGAGATGGAGTCAATTACCTTTTCTGAAAGCCGCGGTATTCGCTATCTTCACTTTGGTACTGCATTAATCCAGGGCGCAATGCGTCTGCGTGATCCAGATGAAATCTATCTGGAATACAACCAACAAATGATGGCTTGGCTGCTATTTTTAAAAACTAAACCTGGAATGCGGATTGCGCAGTTGGGGCTGGGAACTGGTGCATTAACTAAGTTTCAATATCGCTATTGTCCTGCTGTCAAAACCACCGTTGTTGAACTTAACCCATCAGTCATTGATTCTGCACGCTCGATATTTTTTACGCCTGCTGATGATGATCGCAAACTAGAAACTCTCCAAACGGATGCAAAGCAGTTTGTAAAGAACAAACAATATCAGGGTCATTTTGATGCAGTGCAAGTTGACTTATATGATGCAATTTGTGATGGTCCTGCTGCCAGCTCATTGGAATTTTATAAAGGATGCTTTAATGTTCTGAAGAGCCCTGGTGTGATGGCAGTAAACTTGTTCTCAAGACATAAGAGTTTTGCAATAAATCTGAAAAATATCTGTGAAGCTTTTGATGATCGGGTTTTGTTGTTTCCTGAATCACATGATTGCAATGTGGTAGCTCTCGCATTTAAGGGTCCTAAGTTAGTGGCAGCGTGGAAAGATGTTTCTCGGCGTGCGAAGCTTCTGATGAAACAAACTGGTTTACCAACCAATAACTGGGTCTCTGGTCTAAGTCGTGCGAATGCCCGACAAGAGTCTATGCTTTCAATCTAATTTGTTTTATTTCAATAAAAAAGGCGATCATATGATCGCCTTTTCTTTAGCCAAACAACTACTACTGATAGTAGTAGTTAAATAGCAACCGTATTGGCGACATCGCTAAATGACGGGATCTTGTCAAAGTTCGTATAGCGATACACCTCAGCTGCCTTAGCATTCAATGACTCAACTTGCTCCAAATATTCTTTGGGAGTAGGTAGTCGACCCAAGAGTGCTGCAACAGAAGCAAGCTCAGCAGATGCTAAGTAAACACGCGTATCAATGCCCAAACGATTAGGGAAGTTACGTGTCGATGTAGATACTGCGGTTGAACCCTTGCGGATTTGAGCTTGATTACCCATACAAAGTGAACAGCCTGGGGTTTCCATCCGGGCGCCGGTGCGTCCTAGGACGCCATAGTAACCCTCTTCTGTGAGAACCATTTGATCCATTTTAGTGGGAGGGGCAATCCAAAGACGGGTTGGGATATCAGACTTACCCTCGAGTACTTTGCCAGCTGCACGGAAGTGACCAATGTTAGTCATGCACGAACCAATAAAGACTTCGTCAATTTTTTCGCCAGCAACTTCAGAGAGGAACTTGACATCATCTGGATCATTAGGGCACGCCAGGATTGGCTCTTTAATTTCACTCATGTCAATCTCAATGATCTCAGCGTAGTCAGCATTTGCATCGGCCTTGAGTAATTCAGGCTTTGCAATCCATGCCTCCATGGCCTTAATGCGGCGACCTAAAGTACGCTTATCTTCATAGCCATTAGCAATCATCCACTTCATTAGTGTGATGTTAGATTGCATGTATTCAATGATTGGTTCTTTATTAAGTTGTACTGCACAGCCACCTGCAGAGCGCTCAGCGGAAGCATCAGACAATTCAAATGCTTGCTCAACCTTAAGGTCTGGTAAGCCTTCAATCTCTAAAATACGTCCTGAAAAAATATTTTTTTTGCCTTGTTTCTCAATGGTTAACAAACCTTTTTTGATTGCATACAAAGGAATAGCATTTACCAGATCTCGCAACGTAAGACCGGGTTGCATTTTTCCTTTGAAGCGAACCAATACAGACTCGGGCATATCTAATGGCATTACGCCAGTTGCTGCTGCAAAGGCTACTAAACCAGAGCCTGCAGGGAAGGAGATGCCGATCGGGAAACGAGTATGGCTATCGCCACCAGTGCCGCAAGTATCAGGCAGTAATAAACGATTAAGCCAGCTATGAATCACGCCATCACCTGGACGCAATGCAACACCGCCACGATTGGTCATAAATGCCGGCAATTCATGGTGGGTGCGAATATCAACAGGCTTTGGATAAGCTGATGTGTGACAGAAAGATTGCATCACTAAATCAGCTGAGAAGCCTAAGCAAGCCAAATCTTTCAACTCATCGCGGGTCATAGGGCCAGTGGTATCTTGAGATCCAACAGTGGTCATATGAGGCTCACAGTAAGTGTCTGGGCGTACGCCTTGACCTTCTGGCAATCCACAGGCGCGACCAACCATCTTTTGAGCCAAACTGTAACCTTTTTTATTGTCGGGTGGGCTAACAGGTACGCGGAACTCCGTGGAAGCTGGCAAACCGAAGGCCACACGAGCTTTTGCAGTAAGACCACGACCTACGATCAATGGAATACGACCACCTGCTCGAACTTCATCAAAAATAACTGGGGACTTCATTGTGAAAGAAGCAATCTCTTTACCGTCTTTATAAGCTTTACCTTCATATGGGCGCAATTCAATAACATCACCCATATTCATTTGATTGACATCGAGTTCTATTGGTAATGCGCCCGCGTCTTCCATCGTATTGAAGAAGATCGGTGCAATTTTGGTGCCCAAGCAGACGCCGCCATAACGTTTGTTTGGTACAAAAGGGATATCTTGGCCAGTCCACCATAAAACAGAATTTGTTGCAGATTTACGTGAAGATCCGGTTCCAACAACGTCACCAACGTAAGCAATTTGATTGCCCTTTTTCTGCAACTCAGCAATTTGTTTCATCGGACCGCGAACTCCGGTCTCATCGGGTTCAATGCCAGGACGTGGATTCTTCAGCATGACGGTAGCATGCAAAGGAATGTCGGGTCGACTCCAAGCGTCAGGAGCGGGGGATAAGTCGTCGGTATTGGTTTCGCCTGTGACCTTGAAAACCGTAAGTTTCATGCTTTCTGGAACAGCAGGGCGACTTGTAAACCACTCTGCATCAGCCCAGCTTTGCAGAACCGATTTAGCATTCGCATTTCCTTTTTCCGCTAACTCTTGAACATCGTGGAAATAGTCAAACATTAATAATGTTTTCTTAAGGGCAGCCGCCGCTGCAGAACCACACTCAGCATCACTCAGTAATTTAACAAGCGGTTTGATGTTGTAACCGCCAAGCATTGCTCCCAATAACTCAGTTGCTTTGATACGAGAAATTAAAGGGGACTTTTCTGTGTCCTTGGCGATTGCATTTAAAAACTCAGCCTTTACTTTTGCTGCTTCATCAACGCCTGCAGGAACACGATTTGTTATTAGCTCTACAAGTTCAGCCTCTTTGCCGTTAGGCGGGGTTTTTAGCAATTTAACTAACTCAAATGTTTGATCCTTGGTTAATGGTAGTGCGGGAATACCAAGAGCTGCGCGCTCTGCAACTTGGGCGTTATAGGCTTCTAACATTGTGTTTCCTGTGAGGTAAAAGTGGTCAAGAGAAAGGCCGAAAGGGAATTCTCTCCCGACTAAACCGATTATAGTTACTTATTTAAGTCTTATATAAGAGTTTAAAAGAGAAATTTAACTAAAAAAACTCTAAATCATTGAAAAATATGGGTTTTTACTAGGAAGATTTGTAATCCCTCAATGCAATATGGAAAAGTTACAGGCTAAAACTACAAAACCTCCTCATCCTTCATCACCCAAACTAGGGCAATAACCCAGCCTATTAAGGACCATCCAAGAAATAGATTCAAAGCAAAAATAGCCCCTATATTGGCAGGCATTCTTATTGAATGCGATAGCAAAAGGGAGAGGATGGTTAATAGTGCGGCAAATAATAGGCGCATAGCTAAAAAAGTCTTTATAGGCAAGAAAACAGAATATTAACGATTTTCAATTTGAGGGAAAGCATTGTCTATCGTTATAATTACTTTTTGCAAGAGAGCTTATTAAGCGATGACCAAATGCGTTTTTGTCACTGGTGGCGTGGTTTCTACTTTAGGGAAAGGAATTGCAGCTGCCTCGCTTGCCGCGATTCTTGAATCCCGCGGCCTGAAAGTCACCCTCCTAAAATTAGACCCTTATATCAACGTAGACCCGGGCACTATGAGCCCCTTACAGCATGGCGAGGTTTTCGTTACTGAAGATGGAGCTGAAACGGACTTGGATTTGGGTCACTACGAGCGCTTCGTGTCTGCCAAGATGCGCAAGAGCAATAATTTCACGACTGGTCAGATTTATGAATCTGTCATCAGCAAAGAACGTCGCGGCGAATATCTTGGAAAAACAGTTCAAGTGATTCCGCACATTACCAATGAAATTCAAGCATTTGTCGAACGCGGAGCCAAAGCAAGTCATGATGGCAAAGCGGATGTAGCTATTTGCGAAATTGGTGGAACAGTCGGTGATATCGAGTCTCTTCCTTTCTTAGAGGCAGCAAGGCAAATGAGTTTGCGCTTGCCGGTGCATGACTGCGCTTTTGTGCACTTGACTTTAGTACCATATATCAACAGCGCAGGAGAGTTAAAAACTAAGCCTACGCAACACTCTGTACAAAAGTTGCGTGAGATCGGCATAATGCCGACCGTATTGCTTTGTCGGGCAGATCGTCCGATTCCAGAGGATGAGCGTGCCAAGATTTCACTATTCTCCAATGTGCGTGAAGAAGCTGTCATTTCAGTTTGGGATGTAGACACGATATATAAGATTCCTGAAATGCTCCATGCTCAGGGGATGGATGATTTAATTTGCCGTGAGTTAGAAATCAAAGCAAAGCCGGCTGATCTTTCTGTTTGGGCTCAGCTGGTTTATGAACTAGCAAATCCAAAACATGAAGTCACCATTGGAATGATTGGTAAGTATGTGGAGCTAACAGAGTCTTATAAATCACTTATTGAGGCCTTGCGTCATGCCGGCATTCATACTCATACACGTGTCAATATCAATTACATTGATTCTGAAGATATAGAAAAAGAAGGTGTTACTTGCCTCAAAAACCTTGATGCTATTTTGGTTCCTGGTGGCTTTGGTAAGCGGGGTACCGCAGGTAAAATATCAACGATTCGCTATGCTCGCGAGCAAAAAATTCCATACCTTGGTATCTGTTTAGGCATGCAATTGGCTGTCATCGAATTTGCTCGACATGTAGCTAATTTTAACAAAGCCAATAGCACTGAATTTGACCCTCAAGCAGAGCAGCCTGTTGTGGCTTTGATTACCGAATGGCTTGATAGAGAGGGCAACCTAGAGAAGCGCTCCAATGACTCCGATCTAGGTGGCACCATGCGCCTTGGATCACAGCGTTGTTCTGTTAAGACGGGTACTTTGGCCCACCAAATATATGGGGCTGAGGTAAACGAACGTCATCGCCATCGCTACGAGGTCAACAATACTTTTGTTCCGCAACTTGAAATGTCAGGTTTGATTATTTCAGCCAGAACCCCTAATGAGGAGCTTCCGGAAATGATGGAGTTACCTGCATCTATGCATCCATGGTTTTTCGGTGTGCAGTTCCATCCAGAATTTACATCTACACCACGTGATGGACACCCCTTGTTCTCTGCATTTATTAGCGCCGCACTTGAGCACCAAAAATCCGCTGAAAAACAGGCTGCATAAAGGAAAACTATGAGCGCATTTAAGCTGTGTGGATACGATGTAGATTTGGATCAACGCCTTTTTTTAATAGCTGGTCCATGCGTGATTGAGTCTGAACAATCGGCAATTGATATCGCTGGCCAACTTAAAGAAATTACCTCTACCCTTAAGATCCCATTTATCTATAAATCTTCATTTGATAAAGCCAATCGCTCCTCTGGCACATCCTTTCGTGGTTTAGGAATGCAAAGGGGTTTGGATATTTTGGCTACAGTCAGAAAACAGGTTGAGGTGCCTGTTTTAACCGATGTGCATAACATCAGCGAAATTGCGGACGTTGCTAGCGTTGTGGATGTGCTTCAGACCCCAGCCTTTCTCTGTAGGCAAACGGACTTCATTCGCGCCTGTGCTCAGAGTGGTAAACCCGTGAACTTTAAAAAAGGGCAATTTCTCTCGCCACACGAGATGCTCAATGTCATTGAAAAAGCACGTATGGCAGCCTCTGAAAAGAACCTTCCTGACCAGTTTATGGTTTGTGAACGCGGCGCATCGTTTGGTTACAACAATCTTGTCTCTGATATGCGTAGCCTTGCGATACTACGTGAGTCAAATGCACCTGTAGTTTTCGACGCCACTCACTCAGTTCAGCTCCCTGGGGGTCAGGGGAGTTCCAGCGGTGGACAGCGCGAATTCGTGCCTGTGTTGGCACGTGCTGCTGTTGCCGTTGGCATTAGCGGTCTCTTTATGGAAACCCACCCGGATCCCGCTAAAGCCCTATCTGATGGTCCTAATGCTGTGCCACTAGATCGGATGAAAGATTTGTTGGAATCATTGGTAACTTTAGACAATGTCGTTAAATCAAGCGGCTCATTTTTAGAAGACAGCTTTAGGTAATTATTTCAAACCATTTCATATTGGTTTAAGGAGAAGGTGTATGAGCGCCATTGTTGACATCATTGGTAGAGAAGTTCTAGATTCACGTGGCAACCCAACAGTTGAATGTGATGTTTTGCTTGAATCTGGTGTTATGGGTCGTGCAGCCGTTCCCTCTGGAGCCTCAACAGGCTCTCGTGAAGCAATTGAATTGCGTGATGGTGATAAAGCTCGCTATCTGGGGAAAGGGGTTTTGAAGGCCGCTCAAAACATCAATATTGAGATCGCTGAATCTATTCTGGGACTTGATGCAAGCGAACAAGCATTTTTAGATCGCACCCTGATTGAATTGGATGGCACTCACAATAAAGCGCGTTTGGGCGCAAATGCAACCTTAGCCGTATCCATGGCTGTTGCTCGTGCGGCTGCCGAAGAAGCAGGTCTTCCGCTCTATCGATATTTCGGGGGTTCTGGTGGTATGCAGCCACCAGTTCCAATGATGAATATTGTGAATGGCGGTGCACATGCCAATAATAGCCTAGATATTCAAGAGTTCATGGTAATGCCCGTTGGTGCTGAAAACTTCCGCGATGCTTTACGCTGTGGTGCTGAGATTTTCCATGAGCTCAAAAAGATTTTGGCTGCACAGGGCATGCCTACCACTGTTGGTGACGAAGGTGGATTTGCTCCAAACTTTAAGAGTAATCACGAGTGCCTGCAAACGATTATGAAAGCGATTGAGGGTGCTGGATACCAAGCTGGAGAGGACGTCCTTTTGGCGTTGGATTGTGCAGCAAGCGAATTCTATAAAAACGATGAGTATCATTTGTCTAGCGAAGGCCTACAACTTAGTTCAAGTGAGTTTTCTGATTATCTCGGTAATCTGGCCGATCAATTTCCAATTGTTTCTATAGAGGATGGTATGCACGAAAGCGATTGGGATGGTTGGGCCGATATTACCAAGAAGCTTGGTAAGAAAATCCAGCTGGTGGGCGATGATCTCTTTGTAACCAATACACGCCTTCTGAAAGAAGGCATTGAAAAGGGGATTGCAAATTCAATTCTCATCAAGATTAATCAAATCGGTACATTGACAGAGACGTTTGCAGCAATTGAGATGGCTAAGCGTGCAAATTACACAGCAGTAATTTCACATCGTTCTGGTGAAACCGAAGATAGCACGATTGCTGATATCGCAGTCGGCACCAATGCTGGTCAAATTAAGACAGGGTCTTTGTCACGCTCAGATCGTATTGCAAAATACAATCAATTGTTGCGTATTGAAGAAGATTTAGGCGATGTCGCTACTTACCCAGGTAAGTCAGTCTTTTATAACCTTAAGCAGTAAGCATCCTATAGTCTATGCGTATAGTCATTTACTCCATGCTGGTATTGCTGATTGCAATTCAGTACCCCCTTTGGTTGGGTAAGGGGGGATGGCTTAAGGTGTATGAGATGGAGCGTCAAGTTGAGCTACAAGAGGCGCAGAATAGCCTCTTGTCTCTTCGTAATGCTAAATTAGCAGGGGATGTTAAAGATCTCAAGGATGGGACCCGTGCCATCGAAGAGCGCGCTCGAGTTGAGCATGGCATGATTAAAGAGGGCGAGTTCTTTGTGCAGATTCTTCCCGCCGACAAATCCTCAGCACCTCAGGCAACAAAACAATAGATGATTAATGTCCGCTTGAAGGAGAGTAGGTGGCATCGCTTAATAAATCAGTCTTCAAGACTTGAATGCAATCTACTGCACCAAAACGATAGGGTTGGGCACAAAAATCACAGATAGTTGCTACTGCAACTTATTCTGCAAGAGTGCTTTCTTTGCACTTCCTCCTCACCAAGCCTACGCAAAATATCAGTAACTTTATTTCTTGAGGCTGACACTCAGAAGCGTTGCTGCGCCCAACAAAGTCACCCAAAAAATTTTGCGTACGGCAACATGGGGGGTCATTACGACGCTCTAGAACAGCTTGCCAGGCATTGCCGATAGAGACGATTTCACCCCTGACTGGCGCACCATCACACATAAGTCAAAGTATCCACTTTGTTCCGAATTTAGTCATATTCAGGCTAACCTGAGATAATGCTATTTATGCATATTCGTACACGTTTCGCCCCAAGTCCTACAGGCTTTATACATTTGGGAAATCTACGCAGTGCCCTCTATCCTTGGGCATTTGCTCGCCATAATCAGGGAGACTTCATTCTGCGTATTGAAGATACTGATCTTGAGCGGTCCACGCAGGAGGCTGTTGATGTCATTATCGAGGGCATGTCATGGTTAGGCTTAGATTGGGATGAGGGTCCGATCTACCAAATGCAGAGAATAGATCGCTATCGTGAGGTGGTAAAGCAGATGCTAAATGCGGGTTTAGCTTATCCGTGTTACATGACTGAAAATGAGTTAAACCTGTTGCGCGATCAACAAATGGCCAATAAAGAGAAGCCTCGCTATGACGGTATGTGGCGACCTGAGCCCGGCAAATCTTTGCCTCCGATTCCAGAGGGTATTAGTCCTGTGATTCGCTTTAAAAATCCCATTGGCGGTTCCGTAATTTGGAATGATGCAGTTAAAGGTCAAATAGAAATTAGCAATGATGAATTAGACGACTTAGTCATTGCAAGACCTGACGGCACTCCAACATATAACTTTTGTGTCGTGGTTGATGATATGGATATGAAAATTACCCATGTAATTCGAGGTGATGATCATGTCAATAACACCCCAAGGCAGATTAATATTATGAAAGCCTTGGGTGGTACACCACCCGTATATGCTCATCTACCAACTGTTGTAAATGACGGCGGTGAGAAAATGAGCAAGCGTAACGGCGCCATGAGTGTGCGGGATTACCAAAGGGCAGGTTACCTTCCTGAAGCCATTCTTAATTATCTTGCACGTCTTGGTTGGTCGCATGGCGACGCAGAGGTGTTTACTAAAGAGCAATTTGTAGACTGGTTTGATTTAAAAAATTTGGGTCGCTCGCCAGCACAGCACAACCCCGAGAAATTACTGTGGCTTAATCACCAATATATTCAAAATTCTGACCCTATGAGATTGGCAGAGATCACAGAACCCTTTGCACACGAATTAGGTATCGATACCGAATCGGGGCCAGACTTTGTTCAAGTGGTGAGTTTGCTTCAAGATCGTGCGAATACTTTGCTTGAAATTGCAGAAGGCGTAAAGCTCTTTTACTTGCCAGCGCCTCAATTGACCACTGATCAAATTAAAGAAAACATACCTGAGGCTATAGTTCCAGCATTAAAAGACTTGGTTGATGCGATCTCTATATGTGAACCAAGTAAAGAGGCTTACAGCGCAATATTTAAACAAGTGTTGGCTAAGCATCAAATCAAAATGCCTGCCTTGGCAATGCCTGTTCGTTATGCGCTATTTGCTACTACAAAGACCCCCGCTATTGATTCTGTACTCGTGGTATTAGGCAAGGAGGAGGCATTGAATCGCCTCTCGAATGTGTTTCTAGACTGAATTTGCGCGCTCGCACAAAAATAGGATAAAATTTTAAATTGTTTTGAGTGTCTTGTGGTTTTGTTACGAGATTTTTCGGGGGTATAGCTCAGCTGGGAGAGCGCTTGCATGGCATGTAAGAGGTCAGCGGTTCGATCCCGCTTATCTCCACCAAGCATTTAAAATAATTATATGTTTTGTGTACTCCAGGTCCCCATCGTCTAGAGGCCTAGGACATCACCCTTTCACGGTGAGTACGGGGGTTCGAATCCCCCTGGGGACGCCAGATTTTTCTGGTTGCTGTAAAAGATGTATGGTGTTGTGTTAGTCGATGTATTTTGGAGCGGTAGTTCAGTTGGTTAGAATATCGGCCTGTCACGCCGAGGGTCGCGGGTTCGAGTCCCGTCCGTTCCGCCAAGACAATTAAAAAGCCCCCTTTACAGGGGTGGGCGTTTTTCTAAATGACTGCTTCTTCTTGGGTGTTGTGGATTGAGTGTGAGCAACTGGAGGGCCCAAGAATATGGCTGCAAGGAACCCAAGGCAATTGATCAGGTTGTTGATAGAGCCTATTAATACGTTTGAGATTCCTGGTTTTTATTTATCCAGTACCCAGCAGGTGCTTGATATTCTGAATGATGTAGGCGCAGATAATCATATTTATTCAATATGATATTTATCCTCTCTATTGTTACTTTAAAGGGCGGCTTTGCCAGCTCCAAAATGTTAGAAGTTCATGGCGAGAGAATGGTAAAAAGAACATTCGACCCAGGCTTCAGGATTGAGTTGCATCAAAAAGACCTTAATCTCGCTCTCAATCGCGCTAAAGCCCTCGGCGTCTCTTTACCAAATACTGCAACAGCTCAGGAATTATTTAACTCATGTTCTGCTTATGGAGGTAAAGCCTGTGGGATCACTCCGCCATGGTTAAGGCTTTAAAGAAAATGGCACATTTTGAAATCGGACCACAGGCCCCAGTCAATACATGACCTCAACTTTAATTGTCTATCTTCATGGCTTTCGCTCTTCGCCAAGATCAAGTAAGGCAGTCATTACTGGTGACGCAATTAAAGCTTTGTCTACATTAGAGCGTCCAATTGAATGGTATTGCTCTCAACTTCTCGCATCACCCAAAGACAGTATAGACATGGTGGTTAAGCATATTGAAGAGTCTATTCATGATCGTTTAGTAGTGATTGGCTCCTCTTTGGGTGGTTATTACACAAATTATTTAGCAGAGAAATATGGCTGCAAAGCAGTTGTATTAAATCCAGCAGTTAGAGCGCCGAGAGAGTTAGCTCCGCATGTAGGCATGCTTACTACATACGATACTGATGAACCCTTTGATTTTCGACGGGAATATATAGATGAACTCAAATTACTCCAAATTGAGCAAATTAGCAATCCAGGGCGTTACCTTTTGATGGCTGCAAAAGGTGATGAGCTTTTGGATTGGAAAGAAATGGTAGATTTCTATAAAGGCTCCACACAATTGGTTCTTGAGGGCAGTGATCATGGAATTACTGAATACCAAGAACATCTGCCAGAAGTTATAAGGTTCATCTCTTTTTAGCAGATTGATTGTCACCATCTCAGTTACTAAAGTTTTTGAGTCACTCGGCACCATAGTATGAGTATACCGATATATCTTATTTGACATAATAATAATTATACGCAGATATATATCAAGGCTTCATCGGTCCAAGGCCTTTTGGAGCTTTATAAGTCTGCTTATAAAGCTTTTGCTAGCGAGATATTAAATTATATGAATTGCCCTCTAGAGCAAGCGTAATGCAGTGGTGTCCATCAAAGCCAATATGATTAATTTCTGCTCTTCTTTGCGCTACTAGACTCTTGACCACCGGTAAATTTCCATCAATATAGGCAATCATCAAAGGGGTTTCACCGCTTTTATTCGATAAATCTACATCGGTTGATTTATTGCTAATGTGACTTTAACAGAGGCAATGCCATTACATTAAACTCTAACCATATGAAAACATGCATAAAAATTATTTGAGGTTATAGTAGCTAGTTGCTCTACGGATACATCTTTCAAGTCTGCGATAAATGCTCCAATCTTGGAAACCCAAGCGGGTTCATTTATCTTGCCGCGATACGGAACGGGTGCTAAATATGGTGAATCTGTCTCTATTAGCAATCGATCCATAGGTATTAGCTTGCAGGTTTCTCGGAGATCTTTTGCGCTTTTGAAGGTCACAATGCCAGAAAATGAGATGTAGAAGCCTATATCCATTGCTGCCTTTGCAACCTCATAGGATTCGGTAAAGCAGTGCATCACACCGCCGATCTGATCAGCGCCCTCTTCCTTCATGATTTTGATGGTGTCTTCAGAGGCGAATCGAGTATGGATGATCAAGGGCTTTTTACAAGCAATTGCAGCCCTAATATGAGTACGAAAGCGTTCACGCTGCCATTCCATAGACTCATAGCTTCGATCACCCATGCGATGGTAATCTAATCCCGTCTCCCCGATGGCGACAATTTTGGAGTGGTTGAGTGCTGTATCAACCAAAAACTCCATACTAGGTCCAGGAGTATCCTCGTAGTCGGGGTGGACCCCGACTGATGCAAATAAATTTGAATGATCCTGTGCCAGTTTTAAGACTTTTGGAGAGTCAGGTAAGTCAACCGATACACACAATGCATGACTAACCCTGGCCTCACGCATGTTGCTCAGAATCTCAGGTAGTCGAGATTGAAATTCTGGAAAATCGAGATGGCAATGGGAGTCTATAAACATAACTTATCATTTTACATCCCAAAAATTTGCTGATACTGAGCAAGTAGAGCCTCCAACTGAATTCTATTGGCTAGAGGATGATTTTCATGACGCCGTGCTTGGGTTAGCAATTTCCAGAAATAGAGTAATTTGGGGGTATGAATGGATTTTGCTAAGCCCTGCAGAATGGCTAAGTGCTTTGGGTAATAACGAGGATTTCCACCGAACGATATGGATTGCAAATCAGAAGCCCAACGCTGCATACTGCCTAATAAATAGGCAAATTCTGCTTTATGGGTTTTCTCTGCAGCTTCTAACCAATTTATTCTGGCTCCCTGTGCCATAGATTGCAATAAGTAGCGAGATGCTTGAATTGATATGGTGAGCTCATCCTTGTCATCTTTTTGATGACTTGCTATGAGTGAATTCAGTGCCGAAAAAGGTGCCCCACCCTGCTCATCGTAGACTGTCTCGAGATCTCCCTCATTCATTTTTAGCCCGGCAATACTATTTAGCTGATTCTTTAACCAAGCTAAACCTAATGTTCTATCTGGGCGAGGTGCTAGTAAAAGACGGCAGCGCGACCTGATGGTTGGCAATACCCGATCCACTCTATCTGCTAATAAAATAAATATGGTGTTTGCAGAGGGTTCTTCGAGTGACTTTAATAAGGTATTAGCAGAGTCAGTGCGGAGCATTTCTAGTGGATAAATCAATATGACGCGATTACCACCACGATGCGACCCTATTGCAAGATTCTCAATGGCGTTGCGAGTTTCTTCAATTGAAATATTTTTCTTTTCCTTTGTCTCGCTTGCTTCGCCATTTTCTTCCCGCGTAGATTTACTTTTTTTTAGCATCTCATCAGAATCATAGTCTGCATGAAGCAAGAGTTTGCGGTGAGTTTCCGGAACCAATGAAATGAAGTCGGGATGATTGCCTGTATCAAACCAGTGACAAGCTTCGCATTTATTACAAGGCCTCATAGCAGCATGAGAGTTTTCACAAAGCAGCGCCTTAGCAAATTCCACAGAAAATGCGAACTTCCCTATCCCAGACTGACCACGTAGCAGGATGGCATTTGGAATGTGAGCAAAATCAAGGCTTTTCCATAAGGGCATTAACCATGGTGCAATTTGTGATTGTTTATCCACTTAAAAATTAATCTGAATTTGTTTTAAACCATTCCAAATCGCTTCAGTGGTGTGGGTAGCGTCAACTAAATGAAAGCGATTTGAATTAGCACGAGCTCTTCTAAGGTATGCTTGGCGAACTCTTTCAAAAAAATCTAAATCCATTTTTTCAAACTTATCTGGAGCGCGCACCTGAGAGCGACGTGACTCAGCAACCTCGCCTGGTAAGTCAAAAAGGATGGTTAAATTGGGTTGTAAAAGTGTGCCATCAGCACGACCTTGAACCCAACGTTCTAAATCGTTCAATTTTTCTACACTCAAACCGCGACCGCCGCCTTGGTAGGCAAAGCTTGCATCAGCAAAGCGATCTGATATGACTATTTTGCCAGCATCCATTGCTGGCTCAATAACCTGAGCTATGTGCTCTCGACGGGCAGCAAACATCAGCAATGCTTCCGTCTCTAAATTCATAGGGGCTTCTAACAAAAGTTTGCGTAATTGTTCTCCAAGAGGGGTTCCCCCTGGTTCTCGGGTCACCATCACATCCATATCTGGAAAGCGGTCTTGCATGAGATGTCGAAATGACTCTATGTGAGTGCTCTTCCCAGCTCCATCAAGACCCTCGAAGCTAATGAAATAACCAGATTTAGCGGAGCTCATATCAATGTATCTTCAATTAGCGATATTTTTGGGAGCAATTTTCCGTTGATATCGATCAACGGCCGACTCATGTTCTTTTAGGCTTTGGGAAAAGTGACTACTACCGTCACCTTTAGCTACAAAGAATAAAGCATTACTTTTTGCAGGATGCACAGCAGCCTGCAAAGATTCCTTGCTGGGCATAGCAATTGGACTTGGCGGCAGACCCTTACGCATGTATGTATTGTAAGGAGAATCCCTTCGTAAGTCTGATTTACGCAGATTGCCATCGAACTTTGGGCCTAATCCATAAATGACCGTAGGATCAATTTGGAGGGGCATATTCTTATTGAGGCGATTTATAAAGACGGCAGAAATCATGTCACGATCACTCGATCTGCCTGTCTCCTTTTCTATCATGGACGCTAAAACTAAGAGCTCGTATGGAGTTTTCAAAGGAAGTCCTGCTTCTCTTTGGTCCCATATTTGGTTTAGATGCTTTTGCATGCCCAGTGCTGCCCTACGATAGATATGAAGATCGATCTCATCTGGGTCAAAGATATAGGTATCTGGCAAAAAGATGCCCTCAGCGCTTGGATAATTTAAATTTAAGCTTTGTAACAGCTCTTTAGTGCTCATTCCCTTCGTTTGGTGCACAATAGCTGCGTGACTATCCATTATGTTTCTTAGCTGCCATATGCTCATCCCTGGGATGATGGCAATGCTCTCTTTAACTCTGTCTCCGCGAGCAACTTGCAAAAGAATTTGCCCAAGACTGGCCCCCGTAGGAAACAAATAGGTACCAGGCTTTAGCTTTGAGCTGACGAATAAACCTCTTGCCCCAAGCTGCAGGACTAGTGGGTTGATTGACAACCCTTGCTCTTGCAGCTGACTACCAATGTTGACTAAGCCAGATTGAGGATTAATTTTGACCTTAAACGCAACCCCATTCTCGAAATGAGACCTACTAGGAACTACGGGGACCAAAAATAACACGCCATAAATTAAGCATAAAAATCCAATAAAAAGGATGAACCAAAACCTGAGACCATATCGCTTGGCCCTTTTCTTGAAACATAATGATCTTCTGTGAATTTTTCCGCTCATCAGGCTATGATAAAAGGGTCATGACAAACATCTCAAAAATTCAGTTCAACCCCCTGGACACACCCTCATCGTTTCCTTGTAAATTAACTCAGTGGGGTTTGATTCTAGTTGAAGGGCCAGATGCTGCACGCTTTCTACAAAACCAGCTAACAAATTCCATTTTGGGATTAAGTCGCACCTTGCCTGGCCAAATTGCCCATGGTTTTTCTGCTGCTCGTTTAGTCGGATATTGCAGCCATAAAGGTAGATTACTAGCAAGCGCATGGATTGGTCTTTTCACGCCCAGCATAGAAGCAGATGATCACTTTTTTTTGTTTGTTTCAAAAGACCTTGCTACAAGCACTGCCAAGCGACTTTCAATGTTTGTACTGCGCTCTAAAGTTAAAGCAACCAATCTCTCGGATCAATGGATGATTTCAGGATTTTATGGTTCTGAGAGCAGAATTACTGAATATGCATTGGATGCAAGTAGTTTCGCCCTACGTATGCCAGACGTATTAGCCAATAATCAATCAATTGCTCGCTTATTAATAGCCTCACCAACAAGCACCGCAATGGATTGTGAGGGGTCCAACAACGAGAAGCTAGCTTCTTTTAATCTGCTTGAAGTTTTGAGCGCTATCCCGAGAATCGTTCAAGCAACACAAGAAAAATTTGTACCGCAAATGATTAACTTTGAATCTGTGGCTGGTGTCGATTTTAAAAAAGGTTGTTATCCTGGCCAAGAAATTGTTGCTCGGAGTCAGTATCGTGGCGCGATCAAGCGTCGTTTGCAACTAGCGCATCTATTGAGCGAGGAGATTGATGAAAGTCCATTTATGCCGGGAGTTGCGATATTCCACTCAAACGATGAATCTCAACCTGCTGGCATGGTTGTCCTTTCTGCACGCGATCCCCATGAGTCTAAATGTGTGCATTTACAAATCGAATGCAAACTTGAAGCGCTTGAATCTGGGGAAATACGGCTAGCTTCGCCCAACGGTCCAGTATTAACAATAGATCCACTTCCGTACTCTCTCATCGAGATCTAATAGCTTATATGTGCCTCATTCTTTTTGCTTGGAATTCTCATCCAGAATACTCGTTGGTAGTAGCGGCAAATCGCGATGACTTGTATGAGCGAGATACCGACGGCGTAAGCTGGTGGTCAGAGCACCCTTACATACTCGCTGGAAGAGATCGCGCGGATGTTCTGGGTAGTCCTGGTACTTGGCTCGGTTTTACAAAAACGGGCAAGTTTGCCGCCATTACCAATGTAAGAGCACCCAGCGAGAACAATCCTGATGCGAGAACGCGTGGCGAAAACTATCCTTGATGTATCTAACCAGTAAGGATAGGCCTCACGAGTTTATTCATGGTAATTCAAAGCGTTTTCAGACATACAACGGTTTTTTAATCTTTTGATGGCAGATCTTAGTGATCCAGGTAAAGCTGAAATGCATTGGGTGAGTAACCGCATGATGATGCGGCCAAAGCATACGTCCACGTCAAGTCTTCCCACAACAGGCTCTTGAGGCAGGTGTTTATGGCTTGTCAAATGCAATGCTAGATACGCCGTAGCCAAAGGTGAATCATCGTATCGCTGCTTTTGCTCAAACGCTAGCCATGGACCAAGGTCAGTTAAAAAATGCCGACCAAGCACCGTTCTCAGAGTGAGAAAAGATGGACAGTTTGAATTGGTTGAGCGCCGTTTTAATGCTTCAGGAGCAGTGGGCCAATGACGTTATCATTAGCACTATAAATTCTGCATTGCGAGTCGCTAAGCGCTTTAGGTGCTTAAACGTGCCAGTGGCCATGCAGCAGATCTCGCCTTGGTCGTTGTATAACTTTGCCGCGTAAAAGGCCATCGTTGCGGTTCTTCTTACAGAATCTACTTTTATCCTAAGAACACCTGTTGCGGCCTGCATAAAATTGTTTTTCATCCCAATAGTGACAACACTTCGTTCTGCTGGTTCACCAGAACGAGCAGCTACAGCCATAGCAACATCCATAAGTGTGAGCAAAACACCGCCATGGGCAACTTCCCAGATGTTGTTATGTTCAGGAGGTTTAAGGGCTAAAAGAATCTCTCGCCCTTACCCATTTCGGGACTCAGACAGCGTACCCCAAGGTGGGTCTGAGGATCGATTTGGACTTGTTTACTCACGGGTTAATTTTAGAGGCATGTACGTAGAATAGGCAATCCCCCTAGAATAAGCCCATGGCTTTTACTCTTCGTGGCCATGATGTCTGCCAAGCAACTCCTCCTACTTCGATACCCAATCCTTATTGGGTTGCCCTCTCTCCATCGTCAGCCAAACTGATTGGCATTGATCTTGACGCTAAAAATTTACCAATCGATCAAGCGTGGCTAGAGGTTTTATCGGGAAATAAGCTATCAACTACAAACCACCAATTCTCCGATCCAATTGCTACGGTTTATAGCGGTCACCAATTCGGGGTTTGGGCTGGTCAGCTTGGGGATGGTCGAGCAATTTTGTTGGGCGATATTGCTGGCCAGGAGTTACAGTTGAAGGGAGCCGGAATTACTCGATTTTCAAGGATGGGTGATGGTCGTGCTGTATTGCGATCCTCCATTAGAGAGTTTGTGTGTAGCGAGGCGATGTTTGCCTTAGATATTCCGACCACTAGGGCACTAGCTATTGTCGGATCAGACCTACCTGTAAGACGGGAGACTATGGAGACAGCTGCAGTGTGTGCAAGGCTGGCACCTAGTTTTGTTAGGGTGGGTCATTTTGAGCATTTTGCATCTTTGCAAAACGAGATGCGTTTAAAAGAGTTAGCCAATTTGATGATTGACGCTCACTATCCAGATAGTCGTGGCGCGTCTAATCCCTACTTATCTCTTTTTACGCATATATGCGAACGTAATGCACCACTAGTCGCTCAGTGGCAATCAGTTGGTTTTTGTCACGGCGTTCTGAATAGCGACAATATCAGCGTACTAGGTCTGACTATTGATTATGGCCCTTTTGGATTTTTGGATCAGTTTCAGATTGATCATATATGCAATCATAGCGATCAAGGCGGCCGCGCTACGCATATCATCGGCAACCACAAATCATGCACTGGAATATGGCCTGCCTTGCTAGTGCAATGGTTTCATTGGTCGGTCTTTATGCAAGCGAAAAGAAAGCGCAAGATTTATTGCGAGATGCTTTAGAAGGGTTTTCAATTACTTATGCACAAAAATGGCAAGATTTATTCAGAAAGAAATTGGGCTTTGCTACTGAAGATGCTGATGACATAGTTCTGATTGAGCAACTTTTACAAGCAATGCACGACTCAAGAGTGGATTTCACAAATTTGTTTCGTAGTCTTGGCGAAATCAAAATAGATACATCGATAGATGAGATTTCATTGAGGCATAACTTTATCGATCGAGCAGTGATTGACCAATGGTTCTTTAACTACATAGCTCGTCTCCGCAAAGAATGCAGCAACGATTCTGTCCGTAAAACATTAATGCATCAGGTCAATCCAAAGTATGTGTTACGCAATCATCTTGCGCAAAATGCCATTGAACTTGCTCAGAAAAAAGATTACTCAGAAGTAATTAAGCTTCTCGACATCCTCGGAAAACCCTTTGATGAGCAACCCGAAAATGAATCCTATGCCCTATCTCCCTCATCTGAGCTACAAGTGGTTGAGGTAAGCTGCTCGTCCTAATGTTGAATGATGATTACCTTCTGTGAACAAAATGAAAAAATCTGACCAAGAATATAAGCAGACATTGAGCGATATTGAATATCGGGTAACTTGTGAAGCTGTTACTGCAAGGCCCTTTTCTAGCCAGTATTAGGATCATTGGGATCAGAGGCGCTATAACTGTATTTGCTGCGATACCCCTCTATTTTTATCAGAAACTAAATTTGATGCTGGCTGTGGATGGCCAAGCTATAACGATCCTGAATCTGTCTCTTTAATTAAAGAGAGGCGAGACACTAGTCATAGCATAATCCGTACTGAAGCACGTTGTGCCAACTGCGATGCGCATTTAGGTCACGTATTTGATGATGGTCCTATTTATACCTACTGGACTGAGATATTGCATCAATTCCACATCCCTAAGCTTTAAACACAGTGAAAATGTGGATTCAATCAATAAGCAATTGCTAATTAGCTGGATAATCGACGTATGAAATTTTTATTCGATCTCTTTCCGATCATTCTATTTTTTATCACATTTAAAGTAAGCGATATTTATACTGCCACTATTGTTGCCATGGTAGCCACTATCGGTCAGATTCTTTGGGTTTATTACCGTCATCGCAAAATTGATGCCATGCAATGGGTAAGTTTGGTAATGATTGTTGTATTTGGTAGCCTCACCATTTTTTTACACGACAAAACTTTTATTCAATTAAAGCCCACAGCACTTTATTGGCTGTTCTCAGGCACCCTTTTTATTAGCGCCCAATTTTTTCAAAAGAACTGGATACAGGCACTAATGGGCAAACAAGTTACTTTGAAAGAAAAAAATGCAGATTCAGTATGGCATCGGCTCAATATCGCATGGGCTACTTTTTTCTTTTTTATGGGCATACTCAATATTTATATTGCATTTGAATACTCGGAAGAAACTTGGATCAACTTTAAGCTTTTTGGCAGCACGGGGCTGTTGTTGATTTTTATTGTGATTCAGGGGATTTGGATTGCCAAACATATGGAGCACCCATCTGAACGATGATTAATCAGCGGCGCATGCAGAATTTCGAAGAGGACTTGCGAAAGGTTTTTCAGGTAAGCAGTCTCCTCATTGATGATGAGAGCCACCTTCATGCCGGACATGCAGGGGCGGCAAGTGGAGGCGGTCACTTTAAGTTAAAAATTGTCGCACCAGAATTTAAGGGTTTAAACCCAGTAGCCCGTCACAAAGCTGTCTATGCCGCTCTAAATCGGCATATTCCTAACGAAATACACGCATTAACGATTACGGCCTTATCTCCAGATGAAGATGCAAGCTAGGGCTCCCGTAAAATAAACAATTCTTTTTAAGCGTCTACATCAGTATGTTTAATAAATGTCAAATATTCTCCGTTAGTATTCTTAGCGCTACCCTAATCTCTACTAGTGTAATTGCACAAAACGCAGTAATCGTAAATGAAAAGTCGATACCAAAGACCCAATTGGATACATTGGTGCAGCGTTCTGGACAGCCAGATAATCCTCAAGTTCGCGATCAAGCACGTGCAATGTTGGTAACGCGCGAATTGGTACTTCAAGAGGCAGATAAGCGCGGAGTAATTCAAAAAGAATTGGTACGGAAGCAATTAGAACAGGCTCGACTAGGCGTATTGATAGCAGCCGTTTTTGAGGATTATATTGAGAGGGCAGGTGTTGCTGAAGCGGATCTGAAAGCTGCCTATGACTCAGTGAAAGCTCAATATTCTGGGAAGGAATATCATGTAGAGCATATTTTGGTTGAAAAAGCATCCGATGCTAAGGCCATCATTGCACAACTAAAGTCAGGCGCTAATTTTGAAGAAATTGCAAAGGCTAAAAAACTAGTGATCCAGGTTCTGCGAAAAATGGTGGTGATCTAGGGTGGGCGAGTGCCAAAGCTTTGGCGCCAGAGTTTTCTAAAGCTATGGTTCAACTGAAAAATGGTCAAATTACAGACAAGCCTGTGAAATCTCAGTTCGGCTGGCACATCATCAAGATGATTGATGCGCGGGACGTGAAGGCACCAAGCCTGGATGCACTGAAGGATCAGTTGAAGCAGATGATCATGTCTGATCAGACTTGGCAAAAAGCAAAGTTTTCAGAAATGATGCAAAAACTTCGCGCAAAAGCAAAGATTCAATAAATCAATCCGTAATATTTTATCTGGTGGGATATTGGCGCCCTCTGAGTTTTTGGATCGCCATTCCCGCTAGTCCGCATGCAAATGCCGACATCACAAATACGTCTCTGGGTTGAGAAGCCTCCCATATCCAGTCTGCGCATAAGCCCCCTAGCGCCTCCCGCCCAATCCATAGGATTATGGTATCCATTAGAGCTTGTCCTCTAACCTGAACTAGACCGGAGAACAATCTTTGTAGTCATTTAGCACCATGGCCATCAAGCCAATAGAACCCCAAAGGCGTAGACGACCATAGCGTTTATCACAAGAATTGTCTTTGTACAATGCATGGATTATGGCTCATTCACCAAGTAGCATTAAGCTACTTAAGATTGTATGCAACACAAACATCCAGACAAAACAACTGATGTAGCTTTGCAAAAAATAGATGCTAATAACAACAAGAGCAGCTAAACATGCGCATAGACAAATGATTCCGATGCGGTTAGAAAGATAGTCAGATAGCCAACCCCAAGAGAATGGGCCAACAATACGAGTAATTTGTAGCATTGACATCAAGGCGGCGATTTCAATAGCGCTCAAGCCTTTTTCAAGAAAAAAGCTTGCGTAAGGAGATACTAGTCCGACATATGCGAAATACAAAAGGAAAAAGGACCCGGAGGCCCAGCGAAGCGAAGGCGTCATCATGAAATGAGCTACTAATCACCGAAAAAGCCAGGTTGTGCCGCTGGGACCGATAAATTTGGTTTAGGAACATCAGCACACTGAGCGCGATGTCGTAAAGCATGATCCATCAAAACTAGGGCTAACATGGCCTCAGCAATAGGGGTAGCACGAATGCCAACACAAGGGTCATGTCTACCCTTAGTTTGTAAGGTAATTGGTTGGCCATCCAAATCTATAGACTGTTTAGGAGTCATGATGCTAGAGGTGGGTTTGATAGCAATTGAGACGCGCAAGTCTTGACCGCTGCTGATGCCGCCGAGGGTGCCACCTGAATTATTAGATGCAAAGCCATCAGGGTGCATGTCATCACCATGTTCGCTACCGCGTTGTGTGATGGATTTAAAACCAGCACCTATCTCAACACCCTTTACCGCATTAATTCCCATCATGGCATGGGCAATATCTGCATCTAACCTATCAAATAAAGGCTCACCTAAACCCGCCGGTACATTACGGGCACGAACTTCAATGCGTGCCCCACAGGAGTCGTCTGCTTTACGTAATTCATCCATGTAGCTTTCAAGCAGAGGAATTATTTCAGCATTGGCAGCAAAAAAAGGATTCTGCGCAATTTGTGCAACATCTTTAAAAGGGATCTGCATCTCCCCTAGTTGACTCATATAGCCATAGAATTCAGTGCCATATTTCTCACGCAACCATTTTTTGGCTATTGCAGCTGCAGCGACAACTGGAGCTGTTAGGCGCGCTGAAGAGCGACCTCCACCACGCGGATCCCGGATGCCATATTTGTACTGGTATGCATAATCAGCATGACCAGGTCTAAAAGTTTGCAATATGGCGCCATAATCTTGACTACGCTGATCGGTATTTCGAATCAGCAGCGCAATTGGCGTCCCAGTGGTTTTACCCTCAAATACACCCGAGAGAATCTCCACCCTATCCTCTTCTTTGCGCTGAGTAACGTGTCTTGAGGTCCCGGGCTTACGTCTATCTAAATCCAACTGTAGGTCTGCCTCTGAAAGTTCCATACCTGGGGGGCATCCGTCAACTACCGCACCAATAGCCAGACCATGAGATTCACCAAATGTTGTGACAGTAAAGAGAAGGCCTATAGTATTTCCTGACATATCTACATTATGTCATTGGTCAAGAAATATGGAATCAGAGGGCTGCGAAGGCGCCTTTTCTGTGTCTTCTGGCCAATCGCGGATGTAGGCTTTTAACATCGTATTCTCAAAATCTTGAGCCTCAACGACCGATTTGGCGACATCATAGAAAGAAATAACACCCATCAGCATTTTTTGGTCCACTACGGGCAAATATCGCGCATGATCAACAAGCATCATACGACGCACCTCATCAATTTCGGTTTCCATACTGCAAGTCAAAGGCTTTTGATTCATTACGGAGCTCACATTGAGCCCCTCTAGCTTGCCATGATGTTTGGCCAATGCTGAGATAACCTCGCGAAATGTCAGAATACCAACTAATTTGTCGTATTCCATCACAACCAGAGAGCCAATATCGTGCTCGCTCATTACCAGAACTGCAGTTTGTAAAGCCGTATCCGGCGCACCTGTAAAAAGAGTGCTACCTTTAACGCGCAATATGTCACGAACTTTCATTTGATCTCCGAAAGGCGATGCTCTGGTATAGCTTCAATATAGACCTAAGCCGCCCCTGAAGCAAGGGGCAAGCGAGGCCTTTTAGTAACGAATAACCCTAATCACACCACTGCGAATATCGGATAGAGTTGATACTAAAACGGCCCCAGCCAAAGTAATCCACCAGGTCATGTAAATCCACATCAGATCCACCCTTCTGAGTCGCTGAATACGACTCCACTTAGAGGTATATATGCCGATACCTAAAAGAATGGGCCCTAAGATTGTTGCTGCGCCATCAATCAGAATTTTTTTATATAAAGGTCGACTAGTTTTCACTCTAAAGATTTGGTTAAACGCACCTTCGATTACAGCCAATGTCATTACAGTAGTAATTATCAAAGCGACCGAGCCAACAAATGTTAAGTCTTTTGCCTGTGAGGAAAATTGATCCAAATAGATAAATACTTGTTGATTTAAACCACCCGGCATATAAGTAGTTGTAAAGGCCAAGCTGGCAGCAATTTGCTGCAAATTTTGACCGCGATTTCGCTCCCAGATCTTTTTTCCCCAGAGAAAGCCATAATTGGGGGTTACGAATAAGGCGCATCGCCGTATCATAAGAGATAAATATGAGCCAACCTGAAATATTAGTTTTGTACTACTCCCGATATGGGGCCACCAAAGATCTGGCGCGCCTCATTACAGAAGGAATTGAAAGTGTTTCTGGAGCAAATGCGCGCTTAAGAACTGTGCCACCCATTTCCACAGTTTGTGAGGCCACCGAATCTTCTATCCCCAAGGATGGGGCCCCCTATGCTGAATATGCTGATTTACAGGAATGTATCGGTCTGGCCTTGGGATCACCAACACGCTTTGGCAATATGGCGGCTCCCATGAAATACTTCTGGGATGGAAGTTCATCAGAGTGGCTAAGCGGTGCTTTGGTTGGAAAACCTGCTTGTGTATTTACTAGCACTGGCAGTATGCATGGAGGACAAGAAAGTACGCTTTTAACCATGATGATTCCACTATTCCATCATGGCATGTTGTTGATGGGAATTCCTTATGGCGAACCAGACCTTATGTCGACCAATACAGGCGGTAGTCCCTATGGCCTAACTCACTTAGCGCATGCTGATGGACGCGCGCCAATTAGCCCAGAAGAACAGCGCTTAGCAACAGCTCAAGGTAAGCGCTTGGCAGAAACTGCCTTGATGCTCCACGCAAATAAAAGGTAGCACATCTAAAGCAGATCATGATCAAGCAAATTCTTATAAAAAATCCTTATCAGCTTTTGGCTACGGCGGCTTTTATAGATGTATTCATTCTTTGTGTATGTTGGGAGTGGTTTATCTCTCCCCTTCGACCTGGAGGATCATGGTTGATCCTGAAAGGAATTCCTCTACTTTTTGCCATACCTGGATTATGGAAAGGCAGTGTCTACACTATGCAGTGGGCCTCCATGTTAATCTTGCTTTATATAACTGAGGGCTTAGTTCGAATTCTCGAAACAGGAGCCAACTTTTGGCTTGCTGCTTTAGAGACCTTACTTGCACCAATTGGTTTTGTTTGTTTATTGATGTATTTGACACCCTTCAAAAAGGAAGCAAAAGCATTGCAGAAGAAACTTCAATCAGAGCCCTAATGCACAAACCGATTGGCGAAAGCGCTTGATCCGGGTAAAGCACTATCTGTTGTTCTTCCAAGTAGTAGCGAAGAAGTGGCCCAGATTGTGAAGTTGTGTAGCAAGTATCTCAGATTGCGATTGTTCCGCAGTGTGGTCATACAGGTTTTTGTGGTGGCGCTACGCCGGATAATAGAGGTACTAAAATCATGGCTTTTTATTTCCCTTAAGTCTTGGGGCTGAATTGGCAGCTGTATGATTGGTTGGAATCTAGCAACTAACGCTGGTGGCACTAATGTACTAAGGTACGGTAATGCTCGAGACCTTGACTTAAGGTTAGAGGTAGTCACCGCTCAGAGTGAAATTTGGAATGGCATCAAAGGACTCCGTAAAGATAATACCGACTGCGATTTGCGTGATTTGTTTATCGTGATGGTACCCTCGGTGTCATTACTGCTGCAGTACTGAAGTTATATCCCCTGCCCATATCTCAATGAACTACTCTTGTTGCTTGTGAGTCCATCGCATCCACAATTGCTCTATTAAAGCTGTTTCAAAAGCGTGCAACTTCGCTACTCACTAGATTTGAAATGATGACGAGTGAGTCATTGGAGCTAAATGAGAAACACTTTCCACACATGGCCAATTCTTTGCGGGCCAAGCCACCCTGCTGCACAGTCTTAATTGAACTATCTGATCACGAGAGTGAGGATCATGTCAGGCAACCTCTAGAAACTATCCTTGAAGAAGTATTTCAGGATCACATTATTAGCGATGCGGTAATTGCAAATAACTTAAGTCAAGCAAATGCTTTTTGGCATATACGTCTCTTGCTCAGGCCGAAGAAGGTGCCATAGAGCACTATCCAAAGATATTTAACGAAACGGCATGAAAAGCACATTCAAGACCTGGTTTATGCTCAAGTAGAGCGTCATAAAGGCTCTATCTCAGCAGAGCATGGCGTTCGGCAGCTTAAATTGGAAGCTGAATGAGTTCAAAAAATTCTCTGCTTCGTCTATTAGTCATTCGGGTATTTCTTCAGGGATGTAATGGCCGCTAGGCACCGCCCTCCCGCTTACATCTAAAGCAACTTGCTCCCAATCCGTGATTGGATTAAAGCATTTGTTGATTAAACCATGCTCTCCTCAAAGTGCCCGTAGTAGCATGGATAGCCTTTTTCTGTCCGCCCTATCTGTGCCCCTATCGCGAACCAAATCTATAGAAGCAGCAGCGCGATAATGTTGGAGAAATATCCAACACCATGAGACGCAAAACACTCCCTGAAAAATCCATGGCTAAGCAATGAGCAACTCTTCCGCCTCGGTCATGCCCTGTTAAAAAGAATTGATTATAGCCAAGAGCCTTCATGAGGGCGCGCTGATCTGCAGCCATAGATCTCTTTGAATATGAAGCGTGATCCCTTTTCTTTTACCATGAGGTTTTGAAGAAGCTCCATCACCCCTTAAGATCTGATACAACCACTGTATAGCGTGTTGCTAGTTCTGGAATGACTTGACTCTAAATTCCCTTAGTTTGAGGAAACCCATGAAGAAGCAACAAAGGTGGACCGTTACCTCCTCTCAAATAAGCAATATCTATAGTTCCATCTTCAGAAGGAACTTTCATACTGCTTTGCTCAAAATCAGAAAAACAAATTGACATCGTTCACCCAATTAAAAATGGCCTGCTAAAGACTCTATTCTTGTTATGATTATCTACCAGCTATTGCCTGTATTTCAGCAACATTACCGATCCTTGATTTCCAGGATCAATATAGCTAAAGTTGCTGTAAATACGTGGCATATAACCTTTAGCCTCCCCAAGGGTTAGCTTGTCGTCTTTGTTGACATCACATTTGGCGAAGCGCTCAGCAATTTCTTGATTACGAGAAGCATCATCTGCATAACTTAATAAAGGAGATGTCAATAAAGCACATATGCCGTAAGAAATAAATCTACTGATTGATAAATTCATATTATTCATCATCTGCCAGTTGGGACTGGATTTGCAGAGGTTTCCATTGCTGTACGAACAACTTTTTTTGCCATCGCGAGAACTGCTGAATCCGCTGATCCTGCATTGGTTCTAAAAGATTCACCTTGGACGGAAATCAAACCCGCACCGAAAACCTGTTTGGTCTGAGTATCGGTAATTTTGCTTTCGACTTAAAAGGGCTGGAGTTTGTGAGTTCACACCACCGGCATACGCTGCTGCATTCATCGCTAATCCTATCGGGGTGAAATTCCATGGCTGTAAACTATCTGTTGAGCTCTCAGCTCCAGTAATGCCCACCGAAATGCGAGCTACCCCGGGACCAGGGTGATTTACAATTCTAATATTGCCCCGTGCATTCCCCGCCTCAATCATAGAAGCCTGTAATGCAGCTTTTGCTTTGTTGATGACATCAACGCTATGAAGATGTGGATCCTGATACTGGGGCTAATTCACCTGTTGTGGAGGTGACAAGACACGACGGCAGAATTTACAGTAGATGCGCTATTTTTTGCTGGTATCAGGCCGGCTTCCCTATAAAACAAAACGCCTTATCTGAACCTGGGCACGGCATTAGAGCTCCTGTTTTGGCGTTTAAAACATCCTTACATTGCGGGTTTGCCTCAAGACGCGCCTCTATTTGTGCAATGTTGCATGCTGCAACAAGAGATAAAAGTGCCAAGGGTAACGCGATAGACTTTATGGATGAAATTTTCATCAGATCATGTCTAAGACATAGCTTAAAGCTATTGCATGTTGAGGAAAAAATGAGGTCCAACTTAATGAAAATTAAGTGCGCGAAGGAAGTATTTGCGGAAATGGGAATCTAGTTTTCAGAAATTTGGCCTGCCCAGCAGGAGTCGAACCTGCGACCTACGGCTTAGAAGGCCGTTGCTCTATCCAGCTGAGCTATGGGCAGATAAATGCTGGGTGCGATTCTCGGCGACTCAATAGAAAAAATGGTCGGAGTACAAGGATTCGAACCTTGGACCCCCTGCTCCCAAAGCAGATGCGCTACCAGGCTGCGCTACACTCCGACGGAACCCACATTCTACACCGAGAGGGCTTATACAGGCAAATCCTGTAAAATCCGGATGATGCATGCCTATTTTTCAAGCAATTTTAAGAAGCAAATCCGCACTATTTGTATGGCGGTATTGCTCTTATCGTGCTTGCAAGGAAGGCAATGGTTGGGCGTGTTGCATAGTATTTCGCATTCTCGCTCTCAGGTTCATGAACTAACAAACACCGTTCAATCCGATTGCCAGCTGTTAATAAATCATAGTTCTGATGTTTGCCATCTATTTGATGCGCTATCACTCGCGGGATTTATTCCATCTCTCTTTATAGATAACATTGCACTTAACAACTTTGTAGTTGACTCAAGCCATGCAAGCTACCAATTTATTAGCCTTACCTCTCTCGAAACCTATCAATCAAAGGCTCTCCCCCAAACCTACTTTTGTAAATCAAGAAGGCAACCAGTTCGAGGAACTGGTGATCAATTTATATACGCTATGAGTCTTAGCGTAAGAGCAGAAGGTTTTTCTAATGAAGTATAAAAATTTATTAAGAAAACGTATTATTTGCATCTTAGTCTCTGGTTTATTTAGTCCAATTGTGATGGCATAAAACCAAGCCCATAGTCAAGAAGCAACGCAAAGTATTGTGACTCCTACCAAAGTTCTCCAGGATGATGAGCTGTTGAATAAATTATGGACAACCTTAGGAGCCACGTTGGCTAATGAATTTGGAGTCGAGGCAACTGGTTATGGTGCAGGATCTTCTCGCCCAGTGATTCGTAGTCTCGAGGGAGCACGTTTTCAGATCTTGCAAAACGCCCATCCAGTAGAAATTTTGCTGGGGCTGCTGCACTACTCTATAGTTCAGGCTCTAGCGGTGGCTTAGTTAATGTTATAAATGACCGAATTCTTACCAATCTACCAGATAGAGCGACAGGAGCAATTAATACCAGTTATGAGGCAGTTAATAATGGTCGAGCAGGCTCTATAGAATTGGATGGTGCAATTGGTTCAGTGGCTGTACACGTTGATACTGCAATTAATTATTTACGCCATTCCTGGTGGCCCCACGCAATCTCAGGGGGGAACCCATTGGCGGCTGGACAGTCCCCACCCGAGGGGAACGGCGGAAATAACTACACCGGAAAATTACCCAACTCTTATAGTAATCAAAACAATTTTGGGTTCGGAGTCTCTGATATTGGCCAAGCTGGCTATACAGTGGGTATCCATAGAGCGACTAAATAATCACTATGGCATTCCACAACACCAGAGGGTGGATCGATTAATCAGTCTCAAAATCGTTACGATTTACAACATCAAACCTGCGATCCATTTTCAGACTTCTCTTCCTTCAAATTTAGTGCTGCCAATACGAATTACCACCATACCGAGTTTGCAAATACAGGTGAGGCTGCATCGCTCTGGAAAAATATCGTTAACGAAACTCGTCGCGAGTTAACCCACAATCCATTATTTGGCTGGAAAGGTACATTCGGGGCTCAGATCATAGCATCATCTTTAAATGCTACTGAAGTTGGAAGCGGTAGTTTTGCAATTGTTCCCCCAACTAAAACTAACTCGAATGCCCTATTTTGGATTGAGGCGGGAAAATGGGGCGCCCTTCAGGGTAATCTTGGCTTGAGATATAACACTGTTTGCTCAACATCCAAACACCGGTACGTTACCAGAGGCCCAAGACACTACGGCTGGGACTTTAACGCCTAACATCACCTTGCACAATCGAAGTGTTAATCTTATAGCATATTCCGCAGGTGGGTTGTGGAGTTTTCGTAGAGGGCATGGTTTGGGAGTTGCCTATACGGTCTCGCAACGAGCCCCAACCGCTCAAGAACTCTATTCTTATGGCGCCCATGAATCGACTGCCACCTTTGATATAGGTAATCCCAACTTAAATAAAGAAACCTCTCATAATCTCGAGCTCAACTATCAAAAAACTTTAGGAGTTCTTCGAAGTCAGGCGAGTATTTACGCCAATCGTTTCAATAATTATATTTACCGCTACTATACAGTTACCAGCAGAAACGCTTAGCTGCTTGGGGACAAGGCCCGGCACCAAGTTATAACCTTTTAAATGCAGGCATCTCTTATACAGAAAGAATCCAGCAAGTGATCTAGACGAGCATATCTAAATATGAAGAATTTATTGAATCAGCAAATACGTTATGCAACTACACCAATGAGGGTTAGGCTATATGCTCCGCAACCTGAGAGAAGTTTCGTAGTTGGTTTAAGCGGAACTTTTTAATTCACTAGACTGACTAGGTGGTAGGTATTAAATCGGCAATACTCTTGGCGGCCGCCAGGGCTGTATTGCTATCTTCGGTTTCCACCATCACGCGTAAAAGCGGTTCTGTCCCTGAGGGACGGATTACAACTCTGCCAACATCCTTAAGATTTGCCTCAACCTTGGCAATTTGCTTTTTCAAACTTTCATCCTCTTTCCAATCATAACCTGGCTTAAACCTCACATTCAAGAGGACTTGGGGGTATAGATTTACAGCTTCTACTAGTTGTGCAAGAGTATTTTTAGATTTACTCATCACCGACAATATTTGTAGGGCAGCGATAGTGCCATCACCTGTCGCATGACGATCTAAACACAGTAAATGACCAGAACCCTCCCCGCCAATCAGCCAGCCATTCTTTTTGAGCAACTCTAATACGTAGCGATCTCCTACATTGGCGCGCTCGAATTGAATACCTAAGTTCTTAATGGCGTTTTCAACTGCGAGGTTTGTCATTAATGTACCGACGACACCTCCCACATCGTCACCACTACTGACCCTATCTTTTGTCAAAACATAAAGAAGCTCATCGCCATTGAATAATCTACCAGCAGGATCAACCATCTGTAGGCGATCAGCATCGCCATCAAGTGCAATGCCAACATCAGCATTTACCTCTTTAACCTTGGCGATTAAAGCTGCAGGTGAAGTAGTGCCACAACACTCATTAATATTACGGCCATTAGGGTGTACGCCAATCGCAATTGCTTCAGCACCTAACTCATGAAAAACATGTGGAGCAGTATGATATGCAGCACCATTGGCACAATCAACTACGATCTTCATCCCCTTGAGATTAAGGTCGCCAGGAAAAGTAGATTTACAAAACTCAATATATCTACCTGCTGCATCATCCAATCGATATGCTTTTCCTAACTCCTTGGAGCTAACGCAACCCATTGGTTTTTCAAGTTCCTGCTCTATTGCAAACTCAAAATCATCAGAAAATTTATCGCCATTGGCAGAAAAAAACTTAATGCCGTTATCTTGATATGGATTATGAGAAGCAGAGATGACTAAACCCGCAGAAAGACGCAGAGCTTTTGTAAGATAAGCAACCGCAGGAGTAGGTATGGGTCCGCAAAGCATGACATCTACCCCCGCAGCTGCAAATCCAGCCTCTAATGAAGCTTCCAACAAATAACCCGAAACGCGCGTATCTTTACCAATTAATACTTTGCAACACTCACCCGGCTTTGTATTGCGGGCTAATACCATTCCAGCCGCGTAGCCTAAGCGCGTCATAAATTCTGGAACGATTGGAAAATGGCCCACTTCACCGCGTATGCCATCAGTACCAAAGTATTGATTTTTCATGTCGTGATTATAAAACGTAGAGAGCTCTGCCCATCTGAACTGCCTCCCAGAGTTTTAATGCATCAACCGTTTCGGCTGCATCGTGCGCCCTCGAATAATCTGGTCGCCTCGATCTGTGTGCGGCCATAATCGCCGCAGCAATACTGGGAGCTAGACGTTCGTTAGTATCTTTACCTGTAATTGTCCCAATCATTGATTTTCTAGAAATTCCCGCTAGAATAGGGTAGTAGCCAAGAGAAAGAAAGTCAGCAAAATTGGTGAGCATACTCAAGTTGTGTTCCAGGCTCTTCTAAAAACCAAAACCAAAACCAAAACCTGGATCAATAGCAATCCAATGTGGTTCGATACCATGGACTATTAATTGGTTAATACGATCTTTCAAACAGATGCTAACGTCAACAATCACATCCTGATATTGTAGATTGAATTGCATGGTCAATGGATCGCGTTACTTATGCATCAGAATAAGTCCGCAGTTACTACTTTCCAAGACTGCCTTAATTGCACCCTCTTGTCTTAGAGCTCATATATCATTCAGACAGTCAACGCCAGCGTGCAGAGCTTGACGCATGGTTTCAGCTTGATATGTGTCTATAGTTCAAGGAACGCCACAATCCTCTTGCAGCACAACTGGATCAGCTCCTGGACGCGTAGATCTCCTCCGATGTCTAGCGAGGAGATCTACGCCATTAGCGATCATTAATTCTGCTTGTGCTACGCCATCACTTGGCGTTCTATTTTTGCCACCATCTGAAAAAGAATCTGGAGTTGCATTCAGAATACCCATCACAATCGGGCGAATACGTTGTCTAAACGCCAAGTTGTGGGCGTTATTCTCTGACCATGATCGAGCCTCAGACTGAGGCAATATTAAAATTACGCAGTCGCAGGAGTGCTACCAGTAGCAGGATCTGCAGTACCAGCTGTATTACCAAACTGGGTAGTTGGAGGGGGTTTTGGAGCGCGCGGAGGACGACCTGCCATGATGTCATCAATTTGCTCTGCATCAAGAGTTTCCCACTCCAACAATGCGGCAACCATAGCCTCAACCTTGTCACGGTTTTGCTCTAAGATAGACCTAGCTAAGGCATGCTGACTATCAATTAACCTCCGAATTTCCGCATCTACTTTTTGCTGTGTTAACTCGGAAACCGTCTTAGTACTGTTACGACCAAAAATACTTTCTGATTCAGTGTCCACATACACCATCGTACCCAAGCTATCGCTCATGCCATAACGTGTAACCATATCTCGAGCCATCTTAGTGGCACGTTCAAAGTCATTTGAAGCGCCTGTACTCATAGAGTGTAAAAAGACTTCCTCTGCAGCACGACCACCAAACAAAATCGCTAGCTCTTCAAGCATACAATCTTTGTAAAGATTGACACGATCAAATTCTGGCAGTTGCCAAGTAACCCCTAATGCCATACCGCGTGGCATGATAGTGACCTTATGAACTGGATCAGCCTTGGGTAAGACTTTAGCCATAACTGCGTGTCCGGACTCATGATATGCAGTATTGCGACGCTCTTCTTCACGCATAACTGCTGACTTGCGCTCTGGACCCATGTAAATCTTATCCTTAGCGTCTTCGAAATCCTTCATATCAACCGAGCGCTTATTACGTCGAGCAGCAAATAACGCCGCCTCATTTACGAGGTTTGCTAAATCGGCGCCAGAAAAGCCAGGTGTACCACGAGCAAGAACAGCAGCATTAACATCAGGGTCGATTGGCACTTTGCGCATATGCACTTGGAGAATTTGTTCGCGACCACGAATATCGGGAAGACCGACGTGGACTTGACGATCAAAACGACCAGGACGAAGTAATGCTTTATCCAATACATCAGAGCGGTTCGTTGCAGCAACCACAATGACGCCACTATTGCTTTCAAAACCATCCATCTCAACCAGCATTTGATTGAGCGTTTGTTCACGCTCATCATTGCCGCCACCCATGCCGGCACCACGATGACGACCTACGGCATCAATTTCGTCAATAAAGATGATGCAAGGGGAATTCTTTTTGGCATTCTCAAACATATCCCGCACACGGGATGCACCAACACCAACGAACATTTCTACGAAATCAGAACCGGAAATAGAGAAGAAAGGAGCTTTTGCCTCACCCGCGATTGCCCTTGCTAAAAGGGTCTTACCGGTACCAGGAGGACCTACCAACAGAACGCCATGAGGAATTCGACCACCCAACTTTTGAAATTTCTGTGGATCCTTTAAGAAGTCGACTAGCTCAAATACTTCTTCTTTAGCTTCATCACATCCAGCGACATCGGCAAAGGTAACAGTATTACTGTTTTCATCAATTAGGCGTGCTTTGGATTTGCCAAAGGAAAATGCTCCTCCTTTGCCGCCACCCTGCATTTGTCGCATCATGAAAAACCAAAAACCAATAATTAAAAGTGTTGGTCCTAAATAGTACAAAGCAGATATCAACATATTGGGCTCATCTTCTGCTTTACCAGTTACCTGAACGCCATATTTCATCAAGTCTCCCACCATCCAAATATCGCCCGGAGAAATGATGGAATATTTATTACCGTCAGCAGGCGTCACTTGTAATGTGCGACCTTGGACATCGACGCGCTTCACTTTTCCCGCTTTAGCGTCATCCATAAACTGGGAATAGGTGACTTGATTTTGGTCCTTAGGCCTATCGAACTGTTTGAAAACAGTAAAAAGCACTAGACCCACAATTAGCCACACACCGATTTTTTGGAACATATTGCTGTTCAAAATGAGTCCTTTTCTCGATTGATCCAGGAGTTAATGCGAATCGTTACCTAAGTATTTGATTCTACTACCACCCTTTTGCAAGAGCCAATGAGATATTTATTTATTAAAACCCTACTTTTTAAGGGTAATTAAGCAGCAATCATCCTGATTTAGCAGGCTTTAGGGTTCTACCCAGCAAAAATATTTCTGAAGAACGGGCTCTAGAGACCTTAGGCTTTCGAGATGCCACTGTTTTAAAGTCTTTTTTAAAGGACTCAACGATTTGGCTGTAACCACTTCCGTTGAAGCATTTAATCAGCAACGCCCCTTCAGGCTTGAGGTGAGAAACTGCAAAATCTAAGGCAATTTCTGCTAAAAAGACCATTCTGGCAGCATCAGCTACCCCAACCCCAGATAAATTAGGGGCCATATCAGATAGAACTAGGTCAACCTTACCCCCTGCTTCTTTTGGAAGAAGGGCTTCAAGCGCTGCAAGACCCTCTTCTTCGCGAAAGTCTCCCTGTATAAAGCGCACATCCGCTATATCCTCCATTGGCAGAATATCAATAGCAATAATCTGACCATCAGGTTTACCTGATTCAACATTAGGATTGGCTTTACCGAGCTCAGTCAAGCGATGACGAGCGTATTGTGACCAGCTCCCAGGCGCACTACCTAGGTCAACAATACTCATTCCCGCCTGAATGAGATGATCTTGCTCGTCTATTTCACTAAGCTTATAGACCGCTCTAGCACGATAACCCTCTTTCTGAGCCATCTTTACATAGGGATCGGTCAAATGATCCTGTAACCAACTTTTATTAAATTTATTCTTTGCCACAACTTACCCACTTTCCTTTCTTATTTTCCTGGTTTCTGCACCCTAAAGCAAAAGGAATTCAGAAAAACCAGCTTACATTCCACCTCAAGAGCTGATTTTCACAGTCAATGCTCTATCATCAAGCTCATGACTGCATTAATACTTACCCCCGCACAAAGAAAATCCCTTAAAGCAGATGCTCATGGCTTGAGTCCAGTAGTCATGGTAGGTGGAGATGGCTTAACTCCTGCGGTCATTAAAGAGGCTAAATTGGCCATTAATCATCATGGTTTAATCAAGATCCGAGTTTTTGGCGATGATCGTGAAGAGCGCATTGCTATTTATGAAGAACTCTGCGACAAATTGGATGCTGCCCCTGTTCAGCACATAGGAAAGCTACTGGCTCTGTGGAAGCCAAAGGATGTTGTAGAAGAAGCATTTAGTAACTTGGGTCGCTCAAGTAAGCAAACTAAAAAATCATTGCAAGCGCCACAAACTAAGCGCCAACCTAACCGCTGCTCTGCCTCGAATGCGTCGCCCTTTGCTCGTGCGGCTACCGTTAAATCCGCAACGCCAAAGAAAAGAGTTTGGCGCTCAGAGGCTGCTGAATCCAAGATTGGTTGGTCATCGCCCGGATATAGAAAAGCTATAGCTACTCCAGCACCGCTTAAAAAGCGTAAAGTCAGAATGAGCGGCACAAAAAAATCGCTGGGCTCTTAAGAGTGGCCATCACCATTAAGATGGTGCTGAGAAGGACGCCAATATAGGCTGTGGTTTTAAAAAGGCCTGGCACCCAAGCCAGGAACCTGTCTGTCTTAAAAAAAGAATGGAGGCTACTAAAAAGCCTACACAGATAACACTTCCAACTCAGACTCCTGAAATCAGACTAAATATTCTCTGGACTCGTTGCAAAGACATCACACGTAACGAACGGCTAGTATTTCAACCTTACGATTACCACCAGGAGCCTGAACAGCAACTACATCACCCTCTTCTTTGCTAATTAAGGCACGAGCAATTGGTGAGCTGATTGAAATCTTGCTAGCAGCAATGTCCGCCTCATCATCACCAACAATTTGATAAGTAAATTGCGTCCCGTCCTCAAGATCCTCAAGGTCTACGGTGGCGCCAAACACTACACGCCCTGACACGTCAAGAGCTGCAGGATCAATAATTTGAGCGGCAGAAAGCTTGCCCTCCAACTCTTGAATGCGTCCCTCGATAAAGCCCTGCTTTTCTTTGGCGGCATCATACTCAGCATTCTCTGAGAGGTCGCCTTGAGCGCGTGCTTCTGAAATAGCGTTAATTACAGCCGGACGCTCAATGTGCTTGAGGCGGTGCAACTCCTCCTTTAGGAGTTCTGCGCCGCGCTTTGTAATCGGGATTGTGCTCATGCTACTCACCTAACTTAAATTCTTGCGCAAAATTACGCATATGAAAGGTGATTTTAGATTAAATAAGCGCCCGATGTAAGTTTTGCAAAGAATAGACCTCAAGGGACTCGAGCTTGCCATTTTGCGAAGCAAGCAATCCATCCATAACAGCACGAGCCGCGCTGATTGTCGTGTAATACGTTACACCATTGGCCTGTGCCGAAGTGCGAATTGATCTGGAATCGGCTATTGCTGTTCGCGTCTCATCAACGGTAGTAAATACGAGCGAAATCTCCCCATTCTTGATGAAATCAACAATATGGGGACGTCCATCTTTAACCTTATTCACTACTTTTACAGGTAATCCAGCAGCCTCAATGGCTGCCGCAGTACCTTTGGTAGCAACCATCGGGAAACCCAATTGATGTAATAACTTTGCTACTTCTATTGCTTTAGGCTTATCGCTGTCCTTTACTGTCAAAAGAACGGTACCGCTCTTCGGCAACTTCACCCCAGCGCCCAACTGGGATTTAAACAAAGCTTCGCCAAAGGTTTTGCCGACTCCCATGACTTCACCAGTCGAACGCATTTCTGGCCCAAGAATGGGGTCAATTCCAGGGAATTTATTAAATGGAAATACCGCTTCCTTAACTGAAAAATAGGGTGGCCTCACTTCTGAGGTAATGCCCTGCTGAGCTAAGGATTGGCCAACCATGCAACGAGCAGCAATTTTTGCTAACTGCAAGCCTGTAGCTTTAGATACAAATGGTACAGTGCGTGATGCGCGCGGATTTACTTCAAGAACATAAATGACATCCTCGCCATCAACATTCTGAATTGCAAACTGCACATTCATCAGGCCAATCACATTTAAACCTTTGGCCATCGCTGCGGTTTGCCGCTTAATCTCTTCAACAGTTTTATCTGATAAAGAATAAGGGGGCAAAGAGCAAGCTGAATCCCCAGAGTGAACGCCGGCCTGCTCAATATGCTCCATAACGCCACCAATAAAAACAGTTATTCCATCGCTAATGCAATCGACATCACATTCAATCGCGTCGTTTAAAAAGCGATCTAATAAAACAGGTGAATCGTGCGATACCTTTACAGCTTCACGCATATAGCGCTCTAGATCACGACCATCATGGACAATTTCCATTGCGCGTCCACCTAACACATAGGATGGACGAACAACCAAGGGATAGCCAATCTCTTCAGCTAGCTTTAGCGCCTCATCTTCAGTGCGCGCTGTGCGATTGGGTGGCTGTCGCAAACCAAGATCTTGCAATAACTTTTGGAAACGCTCACGATCTTCTGCTGCATCAATCATGTCAGGTGAAGTGCCGATAATGGGCACACCATTACGCTCAAGATCCAAAGCTAACGTTAAAGGTATTTGGCCACCATATTGGACAATTACGCCCTTCGGCTTTTCTTTAGCAACAATCTCCAACACATCTTCAAGTGTTAATGGTTCAAAGTACAAGCGGTCAGACGTATCATAGTCTGTTGACACTGTTTCAGGATTGCAATTAACCATGATGGTTTCATAGCCGTCATCACGCATGGCCAAGGCAGCATGAACACAACAGTAATCAAACTCAATACCCTGACCAATGCGATTTGGGCCGCCGCCTAGCGCCATAATTTTTTCTTTAGTGGTTGGACGGGATTCACACTCGCCGTGCTCTGCTTCATAGGTTGAATACATATAGCCTGTATTGGCAGAAAATTCGGCAGCGCAAGTATCAACCCGCTTGTATACGGGCAATACTTTCAAGCGATGACGGGCGGCGCGAACAGACGCAGCATCAATACCCAGCAATTTACCTAAGCGACGATCGGAAAAACCCTTTTGCTTTACAAAGCGCAACTCAGGCGCAGTCAAACTATCGATCTTGCGTTGCTTTAATTCAGACTCAATATTAATCAATTCTTCGATTTGCTCAAGGAACCAAGGATCAACTTTGGTTTCAGCATAAATTTCATCAAGCCCCATGCCCATGCGGAAAGCATCAGCTAGATACCAAATACGGTCTGGACCAGGTTCATTAATTTCATTAATGATGTCATCAAGGTCTGTTGATACTTCATCAAGACCATCGACTCTAACCTCTAAACCACGAAGGGCTTTTTGGAAGGATTCTTGAAAGGTACGACCAATAGCCATCACCTCACCAACTGATTTCATCTGAGTGGTTAAACGAGAATCTGCTTGTGGGAACTTCTCAAATGCAAAACAAGGGATTTTGGTAACTACGTAATCAATTGAAGACTCAAAGGATGCTGGTGTAGCGCCACCAGTAAGATCATTCTTCAATTCATCTAAGGTATATCCAACAGCAAGTTTGGCCGCGATCTTAGCAATTGGAAAACCAGTTGCTTTAGAGGCTAAGGCCGATGAACGAGAGACTCGTGGATTCATCTCAATAACAATCATTCTTCCATCAATCGGATTAATAGAAAACTGTACATTTGATCCACCAGTATCGACGCCTATCTCTCTTAGAACGGCAATCGATGCATTGCGCATGATTTGATATTCTTTGTCTGTCAGAGTTTGCGCGGGAGCAACGGTAATAGAGTCCCCAGTGTGTACACCCATCGGGTCTAAATTTTCAATCGAGCAGACAATAATGCAGTTATCGCTTCGATCACGTACAACTTCCATTTCAAACTCTTTCCAACCAAGCAATGACTCTTCAATTAAGAGCTCGCGGGTTGGAGATAAATCAAGACCGCGCTTACAGATTTCTTCAAATTCCTCGCGGTTATAAGCAATACCACCGCCAGAACCACCCATAGTGAACGAAGGACGAATCACCACTGGAAAGCCTAAACTGCCAGTTTCCTTCTGGATACGCTGCTGAACTTCATGAGCTTCATCCATAGAATGCGCAATACCAGACTTTGCAGAGCCAAGACCAATTTTGGTCATGGCATCTTTAAACTTCTGACGATCTTCTGCTTTATCAATTGTCTCTGGAGATGCCCCAATCAGCTCGCAACCATATTTCTCCAGCACGCCATAGCGATGCAAATCTAAAGCGCAGTTCAGGGCTGTTTGTCCGCCCATCGTTGGCAATATCGCATCTGGCTTTTCAGTAGCAATTATTCGCTCAACCACTTCCCAAGTAGTCGGTTCGATATAGGTGACATCAGCCATCTCTGGATCAGTCATAATGGTTGCAGGATTACTGTTCACTAGAATAACTTTGTATCCCTCGTCACGCAATGCTTTACAAGCTTGTGCGCCCGAATAATCAAATTCGCAGGCTTGTCCAATCACAATTGGACCAGCGCCAATAATCAAAATGCTTTTAATGTCGCTACGCTTAGGCATTATTTGCCCTCCTTCTTGGCAGCATTCATTAGCTCCACAAATCGATCAAATAAATAGGCAATATCATGGGGACCAGGTGAGGCTTCAGGATGCCCCTGGAAGCAGAGTGCTGGCTTGTTCTTCCAAGCCAAACCCTGCAGAGAAGCATCGAATAATGAGACATGAGTTACACAAATATCATCCGGCAAGGTATTGGCATCAACAGCAAAACCATGATTTTGAGATGTAATTGCAACTCGACCAGTATCTAAATCTTTGACAGGATGGTTAGCTCCATGATGACCAAATTTCATCTTCACAGTTTTTGCACCCGCCGCAAGACCCATAATTTGATGTCCAAGGCAAATGCCAAAAGTTGGCACACCCTTCTCAATAATGTCTTTTGCAGCAGCAATTGCGTAATCGCATGGACCAGGATCTCCAGGACCATTTGAGAAGAACACTCCATCTGGATTCATAGCCAACACTTCAGAAGCGCTAGTTTGTGCGGGCACTACTGTTAATTGGCAACCACGTTCAGTAAGCATCCGCAGAATATTTCTCTTTACGCCGAAGTCGTAGGCCACAACCTTCTTTGTTGGTTTGCTCGCATCCAAAGTTTTGTAAGCTGGTTTTCCATTTGGACCATGAAGATCCCACTCTGCTTCACGCCACTCATACGTCTTCTTGGTAGTTATCACCTTTGCAAGGTCTAAGCCAGACATACCTGGAAATGCTTTTGCAAGCTCAAACGCCTTATTGCCCAAAGTCTCATAGCTATCTCCGAGATTGTCAGCAACAATAGCGCCTGACTGAGCGCCCCTGTCACGCAGAATTCTGGTGAGTTTACGTGTATCAATACCAGTAATACCAAGAACACCGGCCTTAGTAAGGTAATTATCCAAGGAGCCTTCGGAGCGAAAATTGGAAACGCGTTTAGGCAAATCCTTTACCACTAAACCAGCAGCATGTATCTGATCTGATTCAGCATCTTGCACATTAACCCCAACATTTCCAATATGAGGGTATGTCAAGGCAACAATTTGGCGTGCATAACTGGGATCGGTAATGATTTCTTGATAACCTGTTAAGGCAGTATTGAAAACAACTTCACCAGCTGTCTCGCCGGGGGCGCCGATACTGAATCCGGGAAATAAAGTACCGTCGGCGAGAGCCAACACGGCGGGAGGAAAAGAAGGAAGCAAGGGTGACAAACCATCTCCAGTCCCTGCTCCATCCGACGCTCAAAACCCTCAAAAAGACCAACCCGAGGGTATGTTTGCGGGAGGTGAGTGTCTTTAAGCGCTAGGGTAATTTAATTCGTTTCGAACCGTGAAATTATACCATTTTTGCTCGTAAACCCTTAACAACCATACCAGATTAGCTCCTATCCTAGTTTGGCTCGCCGAGCAGTTGCACCCGGGGAGCCACCTATAGAAAAATAAAGCAAAATTTGAGCCAAAACAGACTGGTCTTCCATGGTGCTAATGTCACCGGGATCTCTGCCCTTGGCTACCACCTGCAGCGCGCGACGCACAATCTTGCCAGAGCAAGTTTTAGGAAAAGCTGTAACAACATAGACTCTTCCTGGACGGGCAATTGCACCAAGAGTGCTACCTACCGTCTTCATGCATTCAGCCTCAAGCGTCGCAGTATTGGATGCATCTTATAGGTATCACAAACGCAATTGCGGCCTGACCTTTGAGGTTATCTTCAATGCCAACTACGGCTACCTCAGAGATATTTGGATGACTAGAAATACTTTCCTTAATTTCACGCGTACCCAGGCGATGTTCTGCAACGTTGATCACGTCGTCTGTACGCCCTAAGATGAAGAAGTAACCATCCTTATCTTTGATACCCCAGTCAAATGTTGAGTAAATCAACTTACCTGGGATAGTTTCCCAATAGGTACTAATAAAACGTTTATCGTCACCCCAAACAGTTTGCATACATCCTGGCGGCAATGGGCCTTCAATAGCAATAACGCCTTTCTGATCTAGGCCCAATTCCTCGGAGGTAGCCTCGTCCAGCAATTTCATGTTGTAACCGAAAGCCAGGCGAACCAAACTTATGTGGCATTACTTCAATTTCACGTTGAATGACCAACATTGGCCAGTCAGTTTCTGTCTGCCAGTAGTGATCCACAATAGGCGTATTAATCGCACCATGAACCATGAACCATGAACCATGAACCATGAACCATGAACCATGAACCATGTAGCTGTTGGCGCAGAGAACAGGACAGAGAGTAAAGGCGCATAAATGATGTAGCTGTGACCAACAACCCACCCAATATCAGATGTGCAGAACATGGTTTCACCAACATTGCCGGTAAAAATATGTTTCATCGAGGCGGCAAGCGCTACTGCATAGCCGCCTGTATCACGCTGCACACTTTTTGGTTTGCCGGTAGTACCTGATGTATACAAAATATACGAAGGATGCGTTGCATCAACCCACTCAATCGGCACTAAATCATTCAAGCGCTTCTGACATTCAGTTGCATAGCCCAAATCACGCCCGGCAACACTTGTGAATTCAGTTAAGCCACGATTCACAATCCATACCTTTTCAGGTTTGTACTCAGCCAAAGTGATTGCCTCATCAAGGAGCGGCTTATATGGCGCTGCCTTACCACCTCGAGCACCGACTTCAGCTGTAACAATTAATTTTGGTTTGGCATCATCAATACGAGATGCAAGGCTATGCAAAGCCACCGAATACGACAGAGTGGATAGCGCCAATGCGCGCGCATGCCAGCATTGCAAAACAATGCCTCTGCAATCATGGGCATATAAATTAGAACCCGATCACCCTTTTTAAGGCCATTGACTTTATAAATTGCAGCCATACGATTAACCTCTTCGTATCACTCTTTAAATGTATAAGCCTTTTCCTGGTTAGTCTCTGTGGAAATAGCCACAAGTGCAATTTGATTAGGTCGATCCTTGAGGTATCAATCCACTGCATTTTAGCAAAGTTTGGTTAAACCACCCTCAAACCATTTTGCAAATGGGGGTTGTCATAATTGAGAACTTTGTCAACTGGCTTTTCCCAGTGAATTAATTGAGCTTGCTCACCCCAAAATCCATCTGGGTCTTTAATTGAGCGTTCGTGATGTGCGTTATAGGACATGGTCAACCTGATTTCTTTTAAAAAAGTTGCTGCAATTACTGACTTGTATTCGCCCTTTTGCTAGCGCTACTGCTACTGGTTAGAGCCGCATTACCATTTTTCGCAGAGTTTGCAAGCGTTGTCGATGCGGATTTATGCTGAGAGGCAGCATTTTTTACAGAAGAATTACCCTTAGAGACTGTTGGTGCCGCACATTTCACAGGCTTAGCCCCATGCTTTGCGCCTTTTGCTGATTTGGGACATTTTGGGACAGCAGGCGCTGGCTTTTCTAAACTTAGGCTAGCGTTCTCAGCTATAGCGGTAGGAACATCACCGGGGCGACGACTTGTTTTTGGAATGATGACAGTGGAGCCGGCGCGAATACGCATTCCCTTAGGTATTCCATTGACCTCTCTGAGCGTATCAACATCTACACCCAAGGTTTTTGCAGCTTGATCAACACTTTCTGTTTTTCTGATCTGAACAGCCGTCCATGAAGACAGAGGCTTGTTGTATTGCTTTAGATGTTCTTGAAAGATTTCTGCATGGGCAAATGGCAAGAGCATCTGTTGATTGGCATTACTCAGAATGACCGGCTTATTAAATGAAGAATTTAAACTATGAAACTCGTCAGCAGGAATTTCAGCCAACTTGATTGCTAGTGCGACATCGATATCACTATCTAACTCTATTGCAACAAAATAAGGATGATTCTCGAGTTCAGGCAAAATGATGCCATACGCCTGAGGATCTAAAACAATTTGACGATATGCCATCAACTTGGGAACATAATTGCGAGTCTCACGAGGCACAGTCAAGCTCTCATAATCAATTGGCAAACCAGCGGCAGCATTTCGCTTCTGCGCTTTGGAAATATTACCGGCCCCCCAGTTGTATGCAGCCAATGCCAATTCCCAGCTACCAAATTGTTTATGTAAACGTTGCAAATAATCTAATGCTGCGTCGGTTGACTGCACGACATCACGTCGCTCGTCTCTAAATACATTTTGCGTCAGCCGAAAGGCTTTACCAGTTGCAGGCATAAACTGCCATAAACCAACAGCTTTCGCACTGGATTTAGCATTTGTTACGAATGCGCTCTCCACAAAAGGTAGAAGTGCAATTTCGGTTGGCATATTGCGGGCATGCACCTCTTGAACAATGTAAAACAAATATTTTGAGGATCTCGCCATTGAGCGATGTACGTAGGCTGGACGCGCACTTAACCAACGAACTTGTTCAATCTCCAGAGGCGTGTTCATTGCTTCCATCTGGAAGCCATCGCGAATGCGTAACCATAAATTATCCGAAGGTGCATAAATCTTACTAACAGACTGATTTTTGAGATTGACACGGGTAGCTTTAGATGACTTTGAACTGGCTTTTGTTGGAATATCGGAAGACCAATCACCCGTACTTGCACAACCACTTAGCAAAGCAGCAATGAATATTGCCGCATACATTAAACAACGCATCAGAATCGATCTTTCCAGGCGCGGATTACCGCCGGCACATGTGCTGGAGTTAGGAGATCAGCTTGGTTAGAAACCTCCTTGGCAATAGCAATGACCTCAGATTGATCGCAACGCATGAACGGATTTACCTGAAGCTCTTGACCAATAGTGGTGGGAAGAGTTGGCAAGCTTTGATCCCGTAATGCTTTAGCTCGCTCAGCCCATGAGATTAAATTCAAATTGTTGGGCTCGACAGCAAGAGCAAAATGGATATTAGATAAGGTGTATTCATGCGGGCAAAACACCAGAGTATTTTTTGGTAAGGCAGCAAACTTTGCCACTGATTCAGTCATCTGAGTTGAGGCTCCTTCGAATAAGCGACCACAACCTGATGCAAACAAGGTATCGCCACAAAAGAGCATAGATTCAACGACATTGGCTTATATATTCGCAAAATACGCGATGTGGCTTAAAGAACTTCATAAACTTTTAAGCTGATACGAAGAAGCGATTCGATTTCAATTTTATCGTTCTGCATCGCTATTTCAGTACGGCCCGAGATATTGTCACCAACCGGCCCGTAAACTGGTATGTCTGAACCTAAACACTCTAATAACTGAAGAATGCCCCCAGTATGGTCGGCATGATGATGAGTGACTAAAATTCCTTTGAGAGTCAAGCTATTTAGTTTGAGATATTCCATGGTTGACTTTGATTCACCTGGGTCAACCACTAAAGCAGATTTGCCGTCGTGTATGCACCAGATGTAGTTGTCATCAAAGGCTCGTATGGGCCAAACTTGCAATAAAGTATTCTTATCTATAAACCGATGATACCAACCCCACCCATCCCCTCTCAGATGCCACCTCCACCCTGGAGCTCATGGGAAAAGTGGCTCCAATCATCCCCGGGCCGTTATGTCTTGGGCTGGGAACAACGCTGTTTCGATCAAATTGTGGCTGATGTCTTTGGTTTTCATGCTGTACAAATCGGTCTCCCCCAGATAAATACTCTTAGCGAGAACCGGATGCCTTTGCATGCCATTTTGATGCATGCCAATGACAATCCCGCTTATGCGTCTCATTATCACTGGCGCTTAATTGAAGGCGGCCCCGCAGAGCTACCCTTCGGGAATGACACTTTAGATTTAATAGTCCTGCCTCATGTATTGGAATTTGCAGCAGATCCTCATCAAATTTTGCGTGAAGTTGATCGCGTTCTGCGCCCTGAGGGTCGTTTGATCATTTCCGGCTTCAATCCAGCCAGTTTGTGGGGTGCTAGACAGTATTTAAGTAGATTAATTGGTAGCCCCTACCTTCCCAGAGATGGGCAATTCATTGGTCTTTTGCGGATTAAAGATTGGCTAAAGCTACTAAACTTCTCTCTAGATAGAGGCCATTTTGGTTGCTATAAATTTCCATTACAGAGCGAATCAGCAATGCGGAAGATGGAATTTTTGGAAAAAATGGGGAATCGCTGGTGGCCTATTTTTGGGGCGGTATTTTTAGTCTCCGCAATCAAACGCCAACAAGGCATTCGCCTAATTGGCCCTGCGTCATTAGCCAGAATCCCCGCCTTAAAACCACTGAGTCCTGCGGCCGAAAGAGCCCATATTCAGAAACCTATTCAGCGCATCAATAGGATGTAAATTACAAATATGCCTCATTCAAAACACCCACATATCGTGATTTATACCGATGGCGCCTGCAAAGGAAACCCGGGCCCTGGAGGCTGGGGAGCGGTATTGCGTTCTGGTAACCATGAAAAACAGATACATGGCGGTGAAAAGCTTACTACCAATAACCGCATGGAAATATGTGCTGTTATTTTTGCTTTAAAAGCACTAAAACAGCCTAGCACAGTTGAGCTGTGGACCGACTCCCAATATGTTCAAAAAGGGGTAACAGAATGGCTTGACGGATGGAAGAAAAGAGGCTGGAAAACTGCTAATAAAGAGCCTGTCAAAAATGCTGATTTGTGGCAAGAGCTAGACTCTCTCCTTCCAGACCACAATCTTTCTTGGCATTGGGTTAGAGGTCACAACGGCCATCCCGGAAATGAGCTCGCAGACCGGTTGGCAAATAAAGGCGTCGAAGAGTGTTTACCCTAGGCTTGAAACACAGAGCCAAAGGACACCCGATTTTTAGACATCGGGTGAGAGAATGAATCTGCCTTAGAGGCCCTTAAACCTGTGCTAAACCCAGATAAAACAAGAAAACGAGGCTGTGTCAAAAATAAATTGTCACCATTTTTGAGTAACCTCAAAAATATCGATTACGTCTCAATTAAAACTTTTGTGAAGCGTTTCAAATGGCGAATTCTGCTTGTACTGATTCTGCTATACGCTGGCTCTAAGACATACGACTATTTCTTCCCTGCTAGTAAGACATCCGGTGGCCCTCAAACGATCACAAGTATGGTGGCGGAAAAAAGGATATTCCACTAATTATCAAATCTACCGGTACCATTATTTCGAGTAGTATTGTGGATATACGACCCATGGTGACCAATACGATCAGCAAAATTCATGTCAAGGATGGTAGAGACCAGTCTTGCTAACGCAACATCAGCTCAAGCCTCAGCTCGTGCTGCTGAGGTCCAACTTTCCTTTGATTACATCAGGCTCCCTATTGATGGTCGGGCAGGTATTGTGAATGTATTCCCCGGATCTTTAGTTCAAGCCAGCAATATTGTTTCAACTCCCACCAGTTCTACAACAACCGCAAGCGTAGGCTCGATGCTCACTATTACCAAATTAAATCCAATTAATGTTCAATTTGTTATTCCAGAAAAGCATATTCCCATCATGCTAGGGAATCAGCTTGATGGGGAAGCAATGACGGTGAATATGGTTGGGGGATAGCAGTAAAAAACATATGAATATCAAGGCAACTCCGTCATTACTGGCATAGAAGCAAGAGATCGAGTGGTGGTAGAAGGTAAGCAGAACTTACGGAATGACAACAAAGTACGGGAGTCCAAGCAAGGAAAAGGTAGTGCAACAAGTAACAATACTTCAGCAACCGAGAAAACATGACGCTCTCTGAGTTATGCATCAGACGGCACCGTAATGACGGTGCTCCCTTCTATTGCTACGGTGATCGCAGGAAGTGTGGCGTATTTCAAAATTTCAGTTGCAGCCCTTCCTAGTTTCAATACACCAATCATTTCGATTTCCGCCAGTCTCCCTGGAGCTGCTCCAGAAAACATGGCCTCTGCAGTTGCTCTTTCCCTAGAAAAAGAATTTGCAACCATTGATGGTATTAAGGTTATCAGCTCGACAAATACCCTAGGCTCAACTAGCATCACTCTTGAATTTAATAATGATCGGGACATTGATCAAGCAGCAGTAGATGTACAGGCAGCCCTTTTGCGCGCTCAAAGACGTCATTCCAATAGAAATGACTAACCCTCCTCCTGCATACAGGAAAATGAATCTGGCTGATACGCCGGTTTTGATTGTAAGAATGGGTTCTCCATCGATCATCTCTTTCAGAGATGAATGACTATGCTGAAAATCTAATGGCGCCTAATTTATCGACTATTACAGGAGTGTCCCAAGTTTCTGTATACGGTGCCAAGCGTTATGCAGTGAGGGTGAGTGTTCAGTCTGATGCTTTGGAAAATCGCAACCTCACCATGGATGAGGTTGCTGCAGAGCGATAAATAAAGCAAATACCAATAGCCCTGTCGGCACTTTAGATGGTCCACGGCAATTAATCACGGTTTATGCAAACCCACAGCTTATTAAGGCTGAAGAATTTGGCAATCTCATCATTGCCCAGCGCAATGGTTGCCCTATTTATTTAAAAGATGTTGCCGATTTCCAGGAAAGCTATGACGATGTGAAAACATTTGCCTCCCCCAAAAGGGGCAAGATCAATAGCGATTGGCATTAATAGGCAACCTAACGCAATCACTGTTGAAGTGGTAGCGGCCATTAAAAAATTACTTCCGTCTTTAAAAGCTCAAATGCCAGAGCCGATTCGGTTCACTCTTGTGAACGATCGCTCCCTTTCCATTATTGAATCTATCCATGACGTCAAGATCACTCTAGTCTTGACCATAGCACTAGTCGTATTGGTAATTTTTTTATTCTTAAAGCATTTATCTGACACCATCATTTCATCTATCAGTTTGCCTATCTCGCTGATAGGCGCCTTTTTTGTCTTTTATTTTTTTGGATATAGCCTAGACAATATCTCCTTACTTGGAATAACTTTGGCAGCTGGGTTTGTTGTTGATGATGCGATTGTTGTTCTTGAGAACATCATGCGCTATGTTGAGCAAGGTATGGATCCATTAAAGGCTGCACTTAAAGGTAGCAAAGAAGTGGGCTTTACGATTGCCTCCATTTCATTATCTTTGATTGCAGTTTTTATTCCGCTATTTTTTATGGCTGGGCCGATTGGACTTTTGCTTAGAGGATTTGCGGTAGTTGTGACTCTTTCCATTCTAGTATCAGCCGTAGTCTCATTAACGATAGTGCCCATGTTATGCAGTCGATATTTGCCTAAGCCAGGACATCAGATCAAGGAGCATGCAATTACCAAGAAGTTTGACCGACTTTTTGATTGGACATTATTGCGAGTTTTGTTGCAACGATTCTTTTGTTTGTCTACAGCCCCAAAGGTTTCTTTCCTGCAGAAGATATCGGACAACTGCGCATTACTGTTGCGGTCTCAGAAGAGACTTCATTTAAAACGATGATTGCATTACAAGATCAGGCAGCGAGTGATCCCAACGTAGAAACATCTATTTCGATTCTGGGTAGCGGACAAAGAGCTCGGGGCGCAATACAGGACGATTCTTCATCATCCTCAAGCCCAAAGGTGAACGCTAAAAGATGAGCAAGGTAATGGAAGGACTACGAGCTAAATTTAGAGAGGTCCCGGGTATTCAGGTATATATGAGACCAGTTCAACATCTTCAGTTGGGCAGTCGGAGCAGTAAAAGTCGCGATCAGTTTACCCCGCAAAGCGTTGGTTTCGAAGGCGTCAATGAATGGGCTGATAAGTTGCTCGAGAAAATGCGGGCTGATCCCATCTTTAGAGCTGTGACAAGTGATTCACAGCTTAAGGGATTAAATGTCAAAATTGAAATCGATCGTGAAAAAGCGTCTAGCGCCGGAGTAACCATTGCAGATATCCGTACCGCCCTCTATTCTTCGTTTGGAGAGCGTCAGGTTTCTGCAATTTCTACCCCCGTCAATACCTGCTATGTTATATTGGAATCTGCAGAAGATGATCGCCTCTTTGAGACTGACTTAAATAACGTCTATCTACGCGGTAGAGCCACAGATAAACTAATTCCATTAGCTAGTTTGGCCAGCTTCGTACGCACTATTGGCCCTACTGCCGTAAATCATCCAGGTCAAATTCCTGCAGCGACCATTTCGTTTAACTTGGCTCCTGATGTCTTTCTGGGAAACGCAAGCAAAGCGATAGACCGGTTTGTAAAAGAAGTGGATGTACCGCCTGCGATTATTACAAGCTATGGGGCGTTGACGCAGAAGTCTTTAAGGATAACCAATCAGGTCAAGTAATCTTGCTTTTGCCGGCACTAGCTGTTCTCTATATATTGCTAGGTGTCTTGTACGAAAGCTATATGCATCCCTTACTCTTGTTGCCGGCTTACCTTCTGCGGCAATTGGTATCCTACTGTTGATTGGTATTATGCAAAAGAATGCCATTTTGATGATTGACTTTGCGTTAGATGCCCAACACAATCAAGGTATGACACCAGAAAAAGCAATTCATGATGACTACGATCGCTGCTTAATGGGCGCCCTTCCTATTATTGCCCTAGGTCTTGGTGCAGGAGCAGAGCTACGTCAGCCGCTTGGCCTCAGTTTGTTACCCGGATCATTACACCAGCATATCTATCTATACTTAGATAGATATGCTGGTAATGGACCCTTAGAAATTCCTCCATCTGTTTTAGAAGGCACTTAAATTCGTGAACTTGCGTCAAGTTATTCTCGATACTGAAACTACAGGCTTAAATCCTGCAACTGGCGATCGTATTATTGAAATTGGTTGTGTTGAGATGGTAGGGCGACGTTTAACCGATAGAACCTTTCATTACTACATCAATCCAGAACGCGATATCGATGCTGGTGCATTTACAGTGCATGGGCTATCTAGGGAGTTTTTATCGGATAAGCCGGTATTTGCTAATATCGTAGAGCAATTGATTGTGTTTGTAGATGGTGCAGAAGTCATAATCCACAATGCTGCCTTTGACTTAGGATTTTTGGATAACGAATTTGCCCTTTTAAAGCGCCCTCCATTTCGCAATCTTGCTGCAAAAATTACCGATACATTGCTTGATGCCCGCCAGATGTTTCCAGGCAAAAGAAATTCTCTAGATGCATTATGTGAGCGCTTTGCAATTAGCAATAAACATCGGACGCTCCATGGCGCCCTATTGGATGCCCAGCTCCTAGCTGAAGTCTATGTCGCCATGACGCGTGGACAGGAAGATCTATCGATTGATTTGATCGATTACACTGTCGGGGCTGACTCATATGGGCATTCCAGGCCCTTACCGACCAACCTAAAGGTGTTAGTTGCCTCTAATGAGGATCTTCAGCATCATCAAAAGATTCTTGCTGAAATCGCCAAAACTACAAAACAAGATTCTGTCTGGAAAATAGGCGCCTCAACTTAAACATGCCTTTCTAAAGTCGAAATATAAAGCGCCTCTAAGTCAGAAACATATTTCTTGGTATCAAAAAGTGGTGTGTTTTGCCTATTCGCCTCAAGCTTTAATCTCAATGATTTCAACAGCTCTGGATGCTCAGCTAGCTCCTTTGCCTTAGAGAAATACTGCTCTACAGATTGGGTAATTAACTCTGGAAGACCCATTGCAGTTAGCTGACTCGCAGCAACCCTACTAGCAAATGTATTTCCTCGTAATGTCAAAACTGGCACACCAGCCCATAACGAATCTGCAGCAGTGGTATGAGCATTAAAATAAAATGTATCAAGAAATAGATCTGCTAATCGTAAGCGACTAAGATGATCAACTCGCCTATCCTCACGAGTTGCAAAAATTACTCTACTTGGATCTATGTCATTATTATGCGCATGTTGACGAAGATTATTCATCGCCAATAGAGAAGTTTTACTGAGCCATAAAATACTTTCAGGAATCTGTTTTAGTAATTTCATCCATACATTAAAAATACCAGGGGATATCTTATATGGATGATTAAAGCAAGAGAAAATAACACCTGTTTCAGGCAACCCCTGACTTGCTCTTGTTGGCAGCTCGCCAAAATCGCCTAATTGAATTAAGGAATCTGCCGGAAAAAAAGAGTTGGGTAAATAAAGCACCTCTTCAGTGAAGAGGGTCTGGTCTTCCTGTGGAATTACAATCGGATCAGCAATAAGATACTGGTAAAAATCTGCCCCTGAAGTACCGGCATAGCCCAAATAACCCACTTGCACTGGGGCTATCTTTCTTGCAAATAAGGCCGTTCGAGCACCTGCAGTTCGTCCGTTAAGGTCTATTGCGATATCAATTTCATGCTCAAGGATTAGCTTCCGAGCTTCTTGATCTGTCATGCTAAAAAGATTGCAAGAATGATCAAATATTTTGAGCAAACGACTTTCTAATTCATCACCTGTTTTTTTATTTAGCCAGTATCCATTTATCTCAAAACGTGATCGATCGTGCAGTTCAATCAAATTTTCCATCAATATCCCAACTGGATGTTCTTTAAAATCACTTGAAAAATACCCTATTCGAATCTTACGATTTTCAATTGCCTGTAAATTAGGAAAACCATAGGTCTCAGATAACGCGACTCGTGCTCGAATATACGTTTGAGCAGCTTGTTTTTGCATTGCCAATGAAGCTGACGTTTGCAATAGTATAAAAGGTTCAATTGCTTCATTGCCCTGGGAAACTAATTCGATTCCCTTGATTGCTAGAGGTTCACTTTTTTCCCAATCACATACATTTCGGTAGGCGTTAAATAAATGGCCAATTAAAAAGGGGTGATCAGGAACAAGATCGTATGCTTTTTGATAGCTTACGATGGATTGCTGTCCCAACTTAAGTTCCTGTAAGGCGTTTCCATGATTGGACCAAGCCTCTCCATAAAGTGGATTTAATTCAAGCGCCTTCTCATGCTTTAATCGAGATTCTTCAAGACGACCTAAATCAAATAATGCATTGCCATAATTGGTCCAGGTTTCTGGATAGTTAGGGTTATATTTGAGCGCTGTTTCGTAGTATTCAATCGCTTTGCCAGGATAGCCTTGCTCTGACCATAAGTTGCCGTAATTTGACCAAACCAAATAGTAGGTAGGATCCAGTGCAATAGCTTTGTCATAACAAGCGGCAGCGAGATCAAATTGACGCAACTTTCCATGCGTGGTTCCCTTGTCGGTCAGAATCTGGCTATTATTTGGAGCAATTCGATTCAGTTTCTCAAAGGTTTTAATTGCTTCTTCGTATAGCTTTGAACCAAATTGGGCCCTTGCCAAATTAGTCAATAACTCGGGATTTTTAGGGGCTAGAGCTGCCGCCTTAGCAAGAGGCTCTATAGCTTTAACTACAGCTCCTCGAATGGCTAATGTTAAACCCAATATTTGTAATGCAACTACGTCTTTTGGGTTAATGCACAATATTGATTGAGCTAGTCGATCTGCGACATCAAAGTTTTGCTTTTCGAATTCAACCAGCATTTGCTGGAACAACGCATTATAGGGTTGAGCCATCTAATAAAACAAGCAACTAAATAGCTGCTGCAATCGCTTTACCTAGATTGTCAGTTTTTGCATTTCCTCCCAGATCTGGAGTTAATGATGTATGACCTGGGCCTGATCCCAGAACATTTTCGATAGCAGTAAAGATTGCTTTGCTAGCTTCCGGATAGCCTAAGTGATCAAGCATCATCGCTCCACTCCAAATTTGACCAATTGGATTGGCAATCATTTTCCCATAGATATCAGGTGCAGATCCGTGAACAGGCGGAAAGAGTGAAGGAAACTTTCCTTCTGGATTAATGCTACCGGATGGTGCTACTGCAATGGTCCCTGTACATGCTGGTCCTAAATCTGAAAGGATATCCCAAAATAAGTTGCTAGCAGCAACCACATCAAAGCGCTCTGGATTCATCACGAAGTGTGCCGCCAAAATATCAATGTGATACTTATCCGCCCTCACATCGGAAACTTTCTTTGACATTGCTTCAACACGCTCATCCCAGTACGGCATTGTGATAGCGATGCCATTAGATTTTGTTGCAGAAATTAAATGCTTCTTAGGTCGGCTTTGAGCCAAATCAAATGCAACTTGCAAAATACGATCAACGCTTTGCCTTGTAAAAATCGATTCTTGAATCACGATGTCGCGATCAGTATCCGGGAACATTTTTCCACCAACACTAGAGTATTCACCTTCTGCATTCTCACGAACAACGAAGAAATGAATATCTCCGGGTTTACGGTTTGCCAATGGACATGGAACGCCTGGTAAAAGTCATACCGGACGCAAATTGACAGACTGGTCAAAGCCACGTCGGAACTGAATCAAGCCACCCCATAAAGAGACATGATCAGGAAGAACATCTGGCATGCCTACGGCCCCAAAGTAAATAGCGTCGTACTTCATTAAAGTATTGAACCAATCATCTGGCATACGAATATTGTCCTTAGGGCAAATTGGAGCGCCGTAACTTGCCCATTTTTTGAGCAATGTAACTTCGCATTCACATTGTCCGCATTTCGCCTTGCTACGACTTGCATTGCTGGGTCTTGGTGGAGGGAAAACAATCGCTTGATGTGTGAATATGGGCCCAAAACTCTTGGCTGATCATCATGAGCTTAACTGTCAACTCTTCCGTGGCGTGAGCCATCCTAGCTGGACCTTCTAGTCCAACTGTTTGAGCAATCCCTTTGAAATCCTCTCCATGACCACTAAAACAATCATCAACCGCATGGCACAGTTCATGCACCAATGTATCTAATAATTGAATGGGCTCATCTAATGTAAGAGATATAAAGATCTCATTCGCGCCACCACCAGAACGTTCACGAGGCCCACACTGCCCTAGGGTCGTTCTGGGGCTGCTAGATGCCGGAAAACCGCAGGATACCCTGACTGGAGGAATTGCATAGCCTGTCTTTGAAAAAACGGGCTCTAGGTGTCTTACCGCATCCTCAAGCCATGTTTCACGTACTGTATGTTGCTTCATCTAATTCAACTTTAATCAAAATTCTGGGACAGAATACTCAAATTGCGATCATACGCCACCCTAAGTAGAATGAGCGTATAAAAGATTTAGAGAGTCTCAGCGCTACCCAAACCCTTAATAACGCCCTCTCCAAAAGAGAAATCAAGGCCAGAGATTTATTGCTATCTTGTTTGGACCGAATTGGGCAAAAAGAGAGCTTGGTTAGTGCATGATGGGGACAAGCCCAGGTAAAGAAAACGCTCTTTCTCGTGCAAATCAGCTTGATAGAGACTCTTTTCAAGGTTTGTTTTATGGCTTTTGCCAATCGGCATCAAAGACCTCTTTGCCAACCTCATTTGGATCCCCAAAATTCATAAAGATCATTACCCTGTTGCAGATGCTGTATCCGTAGCCCTGATGCGGCAAGCCGGTGGAATTATTTTAGGTCAAACAGTTACTACTGAGTTTGTATCCTTTAAAAGTGGTCCTACTACTAACCCGCATAACTTCAAGCATACCCCCCACAAGAGGCTCCTCAAGCAGCTCAACCGCAGCTGTGGCAGATTTTATGGTTCCCTTCAGCTTATTGCGGGGTTGTGGGCTACAAACCAAGTTTTGGCAAGATTATACTCTCGGTTGCTTTGCTAGGACGATTGAAGATGTGGAACTGGGTGCTGCTGTGATGAGTGGCGATCACCAACTAGCCAGAGTTGAATTAATACACAATAAGCCGCGCATCGGGATTTGCAAAACAAATCATTGGGCTTTTGCTCAACAGGAATCTGTAACAGTTATTGCTGTTGCCCGCTATGCTGCAGAGGCAATATCCAAAGGCGTTGTAGCCGATGTGCAACTGCCTAAGTCAAGCTAAGCGCTGACATTAGCGCAAACATGCATTATGCTTTCAGAGACATCACGAAGCTTTGTCTTTGAACGTCAACACTTTGCAAAAAAATTAAGCGCCCAATTTTTTAAATCATTCATCGAGGGCACAGAAATCAGCTACAAACAATATGCAGCCGATTTCACTCTGACAAACAATACGAAAGCTTCACTATCAGAAGTTTTCAATATGTTCGATATCCTAATTGCGCCTAGTATTCAGGAAGGTACTGGCAATCCAATCTTTTGTAGAGACTGGACTTTATTGGGGCCACCTTGTCTAAACGTCACTGTCAGTACTGACCCGAATGGCCTGCCTGTAGGTGTACAGTTGATTGCAGGCCCAGGACAAGATCGACTTCTTCTGAGTGTAACAAGATCATTTGTATTGGCACTGCCTGACCCCGTATTACGAGATCAGACCTAAAACCATGATTAGTCCAAAGTAATTTTTGCCGCTTTAATCGACTTACGCCAGAATGGAAGTTCTTTTTTAACCAACGCATCGGTTTGCGCTGGAGTCAAATAGCGCAACTCAACACCAGCTGCATCAGATCGATCATTAATTTCAGGTAACGCCAAACTCTGTTTAACTCACTTTTGGTAATCCCAATTTATCTTTCACTATCTTTGCAAATGGCACCTGATATTTTGGGCCAATCGCAATTTGCTATTTTGGCGAGATTCCGCCTGATGAAAGATGGACAAAGTCACAACCCAAGGGCTTGAAGCGCGTAGTGAACTCAGCAGTCTCTTCTGGTGTCTAGCCACCCTGCATCCAATCACTTGCAGAAATTCGGATTCCGAGCACACCCTGATAGGCATTTCTTACTGCTGCAAATAACTCCAATGAAAAACGAATTCGGTTTTCAAATGATCCGCCATATTCATCATTACGTTGATTTGCAATTGGTGATAAAAATTAATGTAGCAAATAACCATGTGCGCCATGAAGTTCAATGCCATCAATACCAATGCGATCGGCACGTTTAGCTGATGAAACAAAGTCTGCTATGAGCTTTTCTAATTCTTCTTTTGTCAGCTCGTGGTGTGGCACATGCTCTCCCTCTAATTGCGGAATTGCTGCAGGCGCTAAAGTTTCCCATTCACCCTCTTCATTTGAAAGTAACTGTCCTCCATCATCCCAGGGCGTTGCACGCGAAGCCTTTCGTCCAGCATGCGCAAGCTGAATAAAAACAGGCGTTGCTGGAGCCAAGGAACGAGCACGAGTTAGCTTATCCTTCACGGCCCTCTCAAAAGCCCTAGACACGCCGGCGTGATACGCGCTTCTGGACTAACACCAGTAGCCTCAATAATGAATAATGCCGCGCCGCTGTTAAGCAAGTTACCCCAATGCATTAGATGCCAGTCGGTTGCTTCACCATTTTTCGCTGAATACTGACACATGGGCGCGACCACAATACGGTTCGCTAGTTCTAGGGGCCATCGCGGGGAGTGCAGGGTATAGCTTGTAACTAAAAGACTCATGTAATACCTTTAACAGCCTAAATTAAGTACCTAGAACTTTTAAATGATAATCGCGATGAATTAGCCGCAATTATCACTGCAGAGCATGGCAAGGTACTTACGGACGCTCAGGGTGAAGTTACCCGCGGCATTGAACTTGTTGAATTTGCTACCGGTATCCCTGAATTGCTAAAAGGTGACTACACTCGAACGGGTCTCTACCGATCTTGATAACTGGGTGATGCGCCAGCCATTAGGCGTAGTTGCTGGTATCACGCCTTTTAACTTTCCAGTCATGGTGCCGATGTGGATGTTCCCAATGGCAATTGCGTGTGGTAATACCTTTATCTTAAAACCCAGCCTCAACCGATCCCTGTGAGGCAGGTTGGTATCAACGTACCCATTCCAGTTCCAATGGCCTGGCATGGCTTTGGTGGTTGGAAAAAGTCTATCTTTGGTGATTTGCACGCTTATGGCAAAGAAGGTGTGCTGTTATACGTTATGCAGCGCTGGCCCGAAAGCATCACTAAAGGTGTCGAATTTGTTATGCCTACTTCAAAGTAATTTATGAAAATTGCATTATAAAAGCGATCCAAGGATCGCTTTTATATTACATTTGAAAATTAGACTACTTAATTATTGAAGTGTATTTTTTAAGGCTGGAAGCATTGGCATCGACAACACATCAATACCCTCCTCTCTTAAGGCCTCTGCTTCATCTAAAGTTGTTTGACCACGAATACTTCTCTCTGGTGATTCTTTGTAATGGATCCTTCTAGCCTCATCAGCAAAAGTATCGCCAACGTCCTCTGAGCAACCCATTAACTCACGTATTCCCTTTAAAAAGGCTGCCTGTACTTGCGCCTCTACGTGAGAGTGATCGCTACTACCAGCGAGTGCGACTACGCCGCCACTTGAAGTATCGGCATCAGCTTTGGAAGTAGCTAATTGAGCTAAAGAAGATTTCCCAATATGCGGGGCAGAAGGCATACGAGAAATTTCTGTGCTGTCGCAAACAGGGCATGCAAGCATCCCCTTATCTTGTTGAGCAAGACAATCCTCTTCAGAAGCAAACCAACCCTCAAAGCGATGGTCCAATGGGCAAGCTAGGTTATAAACTTTCATAAAACTGGTATGGGGTCAAAAACAATAAATTCGATACCCCTATTTTAATCGGGTTTAATAAACAACTAAGTGATTGGCTTGGGACGCACTAATCCACGGCGATATCGATCCAGCCAATAGGCAGAAATAGTAGTTTTTATGTCTGTTATCTCACCCTCTTCAACCCATACCAATAATTGATCTATGGATGCAGCAAAGACATCTAAGAACTCTTCTTCATCTAGGTGACTTTTACCAGGCACCAATGCCTCTGCAAGATAAATGTCGATAAATTCAGTTGAGTACGATATGACTGGATGAATGCGACGGATATAACTCCATTTTTTTGCTGTGTATCCAGTCTCTTCTTCTAGTTCGCGCTTTGCACAAACTAAATGATCCTCGCTAGGATCTAACTTTCCCGCAGGGATTTCTAAACAAGCTTTCGCTATCGGATAACGATATTGCCTTTCCATGAGTACGCGACCATCATCCAAAATTGCGACAATCGCTACTGCACCGGGATGCGTTAAATACTCCCGTATTGCCTGCTCGCCATTTGGCAGAGCAATTTTGTCGCGCTTCATGGTTAGAAAAATGCCGCCATAGATATCTTCACCGGAAATTCGCTCCTCTTTCAAATGAGCGTCTCCTGTTGGAAGCTGTTCAAACGATTTTTCTGTCATGGGTCTAATTTAACGATTTGTATGAGATAAGGATGATCCTAAGAATCAAACATGACAATTTAATGGCTTAAAAACAATAAAGGCCCCTTACGGAGCCTGTATAGAGCACTGATCTCAATTTGGAGACTTAGGAACCCAAAAGCGTGCGACGCATGGCATCCAAACAGAGACTCATCAAACCTGCTGGAACCATGCCGATAGCAATGACTAAGATACCATTTAGACCAAGAATACCTTTAGCAAACCCAGACCCGCTAACTGTAATTTCGTGAGAAGGCTCATCAAAGTACATGACTTTGACCACTCTGAGGTAGTAGAAAGCGCCAATTAATGATGCAATTACAGCAATAACAGCCAAAAAGGTATGCTCAGCATCCACCAAAGCCTCTAAAACACCTAATTTAGCAGCAAACCCTACTGTCGGCGGAATACCAGCCAAGGAGAACATCATTACTAGTCCAATAAAGGCAAACCAAGGATGACTTTTATTGAGACCCTTTAGTCCTTCTAAAGACTCACAGTCGTAACCCTTACGCGATAACACCATTAAAAGGCCGAATGTTCCTAGCGTTGTGAAAATATAGGTAATTGCGTAGAACATCGCAGCGCTAAACGCATGATCATCAAAAACAGAAAGCATGCCCAATAGAACAAAGCCCATTTGCGCAATCGCAGAATAAGCAAGCATGCGCTTCACATTGGTCTGTGCTATTGCAGTCACATTACCAACAACCAAGGATAAGACAGTCAGTAATACCAGCATAGGCTGCCAATCACCTAATAGAGGCAGCAAGGTGTTTACCAACAAACGGAATAACAATGCAAAAGCAGCAATTTTTGGCGCTGCTGCAATCATGAGAGTTACTGCTGTAGGAGCCCCTTGGTAAACGTCCGGAACCCACATATGAAATGGCACCACACCTAATTTGAATGCTAAGCCAGCAACAATAAATACCAAGCCAAAAGCCATTACCAAGTGATTCATCCGTGGATCAGCAACAACCTCGAAAATCTCAATCAATTCTAAGGACCCAGTAACGCCATACAATATCGACATGCCATAAAGTAAGAAACCGGAAGCCAATGCGCCCAAGATGAAGTACTTGATACCTGCCTCTACACTTTTCTCGCTGTTGTGCCGCATAGCCACTAATGCATAGGTAGGCAAAGCCATTAATTCCAGGCCTAAATACAAAGTAAGTAGGTTTGCACCGGATATCAACACAAACTGCCCAAGTAAGGCTAGTAAAGCCAAAACAATAAAGTCTGGCCGGAATAATTCGCGATCCACCAAGTACTGCTTTGAATAAATCAAACTGACCAATACTGCTATACAAGAGCAGGCCTTAAGTAAATTTGAGATAGGGTCAGATTGAAACAGGCCATTCATAGCCACGAGTGAAAGGTCACCCATGCGACCAATAAACGCCAAACTCAAACAAACCAATAAGATAATTGTGAAGCAATAAACAAAACCTACGCCACGTGGCGTATGAAATATGTCTTGCTCCACCCCAGGGGGTGAAACCACCCTTTCGCGAACAAAAACGCTGCCTACTAATAGTAGGCAAGTTACTACGAGTAAAACAAGTTCTGGCAGGATAGCGTATAGGTCAAATGCTTGCATGTGTAATTACTCAGAGTTTGCTAACAGCAACATGCTGTAACAGATTCATCACGGCTGGATGAATAATGTCAGTAAATGGCTTTGGATATACACCCATTCCAATCACACAAATAGATAGAACAGCCATCAAGAAATATTCACGTGCATTGAGGTCCTTAAGCTCATCAACATGAGCATTATTAATGGTGCCAAAGAAAACGCGCTTGACCATCCATAGAGAATATGCAGCCCCTAAAATCAATGCAGTTGCAGCCAAGATACCTATCACAAAGTCATAATCAACCGCAGCCAAAATAACCATGAATTCTCCGACAAAACCTGATGTCGCAGGAAGACCGCAGTTCGCCAGAGCCATCAATACTGCAAAAGCAGTAAAAGCTGGCATACGATGCACTACTCCACCGCAATCCGCAATTCGACGTGTATGCATGCGATCGTAAAGAACACCAATAGATAAGAACATTGCGCCAGCAACAAAGCCGTGAGAAATCATCTGAACAATGCCCCCCTCAATTCCTAAGGGACTGAAAAGGAAGAAACCTAATGTCACAAAGCCCATGTGGGCTACAGATGAATAAGCTACAAGCTTTTTCATGTCCTTTTGCACTAATGCCACTGCGCCAACATAAATCACGGCAACCAATGAGAGGAAAATAATAAATGGGCCTAAGTATTGGCTCGCATCAGGTGCAATTGGCAAAGAGAGGCGCAAGAAACCATATGCTCCAAGCTTTAGCATGATTGCTGCCAAAACAACCGAACCGCCAGTTGGCGCCTCTACGTGAACATCGGGCAACCACGTATGCAATGGCCACATGGGAACTTTAACTGCAAATGCCATGAAAAATGCCGCAAATAATAGAATTTGCTCAACAATATCTAAGCGCGCATCTTGCCAAGCCAAGATATCAAAAGTATTGGTGATGTTATATAAGTAGAGCATTGCAACCAAAGTGAGCAAAGATCCAAGCAAGGTGTACAGGAAGAACTTGAATGCTGCATAAATGCGGTTATGACCACCCCAAACACCAATAATGATGTACATCGGAATGAGTGTCGCCTCAAAGAAAACATAAAACAGCAAAGCATCCAAAGCACAAAATACACCAATCATTAATCCCGAAAGGATCATGAATGAAGCCATATATTGCGATACTTTAGTGTCGATTACTTCCCATGCTGCAATCACAATAATAATGTGAATGAAAGCCGCAAGAACAATGAACCACACTGAAATACCATCAATACCCAAATAATAATTAATGTCGTAACGAGGAATCCAGCTCAGTTTTTCTACGAACTGCATACCTGGATTTGCAATATCAAATTGCAGTATTAAAGGTAGTGTTGCAATAAAGCCGAGTACGGCACCTATCAGCGCTAACCAGCGAACGCCGGCAGATGGTTTTTCAGACCCATAAAATAGAATAATAAGTCCAAAGACAATCGGGGTCCAAATGGCGTAAGAAAGAATCATCGTGGCTACTTAAGTTACAAAGGCCTATCGTACAAAAGGCAGGTAAGCATACAAAACCCAGGCTAGAAATAACGCTAGGCCAGCAATCATTGCAAACGCATAGTGATAAAGATAACCGGATTGCAAATGGCGGATGACTCCAGCGAATCGCCCTACTGCATGCGCGCTACCGTTAACAAAGAAACCATCAATCACTTTTTGATCACCACGATGCCATAAGATTCCACCGATCCAAATCAGACCCTTAGCAAATACAGCTTGATTGATTTCATCAAGGTAGTATTTGTTATCAAATAATTTTTTGATCGGTGCAAATACTTGAGCAACCATTCCAGGTAGTTTTGGAGCCCATAAGTATCCAACTGCCGCAGTCAAAACGCCTAACACTACTAATAGCAATACTGGTGATGTAAAGACATGCATCGCCATCGCAACAGGTCCATGAAACTCATCTTCCAACTCTTTCATTACTGGATGGCGCGCCAAATCAATAAAAATAGAATCGCCGAAGTAAGTACCAAACAGCAACGGAGAAATGGTGTAAAAACCAATGATGACCGATGGTATGGCCAAGAGAGTCAGGGGCAAGGTAACTACGAAAGGAGACTCATGTGGTTTTTCGTCAGGAGCAGGGCCATGATCATGATGATCATATCCGTCTGCATGACCCCAACGTGCTTTGCCGTGAAACACATAGAAATATAGGCGGAATGAATACAAGGCAGTAACAAATACACTTGCCATCACAGCAAAATAAGCAAAACTGGAGCCAGGAATATGGCTAGCAGCTACCGCCTCAATGATTGAGTCTTTTGAATAAAAGCCAGAAAAGAAAGGTGTCCCTATCAAAGCTAAATTACCCAGCAACATCATGAGGCAAGTAATAGGCATGTATTTCCAAAGGCCGCCCATCTTACGCATATCTTGCTCATGATGCATGCCTAGAATGACGCTACCGGCGGCAAGGAAGAGCAAAGCTTTGAAGAATGCGTGGGTCATGAGGTGGAAGATAGCTATTGGGTATGCGGAAACACCTAAGGCAACCGTCATGTAGCCAAGCTGCGACAAGGTTGAATACGCAACCACTCTCTTAATATCGTTTTGAACAATTCCAAGAAAGCCCATAAATAGCGCCGTAATCGAGCCTATTACCAATATAAAACTCAACGCTGTATCAGAAAGCTCAAACAATGGCGACATACGTGACACCATAAAGATACCTGCCGTTACCATGGTCGCAGCATGAATCAATGCTGAGATAGGTGTAGGGCCTTCCATTGAATCGGGCAACCAAACATGCAATGGGAACTGAGCAGATTTACCCATTGCACCGATAAATAGGCAAATACAGGCTACAGTCATTAAATTCCAATTAGTGCCTGGCAAGGTTTGAGCTGCTAACGCAGAATTCTGAGCAAAAATCACGTCATACTGCATTGAACCTGTGGATGCCAATATAATACCAATCCCTAAAATGAAACCAAAGTCGCCGACTCGGTTGACTAAAAAGGCCTTCATACTGGCAAATACTGCAGACTGACGCTCAAAGTAGAAGCCAATTAATAGGTAAGAAACGACACCCACTGCTTCCCAGCCAAAGAAAAGCTGCAATAGATTATTGCTCATCACCAGCATCAGCATGGCAAATGTGAATAGCGAAATATAAGAGAAGAATCGGTTGCAACCCTCTTCACCTTGCATATATCCAATCGTATAAATATGAACCATCAGCGATACAAAGGTAATAACGCACATCATTGTTGCGGTTAATGGATCAATAAGGAAACCAATATCTAAATTACGTTCGCCTAATTGCATCCAGCGATACACGGTTCCATTGAAATAGAAACCATCCATAACCTGCATAAGGACATTGCAGGAGAGAGCAAATGCAATCGTTACACCTAAGATAGTCACAAACTGGCATGCACCATGGCTAATCTTATTGCCACCTAATTTTGTACCAAAAAATCCAGCGATGATCGAGCCAACCAATGGAGCCAGTGGAATTGCGCAAAGCAAGGGAATATTTAAGGTTAAATGCATGACTAGCCTTTTAGGTTGTCAAGATCTTCGGCATTGATCGTATCAACCTTACGGAAGAGTACAACCAGGATAGCTAAGCCGATAGCTGCTTCAGCCGCTGCCACAGTCAAAATAAAAAATACGAATACCTGACCAGCCATGTCTCCCAAATAATGAGAGAAGGCGATAAAATTCATGTTCACAGCAAGAAGCATGAGTTCAATTGCCATCAGCAATACGATGACATTCTTGCGATTTAAGAAGATTCCAATCACGCTAGTAGCAAACAAAATTGCACCAAGGACCAAATAGTGAGCGAGGGTTATAGTCATTTCTTCTCCCCTCTTGAATCTTGCTTTGCAGCCATATCAGAATCCATCTTGACAATTCGCATACGGTCTGCCGCCACTACATTGACTTGTTCATGAATATTTTGTGATTTAGAGTCTTTGCGGTTACGTAATGTCAATGCAACAGCTGCAATAATGGCAGCCAACAAAATCACGCCCGCCACTTCAAAAGCATAGACATAGTCAACGAAAATTAACATCCCGAGAGCTTGAGTATTGTTAGCCATCATCTCTTCTGGCATAGGCTGCACTGGAGTGTGCGTCCCTATGAAGCTACGAATAATCACAATCGATAACTCTAGAACGATAACTGCTCCCATGAGGAAAGCAACTGACAAGCACTTTTTGAAATCGCGGCGTAAGTGTTCAAGGCCTAAGTCCAGCATCATCACTACGAATAAAAACAAGACCATAACAGCGCCAACATAGACCAATATGAGCGCCAAACTCAAGAACTCAGCCTTTAAGAGCATCCAAAGCCCTGATGCACAACAGAATGCGAGAACCAAGAACAATGCCGCATGAACAGGATTACCTGCTGTAATCACACGCAAGGCGGAAATGATTAGTAAGCCAGCGAAGCCGTAGAAAAATACAGCAAATAGGGTGGATGGATCGAATGTCATATTAGTGAGGCTCAATTCGATTAACGGTAAGGCGCATCTGCTGCACGGTTAGCGGCAATTTCTTTTTCGTATTTATCACCAATAGCCAAGAGCATCTCTTTCGTGAAATATAAGTCACCGCGCTTATCGCCAAAATACTCAAAAATATTTGTTTCTACGATTGCGTCAACAGGGCACGCCTCTTCACAAAATCCACAGAAAATGCACTTTGTGAGATCAATGTCATAGCGGCTAGTACGACGTGTACCATCACCACGCTCAGCAGTTTCGATAGTAATCGCATATGCAGGACATACAGCCTCACATAATTTACAACCAATACAACGCTCCTCTCCATGTGCATAACGTCGCAACGCATGAAGACCACGAAAACGAGTTGATAAAGGGGTCTTCTCGTCTGGATATTGAACTGTAATTTTGGACTTAAATAAATAGCGACCAGTTATAGACATGCCTGTCAGAATGTCTTTTAGCATTAAACTATCGAGGAATTGGGAAATTTTCTTAAACATGATTGATCAACTTATTTCCAAATATTCCATGGAGATACCACCCATGCACCGATTACAACAACCCAAAATACGGAGATGGGGATAAAGATTTTCCAGCCCAATCGCATAATCTGGTCATAGCGATAACGAGGCAATGTTGCACGCAACCAAATTACACAAGACAACAAGAAGAATGTTTTACCAAACAACCAGAAGATCCCTGGGATGTCGCGCAAGATTGGCAAATCAATAATAGGAAGCCAGCCACCTAAGAACATAATAGATGCAACAGCTGCGATCAAAATCATGTTGGCATATTCTGCCAAGAAGAACATTGCAAATGACATTCCAGAATACTCAACCATGTGTCCTGCGACAATTTCTGACTCACCCTCAACCACATCAAATGGATGGCGGTTTGTCTCAGCAACGCCTGAGATGAAATAAATCAGGAACATCGGCAAGAGAGGCAACCAGTTCCATGAGAGGAAATTCAAGCCCATACCGGCAAAGTAACCCTGCTCTTGAGAGGCAACTATGGCGCTCAAATTCAAAGAACCCGATGTCAGTAACACCGTCACCAAAGCAAATCCCATAGCAATCTCGTAAGAGATCATCTGTGCCGATGCACGCATAGCACCTAAGAATGGATATTTTGAGTTGGAGGACCAACCAGCAAGAATTACACCATAAACGCCGATTGACGAAATTGCCATAATGTACAGTAATCCAGCATTCACATCCGCAAGAACCATCTTTGCTTGGAATGGAATTACGGCCCACGCTGCAAAAGCAGGCATGATGACCATAATGGGAGCAATAAAATAAAGCACCTTACTTGCCTGGGCTGGGGCAATGATTTCTTTTAGCAGCAGTTTGAGTGCATCAGCAATAGGTTGCAGTAACCCTAAAGGACCAACACGATTTGGTCCAAGACGAATATGCATCCAACCAATGAGCTTTCTTTCCCAAAGCGTTAAATACGCAACACAAGCGAACATTGGCAGCACAATTATCACAATGCGTACTAAAGCCCAAACCAATGGCCATAATGGCCCAAAAATGGCTTCGCCTTGTGATGTAACGAGGTTCAAGAAATCATCCATCTCGTTCCTTATACTTTACTAACAGTTACTGGACCAAACATCGATCCTAATTTGGCACTCGCCGCAGTTCCTGCGGAAATTCTGATGGCGCCTGGCGCTAAATTAACTTCTAATGTTGCGGGAAGATCTGCGGAGGCAGATCCTTGGGTAACACGCACAGCATCCCCCTCTTTTAAGCCTAATTCAGAAAAGGCTTGCTGATTCAGGCCAACCTGATTGCCACGCTTTGCATCTCGCGTTAATTGCAAAGCAGGTGAACGTCGGACAATCTGATCGCCTGCATAAATATTGACGTCAGAAATACGTTCTAAACCATTCGCTGGTGATTGATTACCATGAGTAACGACCGAAGTAACAGTCTTGTTGCTAAGACGAGCACAATATGCTTCATCCAACGCCTCACCGAGAACTTCTTCGGGCAGATTAAACAAGAAACCATCGAGCCCTAATAAGCCACCAAGAACACGCAGAACTTTCCAGCCTGGACGTGAGTCTCCCAAAGGCTTTACAGATGGCTGGATTGTTTGAAGCCTACCCTCAAGATTCACAAAAGTAGAAACTGTTTCAGTAAACGGTGAAATCGGCAGAATGACATCTGCAGTTTCTAATAAATCAGCGCTCTTATAGGCACTTAATGCAATAACCGTGCTCGCTTTTGCTAATGCTGCACGGGCTGCTTCTGGGTTTGCTAAATCAGAATCGGGCTCGATATTCATCAATATGATGGCGCGACGGTCGCCTGATAGAACTGACTCTACTCCAGCACCATTAACATTGACCAATGAAGCACCTACTGCATTACCGCCTACTGGTAGGAAACCTAAAGTTGCCCCTGTTTGCTCGGCAATGAACTGAGCCAGTAAATGTAAATCTGATGCATGAGGATGAGAGATTGCAGCAGAACCCAGCAATACAGATGTCACCGAGCCAGACATCAAAGCCTCTGCAATATTTTGCGCCTCTTTCGAGACGGCAACATTTGGAGTTCCGGCTGGCACATTTACTTTCTTAGCTTTTGCAACCGCATTTGCAACCTCTGCTAAAACATTTAGCCAAGCACTAGGCGAAGCCGAAATATCTTTAGTAGTAATTAACCAATCATCTCCATCTGCATCGATTCGAAGCACCTGTAATCCACGCTTGCTTGCTGTGCGGATACGTGCAGCTAATACTGGTTGATCTTTACGCAAGAAGCTACCAATAACTAAAAGACGATCTAATTCATTCAACCTAGCAATTGGCATTCCCAACCATGGAGCGCTAGCAGCACCAGTAATGTCTGCCTGGCGTAAGCGAGTGTCAACTTGACTAGAACCTAAGCCGCGCATCATCTTTTGCAAGAGATGCAATTCTTCAGTACTAGAAATTGGATGAGCCAAAGCACCGACTGCCTCTGAGCCACACTCCTTAGATATTGTTTTCAGGGAGTGAGCCACATAATCCAGAGCAGATTGCCAATCAGTTTCAAGCCACTGACCGCCCTGCTTCACCATTGGTGTAGTTACTCGATCTGAGCTATTAAGTCCCTCGTAAGAAAATCGATCGCGATCACTAATCCAGCATTCATTGATTGCTTCATTCTCTAAAGCTACGACCCGCATTACTTTGTTTGCCTTCGTCTGAACAGTTATATTCGCACCGAGACTGTCATGCGGGCTAACTGAACGCTTTCGACCCAACTCCCAAGTGCGTGCCGCATAACGAAATGGTTTACTTGTAAGTGCACCAACGGGACATAAATCAATCATGTTTCCAGATAATTCGGAATCCACTGTTTGGCCAACAAATGTTGTGATTTCAGAATGTTCGCCACGATTAATCATACCTAGCTCCATAACGCCAGCGACTTCCTGACCAAATCGAACACAGCGCGTGCAGTGAATGCAGCGGGTCATCTCTTGCATTGAGATAAGTGGACCTACATTCTTATGAAACACAACACGTTTTTCTTCGTTGTAACGAGAGTGAGATTTACCGTAGCCTACCGCCAAGTCTTGTAGTTGGCATTCGCCACCTTGATCGCAAATCGGGCAATCTAGTGGATGATTTATCAGCAGAAATTCCATGACGGAGCGCTGAGCTTCAACTGCTTTTGCAGAATGCGTAAAGACCTTCATCCCTTGTGTTACTGGTGTTGCGCATGCAGGTAACGGTTTCGGAGCCTTCTCTACCTCAACCAAACACATGCGGCAGTTAGCGGCAATAGATAACTTCTTGTGATAGCAGAAGTGAGGAACGTAGGTGCCCAGCTTGTTCGCGGCGTGCATCACCATCGAACCTTGCGGAACTTCTACTGCCTGACCATCTAATTCGATTTCTACCATACTCGCTTTAGATATCCCGTTCTCTAAATCTTTATAAAGGTTGTGCAGAATCTAAGCAGCGCTTATGTTCTACGTGATATGCAAATTCATCCATGTAATGCTTCAACATGCCGCGCACCGGCATAGCAGCCGCATCACCCAAGGCACAAATTGTGCGTCCTTGAATATTGGCGGCAACGTCATTTAATAAATCTAAATCTTCTGGACGTCCTTCGCCATGCTCGATGCGATGCACAATACGCCATAACCATCCAGTGCCCTCGCGGCATGGTGTGCACTGACCGCAAGATTCTTCGTGATAAAAGTAGGATAGGCGCTCTAAAGCACGCACCATGCATCGGGTCTCATTCATCACAATCACCGCACCTGAACCCAACATAGAGCCTACTTTCGCAATACTGTCGTAGTCCATCGTCAAATCCATCATTTGTGAGCCAGGCACGACAGGAGCTGAGGATCCGCCAGGGATAACCGACTTTAAAGCAATACCATCACGCATACCGCCAGCCAATTTCAGCAATTCAGCAAATGGAGTCCCCAAGGGAATCTCATAATTTCCTGGATGAACTACATCGCCAGAAACCGAGAATATTTTGGTTCCGCCATTATTAAGCTTACCCAAATCTAAATATGCTTGACCACCAATAGCCAAAATAAAAGGAATGGCAGCAAAGGTCTCGGTATTGTTAATCGTTGTCGGCTTGCCATACAAACCAAAACTTGCAGGAAAAGGAGGTTTGAAGCACGGCTGACCCTTCTTGCCCCCTAATGATTCGAGCAAGGCAGTCTCTTCGCCACAGATATAAGCACCCCATCCTGGAGAAGCGTGCAACTGAAATGAGAAGTCGCTACCCACAATCTTCTCTCCAAGATATCCAGCAGCGCGAGCCTCTTCCAAGCTTTCCTCAAAGCGAGAATACACTTCCCAGATCTCGCCGTGGATATAGTTATAACCAACCGAGATACCCATTGCGTAGGCGCCAATGATCATTCCCTCAATCAAAGCATGAGGGTTGTAACGCATGATGTCACGGTCCTTAAAGGTACCTGGCTCACCCTCATCACTATTGCAGACTAAATATTTTTGTCCCGGGAATTGGCGTGGCATGAAGCTCCATTTCAGGCCTGTAGGGAAGCCAGCTCCGCCACGACCACGCAAGGCTGAAGCTTTTAGTTCAGCAATGATTGCATCAGGGGCAACCTGATCATTTAACAAACGGCGTAGCTGCTGATACCCCCCGCGACTTTCATAGTCTTTTAAGCGCCAATTGTCACCATTTAATCCAGCTAGGATCAGAGGTTTAATATGCCGGTCGTGCAAGCTGGTCATGCTGCTTTCCCTTCTGCACGCAATTCATTTAATAGAGCATCAATTTTTTCTTTACTCATAAAGCTACACATACGCTTGTCATTTACAAGCATCACCGGTGAATCACCACACGCACCCATGCACTCACCCTCTTTCAAGGTAAAAGTTCCACAAGGGGTAGTCTCGTTGTAACCAATGCCTAAGGTTTCCTTGAGGTAGTTTGCAGCCGTCTCACCATAAGTTAACTGGCAAGGTAAGTTGGTGCAAATAACCAATTTGTACTTACCAATAGGCTTGGTGTTATACATATTGTAGAAAGTCGCAACTTCTTCAACAGCAATAGTCGGCATTTCTAGTATCTGTGCGACGGTTTCAATCACCTCCGGAGATACCCAACCTACTTCAGTTTGAGCAGCAATGAGAGAGGCCATTACAGCAGATTGTTTTTGCTCTGCTGGATATTTAGCGATATTGCGATGTATATCGGCCAGTGTTTTATTGGATAGCTGAAGAGGTGTTGTCATTAAATAATCCTTGAACCGCTTGATTAACGGTCAATCTCCCCGAATACGATATCTTGGGTACCGATAATGGTTACCGCATCCGCCAACATATGACCTCGAGACATTTCATCCATTGCAGATAAATGTACAAATCCTGGAGCACGGATCTTCATCCGATATGGCTTATTAGCACCATCTGAGATTAAGTAGATACCAAACTCCCCCTTAGGATGCTCAACAGCAGAATAAGCCTCTCCATTGGGAACGTGAATACCTTCAGTAAAGAGTTTAAAATGATGAATCAACTCTTCCATATTGGTTTTCATATCTACACGCTTAGGCGGCGCAACTTTATGGTTGTCACTCATAACCGAGCCAGGATTTGCTTTTAACCAAGCAATGCATTGTTTAATAATGCGATTAGATTGACGCATCTCTTCCATGCGAACCAGATAACGATCATATGAGTCACCGTTCACACCAACCGGAATATCAAAGTCGAGTCGATCATAAACTTCATATGGCTGCTTTTTACGAAGATCCCATTCAATTCCGGAGCCTCGCAACATTGGACCAGTGAAGCCGAGCTGCAGAGCCCGCTCTGGTGTGACGATGCCAATATTAACCAACCGCTGTTTCCAAATGCGGTTATCGGTTAACAGTTGACCATACTCATCAACATTTGCGTCAAAACCATTGGAGAACTGTTCAATAAAATCTAATAAGGTACCACTGCGATTTTCATTGAGACGTTTTATGGCAGATGTGCTGCGAATCTTGTTCTTGGTGTACTGCGCCATTTGATCAGGCAAATCACGATAGACACCACCTGGGCGATAGTATGCAGCGTGCATACGTGCACCAGAGACTGCTTCATACATATCAAAAATATCTTCACGATCACGGAATGCATAGAGAAATACCGCCATCGCACCGACGTCCAGTCCGTGACAACCAATCCAAAGCAAATGGTTCAGTAAGCGAGTCAATTCATCGTACATCACCCGAATATATTGAGCTCGTAATGGCACATCTACTTGAAGTAATTTTTCAATGGCTAATACATAAGCGTGTTCATTGGACATCATGGATACATAGTCCAAACGATCCATGTATGGAACGTTTTGAATCCAAGTGCGTGTCTCGGCTAACTTTTCGGTCGCACGATGCAATAATCCGATATGCGGATCAGCGCGCTGAATAACTTCACCATCAAGCTCCAGCACCAATCGCAATACGCCGTGGGCTGCAGGATGTTGAGGACCAAAATTCAGAGTATAGTTCTTAATTTCTGCCATGATTTAAATTGGACCTCCGTACTGCTCTTCGCGGACAACCCGTGGGGTAATCTCTCGCGCTTCAATCGTGACTGGTTGATATACAACGCGCTTTAACTCTGGGTCATAACGCATCTCCACATTGCCACTAATTGGAAAATCTTTTCTGAAAGGATGACCAATAAAACCATAGTCCGTCAAAATGCGACGTAAATCATCATGACCTTCAAACAAAATACCGTAAAGATCGAATGCCTCACGCTCAAACCAGTTTGCCGAACTCCAGACCGGAGTGATAGAAGCAACCAATGGATAGCTATCGTCAGGCGCAAATACGCGCAGACGAAGGCGCCAGTTCTGCTCCAAGGAAAGCAGATGACTGACAACGCCAAAGCGCTGACCACTCCAATCGCCCTCGCGGAAATCTTGATAGTCAACACCGCACAAATCAATTAGTTGCTCAAAGGCAAGAGATGGGTCATCGCGTAAGAGCAAGGCAGCTTCAAAGTAAGCATCCGCATTCACAACTACAGTCACCTCACCCAAAGCAATCTCAATCGATTGCACACGTTTGCCCAATACTTTTTCTAAATTGCTGGCCAGTTGCACTAAACGAGCTGACATAACTTAGGCCTTCCGTGCGATAGTGCTAGTGCGAGCAATCTTGGATTGTAATTGAATAATTGCATAGATCAACGCTTCCGCAGTTGGAGGACAGCCAGGAACATAAATATCGACCGGCACGATGCGGTCACAACCTCGTACTACTGAGTAAGAGTTATGGTAATAGCCACCACCATTTGCACAAGAGCCCATCGAAATAACCCAACGAGGCTCGGGCATTTGGTCATAAACCTTACGTAAAGCGGGAGCCATCTTGTTACACAATGTTCCAGCGACAATCATTAAGTCGGACTGACGGGGTGAAGGACGGAAAACAACGCCAAAACGGTCCAGGTCATAACGAGATGCTCCAGCATGCATCATTTCTACTGCACAGCAGGCTAAACCAAACGTCATAGGCCACAGAGAGCCATTTCGAGTCCAATTGATGAGCTGATCAGCAGTGGTAGTAACAAAACCTTCTTTGAGAATGCCTTCAAGTGCCATATCTCTCACTCCCAGTCGAGAGCGCCCTTTTTCCAGATATAAACAAAACCCACAATGAATTCCAAAAGGAATATCACCATTGAGGTGTAGCCAAGCCAGCCAATATCACGCAATGCTACACCCCATGGAAACAAGAATGCGGTTTCCAAGTCAAATAGGATGAAGAGAATAGCAATTAGGTAATAACGCACGTCAAACTTCATACGCGCATCTTCGAACGCCTCGAAACCACACTCATATGGAGAGAGTTTTTCAGCATCCGGCTTTGAAGGAGCCAAAATTTTTCCAAGGAACATGGGGACTAATCCAACCCCAATACCTACGAGGATAAAAAGTAGAACCGGAAAGTAATTAGCGAGATTCAAAATAGCCCTGATTCGTTTGTCTAGTAAATCCTAATAGCTACAAATTATTCAATATTCAATTCAGCAATGCATTGATTTAATGCAAAAAAACTCATCAAAAACTTGATTTTTGGTGCCGACGGCGAGACTCGAACTCGCACAGCCTAAGCCACTACCCCCTCAAGATAGCGTGTCTACCAATTTCACCACGTCGGCATCTTATAAAACCCATCAATTCTACTGCATTGCACAACTGCTCTACCCCAAAAAATGGGCTGAATAATAGGTAAAAACCTACTTGTTTATCTAGGAACTGCTGGTTTACTTGGATCCCGAACTGGCGCAACAGAGGCTGCAGGTGTGACCGTTGGGGCAACCGTACCCGATAGAACTCCTGGGCTTACTTCCTTCTTGTTGCCAAGCCAGGTAATGCCAAGCGTACTGAGGAAAAAAACCGCTGCAAACATAGCGGTTGTGTGGGATAAAAAGTTAGCAGAACCACTGGCGCCAAAGAGACTTCCAGATGATCCGGAGCCAAAGGCTGCCCCCATATCAGCACCTTTTCCTTGCTGCAATAAAACCAAGAGAATTACAGCCAAAGCTGAAATTACCTGCAATACGATCAATAAAGTCTTAAACCATTCCACAGCTTATCTCCAAATAAAAAATCTATGCCTGACAGATTGCTAGAAATTCTTGAGGGTTCAGCGATGCACCCCCAACCAGTCCACCATCAATATCCGGCATGGCAAACAACTCAATAGCATTGTCAGGTTTAACACTGCCGCCATACAAAATTCCAACATGCGAGGCTACATCTTCATCGAACTCAGCTAAGCGTAAGCGAATAGCGCGATGCATATCTTGTGCAACTTGAGCGCTAGCGACTTTACCCGTACCAATGGCCCATACCGGCTCGTATGCAATTAAACAGTCGGCAAGCCGATCTTGTAAGACATTGACCTGCTTGGCCACTTGTCCACAAACAATTGCTTCAGCCCTGCCAGAATTACGCTCGTCCGCAGTCTCACCCACGCAAATTACTGGCGTCATACCATGATCGAGCACCTGAAGCGCTTTAGCAGCCCCCACCTCATCAATTTCATGATGCAGTAGGCGACGCTCTGAATGACCAACGATGACATAAGTGCATCCAAGCTCTGTGAGCATTGAAGCAGACACTTCTCCGGTATAAGCGCCTGAGCTATGCGCTGACGCGTCCTGTGCACCGAGATTTAAAAATGCCAATGAATGCTCTTTAATTAACTGGGCACATTGTTGCAAATACGGAAATGGGGGGCAAACCGCAAACTTACGACCCGATGGTATGCCGCTCTCCATGCCATGGGCAACGGCCTTGACCCAGTCTTGATTTCTTGCAAGACTTCCATTGAGTTTCCAATTTCCGATTACGATGAGTGGTCGCATAAGGGTTTATGAATTTACCTAAACAGTTAAAACAATTTTGCCTACATGCTCTGAAGATTCCATCAGTGCATGGGCATCAGCCGCCTGATCCAAGGTAAAGGTTTTATAAATAACTGGCTTTAATTTGCCTGCATTCAACAAAGGCCAAACCATATCGAATAACTGTTTGGTGATTTGTTTTTTGAAAGAAACTGGGCGTGGACGCAATGTAGAGCCTGTAATAGTGAGGCGACGGCGCAAAATTTGACCGGTATTCACCTCTGCCTTAGAGCCACCCATGATCGCAATTATGACGATGCGACCATCGTCAGCCAAGCAATCAATTTCTTTTTGTACATAAGCTCCAGCCACCATGTCCAAAATGACGTTGACACCCTTGCCATCCGTAGCCTTTTTAACCTCTTCCACAAAATCTTGTATCTTGTAGTTAATAACAAGATCAGCACCCAATGCAACACAAGCAGCACATTTTTCATCTGTACCTGCAGTTACAAAGACCTTATGGCCCATTGCTTTTGCAATCAAAATAGCGGTCACACCAATACCACTTGATCCACCTTGAACTAATAAGGTTTCACCTTCTGACAATTCACCACGCATGAAGACATTGCTCCATACAGTATAGAAAGTCTCTGGTAGTGAAGCCGCCTCTTGATCGCTAAATCCATTTGGATAGGGTAAACATTGCGCAACTGGTGCTGTACACAACTCTGCATAGCCGCCACCCTGCGCTAAAGCACAAACCTTATCACCAAACCTCAAACCAAATACATTATCAGCATGCGCTAAATCACCACCAACAATTTCACCAGCAACTTCAAGACCGGGAATGTTAGAGGCGCCTGCTGGTACAGGATAGCGACCTTTGCGCTGCAAAACATCAGGTCGATTAATTCCGGCTGCTAAAACCTTTATCAAGATTTCGCCAGAGCCAGCAGCGGGGGCAGCTGGATCCGGACGAGTGGTCGGCACCAGCATATCTGGTGGACCAAATTCTTTGATTTCAACTACGCGCATACATGCTCCCCCGCTTGCTGTGGTTCTTAAGCAGGCTCGCCAGCTTCTGGCGCAGCCTCAGCAGCTACTTCAGTAGCTCCAGCTAAGGGAGCGATGGTGCCACCCTCATCAACCATTGCAGCTTTAAGTGATAAACGCAAACGACCACGTTCATCAGAAGCTAACAATTTCACGCGAACTATTTGTCCTTCTGCCAAATAGGCTTTAACTTCTTTTACACGTTCATTTGAAATTTCAGAAATATGCAAGAGACCATCTTTACCAGGCAGAATATTTACTAAAGCACCAAATTCAAGCAATTTCACTACTGGGCCTTCGTAAATCTTACCTACTTCAGCTTCAGCCGTAATGCCTTCAATACGTGCTTTTGCTTCAGCCATACCTTCAGCACTAGTTGAAGCGATTGTTACAGTACCGTCATCTTTAATGTCTATGCTGCAACCGGTTTCTTTAATCAAGGCCTGGATTGTTGCACCACCCCTACCGATTACTTCACGGATCTTGTCTGGATGAATCTTGAAAGAAATCATACGTGGAGCATGAGCTGATAACTCAGTACGAACTGAACCCATCGCTTCTTGCATTTTGCTCAAGATATGTAAGCGACCTTCTTTAGCCTGCGCTAAAGCAACTTGCATAATTTCTTGAGTGATACCTTGAACCTTAATGTCCATTTGAAGTGCAGTAATACCGTTTGCAGTACCCGCCACTTTAAAGTCCATATCGCCTAAATGATCTTCGTCACCCAAGATATCTGTCAACACAGCAAAACGATTGCCATCCAAAATCAAGCCCATCGCCACACCAGCAACATGTGCTTTGACTGGAACGCCAGCATCCATCATTGCTAAGCAGCCACCGCAAACGGAAGCCATTGAAGAAGAGCCGTTTGACTCCGTAATTTCTGAAACCACACGAATGCTGTAAGCAAAATCTTCAGGACTAGGCAATACTGGAATCAAAGCACGTTTAGCTAAACGACCGTGACCAATTTCGCGACGCTTAGGGCTGCCTACACGACCTGTTTCTCCAGTAGCGAATGGAGGCATGTTGTAGTGAAGCATGAAACGATCGCGATATTCACCTTCGAGTGCGTCAATGATTTGCTCGTCACGTGGTGTACCCAAAGTGGCAACAACAAGAGCCTGTGTTTCGCCACGAGTAAACAAGGCAGAACCGTGAGTACGTGGCAATACCCCGTTACGAATTTCAATTGGACGAACAGTGCGTGTATCACGACCATCAATACGTGGTTCACCATTCAAAATCTGACTACGAACAATCTTCGCTTCGATTTCAAACATAATGTCGCTAACAGCAACAGCGTCTACGTCGCCCGCTTCAGACAATGTCGCCATTACTTCTTTAGAGATTTCTTTGAGCTTGTCGGAGCGAGCGCCTTTTTGACGCATTTGATATGCTTCGCGCAATGGACCTTCAGCTAAAGCAGTCACCTTAGCGATGAATGGTTCATTCTTAGGGGCTGCAGTCCAATCCCATTCTGGTTTACCAGCTTCACGCACTAGATCATTGATGGCATTAATTGCCGTTTTCATTTGTTCATGACCATAAACAACTGCCCCCAACATGACTGCTTCAGACAATTGATTGGCTTCAGATTCAACCATTAATACCGCAGCTTGTGTACCAGCAACAATTAAATCAAGTTCGCTAGAAGTTTGCTCTGTGCGAGTTGGATTTAAGAGGTATTGGCCATTTGCGTAGCCAACACGTGCTGCACCTACTGGGCCAGCAAAAGGAATTCCTGAAACAGCCAAAGCTGCAGACGCAGCGATCAATGCTGGAATATCAGAGGGCACATCGGGGTTGATAGATAACACATGCACTACAACCTGAACTTCGTTCAAGAAACCTTCTGGGAATAATGGGCGTAAAGGGCGGTCAATCAAACGGGAGATCAATGTCTCACCCTCAGATGGACGACCTTCACGACGGAAGAAACCACCGGGTATCTTGCCGGCAGCGTATGTCTTCTCTAAATAATCAACTGTCAATGGAAAAAAGGATTGGCCAGTCTTAGCAGACTTAGAGGCAACTACTGTACCCATGACAACCGTGTCATCCACGTTAACAATTACTGCACCACCAGCTTGACGAGCAATCTCGCCAGATTCCATCGTTACTTGATGATTGCCCCATTGAAAACTTTTTACTGCTTTTTTAAACATAGTCATTCTGATCTTCTCCAAATTGTTCACGCAAAACTCACATGAGCATTACGCTTGTCGTGGGATAAAGCAGTGTCACGACAACACTGGAGCGATTGAAGTTCACAAGGGATGCCATTCCAAGGAGGTTCTGAAGCCATCATCAGAAACTCATTGGAATGACACAATCCCCTACACCAATGCTCTTGAAACGCCCAAAAAACATGCCATCCACTTAAGACTGAATCCGCGAAGAAACAACCCTAAGAAAGATGGCATTGCATACCGATAAGAATTACTTACGGAGACCTAATTTCTCAATCAATGCGCGATAGCGATCCCAATCTTTGCCTTTGAGGTAATCCAAAAGGCGACGGCGACGTGAAACCATCTTCAACAAGCCACAACGGCTATGATGATCTTTAGCGTTAGCCTTGAAATGGGGGGTTAATTCATTGATGCGGGCTGTTAGCAATGAAACTTGGACTTCAGGGCTGCCCGTATCGTTTGCGCTGCGCGCGTTTTCTTTGACGATTTCCGCCGTTTGAATATCAGCAACTGCCATTTTTTAATACTCCTAACTTGCGAACACTTGAGCTTTCACCCAAACTGTGTCGTGCTATTAAACATAAACAAACAAAAAAGCTTTAAAAATCAAAGCCATCGAATTGTAGCAGAGCTAAGGCAGAAGAATCGATTTCAAGCTCAAAAACTAGTCTAATGTATGATGTATGATGTAAATAAGATATGCATGATATTTAATCTTTTAAAATCATTAACTTAAGTAATAGCGCTACCACTTAACCACGTACTAGCCGTCTTTTTTTGCCTGGGTCTTGGACTGATCCAGCCAGCTCAAGCCCAATTTAGGTCATTTTTTGGTCCAGATAAAAGCATTGCCGAGCAACGGCAGGATATTTTGATCAAAAACCAGGTAATTCTGAAGCAGCTTTATGAAGTCCAGCCTAAAGCCAAGGTATGAATTGAAAAATCAGCTGGCTATGCAACGTTTAGCAATTTCGGCATGAAAATTTTGATAGCTGGCGGTGGCACAGGAAGCGGAGTTGTAGTTAATAGAGCAACCAAAAAAACCAACTTTTATGCAGATGACTGAAGTTCAAGCTGGTTTAGGTATCGACATCCAGCCATTCCAAAATACTTTTGTCTTTGAAACAGAGTCAGCATTGAATGACTTCGTTAATTCTGGATGGACTTTTGGTGGGCAGGTTACTGCGGCTGCCAAATATGAAAAAGACGGTTATGCCTAAATTGACAGATTCGGGCCTTGCCGCTGAGATCACCGGCAAAGGCAAGAAATACTATAAAAACACAGATTTAAACCAATAAACCCTTAAGCGATTGACCCCCCTTATTAGGGAGTCATCTCTGGGCATTAAGTTTTGCCTGACTTGGATCAGGCAGCTGATTTAATGCTGATAAATAGGCTTTTGCAGAGGCGGCAATGATATCGGGGTCGGTTCCAACACCATTCACAATCCGACCGCCTTTTGCTAATCGTACCGTGACCTCCCCTTGAGACCGTGTTCCAGAAGTAATCGCATTGACCGAATAAAGCAGTTGCTCTGCACCACCATCTCAATGGTATTCAAACTCGTGTCTGCTGGACCATTTCCTTCAGCCTCAGAGCTAATCTCTGTTTCACCCATGCGAAATGTTACGCGTGATTTAGGGCGCTCACCTGTTTCAGAGTGTTGACTCCAATGATATGAATTTATAGTGCTCACCCTCCTCTGCGGCCGCAGAATCAGACATGATGGCAATGATATCTTCATCAAAGATCTCAGCTTTTTGGTCAGCCAATGTCTTAAATCGTATAAAGGCTTCATTTAAATCTGCTTCGGCCTCAACCGTAATTCCCAACTCTTGCAGGCGTTGTTTAAAGGCATTTCGACCAGATAATTTACCGAGAACAATCTTGTTAGCAGACCAGCCCACATCTTCTGCGCGCATAATTTCGTAGGTGTCGCGATTTTTTAAAATACCATCTTGATGAATTCCAGAGGTATGTGCAAACGCATTTGCGCCAACAACTGCCTTATTGGGCTGAACCACAAATCCAGTAATTTGAGAAACCAATTTGGATGCCGGCACAATTTGGGTAGCATCGATTCCACAAACCATATCGAAATAGTCTTTGCGAGTTCGCAATGACATCACGATCTCTTCTAAGGCGGTATTCCCAGCACGCTCTCCTAAACCATTAATCGTGCACTCAATTTGGCGGGCACCACCAATTTTTACTCCTGCCAATGAATTAGCAACTGCCATACCTAGGTCATTATGGCAATGTACGGACCATATTGCCTTGTCTGAGTTGAGCACGCGTGTACGTAATGTCTTGATAAATTCGCCATATAACTCCGGCGTTGCATATCCAACCGTATCCGGAATATTGATAGTGGTAGCCCCCTCATTAATGACCGCCTCCACCACTCTAGACAAAAAATCCATTTCTGAGCGATAACCATCTTCCGCTGAAAACTCAATATCAGCGGCCAAATTACGTGCAAATCGAATCGAACGCTTGGCTTGCTCTAAAACATCTTCTGGAGCCATGCGTAATTTAACAGCCATATGCAAGGGACTCGTTGCCAAGAAGGCGTGGATACGCTTTGCGTTTGCAGCTTTGAGAGCATCAGAGGCTCGTGTAATGTCCTTATCATTTGCCCTTGCTAAAGAACACACAATGGAATCTTTAACAGCCGCTGCGACTGCAGAAATAGCTTGAAAATCCCCTTCTGAGCTAGCGGCAAAGCCCGCTTCAATCACATCGACTTTCAGACGCTCCAATTGACGTGCAATGCACACCTTCTCATCTTTGGTCATGGATGCACCAGGCGACTGTTCGCCGTCACGCAAGGTGGTGTCAAAAATGATTACTTTGTCGCTCATCACTACTCTCCAATTCAAATGCCGCTTAACTTATTCATTCGATCTTAAAAACAAAAACCCCAACAAATTGCTGGGGCTGGTATGTGGTGGTTAATGCAGTTTCTCTATCTCATTAACTCAGGCCTTACCCGCCCCAAGCTTTAGGCTTAGTGCTAGCAGAAGAAGATCTAATAAAAAAGACAAACTTATCAACATGGGTTAAATATACCCCAAAAATAAGGAATTAGCTAAATCGCTTACCACTTAGCCTTTCCCAAGCCCAAATAACATATCCAGAAATGGAATAAACCACAAATAAGCCAAATAAGGTTAAGGGAGGGTTTGAAGATATCAGCACAAAGGTGATGATCATTAAAACCATCACACCAAAAGGCACTCGATAACGAACATCCAAGGCTTTTCCACTATAAAAACGCGCATTGGAGACCATAGTAAGACCTGCGTAAACAGCAATAAAGAAAGTTACCCAAGGAATTGCAGTGTCACGAACGGGAATCTTATTGTCATCAGCTAACCAAATAAATCCAGCCATCAATGCACCGGCAGCTGGACTTGGAAGTCCTTGAAAGAATTTCTTATCCACCACACCAGTATTTACATTAAATCGCGCCAGACGCAATGCAGCTCCAGCACAGTAAGTAAAGGCAGCCAACCAACCCCTCTTGCCTAAATCCTTTAACGCCCATTCATAAGCAACTAGAGCAGGAGCAACACCAAATGAAACCATGTCAGCAAGGGAATCATATTGTTCGCCAAAAGCGCTTTGAGTATTAGTCATGCGGGCTACGCGGCCATCCATCCCATCGAGTACGAGCGATGCAAAAATCGCAATCGCCGCCATTTCAAACTGATGATTCATGGCATGAACGATGGCAAAAAATCCGCAGAAGAGAGCCGCAGTAGTAAAAGCGTTAGGCAACAGATAAATACCCTTATTGCGCAAGCGAGGCTTTTGAGGATGCAATTCCTCTACTTCATAGTCAACGTCATCTCCCAATTCTTCAACCCACTGGCTTTCAGAAGAGGACGCATTTCTCTGAGAGAGTCGACTCCGGTCTATTCGACCGCGACGGCGAAAAGTAGTCAAAAAAATATCCTAGTAAGTAATGAATCTAATCAGTCTAAACCAGGCAAGCTAGCCAAAGCTGTATTGGTTGCAAATACCTTGTCACCAACACTGACTAATGGTTCGGCTGTTAAAGGTAAATACACATCTACACGCGAACCGAAGCGAATAAAACCATAACGCTCACCTGCTTTAAGTCGATCTCCAACATGGATGTAACAGAGAATGCGTCGGGCAATTAAACCGGCTACTTGAACGAGGGTGACAATTTGACCATTGGCCTCAATTACGACCGCATTTCGCTCATTTTCTGTTGATGCCTTATCCAAGTCTGCATTAACAAATTTACCCGGGAAATACTGTACTTCTTTCACCAAACCATTAACGGCACTGCGATTAGAGTGCACATTAAAAACATTCATAAACACGCTAATTTTGAGGGCTTCACGACCCGCATAAGGATCATTAGCTTTTTCAACTACAACAATACGGCCATCTGCTGGAGAGAGAACTAAATCACGACCCAGAGCAGGAATGCGCTGTGGGTCGCGAAAGAATTGCAAAACAAGAATAAAGATGATCCAGAAAGGCCATGACCCTACAATGCCACCCAGGTAGTGAACCAGCAATGCCAAGACCCCTACTAACACTAAATACGGCCAGCCTTCTCTCGCAATAATAGGGTGTGGATACATCATCTGTGTTCTGAGCCTTTATATGTACATCAAGTAATTAAGTAATTACCTCTCGGCTTAGTTTTTTGTCTGGTCAACCAACTTGTTTTTGGCAATCCAAGGCATCATGGCACGCAATTTAGCACCAACCACCTCAATGTCATGTTCTGCATTTAAGCAACGACGAGAAATTAATGTAGGAGCACCAGCTTTGTTTTCCAAGATAAAGCTCTTTGCATACTCGCCAGCTTGAATATCTTTTAAACACTGACGCATTGCGTTTTTGGTATCTTCCGTAACAACGCGTGGGCCTGTAACATACTCGCCATACTCTGCATTATTAGAGATAGAGTAGTTCATATTGGCAATGCCACCCTCATAAATCAGGTCAACAATCAACTTGAGCTCATGCAAGCACTCAAAGTAAGCCATTTCTGGAGCGTAGCCAGCTTCAACTAAGGTCTCAAAACCTGCTTTAATTAGTTCAACAGTGCCACCACAGAGAACAGCTTGCTCACCGAATAAGTCAGTTTCTGTTTCCTCCCGGAAGCTTGTTTCAATGATGCCAGCACGTCCGCCACCGTTAGCAGTTGCATAGGACAACGCCACATCGCGAGCAGATCCTGTTTTATCTTGATAAACAGCGATCAAATGGGGAACACCGCCACCTTGAGAGTAAGTGCCACGAACTGTATGGCCAGGGGCTTTCGGGGCGATCATAATCACATCCAGGTCAGCACGTGGTTGAACTTGACCGTAATGAACGTTAAAACCATGAGCAAATGCCAATGCAGCGCCTTGCTTAATATTGCCGTGAACTTTATTTTTGTACACATCAGCAATTTGCTCGTCAGGCAACAAGATCATGACAACATCAGCGTCCTTTACAGCTTCGCCAACTTCTTTAACTGTCAAACCTGCATTCGCAGCTTTACTCCAAGAAGCGCCGTTTTTACGTAAACCGACAGTAAGGTTAACACCAGAGTCTTTAAGGTTCAATGCGTGCGCGTGGCCTTGGGAACCGTAACCAATGATGGTGACTTTCTTGCCCTTAATGAGAGACAAATCAGCGTCTTTATCGTAAAAAACTTTCATGCTCTTTCCTTGTTTTGAAAATGTAATTAATGCAGTAATCAGTGAAAAAATTAAACCTTGAGGATGCGCTCACCACGCCCAATTCCAGAACCGCCCGAGCGGACGGCTTCCAGAATTGATGCTCGATCGATCGAATCAATAAAGGCATCCAGCTTTGCACCAGCACCGGTTAATTCGATAGTGTAACTTTTATCAGTCACATCAATAATACGACCGCGGAAGATATCGGTAGTGCGTTTAAGCTCTTCCCGCTCTTTACCTACAGCACGAACTTTAATCATCATCAGCTCACGTTCGATATGCGGGCCTTCACTTAAATCAAATACTTTGACTACTTCAACCAAGCGGTTTAAATGCTTAGTAATCTGCTCGATCACATCATCAGAACCAAAGGTAACAATAGTCATGCGAGATAAAGATGGATCTTCGGTAGGTGCTACGCTCAAAGTGTCAATGTTGTAACCGCGAGCAGAAAATAAACCCACTACACGTGACAATGCGCCTGGTTCGTTTTCAATCAGTACAGAAATAATATGACGCATTAGAGATCCTCACTACCCAAAAGCATTTCAGTAATACCTTTACCTGCTTGAACCATAGGCCAAACGTTTTCCTCTGGATCGGTCTGGAAGTCCATAAATACAGTGCGATCTTTTAGGCAGATTGCTTCCTTCAGCGCATCTTCTACATCAGACTTCTTTTCAATACGCATGCCAATGTGGCCATATGACTCGGCTAACTTCACAAAGTCAGGCAGAGAGTCCATATATGAACTCGAGTAGCGCTTGTTATAAGTCAATTCTTGCCACTGACGCACCATACCCAGATAGCGATTATTCAAAGAGACAATCTTGACCGGCGTATCGTATTGTTTGCAGGTAGAAAGCTCCTGAATACACATCTGAATAGAGCCTTCACCCGTAATCGTAAATACCTCCTTCTCCGGGAATGCTTTTTTGATGCCCATAGCGTATGGCAATCCAACACCCATAGTGCCAAGACCGCCCGAATTAATCCAACGACGTGGCTTATCAAATTTATAAAACTGCGCTGCCCACATTTGATGCTGACCTACATCAGAACAAATAAATGCATCGCCGCCAGTCAGCTCCCATAGCTTTTGAACGACGTACTGCGGCTTTACAATTTGCGAAGCTTCGTCGTATTTCAGGCAATCTTTTTTACGGCACTCATTAATCTGATCCCACCAGGCAGCAATCTTGTCACCGTTTTTACGTAGTCCAGCTGCTTTGAGTTGAGTAGTCATCTCAACTAAGACTTCCTTGAGATTGCCGACAATAGGAACATCAACCTTTACACGCTTCGAGATCACAGAAGGATCGATATCAATATGAATAATCTTGCGTGGATGACTTGCAAAGTGAGTAGTATTGCCAATCACGCGGTCATCGAAACGCGCGCCAATCGCAATCAATACGTCGCTGTGTTGCATCGCCATATTCGCTTCATATGTTCCATGCATACCGAGCATACCCACGAATTGTGGACTAGTTCCCGGGAACCCACCTAAACCCATCAAGGTATTAGTAACGGGATAACCCAGGAGATCTGCGAACTCTTTTAATTCTGCAGAGGCATCGGACAAAATCACACCACCACCGGTATAGATGTATGGGCGCTCCGCTTCTTGCAATAGAGCGACTGCTTTACGAATCTGACCGCCATGACCCTTGACAACTGGGTTGTAAGAACGCATCTCTAAGGTCTCTGGGTAAACAAAAGGTCCTTTTGCTGCAGACACGTCCTTTGGAATATCAATCAATACAGGACCAGGTCGACCTGTCTGGGCAATATGAAACGCCTTCTTCACTACGAGCGGAAGATCCTTCACATCCTTGACAAGGAAATTGTGCTTGACAACAGGACGAGTGATACCGACAGTATCAGCTTCCTGAAAAGCATCCTCACCAATCGCATTGGTCGGTACGTTACCGCTAATAATCACCATTGGAATCGAGTCTGTGTAGGCGGTTGCAATACCAGTTACGGCATTCGTAACACCTGGACCCGAAGTCACCAATGCAACCCCAACCTTACCGGTCGCACGAGCGTATCCATCGGCAGCGTGAACAGCAGCCTGCTCATGGCGCACAAGAATGTGCTCAAACTTATCCTGCTTAAAAATTTCATCATAAATAAAGAGGACTGAACCGCCGGGGTAACCCCAGACATACTCAACACCCTCTTTATGCAATGCTCGAACGAGCATTTCCGCTCCAATCATTTCTGGAGGCGCTATTTCATTATTTATATTTGCTGTGTCTTTATTAGCTTTGGTAGCTAAAAATTCGGCGCTGCTTGTATTAATTTTCTTTCGTCCTTTGCAATTTTCGGCAAAAAATTGTTTGGTCTGTTCTGTCTCCTGCTTATGGCCTGAGTTCGAACGGCGCTGCTACCGGAAAATCCACTTCTTGGATGCGATTCTAGGTAGACAGCCCTATATTTTATAGCAATCCCCTAAAATGGCGTAATTCTTACCGATTCAGGTCTAATCTATTACATGGCATCACCTCAAGAACTATCTGACTTTTTAAGCGGTGTCGAGCAACGCGCTTTTAAGCAAGCAGTTTATGTCATGCGCGACGATGATGCAGCTCTAGATATTGTTCAAGACGCCATGATCAAATTGGCGGAGAAATATGGGGAGAGACCTGCTGGCGAACCTCCCCTTGTCTTTACCAGGATATTGTAAAACCGCATTCATGACTGGTTGAGAAGATAAAAGGTGCACAATGCTTAGGTTACCTTATTTTCTAAGTTGGGCAAGACAACAGATGAAAATGATAACTTTAACCCTTTAGCGTCACTCTCAACGCCAGATGACAGTGAAATTCACCAAGATGGGGCTCAGAAACTGGAAATAAGTCAGCTTTGACAGGCTTTGGAGTCGGAAATCTCTAAATTACCCGTACGTCAACGAGACGCCTTTCTGATGCATTCTTGGGATGAGCTAAGCATTACTGAAACGGCGCAAGCAATGCGTTGTAGTGCAGGAAGTGTCAAAACTCACTGCTCTAGAGCCACCCAGACATTAGCTAAAGCATTGAAATTAAAAGGAATTACGCTGTGAAACACTTTGATAACCAATTAACCCATTCCCAAGTCGACCAATTTGGCCAGACTAGCGCTGCCCTGCTTCGTCAAGATGCCCACAATATTCCTCAAAATATCAAGGAGCGCTTGTACGCTGCCCGTATGAAGGCTGTGAATGTCCAAAAGCGTGAGAAAGTACTCATTCAAAAGCCAATTTTGGCTGGCCCGTCACACAACTGGACTACTGGCTCAAATGGGGTTTGGGATACGGTTGGCTGGATTGCTCCACTAATAGTTTTGGTATTTGGTCTCATTGGTATGGCTGAATGGCAGGAAAATTCGCGTATCAACGATATTGCTGAAGTTGATGCTGCACTTTTATCGGACGATGTGCCTCCAGACGCTTATGCAAATAGCGGATTCATGGCCTTCTTAAAAAATGGCCCTCTTTCTAAATCCGACAGCTCATCTGACTCTGCTCTCAATAAATAATCATCGCTTGTTTGCGACTCGCTTGATGCCTTCAACATCTAGAACGTGTATTGCATTTAGCATAGCGCTCATTTTGCTTGCTTACGCCATGTCCATAGGCGTGACGCATGCACAAACAAACAACCCCTAAAAGTCCGAATCGCAAGGTTGTCACCACAACGAACCCTGAGAGAAAGCCTGACGGCACTTGAGAAAGTCTCCAACCAGCACAACAAAAAATTCTTGCCCCGCTAGAAAGCGACTGGGACTATATGCTGCCAGACAGCCGCAAAAAATGGATTCAAGTTGCAAACATCTATTCAAAACTGAGTCAGCAAGATCAAGAACGCCTCCAGTCGCGGATGACTGGTTGTGGTCTAACTTGTCTCAAGAAGAACGTGGCATGGCACGCGAGAACTATCTTGCAAGTCTACAATTTCCAGCGGAGCAAAAAGCAGAAGCATGGAGCGCTTACCAAAAACTGACTGATGAACAAAAAAAGAAACTCGCTGAATCAGAGGCTAAGAAAAAGCCTACTGCTGCTAACGCGCCTACACTGCAGCAACATCCAATTTCTCCCAAAACCACTTTGCCGCCAATTCCTATTGGCCCAAGCTCACCCGCACCTACAGAAAGCACTGGAAGCAATACGGAAAGTGGTTCGTCAAGCAACTATAAGCAGTAAATGACGCCTGCCGAACTAAACGTACTTCCATCGCCTCAATTTTGGCGACGAGTTTCATGTGGCCTTTACGAACAACTGGTTTTACTCGGGGTCATAGCCTTTACATTTTTACTCCCCAATCTGGGCTTGGGAATACTATTTGGCATCTCGCTACCAAGCTGGCTGACATTTATATACCTATACGCAATTCTAGGAATTTACTTTGTTTGGTATTGGACCAAGTTTGGCCAAACCTTAGCCATGCAGACTTGGCGGGTTCGTTTGATTAGCAAAGATGGATATAACCTAACCAAGCCACAGGCTTTTTGGCGTTATGTCTATGGGTCGTTATGGCTCATTCCCTGTGTTGTTCTGCAATGGGCTTTTCATTTAGAAAAGTGGCAAATTATTGAAATGCTTTTTGCTGTAACTCTATTTATGTGGCCTTTAAGTATTTATCTAGGCCGCAAACAGTTTTTACAACGACAAAGTATTCCTGATCGATTGGCTGGCACACGTCTTGTAGAGCTTCCTAAAAACTTAGTAACACTACCCTAAGCTTCACGAAGACACTCAATTGCAGTAGCTTTTTGAATGCGTTGTTGAAAGCAATATCCCGAAGCAAGACAAGCAATTACTCCAAACGAAACGCCCATCAATAGCGCTTGTCCAAAAGCATTAAATTGAATATCCATGACATAGCGCCCTAGTACCCAGGCAGAGAGACCTGAAAATAATCCAGCTAACGCACCAGAAACCAATCCCACCATCAATAATTCAGTATTAGCGATGTTGGATAAGGGTAGCGCTCATCTTGAGCGGCTGCAATAGCAGTCATTAGCACCAAAATTGCCGCAGAAAGCGTAAATGCCAGTAACAAACCCAATACTGAGGACAGTTTATTGAGCACTTCCTGAATTTACTGAAAGGAGGCAGATATATCGACAATCGTTAAGTTAGGATAGGTTTCACTGAAAGTCTAAGGCCGCTTTTTGAGGCTCTATGTAGTAAGAGGTAATCCAAGATTGTGGAAGTGCTTGCAACTGTGAAGGCGGCATGCTGACAAAAAAGTTAACACGCATCGATCCCTAGTCTAACTTATGCAAGGAAGTAATGGGGGCAGTAATTTTTTCACCTGCAACCTTCGAAAGTGAGTTGATCACACATTTTCAGCTTCAGGGTTTTAGCAATGCCTGTCCCCATTGAAATCTGTGGGGTATCGCCCTCAATCCATTTGCCCGCCATCATCTGATTGCCAAGAGGCAATTGATCTGTGTATGACAAATTAAATTCACGATCAATTAAACGCTTCGCATTATCTTCGGCACAACTATTGGGGGGGTGATGTCTTTGCCATTAATCTCACTTAAACGCCCCCGCACCATTGGATAGAACTGCGGCGCAGATACTCCTCCAGCTGCTAGCGCCTGTGCCAGAATGACGAATGACCAAGCGAAGCGTTTGGTTCGAATTCCACATAGCAAAAATAATGATGACAATGGAAAAACTGAGGATAGTCCATAAAGCCAATTTCCAATCCCGAGCAGCCAATATAATTAATACGACAGCCGCACTAAAACCAAATAAAGCAGTCAGCAAAACAGATGTGCCGATAGGATCAAATGCACTTCTAATCAGATGAATTGGTGAAATCTTCACCAAACTCCAAAATGAAGGTCCAGCAAAGCCAAATAATAAACACCAAGATTCCTAAATCCATCTTGCCTCCAGATACTTTTTTTATATTTTTAGTCCAACTGCAATTATTTAAACTACTTCATTACAAATGGTGCACACCATCTTCACTTCCGGTCACTTTCGCATGCTTATTGCCCCATCAGTTTTGGTAAATTAGCCGCATATTTAGATAATTGAGCTTCATCTTCCTGGATGATCTCAGCTAAGGCTTGTTGCTGACCCAAAACAAGCGCTTCAGGAGTGTTATCTTTGATGGCCACTCATTTGCTGTAGCAGTTTGCGCCAATTAAGGGATTTGTCTTCGCTGCGTTTGTAACCGAGAGAAAAAGTTCAACGCTCACAACAGCCTCTGGCTTAACACGATAGTCGCCATAAAATTCATTTACCGTACACTGAAGGGTATATAGAAAGGGAAAAGCTATCGCTTTGCCCCATGGTTGCAGCAAAGATATTTGCTCTGTTAAACCACTGACGTTCAGCACTAGCGATCCTCATCCGCTGGGATGACGGTATAGACATTATAAAAATCTTTCCCATATCGAGAAACGCCCAAGCGGTATACCAAAGACTTTCCATCAAATGGGGGCGCAACATTAATATTGCCAATCTTGAGCCATATATCCGTCCGCGTCTTCAGGGGTGCAGCTGTGCGTTCAGGTGTACCCATCCAGCTGACGGGGTGGTACAGGGGCCCTCGTCGGTAGAGAGCAAGCGGTTAAACTCAAAATAACAATTGAGAACGGAGTTTGTTTAATCATTTTTGTGCTCCAGAAGCGCCCACGCCATTCATTGGTGGCGTAATTTTGGCGGGTGGCTCACTCCAAAATAAGACTAGAGGGCGATTGACTCTCGCAATACGACTAAATTCATTGAGCTTCTCACTCGCCTGTTTGAGATTCTCAAACGTTGCGCTGGTATCACCCTGAATACTTGTTATCGTTTGTCGCAAAGCCACCACCGTGCCAACAAGTTCCCGCATCAAAATATTGAGCTCATCTTTATCGGTCACTTTAGCAATACGCGCCATGATAATATTGAGCTGCTTGACAGCTGCAAGCACACCCTCGTTACCTTTACCATCACCAGCCATCAACACATTCAAATTACCCAATAAAGCATCCAGCTTCTTTTGGGTGCCATCAATGTTCATGTCATTTAGGGCGCCAATCAATTTTTCTATTCCGGGCCAAAAATTTGCATTCTGACAACCACGTATTGGCAGCGGTCATGAAATGGCTTATCTCTTTCGTACATATCGCCTGATAGACCAATTCAGGTCACCTGGCCTATTTTGACACCCCGAAAGCGTACAGCCGCTCTTGTATCAAGACCAGTTACAGACTGCTTTAGATAGATCTCAACATAAAAAGATTTTTTAAAGATCTGCCCGGATCCAAAAATTGGATAACTACCAATAGCACTCCGATCGCCGCTAGAACAAATACGCCGAGGCGGAAATAATGCGGATTTGAGTTATGCTCATGCTGCGTCCTTACTCATAATGCGCTTGAAAGCTAATCCCAACAATTCAAATTTTCCGCCAGCAACAGATTGTGCCTCTTCAACAGCAATTAAAAAGGCAATTCCAGCTCTCTTCTAAACAAGAGACTTTTGATACCTCAACACTGAGGGTTCTGCTTTTACTGTCACCTTGGGCTAGCCAAGCATCCTGAAGGTCGCGGATTTGAGTCCAGGTGCCGCCCAGAGAATACACATTGATAACGCCACTCCAAGACACTTTTGCACTTTACGGCGTCAATCAGTCCCCAAACTGCTACATATGGGTACTAGAAACGCTATTGATGGTGCTTAATGTGGTCATGGATCAACAATAAGGGATCTCTGTGAAATATTTAAGAAATTCAAAATGAAAAATGGTCTCGTTTTTCAGCTAGACCATCGTATAAGTTGGTGCGGCTGGCAGGAATTGAACCCACGACCCCTTGGTTCGTAGCCAAGTACTCTATCCAGCTGAGCTACAGCCGCAGCAGCTATAATTATGCCATGGAAGAGAAGAACTACATCACACTCGCCGGTCACGAGCGGATTAAAACAGAGCTATTACAGCTTTTAAACCTTGAGAGACCGGAGATTGTCAAAGTGGTGCACTGGGCGCAACGGTGATCGGTCTGAAAATGGCGACTATATCTACGGTAAAAAGCGCCTTCGGGAGATTGATAGGCACATTCGCTTCCTCAATAAACGACTGGAATACGCTGTAGTTGTGGACAATTCCGCTTGAAAATCTGGGGAAAATGAAGCCGATCAGGTTTTCTTTGGGGCTACAGTGACTTATTCCTCTAATGAGCGCGAATACGAGTGACATGCATTACATCGGGATTAGCGCGTAGGCTTCGCATCACCTTGGACAGATGTAGACGATCGTAGACCTTAATGGTAAAGCGAATTATGACCGAATCTTCTTTAAAGCGATCCGCCATCGAAACATTCATGATATTGGAATCGGCCGCTGTCACGCTACTTGCTACCCTTGCGAGAACACCCTTACCTTGGCGAGTATCAATTGCTAAATCCACTTCAAACTCGCGATTCAGCTCTTTCCCCCACTCCACTTCAACCCATTTATCGCTGTCTTTAGAAAGTATACGTAAGGCTATAGGGCAATCATTAGTATGCACTTGTAAGCCCTCACCCTTGCCTAGGTAGCCAATGATATTGTCCCCCGGGATAGGATGACAACAGGTTTGGAAGTGGATTGAATTACCCTCACGACCATCCACCAATATTGCTTGACGCTGGTGATGATTGATTTCTTGGCTTGGTGCAACCCAATCAGCAGTGCCCAAACGCATTTGTTCGGTACCGCCCTCATCATCAATCAAGATTTTTAGGCGTATTGCTAATTCTTGTGGTGAGCGTCCACCAAGAGCAATGTTGACACAGGCCTCTTCGCGGGTTTTATCGCCTGTCCCATGCATGAATTTCTCCCAAATTTCTGGAGAAAGTAAGGCAGCATCAATGCCCTGCTGACGCAAAGCATTTCCCAAGAGACGCTCACCCAATTGCAGCGACTCTGAATAATGCTTTGTATTTAAGGAACGCCGAATGGAAGCGCGCGCTTTTCCAGTCCGAACAAATGCTAACCAACCAGGATTAGGCTGAGAATTTGCTGATGTAATCACTTCAACGATGTCACTATTCTTAAGCTCACTACGTAAAGGCAGTTGCAAGCCATTGATCTTTACAGCTACACAGGTATTACCAAGATCGCTATGAATAGAGTACGCAAAATCAAGGGCGGTTGCGCCCCTCGGTAATGCCCTAATTTGTCCAGCAGGAGTAAAAACATAGACCGCATCTGGGAACAAATCAATTTTGACGTACTCTAAAAACTCTTGTGAATCACCGCTACTATCCTGAATATCGATCAGCGACTGCAACCGCTGATGAGCGCGATTGTGGACCTCGCTCATATCTGGTGAGCCGTCCTTATATGCCCAATGTGCAGTTACACCTGCTTCTGCTACGGCATGCATATCAGTTGTACGAATTTGAAACTCTACAGGGACGCCAGAGGACCCTAGCAAAGTAGTGTGAAGTGATTGGTAAGCATTGAGCTTTGGAATGGCAATGTAATCTTTAAACTTACCCGGCATTGGCTTGTAAAGGGAATGCAGAATACCGAGGGCACGATAACACTCGTCAATCGTATGTACAGTTACACGAAAAGCATAAACATCCAAAACCTGAGAAAAACTCAAATGCTTTAAGCGCATTTTGTTGTAGATGCTAAATAGGGTCTTCTCACGGCCTCGCAGATCCACTTCAAGATTAGCTTTGGCAAAAGCCATACGTGAAGCTTGCAAGATTTTTTCCATCATTTCCTTGCGGTTACCTCGTGCTCGCTTTACAGCACCTTCAATCACCCGAAAACGCATGGGCATCGAATAACGGAAACTTAAATCCTGCAGATCACGGTAAATGACGTTAAGACCCAGTCGGTGAGCAATTGGTGCATATATCTCAATCGTTTCAGCAGCAACACGGCGACGCTTTTCCATAGGTACTGCATCAAGGGTTCGCATATTATGAGTACGATCGGCCAGCTTAACTAGGATCACTCGGACGTCGCGCGCCATTGCCATAAACATTTTTCGCAAGCTTTCTGCTTGTGCTTCTGCATGACTCTGAAACTCCAATTTATCCAGCTTAGTTAAACCCTCAACCAGCTCTGCCACTTTATTACCAAACTTTTCGACTAAATTTGCTTTGGTACAACCAGCATCCTCAATAACATCATGTAATAAAGCAGCCATGATCGAGGGAGCGTCAAGCCGCCAAGTAGCGCAAAGTTCTGCAACGGCAACGGGATGCGTGATATAAGGTTCACCGCTATGGCGATATTGGCCAAGGTGAGATGCATCTGAAAAATGAAAGGCTTTTTTTACTTGCGCGATTTCTTCAGGCCTGAGATAAGAAAGCTTTGATAGCAAGCCTTCAATAGAGATCACTTGATGCTTGAGTGGAAGATTGGGTACGGAGGTTGGCCCAAATAAATGACGACTCGATTGAGCAAGCAAACTTGCAAGAATCGATTTTTTACCGCCCTGATTTATTTGATTAGTATCGCTACCCAATAACTGAGTTTGGGCTGAATCAATAGAAGCGTCTTTAGGCAAGGCGCCTCCAACTTTTTCCGATGTATTGACGATTCCTAAAGGGAACTCCACACCGGAACTCCTTTATTACAAAGGTACTTTGGTCAACATGTCACGGTCAGTTACACCAGCAGCTACTTCACGTAATGCAACTACAGTAGCTTTATCTTTGGACTCAACACGTGGAGAGTGACCTTGCACCAATTGGCGCGCGCGATAAGTAGCGGCCAAAACTAATTCGAAACGGTTTGGGATAGTTTTAAGACAATCTTCTACAGTAATACGGGCCATGCTGAACTCACTTAATTTAGCTGCAATATTTATAGGATAACTGATTAGACCCCGAGTCGCTTTAAAAGGGCAGGATTTCTGGCTATACTGGGCCTAGACCGAAGACGGCTGGAGGCCAAAATATGCTTCAGGTCGACTAGAGCTTGGTCAAAAGAGTCATTTAGGACAATATAGTCTGCTTCATTGGCGTACATCAGCTCAATATGGGCTGCGGCTAAACGACGTTGAATAGTTGCCTCGTCATCCTGACCACGCTTTCGCAGACGCTCTTCCAGAGCCTCAATTGAGGGCGGAAAAATGAAAATCCATTGAATCGTAGAAATGAGTTTTCGAATCTGTTGGGCGCCCTGCCAGTCGATCTCCAACAAAACATCGCTACCAGTCTGCATTTGAGACTCAATCCAAGACTTTGAAGTGCCGTAAAAATGTCCATGCACTTCCGCCCACTCTAAAAAATGACCTTGGTCGCGTTCTTGCAAAAAAAGTTCCTTAGTGAGAAAGCGATAATCCTTACCATCCACTTCACCAGGACGTGGTGCACGGGTAGTGGTTGATAAAGATAACTTAAGACCAGAATCTGCTTTTAATAAAGCATTGACCAGAGAGGATTTACCAGCACCAGATGGTGCAACAATCATGAACATACTGCCTTGATAGGCTGGCGTCAAAATTGAGTTAGTCATAAGTAATGAATGGAGATTATTCGAGGTTTTGAACTTGCTCGCGCATTTGCTCAATCAGAAGCTTGAGCTCAAGAGCGGCTTGGGTACATTCTGTCGATACAGACTTTGAGCTCAGGGTATTTGCTTCACGATTGAGCTCTTGCATCAAAAAATCCAAACGTTTACCCACTGGCCCTTTACCAGCAAGTGCAGCATCTACTGCTTGTAAGTGAGTTTTTAAACGAGCAAACTCTTCAGCTACATCTATACGTACTGCATATAAAACCACTTCCTGACGGATACGCTCCATCAATTCGGCGCCTCCCATAGCCCGCCGCTCCTGAGCTGCTAGAACTTCAGCGAGGCGTTCTGTAAGTTTTGCTTGATATTGAGCCACATATTCGGGAACCTTCGGTTCTATCACTTTCAGAATCTCGCACATCTTGGAGGTAATGCTAGTTAGCACCTCTACCAAAGAGCTGCCTTCAGCATGGCGACGCTCGATCAGACTTACCATGGCTGCACGTCCAGCTTCAATTGTGGAAGCTATCCAACTGTCTTCTTCAGCACGGGGCTCAGAAATAACGCCAGGCCAACGCAGTACTTCGGAAATACTGAGCTCTTGCGCTTTTGGAAATGCTTCTTGGGCTTTTTCTTGCAAGGTATTGAGGGCATCAAGACGATCCCGATTAATTGCACCGAACGCATGTGGATTAGTCCTGGTAGCGTCTGCTGCGCCACTATTCACCCGCCAGGCAGCCCTAAATTCCACCTTACCGCGGGCAAGGCTTTGAGAAACCATTTCTCGTAGGGCAGGCTCCGCCCCACGGCATTCGTCTGGAAGACGAAAACCTAGATCCAGAAAGCGGCTGTTAACAGTCCTACATTCCACCTGCAGATCAGCAACTACGCCCGCCCCCAAGGAGACTTGACGAGAAGCGCTGCCATAACCAGTCATGCTCGATATCATATGGACATTGTAGATTCATTATTGATGCACATACTAATTGCAGATTAGCTCTGCAAATCGAACCCAAAAGACCATTTTCATGAGTACAGCAAAGCCAGCCGATATCACCCGTCCAAGTGGCCGTCAACCAAAAAATTTGAGGCCAGTCAGCATATTGCGCGCTTTTACAAAGCACGCTGAAGGTTCGGTGTTAATTGCCTTTGGCGAGACAAAAGTGCTCTGTACGGCCAGCATTTTGGAGAAGGTTCCTCCGCATAAAAAAGGCGCTGGCGAGGGTTGGGTAACAGCTGAGTATGGCATGCTACCCCGCTCTACTCACACTCGCAGCGATCGAGAGGCCGCTCGCGGCAAGCAATCTGGACGCACTCAAGAAATTCAACGTCTCATCGGGCGAACCATGCGCAGTGTTTTTGATTTAAAAATCCTAGGGGAAAGAACGATCCATTTGGATTGCGATGTATTACAAGCAGATGGTGGCACAAGAACAGCATCGATTACAGGCGCTTATGTTGCTGCACGTGATGCAGTCAATCAGCTCCTTAAAGAGGGTACTCTCGCTGCAGATCCGATTAGCGATAGCGTTGCAGCAATTTCAGTGGGTATTTATCAAGGCACACCAGTGCTTGATTTAGATTATCTAGAGGATTCCTCTTGCGACACCGATATGAACATTGTGATGACAGGTCAAGGAGGCATGATTGAGGTTCAGGGCACTGCTGAAGGCTCAGCCTTTTCAAGAGCTGAGCTCAATGCACTACTCGATCTAGCAGAACAAGGTATTGCTGAGCTTACGCAATTACAAATTGACGCCTTCAAATAGCCATCCACCTTCTGCGAACTTAGTAATGCAAAAACTCGTTCTCGCATCCAATAACGCCGGTAAGGTAAAAAAATTTCAGGAGCTACTAGCCCCTTTGAATTTCAATATGATTCCCCAAGGAGAGCTCGGCATTCCCTCAGCAGATGAGCCTGATCAAACCTTGATTGAGAACGCGCTCGCTACAGCACGTCACACTAGCACTCTTTCTGGCTTACCAGTACTAGAGCTGACGATTCCGGTATTTGTGCGCATGTCTCAATGGGGGCCCAGGTATTCTATCAGCCCGTTATGCTGGCGAACAAAGTAATGATGCTGCGAATCATCAAAAGCTGATAGATGTTTTGAAAAATCAAACTGATCGAGGCGCTCATTATGTTTGCGCTCTAGTATTCATCAATAGTGCAAATGACCAAGAGCCCGTTATCGTCCAAACTCGATGGTACGGACACCTCATTGATCAAGCGAGAGGCAACTATGGATTTGGATACGACCCACATGTCTTTATAACGGAGCAAAATTGCACTGCTGCTGAATTAGATTCACCAAAAAAGAATGCCATTAGTCATCGCGGCTAAGCCTTACGTGAGCTCATTGCACAACTTCAATATCGTGCTTAATTCACATCAAGTCAGCCTTACAGCATTGCCGCCACTGGCTTTGTACATTCACTTTCCATGGTGTGAGAAGACATGTCCCTATTGCGACTTTAATTCGCACCAAATTAAAAAGGGTCAATCCGGATTTGATGAAAAGCGCTATATCAAGGCCCTCATTAAAGATCTCGAAACCGAACTCCCTAATATTTGGGGGCGCCAAGTCCACAGCATCTTTATAGGCGGAGGAACTCCGAGCCTACTTTCTTCTGAAGCAATGGATGAGCTGCTGTGCGCCGTTCGCGCGCGCGTGAATCTTGCGCCAGATGCTGAGATCACTATGGAGGCTAATCCGAGCTCAGCGGAGACAGAAAAGCTTGCTGCATTTGCTAAAGCCGGCATTAATCGTGTCTCTTTAGGTATTCAGAGTTTTCAAGATGAACATCTCAAAGCCCTAGGGCGCATTCACAACGGCGTAGAAGCTAAATATGCTGTAGCAATTGCTTTAAAGCATTTTAAATCTGTAAATCTAGACTTGATGTATGGTTTGCCAAAGCAAACACTTGAAGGTGCTAAAGCAGATATGGATGCAACGCTTTCTTTCAAAACGCCTCATCTCTCTTTCTACAATCTCACACTAGAACCCAACACCTATTTTGCGAACTTTCCACCGCAGTTACCAAGCGATGATGAAGTAGATGCAATATTTGAACAAAATTTAGCTTTACTATCCGCAGCTGGCTACCAGCGCTATGAGGTGTCTGCATATGCTCAAAAAAATCAGGCATGCAAACACAATCTGAATTATTGGCGCTTTGGTGATTACATCGGTATTGGTGCTGGCGCACATGGAAAAATTTCCTATCCGAACAAAATTACCCGCCAAGTAAGAGAGCGTCATCCAGAAAGCTATATGCAAGCGATGGAATCAAAAGGGAATGCGCTCATGGAGTCTAAAGATATTGCTGCGAAGGACCTGCCATTCGAGTTTATGCTCAACACCCTAAGACTGACAGATGGCGTTGCCATCAATACTTTTAGCGAGCGAACCGGACTGTCTTTGAGCGTAATTAACAAAAGCCTGACTGAGGCAAGCGGCAAAAAATTACTTGATAACCATCCAAGCCAATTAAAGGCTACTGCTTTAGGATTGCGCTACCTGAACAATCTACAAGAGATGTTTTTAGATTAAGAAACCACTATTGTCCAGTCCATGCAGGTGCCGGTCCGCTCAAGAATGCTTTCACTCCATTCTTGAAGTCATCACTCCCATAAGTTTTACTAATCAGGTCATTGCAATCGGGCAAGTGATTTTTGAGCAATCTTGCCATAACCAACTTACTAGACTTTTGGGTGATCGGCGCCAATTGACCGAGTCGTTCAGCAAGCATTTCAGCCTCAATGCCTAATTAATCTTGGGGGTATGTTGCCAAGAGGTATCCTTGCTCAAGCAACTCTGAAGCTGGCAGCATTTCTGCCACAAGCAACATACGTTTCACAATCTGAATATTCAGATGCGCTATTAGCCAGGCAACATTACCCACAGAGAGGCCATTACCCAAAGTTTTGGCTATAAGCACACCAAACTTAGCGTCTGGGGTCGAGATATGGAAATCACAACAACTTGCAATCGCTAAACCGCCCCCAACAGCCATACCGTCAATTACAGCCATCGATGGCATGGGCAAAGTAGCTAATGGCGCTAAGTAGTCATCAATACCCTGCTCATACCCAATACCATCCCCACCAGCTTTGAAGCTAACAAACTGGGCAATATCACCACCAGAAATAAATGACTTACCGTCTACCCCCCTGAGGATTACGACACGCACCGCAGGATTTAAGGCAAGATCGGTGCAAATCGACTGGAGCCTTTGATACATGCCAACAGTCATGGCGTTTCGGGCCGCCACATGATCAAAGTAAATGTGGGCAATGTTGCCGCGATTCTCTAGAGTAACCTGAGCAACCTTGTCCTCGCCTTTTTGCTTTCTCTCCTGTTCATTCATACCAAGTTATTCTGGCTTGATATTTTGTAAGTCAACAATCGCTTGACCGCTTCCTTTGTAAGGCACGTGGTTTATTTGTATGCCAGCTCTCTTGGAGAATAAGGCGCCAGCCAAGTGTTGCGTACTCCCGATACCCGAAGATCCATAAGTCATCTGACCCGGATTAGACTGGGCCCATGATATGAGTTGCGCGATAGAATTAACAGGCAAAGAAGATTTCACCACCAATACGTTTGGAACATAACCCAAATACGTTATGGATGTGAAATCAGTTACAGGGTTATAAGGAACATTGGTCAATACAAATGGAGCAATCGCATTAGAGTTAGAGTGACCCACCAACAAGGTATAGCCTCTTAGCTACCAACTCAGCGCGGATTGTTCCTGCAGCTCCTGATTTGTTTTCGATAATGACGCTCTGACCCAAAATTTCACCCATCTTTGGCGCAATGGCACGCGCAACAATATCGGTACCGCCACCATGCGCAAAACCCACGATCAGACGAATCGGTTTATTCGGATATGCTTGTTGAGTAGTAGCAAGAAATGAAGCTGCTCCCAGATCAACGGCACGCAAGCTATGCAATGCCCATTTGGGTGTTTTAACCAGCATAAAGTCTCCAATATTGTTTTTATTAGAGGGTAATTCTAAACATATAAAAACAATTGAGACAATGACGAAAACACCTACCAATGCCGATCTTATGAGCATTCAGACTGCAACTACTAAGCCTTTACCACTTTCAAGAGTGCGCGTTCTTGACGTGAGTCAAGTCATGGCAGGGCCCTATTGCTGCATGCTCTTGGCCGATCTTGGTGCTGACGTCATCAAAATCGAACCTCCCGGAACTGGCGATCAAACGCGGGGTGCCGTGGGATTCAAGATGAAGGGTTCAGATAGTGTGGGCTTTTTAAACATGAATCGTAACAAACGTAGCCTTACATTGAATCTCAAATCCAAAGCAGGGAAAAAAGTATTTTTTGAATTAGTAAAAACCGCTGACATTTTGGTTGAGAACTATCGGCCAGGTGTCATGAAAAAATTAGGCATCGATTACGCCAGTCTGAAAGAGCTCAATCCTGTACTTGTCTATGCCAGTATTTCTGGTGTTGGGCACACTGGCCCTTCGGCGGATCGTCCTAGCTTTGATCTCATGGCACAAGCTATGTCAGGCGTCATGAGTCTGACTGGTTATCCGGATGGCCCCCTGTAAAAGCCGGACTGCCAGTTGCAGATATTGGCTGCGCCTTATTTGCAGTCTATGGAATTTTGTCTGCTTATATTGGCAAAACTAAGACAGGTGAAGGTCAATTTATCGATGCCTCACTCTTTGCTTCAGCTTTAGATTTTTCAATATGGGATGCCGCCCAATATGAGGTACCGGCGTAGAGCCCTATAAATTAGGCACAGCGAATCATATGAGAGTGCACCCTACCAAACCATAAAAGCTTCTGATAGCCATTTCCTGTGCTGCAAATGGATTTTTTGCAGGTAGAGCTGCTTTATTTGCAGACTTTGCCTTAGTGCCTGGCATCAGCTCAAAATCAGGAACAAAGATTGTCACAGTGCTTTTCAGTTGATCAAAGACCTTATGGTCTCGATCAACTGTAACCTTACCTTCAGTTTGCAATTGATCAAATGTAGCTTGACCACCCATCACACGCTCTAAATCGCTGCGATTGAGAATTACTGTTAGGTTTGGATTTTTTGCTTGCTGGCCTGTGATGTTGATTAAGGCAGAATTACTCATTTCGATCACAAATTTTTCGCCATTATCTGGGGTCGAGAGGTTAATAACGAAATTCATCCCCGCTACTTTTTTGCTATCCATGCTGATTGGCCAATGCATTGAGCCATAGCTCAGTAGTCATTCCCTTAATCATGTCTGAACCATTAGACTTTGGTGAAGCTCCAGTCGGCATGCCATGACGTAATTCATAAGCCGCTCCCAAGAAACTGTTACGCATACTTGGACTTTCTTTTTGATATCCTATCTGCTCAAAAATATCTGCTAACAAATCTTTCGCGGCTGCATTGATAGTGACGCCATTATTAGCTAGATGTAATACCTCATGATGTAAATGCGCATAACTACTTTGCCACTTTTAACATCCGCTTCATCAACGACACCGCGGACACCACCAAAATGGTCTCCATGAGAATGGAAATACACAACTGCCACCGCAAGTCGTTTACCCAATTTCTCATTCACCAGTTCTAAAGCAGCGCGTGCCGTCTCTTTGGCCGTTAAGGGATCACACACAATCCAGCCAGTATTAGTCTTAATAAAACTAATATTTGCTAAATCAAATCCGCGAACCTGATAGAATCAGAGCTTGCAGCTGAACTAGAAAAAACTTGTATTACTAAACCAGCAGAAAAATGGGTTACTAGATTGTTGCCGGAAGGCATCCCAGCTGGTCCGATTAACACCTATCCAGAAGCATTTGATAGCGCGCATGGAGATTGATCACCCTATAGAAGGGAAGGTTCCTAATATCGGTTTTGCTGTAAAGATGAATGGCACACCCCAGCAAGTCTATCGCCACCCGCCTCTATTGGGCGAACATACTAGCGAACTTTTAGCCGAGCTTGGTATCAAGGGAGATAATGTGAAATCGCTTGCCTTGCATTGCTCCAGGATCTGGAATAGCACCTCCACCACCTGCTGCGTAAACAAAGCTTGAAAATAATAAGGATGCAAATGCGGTCAGTTGGGATGATGTCTTATTCATACTGAATTCCAATAAATGATGAGATGAAATATGGAGTAGGCAGAGCTGATATATTTGAATAGTACATTGAGTTAGCTCCCCTGACTAAAATGCACGCCATGCTGTCTTTTTATCAACCCTTCCACATCCTGCTTGCCAGCTCAAGCATCTTTGGCGCCAATTTTGCGCATGCACAATCTGCTTTGTATAACGCAACCAATAGCTATCTTAAAAAACGGGCTGATGCTGTTATGACCATAACTGGCTACTCGCTAACGCCAGATGTGACTACCACCGGATCTTTATCCATTCGCCATTAATGGGGGCGATGCTTCAGATCTACAAATGATTTCCTTAGGAGGCGGAGATCGAATTAGCGCAAACTTTCCACCCTATCTTGAGGGGAGCAGGGCAGTCAATCGCTAAAACCCAAATTTTACCGATGGGATTGCACATAGCTCAGTCACAATACCCGTTCACTGGAATAGTATTACTGGCACAGGCGGTATTGGTTTGGACTTTCCAAGTACCAATGAGTTACGTTTTCGGACTATAGCTGATGCTTGGACATCTTGAAAGTGACCTATCCATTGCATCTATGGTCCTCCAAAATCGTACTTGGGTAGATATGCAATTTTTAAATCGTGGACGAATGCATTCTTATGGGCTGGGAGGTTCTGTAATTCTTGATGACGAAAACTACCAACCTGATCAAGAGATTGACGTTGAGCTTCGTTATACCAATATTGCAATACAAACTTTTGACACTTCTACAGCTGTTCAAGGTTCAGCAGACTCACAGAGTCTGGCTATTTGGGCTCGCAGTCGTGTACCAACCCCAATTTCTTTATTTGATGGACCGCTGAGAGCAGTATTTGAATTAGCTCATACTGAATTTTTAGGTGATCTTCGAGGGGCATTGGGTTTTAATTCTTTATCCTCAGTTGGTACCGGTTTTGAAATTGACCGTAGCGCTTCTGATCCCATCTTTTCAAGAGTAAGAATCGTATTTCGTTACCAATTTGGACAAAATGTTCATGGCACTTCTATAGGATTGGCCACAAGCTTCTAAAAAACCACTCGAAGGTGGTTGAAGGCATTTGGCGGAAGAGGTGAGATTCGAACTCACGGAGGACTTTCATCCTCGCCAGTTTTCAAGACTGGTGCATTCAACCGCTCTGCCACTCTTCCATTTGCTTGAATCTCTGATGATTCAAGCCATGAATTATAAAGAACTGTTGATTTGACCCTCTAAATGCCTAGCAATAGCTAGGCTAGCAGTCAGTCCTGGGGAGACTCAAAGCTATATAGATTGAAGAGCCCCTCTAATCCATGGTCTTGGGGCGTATTGAAGCAAAAGTCTCCCGCAGGAGCATTTGGTTGGACGATTTTAGCCCTCACCCCAGGGTAATCTGGCTGCAAAGCGTTATCTTGAAGACTGGGCCAATATCGCCTAACAACCTCATAGAAACCATCACCCTTTTTAGGATTGACTGTGTAATCAATTTGTGCTTATTGATCAATATCGAGCGTAAGGTGAACACCTAAGCCGCCAGGCTCTGGAATAGGATAAATCAAATGTTTGAAGGGAGATTTTCCAGAAAGAGAAAAATAGTTTCCCTCAGCAAAATACGCTTTAGGAATTTGATCCAAGGGTAATGATTCAATTCTTTGCGCAACAGTCGGGGCACTCATGCCTGCGCAGTTAATGAGCAACTTTGTTTGTATGCGCATGTCATCAACGCCACCGATTTCCAACTCAAACCCATCTTTGGCATTCTCGCCAATTGGCTTTGCACTGATCAGTGGTGATTGATACGCGACCATGCCACCAGTATCTTCAAATCCGCCAAAAAGTAACAACATTATAGCCATGGCTCTCATCAATGCCTGTGCTTGATGAGAGTATGGCGGCTACGCAGTTTAGTTATGGCTCCAGTTGATTTGCCTCATCAGCAAAGATCATTTTGATACTCGATACGCCGTTGTTATGAGCTTTGTGCAAGAGCGCCTGTAAATCATCTATCTGGGAAACATCGGTTGCCACTATGAATTTGCCGTAAGTTTGAGTTGCCACCTGATGACTGCGGCAAGATTCATAAAGCAAGCGATTGCCTTCAACACAGAGTTTTGCCTTGAGAGAATCCTTGGGATAGTAAATGCCAGCATGAATGACTTCACTATTACGTGCGCTACTAAAAGAGTCCCAAAAGAAGAAGATTCACGCTCTAGCAGAATAGTTTCTCGACCGCGAAAGGACATTTCTCTGGCTACGGCTAGTTTTTTTCCATTAGCCAAAGCTTGTGCTTGTGCTAGGCAGTTAGAAAGCAAAATACGATGATGCKCTTTTGCTTCAGGCAAGTGACTCATTGGCTCACGTCCGATGACGCCGGCACGGATAACCACACAGTCAACCCGCTCCATTTATTCGTCCCGACCGAGAATGATTGTTAAAAACATCCTGAAATCGTAAAATTTTCAGTGTTTTAGTGGGTTTTCAGACGCTTCTTGATAAAATCTATTCATGTCCTTGAAACCAGCTGCAAAGCTCATCAATACCAACCTAAGCGCCCATGAGATCGCTTTAGATAGCGCCTATCAGGGCATTGATGACGCAGCTTGGACATCTCTCTTTGGCTTAGCTAAGAAAGTGAAGCTGGAACAATTTATTGCCGATTTATTTGCTGGCAAACCTGTCAATAACTCTGAAAATCGTCCCGCTTTACATTCTGCTCTGCGCAACCTAAATAAGACTTCTGTTTTAGTCAATGGACAGGATGTTATGCCTGAAGTCACTGAAGTATGGCGCCGTATCGAGGCTCTATGTAATAAATGGGTTGGCGTTACTGATGTCATTCATATTGGCATTGGTGGATCAGATTTTGGACCACGTTTAGCAATTGAAGCTTTAGCTCATGTACCCGATGTTGATAGTCGCGGCATGCGCATCCATTTTTTAGCCAATATTGATACCGCTGATCTGAATCGGATTTTGCAACGCGCGCTTCCTAACAGCACTCGCGTCATCATCGTTTCAAAGTCATTCACTACGCTTGAAACCATGATGAATGCCAAGGCTGTTGTCAAATGGCTGAAGGATCATGGTCGAACGGATAGTCAGATTTCTCATGCTCTTTATGCAGTTACTGCTAATGTGCGGGCTGCCAAGTCCTTTGGCATTGATCCTAATAATGTCTATCCATTTTGGGATTGGGTTGGTGGGCGGTACTCAGTTTGGTCAGCAGTGGGGCTACCTATTGCCCTACAGTTTGGGTTTGACACCTTTAAGCAGTTCTTGGCTGGTGCCCATGCCATGGATCAACACTTTAAATCTGCTCCACTGGAAGAAAACCTTCCGGTCATCATGGCGCTCAGCCTGCTCTATCAGCAACAAAAACATCACATCAAATCATATGCTGTCATTCCGTATGCGGATGCATTGGATTGGTTCCCAAAATGGTTACAACAACTAGATATGGAAAGCAACGGTAAGAGCGTTGATCGTGATGGCAAGTCTGTTAAGTTCTCTTGTCCTGTAGTCTTTGGTAGCTCTGGGAGCAATGCACAGCACTCCTACTTCCAGCTTTTGCATCAAGGTACAGAAATGATCCCCATTGATTTTATCGCGATACGTGAGCCAATGAGTCACTTGCCTGAAGCAAAAGAGCATCATCGTATTTTGCTTTCTAACTGCCTAGCACAAGCACAAGCTTTGGCTCATGGAAAAAAAACGGATAACCCAAATAACACCTATCCAGGTAAACGTCCCAGTAATCTCCTGATTTTGCCTAAGCTCAATGCATTCTACTTAGGCGCCCTGCTAGCCCTGTACGAAAATCGTGCTGCAACTTTAGGCGCTCTCTGGAACATCAATAGCTTTGATCAACCCGGGGTTGAATTAGGTAAAGTTTTGGCCAAGCCAATTGAAGCAGCCCTCAAGGCTGGAGGCAATATTCAAGCAAATGAAGATATTGACGCAATCACAGCGAACCGGATAAATCTTATAAATCAATTTCATTGATAGCATTTGCGCTATCTAGTTAGACAATCATATCTAGAGAAAAACAAGGAATTTATATGCACCTTTCTCCATCGATCTTTAAGGCATACGATATTCGAGGCATCATTGATGAGACTCTAGGCCCATCAATTGCTAGACTGATTGGACAAGCCTTTGGCACAGAAATGCGTGAGATTGGTGAAACTGAGATAGTCATTGGTCGTGATGGACGATTATCAGGTCCAAGCCTAATGGAGACCCTAACTGAAGGATTGCTCTCGACCGGCATCAATGTAATTGATCTTGGCATGGTTGCTACACCGATGGTGTACTTTGCTGCCAATCAAGATATCCCCGGCAAGAGACCGAAGTCTGGCATCATGATTACCGGCAGTCACAATCCACCGAATTACAACGGCTTTAAGATGGTATTAGGTGGCGCAGCAATATATGGCGATCAAATACAAGCTCTGCGTAAGCGTATCGAAGCAAAACAATTTACGAATGGTCAGGGCACTCGCAGTACCTTTGATATTTTTCCTCTGTATTTAGAGCGTATCGTGGGTGATGTGAAATTGGCTCGCCCAATCAAGATTGCGGTTGATTGTGGCAATGGTGTTGGTGGCGCTTTTGCTGGAAAGCTTTTTAGAGCTTTGGGCTGTGAAGTGCAAGAACTATTCTGCGAAGTAGACGGTCATTTTCCCAATCACCATCCCGATCCCGCTCATCTTGAGAATCTGCAAGATTTGATTAAAAACCTACAAACTACTGACAATGAGCTTGGTCTTGCATTTGATGGCGATGCTGATCGTTTAGGCGTGGTGTCCAAGGATGGACAGGTTATATTCCCCGACCGTCAAATGATGCTCTTCGCCAAAGATGTACTCTCGCGCAATCCAGGCGGCCAAATTATTTATGACGTCAAATGCACCCGCAACCTCGCAACCTATGTGAGGAAACATGGGGGCGAACCTTTAATGTGGAAAACAGGTCACTCGTTAGTAAAGGCAAAGCTTAAAGAAACTGGGGCGCCGCTTGCCGGAGAAATGAGTGGCCATATTTTCTTTAAGGATCGCTGGTTTGGTTTTGATGATGGTCTCTATACAGGAACCCGTTTGCTCGAGATACTCTCCAAAGAACAAGACCCCAATCAAACGCTCAATGACCTACCAAATGCGATCTGCACCCCTGAACTACAGCTAGCCTGCGCTGAGGGTGAGCCATTTGCATTATTAGAGACCATTAAAGCGAATCCTCAATTCCCAACCTCTGAGTCTATTAATACTATTGATGGTGTGCGTGTGGAGTATTCAGATGGTTTTGGCTTGGCCAGACCCTCGAACACCACCCCAGTCGTGGCTATGCGCTTTGAGGCGGATAGTAAAGCCGCGCTTGCTCGGATTCAGGCGGAATTTAAGGATATAATACTGGCCGCAAAGCCAGACGCTACACTGCCTTTCTAGTCCCTCAACATAAAATATGAGGGTCAAGTAAGATTTCGTATGAACTCAACTGTGAACGCCCCGATAGCCTTTGATTACCCACACAACAAAATGCTGCTGGAATCACTTGCACTGCCAAGCATGGACTAAGCCCCCTCCTCTGCTTCACGGCGATAAAAAAGCAACTGTAATTGCGCGCATAAAAAAGTTGTGAATCGATAAAGATGCAACCTTAGTTGCTCATTACTATGTAGACGGTGATATTCAAGATCTAGCATTGGAAACTGGCGGATTTGTGGCCGACTCCTTAAAAATGGCACGATTCAGTAAAAATCACTCTACCAAAAATTTCATTGTTGCAGGCGTACGCTTCATGGGCGAGTCCGCAAAAATACTGAGCCCAGAAAAACGAGTATTCATGCCAGACTTGGATGCGACCTGCTCTTTGGACTTAGGGTGCAATGCTTCTGACTTTGCCACTTTCCACGTGGCACATCCTGAGCGGGTAGTTGTTGTGTATGCAAATACATCTGCCGCTGTTAAAGCACAAGCAGATTGGATGGTAACTAGCTCTTGTGCTCTTGCCATCGTGCATCAACTCAAAAGTGAGGGCAAGCAAATCTTGTGGGCGCCAGATCGTCACCTAGGACGCTATATACAAGAGCAATCTGGCGCAGATATGTTGCTATGGAACGGTGCCTGCATTGTGCATGACGAATTTAAGGCTGCTGAACTATCCATGTTCAAAGCAGCTCATCCCAATGCGATGGTCCTAGTACACCCAGAATCCCCTCAAGCCGTTGTTGACCTGGCTGATGTCGTTGGCTCAACTTTTGCCATGATTAAAGCAGTGGTTGAGGGATCCGCCACCGAATACATTGTTGCAACTGATAACGGCATCTTGCACCGCATGCGCCAGTTAGCACCACACAAGAAATTCATTGAAGCACCAACCGCTGGAAATAGCGCAAACCTGCAAGAGTTGTGCCCACTGCCCCTGGATGGCTATAAATGGCCTTCAAGGCATTTTGAGCTGCCTAGAAAATGCTTCTGGTGAAATCTTTATTGATGAACCGATTCGGCTTCAGGCTTTGAGTTGTATAGAGCGCATGCTCGATTTCACAAAAAATCATCCAGAGCTATTGGCCAAGGCACAGCATGGCTTTGTAAACAACATTGGTGCGACTTAAATTAGCACCACATCGGTTCGCTTTCATTTATAAATTGATACATGTTTGACTACAACGAAACCTTAGAGCAAGCTCGTCAACGTAATATTCATGATGCACTCATGGGAGGATATTGGAACAGGCGATTGGACCGCCAAGCTGGTTCCTAGCAAGCCAGTAAAAGCCCAACTTATCGTTCGTCAGGCAGCAGTTCTTTGTGGAGTAGATTGGTTTGAAGGCGCTCGCAAGAAACTAAATCCCAATGCAAAGGTCAATTGGTATTACATTGAGGGTCAACTCATGATGCCCGATACCTGCGCTATTGAAGCTGACTCCCAAGCACTACTCTCTGCTGAGAGTACTTGTATTAATTTTTTGCAGACACTCTCATGGACGGCTAGTATCACCCGCCAACATGTCGATGCGATTGCGGTCGCTAGCCCAAATCCTAGAGGATGCGCAGTTTTAGATACGCGCAAGACTATTCCAGGTTTACGTCAGGCACAAAAATACGCAGTCTTTTAGTGGGTGGTGGTAAGAATCAACATCTAGCCCTTTGGCATGGCATCCTGATTAAAGAAAATCACATTGCTGCCGCTGGCAGCATATCAGCTGCATTAAAGAGCGCGCATACCCTGAATGCTGGAGTGGATATTCAGATTGAAGTTGAGAATTTTGCTGAGCTTGAAGAAGCTTTAGAGGCTGGTGCCAAAAGCATCCTGATTGATAATTTTAATACCGATGAAATGAAAGAAGCAGTGGCTATTACTGCCGGTCAGGCATTACTAGAGGTATCTGGTGGCATCAATCTCGATCAAATGCGTGCTATCGCAAGCACTGGTGTTGATCGCGTCTCTCTTGGAAAACTCACTAAAGATGTAAATGCAGTAGATTTCTCAATGAGAATCTTGGGTTGGATCATTAAAAAATGAGACTTAACTTTCCCTGCCTGTATAAATAACCTGCTTTTCTATAGCATTGCGGATAAATTCAATATTGTTTCGCAAGCTGTAACATTCAGCAGTGGCTAATTTGGCTGCTTTTGATTTAAGAACCCATCGCTCCATCACATTTATCACCTCAATGTACTCTCCCCTGCGATTTTGATCAAAGGTCTCAATAGTGTTTTGCTCAAACTTATCAAGCTCTTTATAAATCGAATTAATTTGCTTCTTAGCTACATTTGTTCTGTAAGTAGGAATCGACTTGATAGTTGGATATGCAAATGCTACAAATGGCAGAAGCAAAAAGAACATCCTCTCCAAAAACTCTGCAAGCCACAATGGCAGATACTTCATTCATGCTCTTGATCAACAACCCCGACAATTCCACCCTGCGCCCAAGCAGTCGCAGCTTCGCCCAAGCCACGTTTAGCCATCAATATCACTGGTTGAGATTTAGCCATGTGTAAAGCGACAGTGAAACCTGCGAAGCCAGCGCCAATGATGAGAACGGGGAGCTCAGGTTTTACAGTGTTTTGGGAGGGTTTGGAACTGGCCATAGAGTAATAATTCTAAAGGGCAAAACAAAACTAGGTTACAAATGCAAAAAGGCCCCGCTGGAGGAGCCTTTTTACTTTTCAGCCCATACAATTAACGCGGAATCGCAGCCTGATCCGCAAGGCTTTTAATTCAGGGCGTACAGTGACATCCATACGCGCTGCCCAAGTACTGAAGTTCACCGTGTTGATTTTTTTGCTTTTCTACTGTGTTATCACCACCCCACTTAAAGCCTTCATCCGGCATATCAGAAAGCAACATCTCCAATACAAGCCTTGGCTTGCATGAACTTAGCAGCCTTGCTTGTACCAACTCGGCAAGGAGTGCATTGACCGCAGCTTTCATGGTCAAAGAAATGCATCACATTTCAAGCCATATCACGTGCTTTATCTTTGTTACTAAAAACCATGACTGCAACCGAACCAATAAAACAACCCTATGGCTGTAAGGTATCAAAATCAAGTGGAATGTCATTCATGGTGGCAGGCAAAATTCCGCCGGAGGCTCCGCCAGGCAGATAGCCATAGAAGCGATGACCGTCTTGCATTCCGCCGCAGTACTCATCGATCAACTCTTGAATTGTGATTCCAGCTGGCGCCAATTTCAGACCCGGATTTTTAACGCGCCCACTCACACTGAAGCTTCGCAAGCCTTTGCGATCATGGCGACCACCGTATGAGCTAAACCATTCTGGTCCACGCTGGACGATATCGCGCACCCAGCACAAAGCCTGAAACTTATGCTCTAGGGTTGGCCTGCCAAATAAACCAACCTGCGCAATGTAAGGTGGTCGCATACGGGGTTCACCACGTTTACCCTCGATACTTTCAATCATGGCAGACTCTTCACCGCAAATATACGCTCCTGCACCACGACGTAACTCAACGGTGGGCAACTTAAATGGGGGATTTGCCTGAAGTTTTGCCAATGCAGCCTCGAGCAACTCGCGGCAGCCGTGATATTCATCACGTAAATAGATATATAGCAAGCGTCGATACCAACTACGCTAGCTGCGATTAAAAGCCCCTCTAGAAAACGATGAGGATCACACTCTAAATAAGTGCGGTCTTTAAAAGTGCCCGGCTCACCTTCATCAATATTGACTGCCATTAATTTAGGGGCGACTTGATCGTTCACAATACGCCGTTTACGACCTGCCGGGAATCCTGCCACTCCCAGACCACACAGACCAGAACTTTCCATTGCCTTGATAACACTCTCGGCATCCGTCTTACCCTCAACAATCCCCTTTAACCACCTATGAGCACGATAAAACTCATAGCCACCATAATCTGGTGAAACTGTTTGTGTTTCACCTTGCAGTGAAACACCCTGCTCTGCAAATAATGCGGGCTCAAAAGTAGCATCGTCTTTGGCCATGGGATGCGTAGTCAGCTTATTTTTGACAGCAACTGAAACCTTATCTTCTGTAACAAAGAGTACGGGATACTGGTGAACTTCCGAGATTTAAATCACATTGTCCACGCGCGCCAGTCACTAAACCATTCTTATAATGGTTTCAATTCTTCTTTTAACTGAGTTGACTCGTCAATTAAACATAGAGATGCTGCGCTTACTGTCAACGCATCAACCGAAATTTTGAGAGGCTTGCTTGAATCTGCAGAATCAGATGGGGGAAGGGTTTTCTCTACTGCTGCAATAAATTCTTGCCTTGGATAACTTCTTTTCAACAAGAATAGTTGGTTGAACTAGCAAAACCTCATCAAATCCAAGCTCACCCATCATCAGCTTCTGGAATTCTAGTAATTTAAGGCCGCCCGCTTTTGCTAAACGAAGCTGATCCAGCCCCAACCCTGAGGCGTAAAGGGGAAATACTGAGATCTTGGTAGCTAAAGTTATATCCAATTTTTCCACTAAATTCAGCAGCAGACTGCTTCACAAAGCCAAGAACAAAAAGGTGGGCTCTAATCCAAAAGAGTGCAATACAAGAGCACCGTACTATCCCAATCCGTATGGGCCAGATCAATAATCGCGGCAACTGAATGAATGTCATTGCATAAATTTAGAAAACTTAGTTTGAGCAAAGATATGAGGCTAAGTGTTTACTACTGAGCAGGCGGGAATCCCACTTTTTGCTGCCACAGATTATTAAATACATGAATAACGGGCTTCTCATAAACTCCTGCTTTGGTGTACGGCTCATCTTTTAACCAAGCATCGACATCCGCCCTACTCGGGAAGTCAATTGCAATTAAGCTACCCAATGTTGTTTTGCCATCTTCTGATGTTAAGGGTCCTGCAAAAGCCATGCGATCAGCCATTTTTACCAAATAAGCGCGGTGCTCAGGGCGAACCTGGATACGTAAGTCTGCCGTACCTGGGCGGTCCATTAATAACAGTGCAAAGATCATGATTTCCCCAGAATTGAATTCATTTTATTTTTCATACGCAACATACTAGATATTACGGGATGTGCAAAAGAAACAACCACCCGCAGGTGGTTTTACTGATACTTGGCGGAAGGGGCGGGATTCGAACCCGCGGTAGGCTATTAACCTACGCACGCTTTCCAGACGTATGACTTAAACCGCTCATCCACCCTTCCGAACAGTCGTCAATTATACGAGTACCGAAAGGGCTTTACCCCAAATCCAAGTAAATACGCTTAGAGAGACTCTTTCAGCTGCTCCAAGATGTGTGAGTTTTCCAAGGTTGAAGTGTCTTGAGTAAACCTCTTCACCTTTAGCAATCACACGTAACAAGCGACGCATAATCTTGCCAGAGCGGGTCTTCGGTAAATTATCACCAAAGCGGACGTCCTTCGGTTTAGCAATCGGACCGATTTCTTTACCAATCCAGTTGCGTAATTCGGTAGCAAGCTTTTTAGCCTCATCACCAGTTGGGCGACCACATTTAAGCACTACGAATACACAAATTGCCTGACCAGTTAATTCATCTGGACGGCCAACCACCGCTGCCTCAGCAACCAATGGTTTAGCGACTAAACAAGATTCGATTTCCATGGTTCCAATGCGGTGACCGGAAACGTTCAAGACATCGTCAATACGGCCGGTAATGGTGAAGTAGCCATGATCCTTATTACGGATTGCGACATCACCAGCAAGGTAAAGAGTGCCTCCTAATGTTTCTGGGAAGTCAGACTTTACAAAACGATCAGGATCACCCCAAATTGTGCACATCATTGAAGGCCATGGACGTTTCACACCCAAGATGTCACCTTGACTATTAGGCACATCGGCACCTGCTTCATCCACAATAGCCGCCTGAATACCTGGCAATGGCAATGTGCATGAACCTGGAACCATAGGAGTTGCACCAGGTAATGGTGAAATCATATGACCACCAGTTTCGGTTTGCCAGAAAGTATCTGCGATTGGGTAATGTGAGCCACCTACATTCTCGTAGTACCACATCCATGCTTCTGGGTTAATCGGCTCACCCACAGAATCCAAGAGACGGAGTGAAGATAAATCGAAGCTCTTTGGATGCACCGCTTGGTCGTTACGAGATGCCTTGATCAAGGAGCGAATCGCTGTTGGTACGGTATAGAAAATAGATGCTTTGTGTTTCTGGATTATGTCCCAGCAACGACCAGAATTTGAATCTGTTGGTAGACCTTCAAATACGATCTCAGTGGCGCCAACTGCAAGTGGGCCATAAGTAATGTAATAGTGGCCTGTTACGCAACCAATGTCGGCAGTACACCAGAAAACATCATTTGGTTTGATATCAAAAGTCCACTTCATTGTGAGACTTGCCCACAAGCGATAGCCACTAGTAGAGTGCTGTACACCCTTAGGCTTACCAGTAGATCCTGAGGTATAGAGAATAAATAAAGGATACTCAGCGCTAACCCACTCTGGCTCACAAGTCGTGGATTCATTCGCTACGATCTCTTGCATCCAAACATCACGACCTGCTTGCATAGTGACATCAGTGCCAGTGCGCTTACTTACGATCACATATTGCACCTTAGGACATTCACCGGTGGAAAGTGCTTCGTCACAAATAGCTTAAAGGGGCAATGCTTTACCGCCACGGAATTGACCATCAGCAGCTTTGTAAGCTACCTTAGTAACCCGTACCATCAATAGAAAGGCACCTGAGATTCATCTAAAACCTTCGTAAAAGGCTTTTTCCAGTAGATATTTTTTTAGCAAGGCGACCCCAAAAACCGTCGTAATCTTTTTCTGCTTCAGCACAAAGCTGCTTGTAGGCTTCCATGCCTGGAATGGCCGCACCCTTAACAAAGTTGCAGATGGGTTAAATACGGGGTTTTCTTGTTTTTCAAGACCTTAGAAGATAAGTGAAAACACTTGTAATTTGCTCTATGGCAAACCCTTAAAATGGGGCAAACCTTACTAATAATGTGGAAATAAGCCTAAAACCATGACCAAGATTAAACAAAACGACCTCATTCAAAGCGTTGCAGATGCATTTCAGTTCATCTCCTACTATCATCCCAAGGACTTCATTACCGCGATGGGTAAGGCTTATGAGCTCGAACAAGGGCGCGGAGCTAAAGATGCAATTGCCCAAATTTTGACCAACAGTCGCATGTGCGCGGAAGGCCACCGCCCCCTTTGCCAAGACACCGGCATTGCCGTAGTTTTTCTGAAGATTGGTATGAATGTGCAGTGGCCAGACGCCACCATGAGCGTAACCGATATGGTCAACGAAGGTGTGCGACGCGCCTACCTTAATCCTGATAATATGTTGCGCGCATCGGTCTTAGCTGATCCCGCAGGTAAACGAAACAATACGGGAGACAACACCCCTGCTGTGATTCATTATGAAATCGTGCCTGGCGATGACGTTGAAGTCATTTGCGCTGCTAAAGGTGGCGGCTCAGAAAATAAAGCCAAGATGGTCATGCTGAACCCTTCCGACTCAATTGTTAGCTGGGTTCTCAAAACCGTTCCCACCATGGGTGCTGGCTGGTGCCCGCCTGGCATTCTTGGTATTGGCATTGGCGGCACACCAGAAAAAGCCATGCTCATGGCAAAAACAGCCTTAATGGGTCCTGTGGATATTCAAGAATTGATTGCACGCGGCGCAACGACTCGCGCAGAAGAATTGCGCTTAGAGATCTATGACAAAGTCAATAAACTGGGTATTGGTGCTCAAGGCCTTGGTGGTTTAGCAACCGTGCTTGACATCAAAATTATGGAATACCCCACACATGCCGCATCGTTGCCAGTTGCGATGATTCCAAACTGTGCGACTACACGACACGTACACTTTCACCTGCATGGCGACGGCCCCGCAAAATTAGAGACCCCATCTCTATCTGATTGGCCAGCAGTCACTTGGACGCCTGATGTGCAAAAATCCAAACGTGTTAATTTAGATACCTTGACCGCCGATGAAGTGGCTAGCTGGAAACCAGGCGAGACTTTGCTGCTGAACGGCAAGATCTTGACCGGACGCGATGCTGCCCACAAACGGATTCAGGATATGCTTGCTAAGGGCGAGGCATTGCCGGTTAGCTTTAAGAACCGGGTCATTTATTATGTAGGCCCCGTCGATCCAGTGCGCGATGAAGTGGTTGGCTCAGCAGGCCCTACAACCTCCACCCGCATGGATAAATTCACCGAAATGATGCTATCTAAGACTGGTTTGATCTCCATGATTGGTAAAGCAGAACGTGGGCCTGAGGCTATTGAAGCGATCAAGAAACATAAATCTGCATATTTAATGGCTGTTGGTGGCGCTGCTTACTTGGTATCCAAGGCGATTCAAACTTCTAAAGTCGTTGGCTTCGCTGGCCTAGGCATGGAAGCCATCTATGAATTTGATGTCAAAGATATGCCAGTGACTGTTGCAGTGAATTCTGAAGGCATTTCCATACATCACGAAGGACCGCGTGATTGGCAGGCGAAGATTGCCGGCATTCCAGTCAAGATTGCTTAAGCGTTCAGTGACAACTGAGTAAGCGCAGTCAACATTGGCACTTGTTGGGGTATTCGATTCTGGCGTTGGAGGCTTATCCATTTTGGATGAGGCTCTGCGCCAGCTTCCCCAAGATGATTATATCTATTTAGCCGACTCAGCAAATGCGCCTTATGGTGAAAAATCGAGCGACTGGATAGCTTCGCGCAGCCTCTCCTTATGCAAGTTTCTAGCCAGCAAAGGATGTGATGCAATAGTTGTGGCTTGCAATACAGCCACTGCCGAAGCTATAAAACAAATCCGAGCAACATTATCAATTCCTATCATCGGCGTTGAACCTGGCATCAAGCCTGCTGCCATGCAATCACAAAATCATATTGTGGGCGTACTTGCTACCGAGGCAACTCTCAAGAGCGATAAATTTAACGCCCTTTTAGCAACCCTACCTAGGGATTGTCAGTTCATCGAACAATCTGGTGCGGGACTTGTTCTCTTGATTGAATCTGGTAAGGCTGATAGTGAAGAATCCTTGGAATTATTAGCCAAACACCTAGAGCCCATTCAAGACGCCGGTGCCGACACTCTAGTACTCGGTTGCACTCACTACCCTTTTTTAAGAAAAGCCATTCGCAAGTTACTAGGTGAATCGATAACCTTAATTGATACAAGTGATGCAGTAGTAAAGCAACTTAAAAGACAGCTAGATACTCTAGAGCTCAAAAGCAACACAGTCACATATGGAACCGTTACCTTCGTCAGCAGTAAAGATGAATCCTCCTTGCTATCACTGGCAAACAATTTAATGTCTGTCGACCTGACTTTGCACCCAACGCATGCGCGTATTCTGAGTGACGTGTCATGACTAATTTAGTTAGTCCTGAGTCAGTTAATAAGAGCCAGCAGACACCCACCACCCCTCCTCCAAAACCCAAGGAGGAGAAGAAGTCGGTACAAGAAAAGCCGAAAGAAAAGTTGGCTGAACAGTCAAGCCCTACTCAGGGTCAGCAAGCTCCCCAGCAAAACCAGCCCCAGACCAAGTTTGAAAATCCGCCTCCGGCTGCTACAGTAGCCCCCGCAACCAGCAGGGGTGCCAGCGGCACCCCTATTCAAACTGACATTGGTAAACTAGCCATTTTCTATCAACCCGACGCCGATGCTGATTACCTTTCGTTTTCAAAACGCTCTGGAGAGCAAGGTGCAGTGGTTGTTCGCCTCATTATTGATGCAAGCGGAAGCGTAGAAGATGTTGCATTACTGCAATCAAGCTCTTTTCCAAGATTGGATCGTGCGGCAACAGAAATTGGTAAACGTTATCGCTTTAAACCTTTTTAGGGCATGGTTCACCCCAAAAAGTTTCCACTAATCTTTTAATCAAATTTAATCTTAAAAATCAATTTATATACACCATGTGACATAGCTAATCTCTGGCTTGAAGGCGATGTTGTTACACGCTTTGTGGCAATCGTTCTATTACTCTGCTCTATTATTACTTGGGTAACTTGCTCACTCGACTATAGGACTTGCGCAACCTACGCAAACTGCCACCCAAGCTTGCACACTTCTGGCGCGCTCCCTCATTTGATCAAGGGATGCAGTCGTTTAGTAATCACTCCATCAATCCGTATTCTCATACAGGAGCAATCTCACTGTTCATCGGCTTGTTGGGTACCTTTTGGGGTATCTACCACGCCCTGATTGCCATTAGCAGTTCTGAAAGCGCACAGATAAGATCAAGTTGCTGGCCCCATTGGTGAGGCACTGAGATTGAATGTCCTCAATCATGCGAATAAACTCTTCATCGCGGATTTAAATTGCTTTGGCAATGATCTGTTGGCCTACTTTATAACTGGTGCCCGTGTGAACTCTGGGGAATAGTGATGTCTTTTCATATGCAAAACGACCAAAAAGACGACAGCATCATATCGGAAATTAACATGACACCCATGGTTGATGTCATGTTAGTACTCTTAATTATTTTTATCATCACCTTACCCGTACTTCAGGAAATGAAGTAAAACCAGAATCCATTCAGCTATCAATTGATGCTAATGGCCAAATATTTTGAAATAGCACTCCAATTGACTTAAAAACATTTGATGGCTATGCAGTAAAGATCTCAAAAAAGGATCCCCAGCCAGAAATCAATTTGCGCGCTGATAAGTCTGTGAAATATGAGTATGTCGCTCAGGTTTTAGCCGCCTCATGTCACGCTGGCCTAACCAAATTGGGCTTTGTAACCGAACCAAACTCAGGCTTTGTGGAAGCGCTTGTCTAAGCCACTTACCTAACCTTGTAGGGCGCTTTCGCAAGAAGGTAAGTCTCTTCACTAGTGTGGGTGCCGTTTCCAATTGTTGCACCCAAGATGCCGCTTTGTATTTTTTCGGCTTTTTTAACTTGCCAGTTACCGGGTCAAGCATAATGTTAGTCATTACACTATCAACAGGATATGAGACTCCCATCAACTCTTCTGGTGCACACTTGGCCTCTATCGAAACCAAAATATTGGGGCGAGACAAAGTGATGTTTTGAACCACTTGGGTACCAAACGCATCCGACTGATCTAAATCACGCCCATCTAGAAATATCTTGGCTTTTTGACTTCTCGAAGCGAGCATCATTTTCATTTCATACTCCTCTGGGAAATTTCTCTCCACTCGCTTGCAGTTGAATTCAAGAACATCGACAGCCCATGCAGTCAGCGCTGGGAAAACCAAGCATGAGCAAAGGAATACTTTAGATAAATTCATTTTGCGGTAAGTAAGCTATTTAACCCAACAGCCTGATGAGATTAACAATTACTGTCATTTGGTGAAATGAAGCTTCAAGTGTCTTGGTGCCCGAGGCCGGAATCGAACCGGCACGACTTTTTTGGGTCGGCAGATTTTAAATCTGCTGTGTCTACCGATTTCACCACTCGGGCCCGCACTATTTACCAACAAAGCTATCCCATAAAAATCAAGACAGAAAGAATTCTAGCATGCAAGCCTTGGGCAGGCCCCTACACCCCTTTTGGCCCCAGCACCTGAGGCTAGACTAAATCCAGCATCTAAAATACTTTGATGAATCTACCGAGAAAATCAACTGGGTTGGGCAAGCTGTTACTGCTCAGCTTATGGCTTATTGGACTATGTTCGATAGCCTGCATCACAGCCCTCTTGGCGTATCTTTATTCGGCACAATCTAATATCTCCAGTAAGCGGACAATCAAAAGTCTGGGTGATGCTATTGCCATCACTTTTAATGAAGTCGATATACCCCATATCAAAGCCAAAAGTCAGGCCGACGCCTACTTTGCTTTATGATATTGACATGCTTCTGAGGGCTCATGGCAACTGGAGATGAATCGTCGCATTGCCAGTGGACGTCTTTCTGAAATCTTAGGCAAAGACACTGTCAAGATAGATCGCTTTGTACGCACGCTTGGGATCAAGCGAGCTGCAGAACGACAATTTGATCACTACCCTGTTGCTGCTAAACGATTACTCCAAGCATATGCCGACGGTGTCAATGCTGGCAATGCTGGCAATGCGCAATTAGGATGGGCACTACCCGTAGAATATTTATTGACGGGATCTAAACCAGGTCACTGGTCTCCAACTGATAGTGTTGCCTGGATGCTCGTGATGGCTTATGACCTCGGAGGAAATTGGCAAAAAGCGTTACAAAGGCTTGAGCTTTCCCAATATCTCACTACCAAACAAGTTTGGGAGGTAATGCCGCCTTATGAGTCAGATGAGCCCATAAGTAATATGGACTTTGCCAAGCTCTATAAGGACATGAATGTCTTTCACCAAAAGACAGGTCCTGCAGAAAGTAAACCTCAAAATTTACCCGCAACCGAGTTAAGTCAATGGGAGCAGATGGGCGGCAGAGATGGGATTGTATCAAATAACTGGGCCTTAAGCAGTAAGTTTAGTAGGTAAGTACGGGGGCAAGCCATTATTGGCTAATGATCCGCATTTAGGCCTCTCTGTACCCGTCATCTAGTACTTTGCGCATCTTGTGAGGCACACCCGGCTTAGACGTCATTCGCGGAACGCTTCCTGGCATCCCTGGAGTTGTTTTGGGAAGAACGGAAAAGTTTGCCTGGAGCTTTACAAATAGGGGGCCGATGTTCAGGATTTATATATCGAGCAAATCGATTCAAAAAATCCTAGCCTGTATTGTCGGCCCGATGGTTTACTTCCTTTTTAAAGTACGCCAAGAAATCATCGACATCAAAGGCGAGCCCTCTTTAACCTTTCTGGTAAAGAAAACTTGTCATGGGCCTGTTATCTCTGATTCTCATGCAAAAGCGAAACGCACTATTGATACCAGTCGTTACGCTTTAGCGTTACGTTAGCCTGCTCTTGATATCGATAACCAATCCGTAGTGGGCTTATTGGATATGAACCGAGATCACCGATCTGGATCAATTTAAAGAAGCGCTGCGAAAAAATTACGCTCCTATGTAAAACATAGGAATCGCAGATATCGAAGGTAATATTGCCTATCAGGCCCCTGGGGTTGCCCCAAAAAGCACTCTGCATCATGGCTGATACGGCGTAGCACCAGCGCCTGGCTGGGAGAAACAGTATAACTGGAATGGAATGGCTATCTATGTTCCGTTCGAACAACTTCCCGCGAACCACAATCCCGAGCAAGGCTGGCTTGCCACCGCTAATCAAAAAATCATTTCGGTTAATGATCCCAACCCTCTCACAGGCGATTGGGAAATGCCTACGCGGTTTCATCGCATAGTAGATTTAATTCAGTCCAAATCAGTTCATTCACTGGATGATATGAAGGTCATGCAAGGGGATACCTTATCACTTGGTGCCACCCCTCTATTAGACCTATTTAAGTCCAGCCAATCCCCTCATCCACTAAATGCAAAAGCAATGGAGATAGGCCGTAGCTTTGATGGTGACATGAAAGTTGATAGCGTAGACGCGCTGATTTTTCATGCATGGGCTGACCAGCTGACGCGCAATCTATTTTCTAGATTGAATTATTTATTTAGCGAAAATTATGGGTCACGTAACGATCGCGCCTTACTTCTCAATCAAGCGCAAAACCCGAATAGTCTTTGGTGTGATGATCCAAAGACTGAACAAGTGGAGACCTGTCAAGAATCGTCAAATAACGCACTGGATCAAGCGTTAGACTACCTAAGTAATGCCTATGGCAACGATCCTTCAGCATGGAATTGGGACAACGCGCATATCGCCATCTCAGCACATCGTCCTTTTAGTAAAGTTCCACTACTCAGAAATCGCTTTAATATTCGTACGCCCTTCCCAGGTGATAGCTTTACGGTAAACGTTGGGCGCCTTGAGCTTCTGCAAACCAATAATCCCTATCAAAGACTACACAGGCGCCAAGTTTGCCTACCATCTATGATTTGTCAGATCTTGAAAGATCGCTCTTCATTTATCAAACAGGTCAATCAGGCTGGGTGCAAAGTAAGTTTTATCGCAATTTAAACTCTTTATGGGCCAATAATCAGTCTCTGCCATTACAAATGAAGCCAGAAAAAGTAAATCGCCAGCTTGAGTTAAGCAATCAGTAAATATTTCAGCAATATTGGCATAGTAGGGATAGCCGTTTAAAATACCAACGGATCTTCACAGTCACCTCTTAGGACTCCACTTACATGAAATCACTTATCACCTTTCTAGCTATTACTATTACAGCCCTTATTAGCAGAAATGCGTCAGCTGCTTGGCAAGAATTGGGACAAAATGATTTATCCGTTGTGTATGTTGATACAGCTACACTACAAACCCACGATGGGAAAGCGCAAATCATATCAATGTTAGATTTTAAAAAGCCGGGGCAAGATCCGCAAACTAAAGAAGTAGTGAATTCGATTATTGGGTTAAATGAGTATGACTGCTCTAGCGGACAATATCGCCCAATTGAATTTAAACTCTTTGCCGAACAACAAGGAAAAGGTAAAGTTGTATTTGATCAAAAAACTCCTAATAGCGTATTTGAAACTATCGAAAATGGTTCATGGGCCGCTGGAGTCTTCAATGTTGCTTGTCGAGCTAAATAAGCTATTGTTTCGCGTATAAGCCCTTATATTTGGATTGCCGTAGTTATTAGCACTCTCGGATTTTTAGCGGGATGTGCTGCACCATTAGCGGCCATCAGTACTGCGCGGGGACTACTCGCAGTATAATAAGCCCCTTATAAGCAGTAAACACAGCCGGAACGGCCGTAGTTGCTAATCCGGGTACTGCGGCAAGCCTAGCCGCTAAGAGCAAATCTCCCTTGGAGCATGCTGCATCTGCAGCCACAAAGAAAGAGTGTAGTTTTTTCACTATCATCGCTTCAAAGCCCATCTGTATTGAGGGGATATTGCCAACCGTAACTGACAAAAGCGAACCCTTAAGAAGTCCAGCGGATATAATTTCAGACCCCTCCAAGTAATAACTGAATTACTTATGCGGTCTATGCACCGATCAGACTAAAATAAATTTTATGATTCATCTATCCTCGATTTAATATGGCCAACGAAAATTAATATCTGACCATCACCTGCCCCAATAAACCTGGCATCGTTGATGCAGTCGCTACCTATATTTTTGAACAAGGCGGGGATATTGAAGAAGCACAACAGTTTGATGACAAGGCATCAAAACGCTTCTTTATGCGTGTGAGCTTTAGTTGTCCTGCCAGTGTCGATAACTTGAGAGCAGGATTTTTAGCAATCGCCAATCGCTTTGCGATTACCTGGGCATTACGTGCCGTCAAAGATCTTAAGCGCGGGTTAATCATGGCATCAAAGCTAGACCATTGTCTCGTAGACTGACTGTATCGTTGGTGAATGACCAATGATTATTTTCGGCATAGTCTCCAATTACCCTCGAGAAGTATATACCAGCATCGACTTTGCTGATATTCCGTTCTCTCCACCTGCCCCGTTACACCAAACTATCTGGCCGTTGCATCAACGTACATCACTCTTTCTTGTCTAGCTTTAAAGGCACCAAGCCCTATCATCAAGCTCATGCTCGTGGTATTAAGTTAATTGGTGCGACTGCACACTTCGTGATTTAGATGAAGGCCCAATTATTGAGCAAGACGTTACTCGAGTAACCCACGGGGATACGCCAGATGATTTAGTTCGCAAGGGTCGAAATCTAGAACGTACTGTTTTATCAAGGGCTTTACGTTACCACTTGCATGATCGTGTACTAATTAATGGCGCAATCTCTGTTGTCTTTTCTGATTAATCGAAGAATCCTAATTCTCTAAGGCCGAACGCCTGGGGATTGAGATTGAAAGGCGATGAGCGCTGACCATGCCAAAAGATCTTTGCTCGCGTATGCTAATGCAGGCATCGATTTTTTTACGTCGCCATGACAAGAGCTGCATGACTTATTTTGCGGACCTAACTTTTGCTGCCAGAGAGACTCTCCATCACCCACCCAAAACATAGCAGGATTGAATAATGGATCGTCCTGCATAGCCTTTCACAACTGGATTGTTGGCGTTGGGAATAAGGTTACGCAACTGCAGAATCACCCACCTGAACCACCTTCTTTACACCCTTCATTGATTGCCCTTTCGCAGCATCGTAACTTTTCACTTTGCCACCAAAAACGGGAGACTGCTTGATATTGGCCACCAACATGCCAGGTAACTTTAGGTCAATGGCATATACCTATCTACCTGTTACTTTATCGGCTGTACCGTCAATACGGTTAACTGACTTACCAATTAGATTCCACTCTTTTGAATCTTTTAGGGGCACCTCTAATTGCGAAGCAGCAACAGATACCTTGCCGAACTAACATCATGCGCGCAGCAGCACCGCTCTTGCGAACATACTGTTCGGAGGTGCGAATACCTCGGCTTCCGCCAGTAGAATAGCTGCCACAGACTTTATTGCGCTTGAGATTCTCTCCTGAATTAGTGAAAAATACCTTGTCCAATCCTTTAGGCGCCATCTGAGCAATTCGATTGGCGAGACTGAAAGTAGTTTCACTAGCCATCTGAAAAGCTGGACAGTCATCCATTGACTCAAACTGTTTTTGGATAGCGGCCCCAATACGTGGCTCAACATGCCCCAATGGGGAGCACCATAGTCCTGATAGGCCGTCGAATAACTTTCTTCCGTGATCGTCAAAATAGTAAGCACCCTTGGCTGACTGCATGATCTTAGGGTAATGTTGAAAGTAGCGGTTTGGAGTAAATGGCAGCCAATAGGCTGACATGTCAATCGACTTAGATGCGGTGCTGTTCATACTGGTCTCAAATATTTTTTTCTTGATCGAACCTATTGTGCCTTTTAATGATGAAGTTTCGGTAGCTACTTTGGCAGAAGAATTTAGCGCAGCCTGGAATAGACATGACATTAATGCCCTAATGAGTTTTATGAGCGATGACTGCGTATTTCACGCTGCAGCCGGTCCAGATGCTTGTGGTGTACGACACGTTGGTATGGGAGCAGTAAACGTGGCTTTTGAAAGTGCTTGGCTAAATTTTCCAAATGCACAGTGGATTAATGACCGACATTTTGTCCACGGGAACTTTGGTGTTTCTGAATGGCCCTTTGTTGGAACCGCTCTTGACGGGGCACGAGTAGAGGCGGACGGTGGTGTTGATATCTTCACTTTTAAGAACGGTAAGATTCAATTGAAAAATGCCTGCCGCAAGAAGCGGCTGCACTTACCAGCAGCAAAATAATGAGGAATGCCCTAGACTGAATCCTCACGAGATACGATCCGCTATACAACCCACTTACCTCTCCTCTAACCCCGGATATGAGCCGAGCTATTGGGTAGCAAGCGCAGGTATACCGCCCGATACAGATGGCCGGCCCTGTTAATGGAAACTTAGAGGCAGAAGTTGTGGTGATTGGTTCAGGGTCAACTAGTGTCTCTACGGCACTATATTGAGCTCAAGAACATGGCATACAAGCGGTTATTCTGGAGGCCAACCAAACCTCGGGGGGATGCTCCAGTCGGAGCGGCGGACAAAGGCAGAATGCTAGCGGTCGACTATCGCGCTCCCAATGGATTGATCGTTGGGGATTAGATACTGCAAAAAAATTAGACCGAGAAATATTCTCTGGATTTGAAAATTTCAAGGATCTAACAAGTCAAATTAATTGCGACGCCACAGATGGTGGACATCTCTATGTAGCACATCGCCCAGAAAAAATGGCTTATCATTCAAAATGAAGGGAAGATCCGAACAGAAATAACAGATACCCGCACCCTTCGCTTCTATTACCGCCTTCTTAAAGATAATCGACTGCAATTAGGGAGCCGCAGTTCAATCAGTGGCGCTGACGCCAACTCACCAGAGCATCTGAAATTACTAACGGATGCAATTGCTCGTAAATTTCCACCACTAACTGGTATTGCAATCGATTATTCATGGTGGGGCTGGGTAGACGTGAGTCACAATATGATGCCTCGCATTACTCGACCCGATCCTCAGTAAAATATTTGGTATGCCGTTGGCTATGGTGGCAATGGCGTTTCCTTTTCCACCTGGGCTGGCAAGCGCTTAGCAGAAACGCACTAGAAATTAAAACTCATACGAAAACTCGTACAGAAATACTCATAAAGGCTCATATGAAACTCGCATACAACGAAATCAATCGTATTTTGTACTTGGTATCGACCTGACTCTAGGCCTGGCGAATGCCAGCACATCGGCACCCGAATACTGACTGGCCAAAAAAACCGATTCAAATGATTCCCTCCTTCCCTACTGGAGGATCAACCGATGTCTTTGCACGAAGTATTTCAGCCCCGCTTGGAGAGTCTCTCGGCCAAGCCGTAGTCATCGAGAATAAGCATGCGCTTCCGCTTAGAAGATGGTCATCCAAATCAAGTTGCGCCCGGTAAGCGCCCTTTTCACACAATCCTGCCGGCCATCCTCACCAAGGATGGCAAACCGACAATGGCGTTTGGTGTGATGGACGACAATATGCAGCCCCAAGGACATATTCAGTTTGTGATGCGCTTTGTAGATGAATATCTTAATCCTCAAGCTTGCTCAGACGTACCACGTTGGCGAATTGATGATTTAGGTAATTTGACTGTTGAGGCATCAATGCCGTCAAACGTAGTTGAAGGATTAAGAGCGCTCGGACACACTTAAGTTGCAGGTAAGCAGTTAAGATAAAAACGCTTGATCTCTTGATCACAACTCACATCCCGTGGTTCGATCGGCCTTTGCAAAGAAATACCTTCAATTGTTTTGCAACGACTCAGCGCTACATACACCTGCCCTGACGCAAAGACTCCCGATGAGAGGTCTACCTTTACTTTATCGAGAGTTTTACCCTGACTCTTATGAATTGTAACTGCCCAAGCTAGCATAAGAGGAATCTGCACATAAGTGCCAACAATGCTTGGTGAAATTTTTCCTGACATCATGTCGTGATCGTAGCGGTAAGATTCCCATTGGTGACCGGTCACTTCGACTGTATTAGCATAAGGTCCGTTTTGCACCACCACTTTTACTTTATCTGGCAATAACTTACGCACCACCCCAATAGTGCCATTCACCCAACGCTTTGGAAATCCTGGGTCAGTTGCCGTAAACATCACCTTGGCTCCAACCTTCAGGACAAGATTATTCGGTGATGGCAAGTTACGCGCATCGACATTAAATTTTCCGGTAGATTTACCAACGTAGACTTTAGCTTCAGTGGCAATAGCTCGTAATCCTGCACCATTAATTTGATCTGCGCGTGCATTAGTCGTTGTCAAAGTAATCGTATGTTCATCAACTTCAACATCTTGGCGAAAGCACTGCGCATTTAAGGTATCGATAGCTTCATCGACATCTTGATTAATACGTATGCGATTAAGCAAACTGGCAAAGTGTTCATCCTTTTGACGAAAGATCTTCGAGAGCTCGACCATCGTGACGTCTTTGCGATGTAATGCCATTGCGCAGAAGAAATAAGGTCCTTCATACCCTCGGTTTGCCAATACCTCCATGTCTGCACTTGAAACGACTGGAGGCAATTGGAATAAATCACCCACAAACACCACCTGAATTCCGCCAAAAGGCTTTCCTTTTTGCGGTCCATTTTCACGCAGAAATAGATCCATGGCATCGACAACATCTGCTCGTACCATCGAAATCTCATCGATGATGAGCAAACAGATATCTTTGTAGAGTCGCTTATTCCGCAGCGGCTTAATATCCTCTTCGGGAAAAATTAAGCGTGGTGGTAGGCGGAAAAATGAATGAATTGTCGCCCCCTTAACTTGTAGTGCCGCTACTCCAGTAGGAGCAACTACAACGACATTTCCAGGAATGGTTTCTCGGAGGTAACCGATTAAAGTTGTTTTACCAGTGCCCGCTTTACCGCTGACAAATATATAAGGGTCTTGGCGTTCAATGGCTTCGATTACTGTCTGGTAATCGGAGGTAATTTCAATCTCAGATGTCTCTACAGCGGAACTAATCATCCCCTATTGTTTCACAGCATCAGCCACGCACCGAAATCCAATATAAACGACGGCGATATCGCCTGGCTTAGACTCCACGTCTGATTCCTCTGCTGCCTTTCCCGCCCATACCACCAAGAGGCGCCACGGGTAATGAAACCACCATTTCTTTTGGTAGAAGTCCATTCCCAGACATTACCCCCATGTCATGCAGACCATTGACACCGGGTTTAGTGCTTCCTGCGAGCACATGTCCAGTTCCACGGTTTAAAGCGCCTGCAGGCGCTCGACCTTTGTAATCACCACAGCCCCTCAGACAATGTGAGGGAGTTGGTCGGCAAGCGTTTACTGTAGTAACGACACACCATCTCTGCTTCTTTTTGATTAAGATGAACTTTGCCGGTTCTAGATCTTTTGCAGCAGCGCCGTATGGGGTCTTCCATGTCCATCCAGGCTTTTGCACAAATCCACCTTCATAGGTAAGTCCGCCACTGTTTTTTCAGCTGCACTGACAGAGTCGTTGCAGCAAAAGGCTTGACATCGGCAATCGTCATCTCTATTTGCTTCCCAAATTTTCTCTGGAGCACATGCACACTCTAAAGGATTTTGCAAACTTTTGCTCAAAATGTCGTGGGATGCTCACGAAAGATGGAGTTTACCGTTATCGCGGCAAAACTGATGGATTATTGCTGATAAGCGCTATTGGCTACAGCTGAACTTGCTTGAAATTTTCTAAAGCTTGGTCAAAGTCATAATTTTCGATGCTTTTCATGACCTGCTTTAACTGTAAAGCGATCGGGTCGGCATGGGCTTGCTCCAAAATTTCATTTAAGCAGTCCACAGCATCTCGATCGCTCTCCTCTAATAGCGATGATTTGAGTAGATGTAATTTGCTCTGGAATTCTGCTGGATTAATTGCACCCCTTTGCGTACTTTCGCCCGCAGTACTAGCAATCATACCCTCTAAACTGGCAATAACAGGCTCTAATTCCAGAACAACCTTAGAGAGAAGCGCTTGTGGATTTGTGGAGGACTTGCTTTATCTTTACAGACCGCTTCGAGCTCTGCTGCAGCCAGCTGGATTCCTTTGGCTCACTAGGCTGTAGGCAATCTTTTCTGCTGACTCATAAACAGGGTATCGAACAAATTGATTGCCCGCATGATCTGAAATACCGTCGGTCCACATCATCAAAATTCCAGAATTCACCAACACAGCGATTAGCTCCAGTATTCCCGATACCAAGAGATTGAAATGTTTGTGAAGCAATATCAAGTAATAGCAATCCAGCCGCTGCGCCAAGAGTTCCAACTAACACCTTATGTAAGCCAGTCATCAAAACCGATAGATCTCTGCAAACATTGTCTGCAATGTATTTAGAAATCATTGCGCTAACTTCATGCGATTTTGGTCCATGACCAGATACATCCGCAATCTCTAATAGCAGAGAGCCCTTAAAATCAATGACTAATATTGCATCTCCAGAAACATGCTCTCCAGGAATGGGACGGTTGTATACACCCACGTCATATAAGGCATGTTTTTCTTCTATCGGTTTTTTTCAATTGAACTGATTGATCTAGTTAAATCAATGTCATTTTTATTGCCGCGTATACGCTTTCGAACATATACAATCATGTTTTCCTCTGACTCAGACTCCATAGCAAATTCATCGGCCATACGTCTTACACCAGGTAGACCAAGACCAAGAGTGTTACCCGTTGTGAAATAATCTTTCATCGCCATTGAAATGTTTGCAATGCCGGGACCTTTATCTTCAGCCCACATTTCAATATCTAAGGTTCTATCGCCCTTTACTTAAGCCATCCGAATTAGACCCCTACCTGCATACTTAATAATATTCGTAGCTAACTCTGAGACCATAGTGCCGATAAGAGACCGATCAATTGAAGAGGCGTCTTTTATGAATAAGGGATTTATCACTCGACTCACTGTAATTTGCACGTCCGTCATATCACTTAACAGAAATACGGTGGTTTCCGGCTTTGACTTAATTTCTTGATGCGGCATCGGTGATTCCCAGCTTCTCAAGTGCTTCATTCAAATCAAGAGCAGCACTTAAGCCCGTTGTTTGCGTATGATTGGCAATCAGGTGTAAGACAATCCCGGGCTGTATTCCCACAAACATGGATTGAGCACCCAAAATAGAAGTCATCTCAGAACCAGTCTTTAAACCCTCAAATTCAGTAGTGTCCATGAATTTCAAGGCTGACATTTCAAAAATGATACTGTGAGGCAGCCCTTTTCGTGGACATCCCTCAGGACGACTCTGCGTACCTCTTCAAGCCCTCCGCCAGACAGTTTTTTACTTTCGTTGCAACAACGCTCGAAGAGTTTGTACTAGACATGAATCAATTCTATGGCTGAGTATTAATGAGTATTGCCAAGTAGTTATCGATCAACTCCTACCACCTTGAGAGCACGCTCGAAAAAGTCTCTCACAGTGGCGGTGGTTTTCACTTCACTAATGCTGATGCCTAATTCAACCAAAGAATCATCGTCTCACAACCCATTAACTGCGTTGCCTCAGTAATTTTGATGAGTTGATTGGAAACCTCAGTATCCATTGCACTAACGCCACTAATATCCCATACAAAGACTTTAGCTCTGCTCTTCATTAAAGCCTTGCTTCCTGCAGCAATCTTCTCTCTTTGGATGCGAGAGATTTCCTCAATCACCACAAAGCTGTCCATAAAGATCAACTTCATGATTCAGCACTATCTTTTAAGGCGGATTTGATGGTCCGTATACGATCAACTAGGGATTTTCCTGACATGGACATGCCAGCGAAGTAAATATCATTTGGTAAGTCAATGTGAGCATTGAACTAGCTTAAAGAACTTCCTTTCACAACCCTACAATTTTATGCAACGGCTTCTTACGCCTGCAGCTATCTGCCCAACAGAATGGCTCGGTCACAAGTGGCCACACCATCTCATCTGATTCATGCCGATGTTTACGGCGACTTATTGAATGCAGGCTTCAGACGCAGCGGTTTATATATCTACCGTCCTTACTGTGATGAATGCAAACCCTGTATTGCAACGCGCATTTTAGTAAATCAATTTACCCCAACCCGCAGTCAACATCGTGCTCAAAAAAACATGCTGGGCTTGAAGTAACCGTTCTCAATCTTGGCTACCAGGAGGTAACACTATCAACTATATCAACGCTATCAAACAGAACGACATGCAGGTGGCGATATGGATAGCGATGATCAAGATCAGTACATGCAGTTTTTATTGCAGAATCGTGTGAACTCCCGCATGGTGGAGTTTCGGGATGGTCCTCATGATATTCATCCAGGGAGATTACGCATGGTAAGCATGATCGACATCCTGGAACAAGGCATCTCCTCTGTTTACACCTTTTACGACACCTCTCACCCCAACGCCAGCTATGGTAGCTTCAGCATTATTCTTTAACAAATCGAACAATCACGTCTCCTTGGCTTATCCTATCTTTACCTTGGTTATTTATCAAGGATGAGTGACAAGATGTCTTACAAAGACAAATACCAGCCGATGGAAGGTCTGATTGATGATCATTGGCAGCACTGTCTGAGTCATAATATGCACTCATGATCGATCGTTATTCACTGTTACGCCCCTGGCTTTTTTGCCTAGACCCTGAAAAGGCGCATAACCTTACCTTAAGCAATCTTGATCGCGCGCAGCGCTGGGGATTATTGGATCACCTTGTTACTAAGTCTATTCACGATCCTCAAATACTCTGTGGCATTGAGTTTCCCAACCCAGTTGGTCTAGCCGCTGGTTTAGATAAAGATGGTAAACACATTGATGCACTTGCTGCATTGGGATTTGGGTTTTTAGAAATCGGCACGGTCACTCCTAAACCACAGCCTGGCAATCCCAAGCCACGCATGTTCCGCTTAACCGAGGCTCAGGCCATCATTAATCGCATGGGATTTAATAACGAAGGTGTTGAAGCTTGCGTAGCAAGAGTACGACGCTCACAATTTTGGCAAAGCGGTGGCGTTTTAGGCATGAATATTGGTAAGAATGCTAGCACCCCTATTGAAGAGGGTTCACGCGATTACATTTTGGCAATGGAAGCCGTTTATGAAATTGCTAGCTACATTACCGTCAACATCTCATCACCCAATACTCAAAATCTTCGCGCCCTACAGGGCGAAGAAATGCTTCGCGAATTACTGAGCAGCTTAGATGAAGCAAGAAAGCGATTATCAGATCAATATGGCGTCAGGAAACCCCTCTTCCTCAAGATTGCGCCTGACTTAGATCCTCATGACATTAATCTGATTGCCGATCTTTTATTGGAATTTGGTATGGATGCAGTAATTGCTACCAATACCACCATCTCTCGAGAAGCGGTACAAGGAATGGAATTTAGCTCTGAAGCGGGTGGTTTATCGGGTGCGCCCATGCGCGCTGCTTCAAATATAGTGATAAAAGCTTTAAACGCTCGCTTGGGTAATCGCTTACCGATCATCGGCGTGGGAGGGATCCTCTCTGGATCTGATGCAAGACAAAAAATAATGGCAGGTGCCAGCTTAGTCCAGCTCTATAGTGGCCTGATCTACCGCGGTCCTGACCTAGTAAACAAATGCGCTAAGGCACTAAGACAGCCTGAATAAGGCCCTGATTGAGCAGTCCAGCTTAATAAAATCAGATTGCATAATATGCAATTTCACTTGACTTCAAGTAAAACTGTCAAAACCTCGAAAGCTACCGGTGCAGATGGCAAAACTGCCATCTAGGTAGTAGAGCGCATGATGAACTTGCTTGATGCTCTCGCAGAACTAGAAGAATCTAGCAGGCTTAAGAGTCTCGCTGAATTAACTGGCCTGCACCCCTCCACCGCCCATCGGATTCTGAATGCTATGGTGGCATGCCGACTTGTAGAGCGTGGCGATGGCGCGGGGCGGCACCTATCGTCTTGGCTTAAAACTTCTGGAACTCGGTAATCTAGTCAAGGCACGGCTGTCTGTGCGTCAGGGCGATGAAATCATTTATGTTGATCGCGCATATAGTGAACGCTCAGGCATGCAAGTTGTTCGTGCTATCGGTGGGCGCGCACCCTTAGACCTCACCTCAGTTGGCAAACTCTTTTTGGCTAGCGATGATCCACAAGCCAAGTGCGTGCTTATGTAACTCGCACCGGTTTATCTGGTCACACCCGCAACAGCATTACCGTCTCAGGGAAACTAGAGACTGAACTTAATCAAGTGCACGCGATGATGAAGAGCTTAAACTAGGGGTCAGCTGTTTTTAGCTGCGTGCTTTACAAGAAACTGCCTTACAAATCTCTAAGGGCATGGGCTATAAGGCCATGTCTGCCGAACCAGGCTCGACAGCATAGTTTTTTAGTTCTGTATCACATCAGTCGACGAATCGATTGCGCACCAGGTGGCATGCGTTCATACCAATCACGAACTCGTACGGCATCAGCAAAACGGGATTGCGTTCCAACAGCATCCAGGAAGACCAATAAAAGCGGCGTGTTATTGACCCTTGCTTGCATCACTAAACATTTTCCAGCAGCATTAATAAAGCCCGTTTTTTGCAAACCAATATTCATATCACCAGAGCGCACCAAGTGATTTGTGTTCAAAAACTTTTGCGGACGTTTAGCAATGACCATAGTTAAAGCTGGCCATGTTGAAAACTCGCGAATCATTTTGTATTGATAAGCCGCGCCTAACATGCGCGTCAGATCTTCAGCGGTAGCAACGTTCTCACTCATGAGTCCAGTTGGGTCAGCAAAATGAGAGTGGTCCATTCCTAGTTCTCTTGCCTTGCGGTTCATGGCAGCCACAAATGATGGAACCCCGCCCGGGAAATTTCTTCCCAAGGTATAAGCAGCGCGGTTCTCAGAGGACATCAATGCCAACAGCAAGGCCTCCTCGCGAGTTAATACGGTACCACCTGCCAAACGAGAGCTGCGATCACTCTGCACATCTTCAGAATCAATCACTAAGGTCTCATCTAAAGGTTGCTCTCCATCTAAAACAACCATTGCTGTCATTAACTTTGTTATGGAGGCAATTGGCAAACTTACCGAGGGATTCTTTTCAAAATACACTTCTTTAGTATCTTGATTAACCACCATTGCAACACTAGACTTTAGATTGAGGTGATCGTGTTGACCACGCAATCCCAATGCGGTTGCAAGAGATGGTCTCGCTGGAACAACAGGCTGGGCAGAACGAATCACTGTTACACGGACAGTTTTAGACTTCTTGGCAGTTTTAGACGTTGTCTTTGAGTTTATTTTAGCAGTAGATTTGGTTTGCTGCTTTTCTTTATTGGCGGCAATGGCAGGCGTATTGATGAAGACGCCAAACGCAAAAAAAACTGCCAAAGTAAAAAGCCAAATTCGATTCAAACGCATCCCAAAATACCTTCCAAAACTTTCAACATACGGAATGATAATTAATTTCTGAGGTCATAACGGTTTTATTTGCCCCAAACTAGATTATTTACTTCCCTGAATTCATCAGTCTTTGCTAGACTACTCTGCGATAATTGCCACAGTATTGTTTTGACGAGGATTAACCAGCACCACCAATAGATAGGCCATGAAAGCTGTTGTTGGTGGAGTCAAATACAAGAGACTAGAAACTTTAGTCGCAGCACCTTAAAAGTAATGCGGTGAAAGCCAAAATATAGCTAGCAATAGGAATGTGTGCAAAGCTAATCTTCTCCAAGGCCACCAAGGCCACTCCAGCAAAATCAAATCCTAAACCAACCCACTGGCGCTGCGTTACTTTTTCTGAGATCCAGGCTGCAAACCATGCTGTAACAATACGCTGTAAGTCTACAATGATGACCACCAAACCTGCAGTCATTTCCAAGCTGATGGCGAACCAAACACCTAACAAATACCCAAACTGAAGCAAAATGCCGGCAATCGCAATGTGCTTGATTTGCGACCAACTGGGTCCAAGTGCTCTTCCAAGCAAGACTCAGTGCTGCCATCGCCGCCAGAACCCCGGCAAAGCGCCAAAATAAAAAGGTTGCAGGTTCAATATATAATAGCATCGCTAAACGAGTGATCACAAAGCCCGTGCTCCAAATTAGTACAAATATTGGGGCGATGGCATTGTCTAGAGAAAACTGCATGGGTAACTTGCTGAAATAATTGATTTTTTTGGCTTAATCTATCGCTTTAGGCGCTTTTCCAAATGCTCAATTAATACTTGAGCACCCCTCTGCATATGTTGCAACGCAACATAAATGTCCTATAACGATGCAAAGAGAGTACTTTAGTTTGTAGCCTAAAATCCAGAATAAAGAAACTAGTAAATCGGAAGGAATAGACATGAACCTAACTCCAGAACAAATTGCAGCCGCACAAAAAGCAAATTTAGAGCCTTTGAGCGGATTAACCAATCAAGCATTGCAAAGTATTGAAAAATTCGTTGAACTCAATATGCATTTTGCAAAACAAAGCTTGAGCGATAGCATGAACAGCGCTAAAAAAGCCCTAGAGGCAAAAGATATTCAGCAACTACTCGCACATCAAGCTGAAGCAGTTCTTCAGCCAATGGCAGAAAAAATTATGGCTTATAGTCGCCATTTATATGAGTTGGCTCACGAGACACAAAACAACTTTACTCAGTCTGCCAAACAAGAATTTCAAGCAGGCTAAAACATTGCTTCTGCCAACAATGTTTTTGAAACCTGTCAGAAGACAGTTAAGCATGCAGTAGATGTTGCGCAAACGAATCTTCATAGCGCTCAGATACTGTTCTCGTGGCTTTTTCTGTACTCTTTGTTGCGATGAATCTAAGCCTACCCTCGCTTAAGACTTTTTCTTCACCGGTGGCAAATCAGTGCAATGACCATGAGCCGCCTCAGCTGCGAGACCAACTGATTCGCCTAGGGTTGGATGCGGATGAATTGTCTTTCCAATATCCACAGCATCTGCACCCATTTCAATAGCCAAACATACCTCGCCAATTAAATCTCCGGCGTGTGTCCCAACAATGCCACCACCAATCATGCGATGGGTAGTTGCATCAAATATGAGCTTTGTGACACCCTCATCGCGCCTATTAGCAATCGCACGTCCACTTGCTGCCCATGGAAACAAGCCTTTCTCATACGCAATACCTTGTGCTTTACACTGCTCCTCTGTCAGACCTGCCCATGCTACTTCTGGATCCGTGTAAGCGACTGATGGAATTTGTTTTGCATCAAAATAGGCTTTTTCACCAGCGGCAGCTTCTGCGGCCACATGACCTTCATGCACCGCCTTATGAGCCAGCATCGGCTGACCCACTAAGTCACCAATCGCAAAAATATTGGGAACGTTGGTTCGCATTTGTTTATCAACCGGAATAAAGCCACGCTCGTCAACTTGAACCCCTGCTTTACCTGCATTGATTTTCTTACCGTTCGGTGTTCTTCCAACCGCTACCAATACCAAGTCATATGTCTGAGGTTCTGCTGGCGCATTTTCACCTTCAAAACTCACCTGAATTCCGTCAGGCTTTACCTCAGATTTTGCGGCACGAGTCTGAAGCACGATTTTTTCAAAACGTCCGGCATTGAATTTCTCCCAGACTTTCTCTAAATCGCGGTCAGCACCAGCCATTAAGCCATCCATCATTTCGACAATATCAATGCGAGAGCCGAGTGTGCTGTAAACGGTAGCCATCTCCAAGCCAATAATGCCTCCACCAATCACCAGCATCCGTTTTGGAATGCTCTTAAGTAACAGTGCGCCTGTGCTATCAACAATACGGGGGTCCGCTGGCAAGAAAGGCAATTTCACTGGCTGACTACCAGCAGCAATAATCGCCTTTTGAAAACGTACCACTTCTTTTTTACCAGTGAGATCTTGACCACTGCCGTCCGTTAAGTCAACCGCAACATGGTTTGCGTCCAAGAACTTGCCCAGACCGCGAACGACTTTTACTTTACGGGCCTTTGCCATACCAGCAAGACCACCCGTCAACTTAGCGATGACAGATTCTGTATAGCCACGCAATTGATCAATCTCGATCTTCGGTGCGCCAAAAGTAATGCCGTGCTTAGCCATAGTCTTGACTTCATCCATGACAGCAGTTGTATGTAGTAATGCTTTAGAAGGAATGCAGCCGACGTTCAAGCAAACTCCGCCCAAAGTTGGATAGCGCTCTACTAGAACGGTATTCATGCCTAAGTCAGCACTGCGGAATGCAGCACTATAGCCACCAGGACCAGCGCCAAGCACTAAGACTTCGCACTCATGATCCACCTTACCGTTGTACTGCCCTGCTACTGGAGCTGCTGCAACTGCGACAACTGCTGGAGTCGAGGTCGGCACTGAAGCTGCAGCTGGAGCAGGCGTAGCAACTGATGATGCACCACTCGCCTCAATTTCAGCAATCACAGAATCTTTGCTGACCTTATCGCCCAACTTCACTGCAATGCTGGTTACCGTGCCTGCAGCATCCGCTGGCACTTTCATGGTTGCCTTGTCGGACTCGAGAACCAATAAGGGCTGCTCTTTGTCAATGACATCCCCTACTTTCACAAGCACTTCAATTACTGGAACATCTGAGTAGTCACCGATATCCGGAACGAGGATCGTTTGCTTAGCCATAGATCCCCTTATAGACTAGCGCGACGGAAGTCAGCTAAGAGCTCAGCAATATATACATGAAAGCGAGTTGCTAAAGCACCATCGATGACACGATGATCAGCAGACAATGACAATGGGCAAATCAGACGTGGCACAAATTGCTTACCATCCCATACAGGTTTCATTGCGGCTTTGCTTACGCCTAAGATCGCCACATCAGGAGCATTGACGATTGGTGAGAAGTAAGTCCCACCAATACCCCCTAGAGAAGAAATCGTAAAGCTTGCACCCTGCATCTGATCTAGCTTTAATTTGCCATTACGAGCAAGTGCTGCCAGCTCTGAAGTTTCTTTTGCTAACTCAAAAATGCCTTTCTTATCAGCGTCTTTAATGACTGGTACAACCAAACCTGTTGGAGCATCAGCAGCAAAGCCAATATTGAAGTATTTTTTGAGGATCAAATCGTCGCCATCCAATGAGCTATTGAACTCTGGATATTTTTTCAGCGCAGCCACTGCGGCCTTCATTAAGAAGGCCAGAATTGTGATCTTGATGCCCTTCTTTTCATTCTCTTTATTAGTCAGAACACGGAAAGCCTCTAAATCGGTAATATCGGCATCCTCGTGATAGGTCACTGCTGGAATCATGACCCAGTTACGGCCTAAATTAGCTGCGGTTAGTTTCTTGATTCGATTCAGAGGCTGACGCTCAATTTCGCCAAACCTTGTGAAATCCACCTTAGGCCAAGGAATGAGATTCAAGCCGCCCAAACTACCACCACTAGAAGCGGCAGCAGGGCTACCTGCACCACCACTCATGGCAGCCTTCACAAATGCTTGAACATCCTCTTGGGTAATGCGGCCCTTAGGCCCCGATCCTTTGACTTGAGAAATTGTGACGCCTAGCTCACGCGCAAATTTACGCACTGATGGGCTCGCATGACTGCCTGCAGAACCTACAGGCGGAGGTGTATTGCTAATCGGAGGCGGTGCTGGTGCACGCGGAATCGACGGCTCAACTGTTTTTGCCGTAGGCGCTGCTGCTGGGGTAGCAGGAACGGGAGTAGCAGCACTTGATGCGCCACCTTCCAAAATTATAACAACAGACCCTTCAGAGAGATTGTCACCGACCTTGACTTTGACTTCTTTCACGACACCAGAGTGCGACGAAGGAACGTCCATCGTAGCCTTGTCTGATTCCAAAACGACGATGGATTGTTCTTTTTCAATCCGATCTCCAGCCTTGGCTAAGACTTCAATCACGGGTACGTCTTTATAGTCACCGATATCCGGGACTTTGATTTCAATTGTTTGACTCATAGTATTTGTCTCTCATCAAACCGTCATAGGATTTGGTTTAGTAGCATCGATGTCGTACTTTTTGATGGCTTCTGCTAATTTAGAGCGATCCAACTGGCCAGAATCGACTAAGGATCTCAAAGCAGTGAGGACTACCCAACGACGATCTACTTCAAAAAAGTCGCGAAGTTTTTCACGGGTATCGGAACGACCAAAGCCATCGGTACCGAGCACTTCATAGCGACGACCCATATGTTGAATCGCTGGACGAATTTGCTCGGCAAACAAACGGACATAGTCAGTTGCAGCAATGACTGGACCGGCCGTGTCTTTCAGACACTTCTCAACATGAGATAAAGCTGGCGCTGCCGTTGGATTCAAGAGATTATTGCGATGTACCGCATTCCAATTGCGACCAAGTTCAGTAAAGCTTGGGCAACCCCATAAGTCTGAAGCGATACCCCAGTCTGTGTGCAGAATCTCAGCAGCCTCAATGACTTCTCGGAAGATCGTACCAGATCCTAAGAGCTGAACACGCAATTTAGCTTTGTCATCGCCAACGGATTTGAGTTTATACATTCCTTTAATGATGTCTTTTTCAGCACCCTTCGGCATTACTGGGTGAGCATAGTTTTCATTCATTAAGGTGACGTAGTAATACACGTCCTCCTGAACTTCCAGCATACGACGCATACCGTCTTGAATGACAACTGCTAATTCAAATGAGAATGTCGGATCAAAACTAATGCAATTTGGTACTGCACCGCTCCATAAATGGCTGTGACCATCTTCATGCTGTAAGCCCTCACCATTCAGAGTAGTTCTACCAGCGGTTCCGCCTAACAAGAAACCACGGCTCCGCATATCACCCGCAGCCCAAGCGAGATCTCCAATACGCTGGAAACCAAACATGGAATAGAAGATATAAAAAGGTAGCATCGGCACACCATGGGTAGAGTATGAAGTGGCGGCGGCGATCCAATCACACATACCGCCTGCTTCATTAATACCCTCTTGCAGAATTTGCCCAGTCTTATCCTCTTTATAGAACATCAATTGATCATGATCTTCAGGTGTGTACAGCTGACCCAATTGATTCCAGATACCCAATTGACGGAACATGCCCTCCATGCCAAACGTACGGGACTCGTCTGGAATAATCGGCACTACACATTTACCGATTACCTTGTCGCGCACTACAGTGTTGAGCATGCGCACGAAAGCCATCGTCGTTGAGATCTCGCGCCCTTCGGTAGTTGCTTCGAGTAATGGCGCAAATGCATCTAAGGCGGGAACAGGCAAGCTTTCAGCTTTGGTACGACGCTGAGGCAAATAACCACCCAGCTCTTGGCGACGCGCTTTCATATACTCCAATTCTGGACTACCCTCGGCAAACTTCACCAATGGCATTTCATCCAACCGCTCATCTTTGACTGGAATCTCAAAGCGATCACGGAAGCGACGTACGTCATCGGCATTCATCTTCTTAGCCTGATGCGCAATATTCATCGCCTCACCTGAACCCCCCATACCGTAACCTTTAATGGTGTGAGCCAAAATAACGGTCGGCTGCTCTTTGTGATTGACTGCAGCGTGAAAAGCTGCAAAGACTTTATGTGGATCATGGCCACCACGATTAAGCTGCCAAATCTCATCATCACTCCAGTCACTTACTAACGCCTTTAACTCTGGGGTGTTAAAAACCGTCTCACGAACGTAAGCACCATTTTTAGACTTCATTGTTTGATATTGACCATCAACGATGTCGCCAAGGCGTTGCATCAAGATGCCTTTTTTATCGCGAGCAAATAAGGCATCCCATTGACCGCCCCACACCACCTTAATGACATTCCAGCCAGCGCCACGGAACTCGCTCTCGAGCTCTTGAATAATTTTGCCGTTACCGCGCACTGGGCCATCTAAGCGCTGCAAGTTACAGTTGATTACAAAAATCAGGTTATCGAGCTTTTCACGACCGGCCATACCAATTGTTCCCAAAGATTCTGGCTCATCAGTTTCACCATCACCTAAGAATGCCCAGACTTTACGACCTTGCTCTTGTATAAAACCACGATCTCCGAGGTATTTCATAAAGCGGGCTTGATAAATTGCCATGATGGGACCTAAACCCATTGAGACTGTTGGGAACTGCCAGAAATCAGGCATCAACCAAGGATGAGGATAGCTAGAGATGCCCTTACCGCCGACTTCTTGACGGAAATTATTCAGTTGATCTTCTTCGAGGCGTCCGAGCATATACGCGCGGGCATAAACACCTGGAGCTGAGTGACCCTGTACGAAGATCAAATCTCCACCGTGCTCTGGAGATGGAGCATGCCAAAAATGATTAAAGCCAACATCATATAAGGTTGCAGCAGATTGGAAAGAGGAAATATGGCCACCAACATTGGTGTCTTTATTGGCACGTAACACCATCGTCATAGCATTCCAACGAGTGTAAGAACGAATACGATGCTCTACGTTTTGGTCGCCCGGTAAGCGCGCTTGATTCTCAACCGGAATCGTATTGATGTATGGAGTTTCTGCATGGAAAGGCTGAACGACCCCGTTTACCCGCGCATGAGAAATTTGTTGATCGATCAGATAGGCAGCTCTTTCTGGCCCTTCAGTACGAATGACGCCATCGAGCGCCTGTAACCATTCTTGCGTTTCGCCAGGATCAGCGTCCCGGGCACTCTGTTTACCTAATACTTGTTCTGGAACGGCTGCCATCTTTTGTCTCCATTAAATAGTGCTGAATTTGTCATTAACTCTATAGTTCTATGCCAAAACTCTCAAGACAATATTCTAGGAAGATATATGGGTGTAAACAAGCAATTTTCCGCATAATGATAGTATTTCTCATAATATGGTATTTTATTGCAGCGCAAATAAGAGAGTGATTTACTAGTCAAAAACCAAATTAAAATGCCTCAAATAGGACAAAATGTTCGTTATTTATGAAATTTACGGCCTTTTCCAGCTTAGTCCTGAGCCCCTTTAGATGGGCTCCGCAAAATACGCGGATTTAAGCTTGTCTACACCCCATCTCTCGCAATCGTGCTCTTTACAGTCGTCATGGGCATTATTTTGGGTACACTGCATTTACAAAAGAAGAATCAATAAGAGGCAGCTCTATTTAGAGAGCTTTCGTTTTCTAAGCAACGCATTCAATCACGCTTTGCAAATAATCTTGAGGCATTAGCCACCATCAATCGTGAAGTTGCTTCTAGCCAAGAGGTGAAGCTGACGCAAATCACGCGTAAACAAGCAGAAGAATTAGTGGTTAACAATCATGAGATCGTTCGAATCGAATGGTTTGATTGGGTGAGTAAAACACAAAATGACTAAGTCATTCATGCCAACCTCTTGTCAATGATTGAGCTGAGTCGTGTTACTAGTCGCTCGGCATTTAGCCAATTCATTTCCCTCAATCTTCCGAACGATGCTGCTATCTCCGCAGAAAAAAAATTGTTTTCTGGCAAGTGGTTCCTAATATTGTAAGCGGGGAAATCGTCGGTTATATCGCTGCACTCTATACAACCCAAGACATATTAGATGTAATACCAGGGGAACTCAAATCGTATTACCGCTTCACTCTTATTACAGACAATGAAAAACTATTGGCAATCTCTTCTGATAGAAATACACCTAAAAGAGCCTTTAGCAATCAAACCAGCTTAGATATTGGTGTATTAAGCCCAAATATTACTTTGCGTATTAACAACTACCCTCCGCCCACCAATCTTACTTTCAGAATGTTGATTGGCGTGGTGCTGGGACTGTGCATATTCGTGATATGGAGTTTGTGGTCAGTTTTAAAGCAAATGCAAGTCCGCCAGGAGGCAGAAGCTAGTCTACGCACTGAAACGAGTTGTCGGAATGCGATGGAGAACTCAACCCCCGTGGGTATCCATGCCCACGACATGGACAAGCGCATTCCTATGTCAATCGCGCTTTTTGCGAGATGACAGGATGGACGCCTGAGGAATTGATAGGTCTCACTCCACCCTTCCCTTGCTGGACCGACAACAGAAGGGATGCGCTAATAAAAAAATGAACCGAACACTGAAATCCGATATCTCTGGAAGCATGAAAATTGGCATTGAAGGTGTGATTCTTCGGCGTGACGGCAAACTCATTCAGACTCGAACTTTTATCGCCCCACTCATCAATGAAAAGAGTAAGCAAACTGGTTAGGTTGCCTCTTTAATTGATATTTCTGAGCCAAAAAAGATTCGCGAGGAGTTAGCCGCCTCTCAAGAATGTTTCACCACTGTTTTAGAGGGTCTGGATGCGGCGGTTGCTGCAGTCTCGCTTGAAACTGATGAGTTGCTTTTTGCAAATCGGTTTTACAGAGAAAATTTTGGCAATGATTCCAAGGGGCACTTTCAGTTAACCCATCAAGAAGATGAAATTGCTACCTTGCATAATATTGCACAAGACCTTCAAGATTACATCCGCGATGGAATACCTACATCTTTCCTTTATCAAGAGTCAGAGTCTGAGAATATTCAATTAACTGATGGCAGCAATAGATGGTTTGAAGTTCGGCGCCGTTTCATACCTTGAGTTGATGGACACCTTGCGCAACCGTTAATTGCGACGGATATTACTGCCCGCAAGGGCGCAGATGATTTGGCACTTCAGCAACAAGAGCGCATGCAATTTTTACAAGCCGCCTTACAACGATGAGTGAGATGGCCTCCTCCTTGGCGCATGAACTCAATCAACCTCTGTCTGCCATCTCCAATTACTGCATGGGGGTTGCCAAGCGTTTAGAGGGCATTTAGAGGGAACCATAGATCCTGGCTCTGCTATTACTAAAGAAAGCCTACCGGCACTTGAAAAAGCTTCTGAGCAAGCCCATCGCGCAGGCACCATCATTCAGCGTATCCGTGGGTTTGTAAAACGTAGTGAACCTCAGCGTAAAGCATTCCTGCATTGCTGAATGCATTAACGATGCCGTTGGTTTAGTGGAAATTGAAGCCCATCGTCATCGACTAACTATTACTTCGGATGTTGCTGAAAATCTACCAGTGCTTCATCTCGACCCCGTGTTAATTTTGCAAGCTGTTGTGAATTTCCTCAAAAATTCCCTTGATAGCGTTCGCGATGCCTACCCTCTCTCTTCACGCTGGTCAGCTCCACCAGTCAATATTAAGGCGGATTTAGACACTAGTATTTTTCCCGCTATGCTTAGAATCCAGGTCACTGACGCTAGAGGCGGAATCCCTGGCTGGCTGCACCTTTACAATACTGATTCCTTTGGAATCCCCTGATCCCAAGGCTGATATTTAATGTTGAATTTTTAGGTTTACCTCGCGAGAACTAATATGAACTTAAGCGCCACTACAAAACCAAACCAAGCTGAAGTTGTCTATGTCGTTGATGATGACGAAGCGGTAAGAGACTCACTCACTTGGCTATTAGAGAGCAATGGTTATGTTGTGCGTTGTCATGCTAGCGCTGAGCGTTTCTTGCAGTCTTTACAACATACAGACAAGTCAACAATCTCGTGTGCCATTTTGGATGTGCGTATGCCAGGAATGTCAGGATTAGAATTACAAGAACGCCTCACAAGTGAAAATTTACCCATGCCAGTTGCCTTCATAACCGGTCATGGTGACGTATCAATGGCTGTATCCACGATGAAACGTGGCGCTGTTGATTTCATTGAAAAGCCTTTCAAAGACAACGATCTCTGTGGCTTGGTGGATCGTATGCTTGCAAAAGCACGCGTCGATTCTTCACAAGCGAGCCAACGCAAAATTACGCAGAGCTTACTAAGTAAACTCACTGGCCGCGAACGTCAAATTCTTGAGCGCATTGTTGCTGGTCGCTTGAATAAACAAATTGCAGATGATCTCGGCATTTCTATTAAGACTGTTGAAGCCCACCGTGCCAACATTATGGAAAAGCTCAACGTCAATACTGTTGCAAACCTGCTCCGCTTGGCTTTATCCGAACCTCAGACTAATTAATATCAAGGGTTCAGGATGCCGGCTCAACTACTCGACGGGAACGCTCTTTCTAAAAAACTGCGTACTGAAATTGCTGCACGCGGTGCGATTGTTACCGCCAAGGGGATAAGACCTGGTTTAGCTGTAATCGTAGTTGGCGATAATCCTGCTAGCCAAGTGTATGTTCGTAACAAAGTTAAGGCCTGTGAGGATGTGGGATTCCACTCTGTCCTTGAACGGTATTCCGCTGAGCTAGGTGAAGAAGAATTGTTAGCGCGAATTGCCACCTTAAACGCAGATCCTGCAATTCATGGCATCTTAGTGCAGCTACCACTACCAGAACACATTGCCGCTGAACGCGTACTGGAAGCGATGACTCCTGAAAAGGATGTTGATGGTTTTCACGTCGCCAATGCTGGCGCACTGATGGTTGGTCAGCCAGAATTCAAGCCATGTACACCCCATGGTTGCATGAAAATTTTAGAAAGCATTGATTACCCTATTCGTGGCGCTCGCGCTGTGATTGTTGGGGCATCCAATATTGTTGGTAAGCCCATGGCCATGCTTTTGTTACAAGCTGGCGCGACTGTGACTATTTGCAATAGCAAAACTCGTGACTTGGCCCACCATACTAAAGACGCTGACATCTTGGTAGTGGCTACCGGAAAACCCAAAATGATCTCTGGCGATATGGTCAAAAATGGTGCGGTAGTTATCGACGTAGGCATCAATCGCCTGCCAGATGGCAAGCTTTGTGGTGATGTAGACTTTGATGCCGCTAAATACGTGGCAGGATGGATTACTTCTGTCCCTGGTGGTGTAGGCCCCATGACTATTACTATGCTTCTAATGAATACATTAGAAGCCGCTGAAAAAGCCTCCAAGCATTAACTGACTTCCTATTAAAGAATTAAGGAGAGCTTTTGGCAAATTTGCCTCTACTCCATTAAGCTAGGGGGAGGACTACATCTACCCCCCTTCCGCTTCCCGCAGCATTACAAAACAACCCTTTGGTGACTTTTGGGCGTGACATTGCTGCCTACTCTGAAGTTAAGCCTGAGCACATTGCCCCTGCAATTGAATATCTTCTCGATCTCGCACAAAAATCCGTAGATATTGCCGTCAACCCCAATACCCCCTCTACATAGAACGCCCTGGCTGAACCATTAGAGGATGCAACCGAAGCGCTAGATAGCTCTTGCGGTGTGATTTCTCATTTAAATAGCGTTGCCAACACATCAGAGTTACGAACAGCATATGAGAACTGATAATGCTGACTTAATGGGATTACCTGAGGATGCTATTGTTGCGGCGGTAGATACAGCCGAACAGAAGCAGTTAAAAGGCTGGGCCTCTACTCTGCACTTCCCCTCTTATTACCCACTCATGCCGTATTCAGAAAACCGTGCACTGCGTCGCTTAATGTATGAAGCCTATGTCACAAAAGAGCTTCTGAACTTGGGCCCCAGTATTCACAGGGTACATTAGAGTGGAATCACACTCAAAATATACTTGATCAATTAAGTCTGCGCGATGAAAAAGCACGCGTGCTGGGATTTAAAAACTATGCGTCCTTAAGTTTGGCACCAAAGATGGCAAGTAGTGTTGAGGCAGTAGATTCCTTTCTAACCAACGTCGCAGAAAAAGCTAAGCCGTTTACTCTTAAGGATTGGCAAGAACTCCCTGGCTTTGCTAAAACGAATCTGGGTATCACCGATGGTTTAGAGCCATGGGATGTAGCTTTTGCATCAGAAAAATTGAAGCAAGAGCGTTATTCTTTCTCTGAAAATGTCAAGAAAAATATCGTGGCTTATTTTTATTTAGATCCCTATGCTCGCCCTGGTAAGCGCAGCGGTGTGCTTGGATGGATGATGCCCGTGGTCGTAGAGTATTGCCCAATGGAGAGATTCAAGCTCCAGTTGCCTACCTGGTATGCAACTTTGCACCGCCTGTCACAATTGATGGCGTACTTCGTCAACCAACCATCACCCATGATGACGTCATCACTCTTTTCCATGAAAGTGGGCATGGATTGCACCCCCTCTTAACTCAAGTCAGTGCTTTAGCCGTATCAGGGATTAATGGCGTTGAATGGGATGCCGTGGAGTTACCAAGCCAGTTTATTGAAAACTTCTGTTGGGCGTGGGAAGTTCTAGAAAAAATGACTGCCCATGCAGAAACTGGCAAACCACTCTCCAAGGAATTATTTGACAAAATGTTAGCCGCCAAAAATTTCTAAAATGGTTATAGGACTCTGCGTCAAATCGTCATGTCATTAACTGACTGGCGTCTGCATTCAAGTTTTGACGTCAAGACAGCCCATGGCCATGCTGTATTGAAACTATCCCGAGAGATTGCTGATCAATTTAACGTGATTCCGCAACCGGCCCTTTCACGTTGGATCAATACCTTTAGTCATATTTTTACCGGAGGGTATGCGGCGGGTTATTACAGCTACAAGTGGGCATAAGTTCTCTCTGCGGATGTTTACTCTGCTTTCGAAGAGGCTGCAAAACCGACTGGCAGTGTCTTGAATGAAAGAACCGGCACTCGTTATCGCGAAGACATTTTGGAAGTGGGCGGTAGTCGTCCAGCAGCTGAATCCTTCAAAGCCTTTAGAGGTCGAGAACCCAGTATTGACGCATTATTAAGACACGATGGTCTAGCTTAATCCTTTTATCACCTCTCTCAAAACCAGATCATGAAAAACCACCCTTAGGTGGTTACCTGTTGAAATCGTTTTTCGACCAGATATATCAGAAGAAATATAGGCAATCTTCCAGGCCTGCGCACCCGTGATAGATGTTGCTATCGACTCTTGCTTGATTACTTGACCTAATTTACCTGCACGCGCCATCTTGAGGACGGCCGCATAAAAAGCTTGTACTGGAGGATCTGCGTAAATAGCTGGAGAAAGCATGCTCAGGACTAGACCAAATACTCAAGCTGAATTGCGGGCAAATTCTTTCATGTCAAAGAATGGTAGGTAAAGTTCAGGCCCTATATATATTAAACACTATGTCTTAAGAGCTCTAAGCCAGCACTTCTTGACTGTCTAAGCTACATAATTTCACAAAATCTTTTGAATAGTGGCAATCACGGGAGCATGGTCTGATGGTTGCTCCCAGGATCTGGGTTCTTTATCCACAAAACTCGCAGTGCACCGATCTTTAAGCGCTTCGCTTAACAAGATGTGATCGATGCGTAAACCAGCATTTCTTCTAAAGCCCATCATTCGATAGTCCCACCAACTATAGGTTTTGGGTGCTTGCTCAAACATTCTGAACGCATCAGTAAGGCCCAGCTTAATAAGCTCTTGAAATGCTTCACGCTCTAGTGGCGAGACTAAGTTCTGCCCCTCCCAAGCCTTGGGATCATAAACATCTTGATCTGCCGGAGCAATATTAAAGTCGCCCAAAAGCGCTAAGCGTTGATTGTGTTTGAGCTCTTCTGCAAGCCAGTTTTGCATAGCCTTTAGCCATCCGAGCTTGTATTGGAACTTATCGCTATCGGGCGACTGTCCATTCGGAAAGTATGCTGAAACTATCCTGAGTGGCTGAGAACCTGCAAAGCAGACTGTTGCTGCCAAAATACGCTGCTGCTCATCTTCAAAGCGAGGAATATTTCTGACAGGTTTTAGGAAAGCTGTTTCTAAAGTAGAAGCAATTGGTGCCAAGGATGCCTTACGTAGAATAATTGCAACCCCGTTATAGGTCTTTTGCCCCGTCGCCAAACTAATATGCCCAGCATCTTCCAAATCCTTGTGCGGATATTTATCATCCGTGAGTTTGAGCTCTTGCAAACAAAGTGCATCAATCGGCTTTTTAGATGCCTCTTGATCTTGCAACCAACGAAGCACCTGTGGAAGGCGAACTTTTAAAGAATTCACATTCCACGTAGCTATCCTTACACAATCAGTCATCAATTCCTAACTCTTGCAACTTGCGGGTAATCGTATTGCGACCAATACTTATGCGCTGAGCTGCTTGAAGAACTGCTTTTTCAAAACGTGCAGTCAAGAGATCAAATACTTCTTTATCACCATCTTGCAACATTTTCACAACTAAACGCCCTAAGCCACTCTCCCAGTCGCCGGATGCCGCCGCCTTGATTAAAGACGAAGTACCAGAAGAAGATTCGCCATGCAGTATAACCGGTTATGCACTTGCCTGTGCAACGATATCAGCAGGACAATCACTCACTCCAATTACATTGGCAGGCGTCATCACAGTGAATCAATGGCACAAGTTTTCCAATTGACGTACGTTGCCTGAAAAAAGCATTGCGCTGATTTCTTTTAGAACCTAATCAGACTGCTTCTTCGGCTCAACGCCCAAAGATTTAGCGCAACTCAACATAAAGTATCTGGCAAGCATTGGAATATCTTCACTGCGTTCACGCAAGGAAGGCATGCGCAAACGAATCACATTGATGCGATGTAATAAGTCTTCGCGGAAGAGAGCCGCAGCAACCCTTGCATCGAGATTATGATGCGTTGACGCAATAATCCGCACATTGGCTTTAATCGGATCTTGACCACCAATACGATCCAATCAATCTTTTGGGACAGCAGAGGTACTCAAAGATACGAAAGGCCCCTTAGCGCAATGGCTATGTTTGTGTAAGGCATGAGCAATCATTTCTTTACCGGTACCTCCTTCACCGGTGGCCGGGTCCGTTATCTATTACATGCAAATCCATCGCCAGCTCATAGCGATGTTTTGCAATCGCAACTGAGCGCGCTGCCCGAATCTTTAATTCAATTTGCGTAACCCCGCTACGAATCTCTTCTGAGAGCGCCTGGGCGACGTTATGAACAATATTCAGAACTGCCTGAATGAATTGTTCACGACCCCCAAAAAATATCAGGCAGGCTACAGGGAGTAGTACATATCAAATTCGATAGGATGGGTTGTCATACGGAAACGTGTGACATCTTCCATCTTCAAATTGATATATGCATCAATCATCGATTCAGTGCATACTCCACCGCGAGTCAAGAATTCATGATCTTTCTTCAATGCATGCAAAGCCTCTTCCAAGCTCGCACAAACTGTTGGAATCTTTGCATCTTCCTCGGGTGGCAAGTCATACAAATTCTTGTCAGCAGCTTCGCCTGGATGAATCTTATTTTGCACCCCATCTAAACCAGCCATCAACAAGGCAGAGAATGCCAAGTATGGGTTGGCCAATGAATCTGGGAAGCGAGTCTCGATACGACGGCCTTTTGGATTCGCAACGTGTGGAATACGGATTGAAGCAGAACGATTACGTGCAGAGTAAGCCAACTTCACTGGAGCTTCAAAGCCTGGAATCAAACGCTTGTAAGAGTTTGTACCCGGATTAGTAATCGCATTCAATGCTTTAGCGTGCTTGATGATGCCGCCAATATAGAACAATGCGAATTCTGACAAGCCTGCGTAACCATTGCCAGCAAACAAGTTCTCACCGTTCTTCCAAACAGATTGGTGAACGTGCATACCAGAACCGTTATCGCCAACTACTGGCTTAGGCATAAATGTTGCAGTTTTACCGTAAGCATGAGCTACATTTTGAATGACATACTTCTGCCAAATAGTCCAGTCAGCGCGCTGCACCAATGTGCTGAACTTGGTACCCAATTCATTCTGACCTTGGCCAGCAACTTCGTGGTGGTGCACTTCAACTGGAATACCCAATGATTCAAGAATCAAACACATTTCAGAACGCATGTCTTGAAATGTATCTACTGGCGCAACTGGGAAGTAACCGCCCTTCTTGCCTGGACGATGGCCAGTATTGCCGCCTTCAATTTCCTTATCTGAAGACCATGGAGCCTCTTCGGAGTCAATCTTCACGAAGCAACCCTGCATGTCAGCACCCCAACGAACACCGTCAAAAATAAAGAATTCTGGCTCTGGACCAAAGTAAGCGGTATCACCTAAGCCGGTACTCTTCAAATAGGCTTCGGCACGCTTGGCAATAGAACGTGGATCACGATCGTACCCTTGACCATCAGCTGGTTCGATAACGTCGCAAGTCAATACTAAAGTTGGCTCTTCATAGAATGGATCAATGTAAGCTGTTGTTGGATCCGGTTTGAGCAACATGTCAGAAGCTTCAATACCCTTCCAACCAGCAATAGATGAGCCGTCAAATGCATGACCACTCTCAAATTTTTCTTCGTCAAAAGCAGAGATTGGAACTGTCGTGTGCTGTTCTTTACCCTTTGTATCTACAAAGCGGAAATCAACGAAAGTACATTCTTGCTCTTTAACTAACTTCATCACATCAGCGACGGTCTTCGTCATGTAAATCTCCTCTATGAACTAAATTCGGAATCAAAACTCAAGGCATACACCCTTGTTTATTCCAGGCATCAAACATGCCTAATGGATGTATGTAATTTACTGAAGCAAACAAATGGGAACCCTGATTATTGCACTATATAAGTGTTGAATTACCCCATATATTGCCTGCAATCCCAGTAATTGCAGCTTTTCGTGCAATTTATCTTAGCTGATATCGTGGATTTCGTATCCAAGCTCTTGGGTGCCCACCCTCAAAGCAAGCCAAGCGCTCTCGAGGAGATTGGCGTTGCCTTTGATGCCCAGCTCAATATGGCGCTGGGCATACACACCACCCTTGGCAGAATCCCCAAGCGAGGGGAGACTAAATACCTTCACCCCAGGGAAATTGACCTCTATGCGCTCCATAAGGGAAGTAAGTGTCGATTCAATACCTGTGGGAATAATAAAATTCTGTTCTGCCCAATTCTCTTGATGAAAGAGATCTTTGTAATGCGTATCTAAACACCACGCCATCATCGGGGCAGCCATCACAGGAAAGCCTGGAACAAAGTGATGCTCTCGAATCCGAAATCCCGGTATTTGGTTGTAAGAGTTCGGAATGATTTCACTACCGATCGGAAACTCACCCATCTTGAAGCGATGCTGATTTTCTGGTGTATGCAGATCTGCCTTAATGGGATCACCCTCTGCCATCGATTGAATACGTCCTGCTATTAGCTCCTGAGCTATTGGATATAATTCGGTTTTAGTACCTAGCGCTAGTGCAGCACATTGCCGCGTGTGATCATCAGGAGTAGCGCCAATTCCGCCTGTGCTGAACACAACATCCCCAGTAGCAAAACTTGCTTTCAGAGTTGCCGTGATTTGCTCGGGATCGTCAGCAACATACTTAGCCCATGCAAGACTGAGGCCGCGTTCACTCAGCAATTCAATCAACTTGCTCATGTGCTTATCTTGGCGACGCCCTGACAATATTTCATCGCCAATCACAATCAAACCAAAGCGACGCTGAGCCCTATTTGATGCCTTGCTTGGATCGTCTACTTCAACTTTTTTTATTGCATTAACCATGGTTAGGAAGTTCCATATCAACAACACGCGACTGCACGGTAAGGGCTTTATCTAGCTCTTCATCTCTTAACTGCTTGAGGGCATCTAATAGAAAATAGCTAAACCAGAGAGCAGCGAAGACAAAAATGAGAGAGTAAATCCACAGAGTAACAAAGCTCACAATTGGAAATAACACCAAGGCCAATGCAGACGTGGCCCAAAAAAAAGTAGGTACAGCACCCAACATCCCGGCTACAATACCCATACAGAGTAAAGGCCGGCGATATTTTTGGATCAAAATATCGCGCTCTTCTGCGCTGGCATGTTTCACCAAAACATCATATGACATCAAGCGCATCGTTAACCAACCCCAAAGCAATGGAGGCAAGACAGCTACAAGTGGTGGCACCCACCAAACTGGTAAGGTCAGCATCACTAAAGTGAGGCAGATAAGAGCAGACCATACGGTGTAAACCAGACCACCAAAGAATCCACCGCCTTGCTTACATTCCAAATCGTGATAAGGCGATTGACGGGTAGCGATTTTCACTATTGCGGGTACAGTTGAAAAAGCAATGAATACTAATAAGCTAATCGTAATCAAGGGAATAATGAGCATAACAAAAAATAGTGTGGCTATCCATGCTCTAGCATTTTCGAAACCCGCCCAAATCAATCCTTCTTGTATCCATCTGGTAAAGATCGAGGTGTTTAAACCAATCCTTAAGGCTTCGAGTGCTGGAGTCCAAGCGAGCCATATCAAAACGCTCCACAAAACGGACACAATGAGAAATGACCTCAAGCTAAGCCATAGCATGCGGGGGTGCATGGTTACGATCAATGCCATTCCAAAGGATTTAAATACCTGCTGCAAGCCGACCATACAACTCCTATTAACCCAAGATCTCCAGCTTACTTAGGCATGAGTCCTCTAAAGGCATGTACCAAACCTTGCCATTGCTGTGTGAGGATCTTTTGTGAAACGGTGACGTAGGATAGACCATCTTTTGAGAAGATGGCAGTTCCAAACAACATATCCTAAAAAGCCAGCAGGATCCCAGCCAATATGTTGATAACCGCACATGTCACCCATACGAATCAAGAGAGGAGCAGCTTTACCGCCAGGGGCGCGGCGCCAAATCTTTTGAATAGGATGATCAGTAAGCGCTTGAAAACGCTGGTCCACCTTGCGTATCTCTTTGCACATGGCTGCTTCGTTGTACAAAATTGTCATTCCGGCTTTAGGTCCAAATTGCGGTTTTTCAAACACCTGACCTTTGGGGCCCTATTTCACGAAATAGGTATGATCAAAGGTGAGATAAACCTTCTTACCGCATTCAGCAGCTTGCACTAGTGCACTCAATGAAAAACAGCCGAGCAAGAACACGCATGCAATACGGAGAACACTGTCACCAACTTCATGGTTGGGATATCGATCCCCCCTACTTTTTTAGAAAAGCGAAGGGTCACCCAAAGCGTTTTGCCATCAGGAGTAATTTCCATATCGTCTGGACCTGCCGGGAGTCCAGTGATGTCTAAATGCAATTTTGCTATCTGCTGTGAAGGCAATATGACTTGGCGTCTTTACTAACTGAGGCCTCACCTGCATTCAGAGTCACAGCCAACTTGGGCTGATTACTTGCCATAGATGTTGTGGAAGAAACAGTAGAGCTTGGAGTCTGCGCAAAAGTGCTTTGGTTAACTAGCAATAAGCCTATGGAAACAGAGAAAGCAATTGTGCGAAAAACGCCATTCTTAATAAATGTGTGCATCCTTATATTGTAAGCAATCGAAGCAGTCAAAAAGCCCTCCGCGTCCCTATGAATTTAGCTTCGAATTGACTTGGCGCAAGCTTGCTAGAACCTTTTCAAAGTGCTTTAAGGACATCGGGGTTGGAGTTTTCAGCTCCTGGGCAAATAAAGCCACCCGCAACTCTGCCAACTGCCAACGAAAATCCGTCAGAGCTTGATCTTCAGAAAGCGTATCGGCAGATGAACCCCTACTGCCCTGAAGGGGTTTTTGCCAAGGACGTGGCACCGTCTCCCAGACCTTGTGACATTGCGCATCACGACTGGTATTAGAGCGTAATTTATCAAATTGCAGAGCAATCGCGTTCAAGTAGCGCGGCAAATGAACTATTTGCGCATAAGGTATGTCAGCAATAAATTTTGCATATATCAACCCCTGCATTTGGGATTGCTTATCAGCATAAGCACTTGGTGAAACCGCTTTTGCACTGGCTACTTTTTTCTGTAGATCTGCGTAGGATTGTAGCGCATTTAAGGCATGTCGAGAAATCTCTTGAGCAATATAATCAGCGCTAATCGAGGTTTGCCAGCCTGCCAGCGCTCTGCAAACTGCTTCGGGCTGACTGAGAGAGTGGCGCGATTATAAATGCCCTCTCTAGAGCCAAGTTGAGAATTTGCTCAATGAGGCTCTCCACTAACCCGATATTAATACATATAACAAACCGAGCTCGCGAATACCAGGTAACTGCTTTTGCAAGGCTTTAAGAGTATCTTTATTGCCTAAAGCAAATAAGCGCCTTAACCCGAGAGCCTGCTGCTTACGCGCTTCTTCTAAATCATCAAAAACTTCGAGATCGCAGAAATCGCCACGATCAACCAGAGCAGGATAACTGCCCTGCTCAATATTGCGAGTTGTGACGCCTTTATTTGTACTGGGGGGTACTGGCCTTTTCTTTATCAAATAGCTCAATACAAAGCTCTACCTGTGCAGTCTCTCTTGGGCAAGCGCCTGGAAGGCGCTGCGTGCAGTCTGGCCATACTCAGATCCTAAACGAGGCAAGTTCCGTTCGACTGCAAGCTGACGACCATACTCATCAATCAGACGAAAGTTCATCGAAGAATGTAATGGTAATGACTCTGGTCTAAAGTCAGTACGTTTAATTTCAAGACCACGCTCTTTACGAATATCGCTGATAAGACTATCCAAAACATCATCCACACCAAATTGTTTTTCTTCTAGCCTGCGCTCCAAGAAAAACTTTGCATAGTCAGGCAAAGGTACGCAGTGGCAACGCAATTTTTGCGGTAAAGACTTCAGAAGGAGTAAGACTTTTTCCTCGCACATGCCAGCCAGGCACTAACCACTCACATCGGCGGCCATCTACCTGGTTTAACTGCGTCAAAGGTACAACTAGAGTCACTCCGTCTTTAGGGCTACCAGGCTCAAAGTGATCAGTGAGCCTCGGCTGAGCGCCGCCGACTAGCATGGTTTTTGGATAACAATCCACTGTAATCCCAGCTGCCTCGTGGCACATAAGATCAGCCTTTTCTAAGCGAAGTTGGCCATCAAGCTCTTTATCTTTGCTGAGCCAGGCTTTAAGACCTTCGCGACTACAAACTGCCTTTGGAATGCGTGCTTCATAAAAGGCAAAGAGCAATTCATCATCGACCAGTACATCTGGTCTATTCGAACGATGCTCTAGGGCTTCAATTTTTTTGATGAGGCGCCGGTTATGCCAAAAAAATCCAAATGTATTTGGGTATTTTTTCTTTGCGTCAGCCTCGGTCTCACGCTGGAGTGCAGGGGTATCCATGCAACCAAACATTTCCTCTTGAACGAGCGTCTGACGAATAAAAAGCTCTATCGCTTTCTCAGGCTTTTGAGGTTCATAACGCACACGACGACCATGATAGATGAGTAAGCCGTACAAAGTGCCTCGTTCAAAAGCCATTACCTCGCCTTGACGGTTATCCCAAAATGGATCGCTCAGGGATTTAACAAGGCGATGGGCGGGCTACCCTCTCAACCCATTGCGGCTCACAATCTTGGCAATTGTTCTGGCGTACATACGATTGGTTTCTTGTAGCTCTCCTGCCAATATCCAAGCTCCCGCTTTTTTGCCAATAGTAGAACCTGGCTAGATAAATGGGCGAATACCACGAGCACCTACATAACCACCAGTTTTGCTATTTCGATCTTGAGATTTTTCATCTTCATCTTTTTTGGCTACATAACCTAATAAGCCGGTTAATAAAGCTAGGTGGACTTGCTCATATGTTGCAGCGAAGCCATTTTCTTTCCAACCTTTCTCGCCTAGCGCACCTAACTCATCCAACAATTGCATACCATCCGCGATTGCTCTTCCCAGAGGTTTATCTATAAATGGGAAATGCTGAATTTTTGGTGAACGCAATGAGCTCATGCGTAAAAGTACTGTCACTAATGAGCTACGCAATATTTCAGGGTCGGTAAACTGTGCGCGCCCCTGGTAATCTTGCTCGCTATCTAGACGCACGCAAATACCATCTGAAACATGACCACAGCGTTCTGCTCTCTGATTGGCTGCTGTCTGAGAGATAGGTTCTATCTGAAGCTGCTCCACCTTATTACGCTAAGAGTAGCGTTTTACTCGTGTCACACCACTATCGATAACCCAACGAATATTGGGTACTGTTAAAGACGTTTCGGCAACGTTTTTTGTCAGAATAATTCTGCGTCCATTACCAGGACTAAACACCCTTTCCCACTCAACGACAGATTGACGGGCAAACAGACTCAGAACTTCAGGGTGAAAGCGCTGTTGCAAAACATGATCTTTGCGTAATCTCTTGAACCACAGCATCTGAAATCTCTTTAGCAGTCTTTGATTCTTTTGTTGCTATCAGGTTTAATATCTGACTCCAGCGGTGCACAGCGCTGCTCAACCGGAAACAAACGCCCGCTCACCTCTATCACTGGGGCAACCTTGCCATTGATAGCAAAGTGCTCGGCAAATCGCTGCGCATCAATTGTTGCTGAAGTAATGATGCGCGTGTCATAAGCGCGTAACCGTGGTTCACGCTGAGTCTCTGCCAGTAAGATGCCATCGGTCATTAACTTGATAGACACAGTAATGCTCGATTTATCAGCAAAGCGAACTTGGTAGCCCACATCCTATCCAATTGGTGAGCCAAGCTCCAGAGCAATTCTTTTGGCTATGGCAGTCGCTGCAATTCTGCGGGGCTGGGTATGACCAATCAATGTGCCCCCATTGATCGTACCTCGTCCCAAATCTAAACAAATCTTGGGGAGTTGAGTGGTCTTGCCCGACCCCGTCTCGCCACAAACGATGACTACCTGGTGGCTGTGCAAGGCATCCTTGATCAGTTGTCGTTGACCAGAGACTGGCCTTTCCTCCGGAAAGCGAATCTCCAACCTGCGCGGGGTGTTGGAAGCAGATGCAGGCCTGAGGATTGCTTTGGGTTTTTGTTGGTTTATAGGCTCTTGCACCCTATAATTTTCTCACTATGCCAACAAATGCACTAAACCAGGCCTCAATTGCCGAAGAAACCACCTCTAACTTCCCTTTTGTGGGCTGGTTGCGCGATGCTGCGCCATACATTCATAACTTTCGAGAAAAGACCTTTGTCATTGCCTTTGCTGGTGAACTTGCCCAAGAAATCGGTCTTGAGAACCTCATTGAAGATATCGCGATGTTGCATGCCATGGGCATGCGCATCGTATTGGTTCACGGCATCCGCCCGCAGATTGAGGAGCAACTCATGCTCCGCAAGATTAAAAGCAAGTTTGGTAACAGTACCATGCATAGCTATCGGATCACAGATGCAGCTGCGCTGGAGTGCGTCAAAGAAGCTGCTGGTGAATTACGTCTTGATATTGAAGCAGCTTTTAGCAGAGGGTTGCCCAACACTCCAATGGCAGGGTCACGTATTTCGGTGATCTCAGGAAACTTCATCACTGCAATGCCCGTGGGTGTTGTTGAGGGAATCGATTACATTCACACGGGTTTAGTTCGTAAAGTTGACTCAGGATCCATTCGTCAATCATTGGATAGCAATAAGATTGTTTTACTTTCGCCTTTAGGTTTCTCACCAACTGGCCAGACATTTAATCTTGCCTATGAAGATATCGCTGCATCAACTGCTGCTGCACTCAAAGCAGATAAGTTGATTTTCTTGAGCCCCTACTCTGGCCTAAAAGATGCTGAGGGAGATCTCATTACTGAACTCTCAATACCACAACTGCCAGACTATATTGCCCAGATCAAAGAGATGGATCTAGGCATAAAGAGTCTGCTCAATATCGCCGGAAGAGCAATCCGAGATGGCGTGAGTCGTGTGCATTTCTTACCCTGCAATCAGGATGGCGCTCTTTTAGAGGAGCTTTTCACCCATGATGGCATCGGCATGATGTTGGCCTCTTCCGATATTGAGAACTTGCGTGAAGCCAATCAAGATGACGTCGGTGGCATTTTGCAATTGACCATGCCCTTGGAAGAGGAAGGTATCTTAGCGGCTCGCGGACAAGACGTGATCGAGCGGGACATTCAGCGTTTCTCAGTGATTGAGCATGACCGCGTTCTTTTTGGTTGCGCTGCCCTCTTCCCATTCCCGAATGGTGTTGGTGAATTAGCCTGTCTTGCTGTTGACCCTGATGTTCAGGGGTCGGGAGATGGCGAACGCCTCCTCAAGCGGGTAGAAATGCGCGCTAAACAAGAAGGTATTAAAAAATTATTTGTTTTAACTACGAGAACTGAACATTGGTTCTTGAAACGTGGCTTTAAAAGGGCAACCGTAGATGATTTACCCGAAGAAAGAAAACAAATTTATAATTGGGACCGCAAGTCCATGGTTTTAACTAAAGATTTATAAGGGGCACTTGAAAGGCATTACAGATGGCACGCATGGTTCAATGCATCAAACTCAATAAAGAGGCTGAAGGAATGGATTTCGCACCTCTTCCTGGTGCGCTTGGCAAAAAAATATGGAATCAGGTTTCCAAAGAGGCTTGGGCTGCCTGGCTAAAGCAGCAAACGATGCTCATCAATGAGAACCGCCTCAATATGGCTGATCCAAGAGCTCGTCAATACCTCTTAAAACAGGTAGAAAAGTACTTCTTTGAAGGTGGCGCCGATACTGCCCAGGGCTATGTTCCACCAACTGCAGAATAAATACGGACTAAATATTGAGTAACTCTTGATTTAGAGTGTTGACAGACCCAAATGACAAGCATAGGATAAAGTTGTGGTGAGGCAGTGGTAGTGCCCCGCTACATTGGCGAAAGCCACTATGAGAATACGTTCATCTATGCGCTTATAGGCTATAAGGCACTAAATCTCTTCCGAGTGTCTGCACCATGCAAACCATAGCAAACAACCCGATGGGTTGTTTAATGTCTAAAACTAAAAACTGAGGTTGTTGTCATTAAAGAGCGATACGCTCAACGTCAGATACGTTGCTGACTAACAAAATATTGGCCTTTTCTTTGGCAAATAAGCCAACCGTAATCACGCCAGCAATTTGATTGATTTGCGCTTCCATGGTGAGTGGGTCGCTAATCTGCAAACCGGCTACATCCAAGATCCAGCCGCCATTGTCAGTCACAAATGGCTCGCTGGGGGTTTGATTGAGGTCAGTGCGGATATTTTTTGCTAAGCGCAAACCGACCTTACCGCCAAACTTTTCTAATTCACGACTCACAACGCCCCGAGCGAGTGGGATAATCTCGACAGGCAAGGCAAAATTACCCAGTACAGGCACTTGCTTTGATGAATCGCAAATACAAATAAATTGCTGAGCCATAGCAGCAATAATTTTTTCTCTCGTGAGCGCCCCGCCGCCGCCCTTAATCATATAACCGGCAAGATCGATTTCATCGGCACCATCGACATAAGCGGGCAAGACCTGCACGTCATTCGGATCGAGAACCTTGAATCCATGCTTTAGTAAGCATTCGGTAGTAGCGTTCGAGCTTGATACAGTGCCAGAAAAATGCTCTTTATGAGGAGCCAGCGCATCGATAAAACAATTTGCTGTTGATCCAGTGCCTACCCCCAAAACTTGTCCAGAAGGCAGCTTAAGCACTTCATCTCTAGCTGCTTCACCTACCATTTGCTTTAGTTGATCTTGATTCATATACCTACTAAATACCTTTACTGGAACAGAGTAATTAATCCATCTATCATATGATATTCAGCGTAAAACCACTATAGAGCAAAGATTAAGTCTATGACCAACGTCTCTTCGTCCACGAGCCAACTAGAGCAACTCAAGAAACTCACCACAGTTGTGGCTGATACAGGTGATTTTGAGCGTATGCGTGCATTTCAACCGCAAGATGCCACTACTAAACCCTTCGCTTATTCTGAAAACTGCGCAGCAAAGCAATTACCAAGATCTAGTTCGCACCGTAAAAGAAGCTCATCCAGGCATGAGTCCAACTGATTTAGTTGATTACATCTTGGTTGCGTTCGGCTTAGAAATTTTAAAGATCGTTCCGGGACGTGTCTCTACTGAGGTGGATTTGCGGAGCAGCCAATGCCACACTCATTTCACCATTCGTCGGTCGTATTATCGATTGGTATAAGGCAAAGCTTGGTACAAGCTGGAGTGATAGAACTAACGGTGGCGCCAATGATCCAGGAGTCACTTCCGTTAAAAGAATCTTCCACTACTACAAGTATTTTGGCACTCCTACTGAGATTATGGGTGCTAGCATTCGCAATACCAACCAAATATTAACCTTGGCAGGTGTAGACCTGCTGACGATCAGCCCAGAATTATTGGCTGAATTACAAAGCAGCCATGCCTCTCTTGAGAAGAAACTGAGCTCAGATAATGCTCAGGCTGCTTTGGAGGCTGAGGGTATTTCACTATTGAAGCTAGATGAATCTCATTTCCGCCTGCAACTTAATAATGTTGCAATGGCAACTGAGAAACTAGCCGAAGGTATTCGGAACTTCTGTGTGGATACTGAAAAGCTAGAGGCACTTCCTAACGAAGTAATTACTTCTTGCCAGTATTAATACCCAGGATTGAATAAGCGGGGCAGTTACCAATCATTCCAGTCAATACAGGAATGACTCCAATCCAAGCCCATGGGCCAGTGATACCAAAACCAGCCAAACCCATCAGCGTGACTCCAACAGTCATTCGGAGTACGCGATCTGTATGTCCCATATTGCATTTCATAGAAGTCCTTATTTAAAGTGAATTACTTGGCAACTTTTTAGATGCTTGCACTAGGCGCTGCCTTAATGCCTCATATAAGCATACGCCACTTGCAACTGAAATATTCAAACTTGAAACTACGCCTTGCATTGGTATACGAACGAGTTCATCGCAATTTTCACGGGTTAAACGGCGCATTCCCTCACCCTCGGCCCCCATCACAATACCAATGGAGCCCGTCAGATCAATATCATAGATAGATTTGGTCGCTTCGTCATCCGTACCAATCAGCCAAACACCCCCTTCTTGCATTTCTTTCATACTACGAACGAGATTCGTTACGGTGATCACTGGCATCACTTCTGAGGCACCGCTAGAGATTCTACTCACGGTTGCATTAATCGATGCAGAGCGATCTTTCGGAATAACTACCGCATCAACTCCAGCGCCGTCCGCTACGCGCAAACAGGCGCCAAAGTTATGGGGATCGGTTACGCCATCCAGGACCAAGAATAGCGACTTCTCCTGGGCATCCTCAACATCCTCTACCACCTCAGTGATGGTACGCGCAATGGTCATTTTTTCTGCCAACGCAACTACACCTTGATGACAATCATGTCCAGTTAATTTATGTAAGCGCTCTGCATCAGCCGCATGTAGGCGCTTACCCAGAATCTCTTCGGCTTGCTTTAAAAAAGCGCCCATACGTCTATCACGACGACTAGGATCAAAGTAGACCGACTTCAAACTATCTGGATCTACTCGCAAGCGCGCTTGAATCGCATGAAACCCTACCAATATTTGCTTCATTAACTTTTCTGTTCAGTTATTATTTGCGGCGTGCTTTAGTGCTGCGTACCGAAGGCTTGCTTCCAGCTGGCCTACCAACAGATCGGCCTAGCTTACTCGTACCAGCAGATTTAGCGACGTGCACATTAATAATACCGCTCGGTTTTTGTGGAACCTTGCTATCGGGACGATTTCTTTGCGAGGCCGCTTTCTTGTTTGATCTGCCAGTATCAGTTGCCAATAATAATTGACGACGATTAGAAGAAGCGCCAGGCTCTGCGCCAACAGTCTTCACAAGACTGAACTCGATCTTACGAGCATCCAAATCCACACGACTCACCAAGACATGCAAACGATCACCTAAACGATAACGAATCCCAGTTCGCTCACCACGCAATTCTTGACGAGCCTCGTCGTATTGGAAGCAATCTCCCCCTAGCTCGGTGACGTGCACCATGCCTTCAACAAATAAATTCTCAAGCTGTATGAATAAACCAAAACTAGCAACGCCAGTAACCGTGCCAGCATATTCCTGGCCAAGATGATCCCGCATGTAGTAACACTTCAGCCAAGCTTCCACATCACGCGATGCTTCATCAGCACGTCTCTCATTAGATGAGCAGTGAACCCCTAATTGACCCCAGATAGGCAATGCAGCATTAGCACCCTTCGGTGTGCTTGCGCCCTTCGCTACACCTGCCTTAGCATCGCTTTGTGATTTCTTAGCATTAACCGCATTCTCACGACCCTTCCCTTTGCGTGGCAGAGTGAGATTCAGAGGTACCTTTGGCGACAATACTGGCACATAAGGTATTTTCTGCAGAATAGATTTAATCACCCGATGCGTCAGCAAATCAGGGTAACGACGAATTGGGCTAGTGAAATGTGAATATGCTGGGTAAGCCAAGCCAAAATGGCCCTCATTATCTGGCTGATACATCGCCTGCTGCATTGCGCGCAGCACAACAGATTGAAGCATATTGACGTCAGGGCGATCTTTAATCTCCCGAATCAATTTAGCAAAATCGCGCGGCTTTGGTTTTTCACCACCGCCTAAGGATAAGCCCGAAGTTTTCAGCACTTGGCGCAATGTAACCAACTGCTCCTCTGATGGCTCGCCATGGACACGGTAGAGACTGAGGTGTTTGTTCTTATCAATAAAGTCAGCTGCACAAACGTTAGCAGTCAACATGCACTCTTCAATCAAGCGATGTGCGTCATTGCGAATACGCGGTTCAATGCGCAAAATTTTGCCAAGCTCGTTGCTAATGATTTGCGTCTCAGTAGTTTCAAATTCAATAGCACCACGCTGCTCTCGAGCTGTTAACAAAATCTTATAAAGCGAATAGAGGTTTGCAAGTAATGGGCGGAACTGTGCAAAGCGCGCGACCTCGGGGCCCTTGCTATTGGAGAGGATCTTCCAAGCCGTCTCATAGGTAAAACGTTGCGCTGAATGCATTACTGCTGGATAAAACTGATAGGCCACTACAATGCCGTTGTTATCCACTACGGAGTCACACACCATACATAGACGGTCTACACCTGGATTGAGCGAGCACAGGCCATTTGAAATCTTCTCGGGTAACATCGGAATCACTCGCCTCGGGAAATACACCGATGTCGCTCGTAATAAGCCCTCATCATCCAATGGATGACCTGGCTTGACGTAATGCGATACATCGGCAATTGCCACAATCAAACGCCATGCCTTTGTCTTGCCATACATCACTGACACACAGTACACAGCATCATCAAAGTCGCGCGCATCAGCGCCGTCAATAGTGACAAGAGGTACATCCCGCAAATCAACCCGACCCTCTAGGTCATCTTGCTGCACTGAGTCTGGCAGCGCAGCGGCCTCTTTCATCGCTGCCGCAGAAAACTCATGAGGTACACCGTACTTACGAACAGCAATTTCGATTTCCATACCGGGATCATCAATCTCACCTAGAACCTCTACCACGCGACCAACGGCCTGACGAGAACTATCTGGGTAATCAATGATCTCTACGCTGACGACCTGGCCTAATTTTGCATTGCCCTGTGCTTTTGGTGGAATGGGGATGTCATGGCCAATACGCTTATCTTCAGGTGCGACAATCAGAACGCCGTTCTCATTCAAGAGGCGGCCAATCACAACCTTGTTCGCGTGTAGAACGACCTCTACGATTTGCCCTTCAGGACGGCCACGACGATCAGTTCCCAAGACTCTGACATGGACGCTGTCACCATGCATCACACGTGACATCTCTCTTTCCGAGAGAAAAATATCTTCACCACCATCATCGGGGATTACAAAACCAAACCCATCTCGATGCCCTTGAACTGTTCCTAAACGGTCAGCCTCACGTGGCATCAAGTTTTTTGCTTTACGCATTTAATCCCTTCGGCAATACATGCCCTGTATATATCTACTGATATCTATTTTTGTTATGAATAAGGCTACTGTATCAAACCACTAAGTCTGAGGGTAAAAAGCCGAATGATGGCAGAAATAAGCCAAAAACGCCCATCCCTCTATAATAAAGGCATGCCCAGATGGGGAAATTGGTAGACGCGCCAGCTTCAGGTGCTGGCGATCGCAAGGTTGTTGAGGGTCGTCGAGTCCCTGCCTGGGCACCAAACACTCTACAAAGTCTCATATGGGGCCAAAAGCTCTTTTTTCAATGACAGACTGTCAATTTCTCAAAGAAAAATCGCCCGTGGGCGGTTCTTTCTTTGAATCTCTAAAATTACAGTTCTAGCTTTTTTGACCTATTTCAAAATTAGCGAGGGTTTCTAGGGCCTTCACCATTGTCTCCATGAACGTCTAAGCTCTTAGAGCTGGCAAAAAAGCCACTCATCAATGCTTGACGGACTCTCGCTGGATCCGCGACCGCTTTAGAAGCAAATAGAAGTGCCTCGGCAATGGCCTCGATATTGAGTGCCACAATAATTTAGTTCGCCACTTTAGCGGTTTGACCATCGCCATTACCACCCACCAAATTAATATTCTTTCTTACACATCAAATCAAATATCGACTTTACTTGATTGAATACGGACTCGTCTCCGCCGACCATGATAGATAGCGTCGCATTTTTAGCGCCTACCTCACCACCCGATACTGGAGCATCTAAATACAAGCAACCTAGATCATTAATCTTTTTAGCAAATTCTTTGGTGGCAATCGGCGAGATGGAGCTCATATCCACCACCGTTTTGCCTTTTCATAATCCAGATGCAACCCCTTTATCACCAAACAGCACCTTTTCAACATCTCGTGTCTAGCTAAAACATGCGCAATGGATTGACGTTCTCTCATTTGTGCATACAAAGGATTGATTGCGGCACCCGGGACGCCAAAGGCTTGTGTTACACCCTCTTTTTCCATCGCCAAAACTGCTGCCATTGCTGCTTTCATCTTAGCCATACATGTCTCCTCGTTTTTCTATGAGTAGAATGATCTTCAAATTCGGGCAACTTGGGCACACCAGCAAATCTATATCTAGTATTCCGTGGTGGAATAGTGTAAAAAGACCTCATAGCTACAAAAGAGAAGGATCATGGATCGCGTTCAAGCCATCTTTCTATTCATCCGGGTCGTTGAGACAGGCTCATTTAGAAAGGCTGCAGAGGATTTGGGTATTACCCAGCCTACCGTCACTAAATTTGTAGCTAGCATGGAAAAACGCCTAGGAACTCTTTTGCTGCACCGCAGTACCAGGGGTGTGACCCCTACTGAAATTGGCAAGATTTATTACGAAAAGCGCAAAGGCATTGCACGAGAAATTGAAGAAGTAGATGATCTAGCCTCTTTGATGCAATCAAAAGTACGGGGGGGGGGAACTGACGATTAGTGCCTCTGTAGCGTTTGGGCGCCGCGTTCTCATGCCCTCTATTTTGGAATTCATGTCCCACCATCCTGAGCTTGAGGTTAATCTCAATATGGATGACCGATACATCAATCTGATTGAGCAAGGAGTAGCTCTGGCAATCCGTATGCGTCGACTCCCAGACTCCTCACTAGGATATCGTTTTTTAGGCTTAAACCCCTGGGTTCTCGTAGCGAACCCGAAATACCTGAAAGAACATCCAGCACCAAAAAAGCCGGAGGATATTCGCAATCACCAAGCCTGAATCTACACAACCGCTCAAGATGATCACCGCTGGAGCTTTACAAAAGATCAAGATCAGACCGAAATAATTGAGGTGAAAGGCCTGTTTACTGCTAATAATTTATCCTCAAATTCTGGCTGCCGCTAGAAATGGCATGGGTTTAGCCGTAGTTCCATGGTATGTGGCTCACCAATCAGTGAAGGATCGTATTTTGCAACCTGTTCTGGAAGACTGGTCGCTACCTGCCCAAGAAATTCACGCGGTTTATTCATCACCAAAACATGTCCCCACTAAAGTCAGTCAGTGTATTGATTGGCTTCAAGGTCAATGCAAAGGTGACTGGTGGTCAGGAATTACTGCAGGTAAAACAGAATAAAAAAGCCCGTCTAATATGTGTATGGATAGACAACGCATCCAATGATATTTTTAGGATTGATTTTTTCATAATGGCGCCACCTGCATCAACCGTTTCTCCTAGATGATCACGGTATTGGCCTTGCTGCTCTTGGAAATACCGCCATGGCATTCCATTTTGCATTGGAATTAAAGCAGTATTTGGACCCATTAATTGAGCTAAATCGTCCACAATCGGCGAGGCTTGATGAGCCTTAACCGCTAGGATCGCAACGTCTGGAATTTCGACATCGCTCATTTTTTCTACTGCTTTCACCTTGGCGATGATTAGCCTTGGCTCGTCTTCCATGTGAAGCATAAGCCCATATTGCTGAATTGCGTTTAACGTGACTCCCCCTGGCAACCACGGTCACTTGATTTCCGGCTCTAGCCAGTTTTGTAGCTAAATAGCCACCAATTGCGCCACCACCACTTATTACGCAGACTTTCATCATTAACCCCCCAAGAATAAAAAAGTTTTGATTAGGGGCGTGATCCTTAAAGAATCTGACTGTGAGAAGAGTTGAATTTGAATGAATGGCACCTATATCTCCTATCGACTATTTTCTAACAACGAAAGATACGCGGGCCCCTCAATACAAATCGAGGGATCAGGGAAGATTAATTCTCCAACTCCTGCGGCCTGCTATGCCTTGAATTTTACAAGCCTTATCGAGAGCATCTATTAAATAAAAGGCTTGCTGAATGCTGACACCACAGACGATGCTGCCATGATTGTGTAACAGCAATGCCTTTTTATTTCTAAGTGCAGATCGGCAGTAAACCCTGCTTTTGTGCAGAAACAGCGATTACAGGATCCACGTGCAAGTGCATTACGCACGCTGCGTCACGTCTAGCAGTATGCACTGCTCCATGAATAGCAACACCCGACTTATTCACGGGGGACCAAGACCACATAAAACATCGCCTTGCAGGTTAACTTTTACGAGGTTTGCAGGGGTTACCTCATCAAAGCGTAACCCAAACCGATTAATAAGATATGCACCCTCTTCATGTGGGACGCAGGCTGCAATATGCGTATAAATGCCATCATCCCAACCTTTTATTTTACCGCTATTATCAAGAATGTTATCTGTAGCTTTATCAGAGGCTTTACTAAAAGTTTTTTCCAATGAGCCTGAATCGATCGCTTTATTTGGCATCAAATTAAAGTCCCATTGAGCGATGCAAAATTTTGGATTTCATCTCCACCCAAAGACTATGAAAATCCTCGATTTTGTCTTCGGATAATTGAATAGTCTCAAAAAGACCACCAAAGATAATGGTGCCCTTCTTAACTAGAGTCTTTTCAAACTCACCTAAACCAATCGGCTTATCGTCCATATCCCTTGTTAGCTCAGCTGAACAAATAATGGCATCAGAATCATCTCGCTCAATCACTGCAAACTCAATAAATTGCTGATTCTTCTCAACAATTACCAGAGTTCCGCGGGCATAGCACACTGCATCATACTCTTGAACAATATAGGTCAAAAACTGATTCTTCTCCTCTTCTTTCTCAATGGGCAGGTCATCTATGAAAAAAAGGTATTGATCACCTTCACCATTCACCAAAGTAAATACCTTTGGGATGACCTCATGACCTAAAGCCAGGTTACGGTAATAAGTAGAGATTTCTACTGCAAGATTCTCAGGAAATAAGTGCATAGTAATTCAATAAAATATTACTCTTTACGAGTTTTGATCGATTCGATGAATTTATAGAAAGCATCCGACTGAACAGAATTCTGACCCTTAAATGGGTGATCGGTAATTACCAATAAAGACATCACCGCCCCTAAAGTAATGGGAAGAATTTTCAAACCTCAGAAAATAGAGTTTCATAATTCGGAGCCAATCCATACGCTACCGTAGTGATGATGAAAAAAGCATATAGGCTTCATAAGAGCTGTCTTCGCTCAAATCGATCTACATAGGCCAACCAAACTGATGGGTATTGATATTGAGAACCCGAATAAAGTCCGGACCCAAAGGCATCATGATCATAATATCGAGAATATGGGTGCACTGAATTCCTGCTAATGCAAATAAAAAGAAGCGCTCTCGCTTCTTCGATTCAGCGGTGTAAGAGGTACTATTCAAGGGCTTGCTTTACTTGGATCATTCAAGATGACATTATCGTCTGTGACGAAATACTTGCCTACTGCTATTTATTTGAATTCATATCCAATTTATGTCGATTACCACTTAATGTTCTGACCCAATCCACCCTCGCCGGCATACCGCCCTTCCATCTAATAAGGGATGAGCTTATCGGGATACTAGGACTTATCCTAGTGCTTCTTTTTCATGGTAGCGCTATTTTTGAAAGATTAACCCATCAGACCCTCAAGGCCAAGCAGATAGATCTCACCACGCAATCACCTGTACCACCCTTAAAGTCAGCTGCACCTCTACCGCCATCATTGAACTAAAATAGATGCGTTCGATCTGACTGAGAAAAGAGATTTAAGAGTGCAAACACATTAGATGTTGCGGTGAACCTACAGTTAAAAATAAAAAATGGACTTGCCTCTCGACAAATCCATTTCTATTTTCAGGTCTATCCTAATTACTTAGCTTGCACTTTCTTTACTTCCAAACGCCATGCGTGCAAAAGCGGCTCGTAGGCTGCTCAAGGCCTTTGAAAATCAAATCACTTGCTGCTTTTTATAGGCATAAGAGTCATTGTAGTTCGGCATCATTGGCTTATAGAGTGGATCGCCTGCATTTTATGCATCAACCATCGTTGCCATTCTGTGCAAAGCTTCTCCTACCTCTTCCTTGGTTACATATGTATGTAGCAACCAGTTTACAATATGCTGACTGGATATACGTAAAGTTGCGCGGTCTTCCAGTAAGCCGAGATTATAAATATCAGGCACCTTGGTCAATACAGCGCACCACATATCCCAAAATACCTTGGCAGTTATTATTGAGCGCCTCGCGGATCTCTTCTTGAGTCCAATCAGGATAAAGCGCAAGTGGTACGGTCAAGAGATCGTTGGTTAAAGCTTCATACTCGGCTGCAGTATCTTGCTTCTCCATTTCCTCTTGAATCCTTGCTAGATCGACCTGGTGAATAGATCGCATGCAAGTTGGATATCAATATGCATGCCGTGATTGCGCAATAAAACAGAGGATGGCGCAGAGGCATCCCCTTGATAACCAACAAACTGTTTCTCGTCGATTAAACCCTGCAGTACTTACGTCTTTTAACGTAACTGAAAGTTTTTTATCGACAACCGTGTATGCGACCTCATCACTATATGAGGCTTTAGCTAATGGAATTGCTTTATCCAAAAATGACCTACATAAGCAACTACCTTTGCACCACGAATTGGGTTGTAGGCACCGTCGCTCCATCTTCTTCGGAGATAACATCTATGCCGTATAAAGCGTCATACAAGGAAGCACAAACGAGCATTGGCAGCATTCAAGGCCATAGCGCGCGCATTGAGGACAGGAACCACAAGCTGAGGTCCAGCTTGAAGAGCGAGTTCATCATCCACATTCTGAGTGGTGGCCACAATTTTGGTAGGGATTTCATCGATATAGCGAATTTCTTGCAAATATTTGCGATAGGCAGGTATATCCTTGATTGCGCCTGGATTTGCTTGATGCCATTTATCAATATCCGCCTGAAGACGATCGCGCTTTGCGAGCAAAGCTTCATTTTTTGGGGTAAAATATTTAACGTTCTCATCAAAACCCTTCCAAAAGTCGGCACTTTTGATACCAGTTCCAAGAAGCACTTTGTCTTCGATAAAACGATAGAGAGGGGTTGCCACTTGAAGGCTGTTGCAGGTAGTACGGGCAATCATGTTGTTAATTTCTTATACAAAAGTTAAAAATGGGGTTAATCAAATATTTTCCATCAACCCTGAAATGGGTGTTGCAGGAGAATGGTTTCATCACGCTCTGGGCCTGTAGACACCATTGCAATCGGTTTGCCAGCGACTTCCTCGATACGGCGGAGGAACTTTTGAGCCTCAACCGGTAATTTATCCCACTCACGAATACCGAAAGTGGTCCCCTTCCAGCCGGGGAAATCTTCATAAATTGGTTCGCAACGCGCAACTGATTCGGCACCCCGTGGCAATACATCTAACAAATTACCGTCCAAGGTGTAGCCAACACATAAGCGAATCGTATCTAAACCATCCAATACATCCAGCTTAGTAATGCAAAGTCCCGATAAACCATTAATCTGAATAGAGCGCTTCAAAGCAGCAGCATCTAACCAACCCGTACGGCGAGGACGGCCAGTAACAGAACCGAATTCTTTACCGACTTCTGCTAAGCGCACGCCAATCGGATCCTGCTTAGCAGGATTGTCATAATCATATAACTCACTTGGGAATGGGCCGGCACCAACACGGGTGCAATATGCCTTGGTAATACCTAGGATGTACTGCAAAGAGTCTAGACCAACACCAGAGCCAGCAGCCGCATTACCTGCCACGCAATTGCTTGAGGTTACATAAGGATATGTACCGTGATCAATGTCGAGCAAGGTACCCTGTGCACCTTCGAATAACAAATTCTGACCAGACTGTTCAGTCGCACATAAAGCACTAGAGACATCAACTACCATAGGCTTGAGACGCTCTGCGTAAGACATAGCTTCTGCCAAAGTCTTCTCATAGTTCACTGGCTCTGCTCCATAGTAATTAGTGAGCATAAAGTTGTGATATTCCAGGTTCTCGCGCAACTGCTCAGCAAACTTTTCTGGATAAAACAAATCTTGCACGCGTAATGCGCGACGCGCTACTTTGTCCTCGTATGCTGGCCCAATACCACGTCCAGTTGTTCCAATCTTAGCCTCACCACGCTTCTTTTCACGCGCATGATCAATCGCAACGTGATAAGGAAGAATTAATGTCGTTGCTTCTGAAATCTTCAAGCGCGACTGAACATCTAGTCCAGCAGCCTCTAGCTCACCGATCTCTTTGAAAAGCGCTTCTGGCGAAAGCACGACACCATTTCCAATGTAGCATGTCACATTTTTATGCATGATTCCGGAGGGAATCAAACGCAAAATCGTTTTTTTATCGCCAATGATGAGAGTGTGACCCGCATTGTGACCGCCCTGGAAGCGAATCACTGCTTTTGCGTGATCAGTCAACCAGTCAACTACCTTACCTTTGCCTTCATCACCCCACTGAGTGCCAATGACAACTACGTTACGACCTTTGGTTTGCTGCTTTGAAGACATAATAAAATCCAAAAAGATAATTACAAAATAAATTAAATATTGACTACTCAATGATTGATTGCTTTATTTGACCTACAGCTCTACTTGTTCTTCACTTCCCAAGCATTTCCCCGCTTGACCAACTCACGATCGCATTCATACTCAGCAGCCTCGATTGTTGTGCCAACTGGAACCTGAATCACTACTTCGCCGTCACCCCTCAAGCTGGCGATTGCCTTTTCCAAATCTACATCGATAATCCAGGGCGCTTGAACTGCCAACTTGCGAGGATTTAGCGGAGATAAGTTAGCCAAGATCAAGAGGTCCAGCGAGAAACCGGTTGCAGGACGTGGGCGACCAAAAGCTTGACTAACATGATCATAGCGGCCGCCTCTTGCAATCGGTTGCGGTAATTGGTCAACGTAAGCAGCAAACATCACACCACTGTGATATTGATAGCCGCGTAGATCAGCTAAATCTATACTCAAATCGAGGTTACTTGCTAACTTTGAAGTAGCAGAAACTAAACGCTCGAGATCAGTCAATGCCTGATCTATTGCTGGGTGTTTGGGTAGTTCTTGTTTAGCCCTCACCAGCACTTCAGCACAAGGTCCATTCAATTGGGTCAATACCAGTAAAGCTTGTGCCACTTTTGGAGAAAAGCAGTTAGACCATTGAATCAAACGAGGGCGATCTTTGCTTTGCAACAAGCCATACAAAACTTCAATGGTTTCTTTATCCAATTTTTGGTCACCGAGAATGCCAGCCAAAATGCCTGCATGAGAAAAATCCGAATAGACTTTCTCTAATCCAGCAAGAGAAAGTGTTTTGAATAGCAAAGTGATTGCTTCTAAATCCGCTTCCCAACCAGCACAGCCGTAGATCTCTGCGCCTAGTTGCAATTCTTCACGCGCAAAACTACCTACTGGTGTCCGAGCGTGTGCAACTGAGCCTACGTAGCAGAGGCGAGTCACTTCAGCACGATTGAGAAGATGCGCATCAATACGTGCTACTTGCGGAGTCATATCCGCACGCAAGCCTAAGGTTCGACCTGACAATTGATCGACCAACTTAAAAGTTTGCAGATTGAGATCGGATCCCGTGCCAGTCAACAATGAATCTAAAAACTCTAGGATGGGAGGAGCAACTAATTCGTAACCATACGATTGGTATAAATCTAAGACAGCTCGACGCAAAGACTCTACTTTGCGAGCTTCCGCAGGCAATACGTCTGCTATGTCTTCAGGAAGTAGCCATCGATTCATGATGCGAGCTATTTACTTTCTTATTTTTTATTGAAGAACTTGAAGAACTCGCCATTTGGCTCAACCACCATCACATCCTTCTTATCCTTGAACGAGCTACGATAAGCCTCAAGACTGCGATAGAACTGAGCAAACTGTGGGTCGCGCCCAAATGCTTCGGCATAAAGGGCGGTCGCTTTAGCGTCTCCTGCTCCCTTAATTTTTTGTGCATCACGATATGCTTCCGCCAATATCGTGTCGCGTTGACGTTCTGCGTTTGCCCGAATCTTATCAGACTCAGCAGCACCAGTGGATCGAAGTTCATTAGCGACTCGCTTACGCTCCGCTTCCATGCGGCGATATACAGAGTCACTAATTTCTGCGAGAAGATCGACACGCTTTAAACGAACGTCGACGATTTCAACCCCAATATCAGAAGCATCATCTGCCACCTTCTTTCGGATCCCTTGCATAACTTCTTCACGCTGATCGGAGATCAGCTCGCGAACAGTGCGCTTAGTAAATTCTTCATTCAAGGCTGAACGAACCAATTGGGTCAAGCGATCTTGTGCTAAACGCTCGTCGCCTTTAAAGCTGATAAAGAACTTACGTGGATCGATGATCCGCCATTTCACATAAGAATCAACCAAGAGGTTTTTCTTCTCAGCAGTAATAAAGCGCTCTGCTTCCGGATTATCGATCGTCAATATGCGACGATCAAAAAAACGTACGCTCTCAAATGGTGCTGGTAGCTTCACCCGAATTCCGGGCTTCTCAATTACACGCACTATTTGTCCAAAAGAAAATACGACGGCGAACTGACGCTGATCCACTACAAAAATACTAGAGGAGAGCACATATATCAGCGCAATAAAGCCGATACCAACTGCAATTAAACGATTTGCATTCATTATCTAACCTCCCTATCGCGACTACGAAGACCATCGCGTTTATCAGCAGCACTGTTAGATGCTGGTATTGCTGGTATTGAGGTATTTGAGCCAGGCGCACTTGCGCCAGTGGCCCCACCGACAGACACACTACCAGTTGGCGTAGTGGCTACAGGCTGTGTAGTTTGGGTACTGGCTGCTTGAGCACTTTCAGCAGTTACCTGAGAAACAATCTTATCAAGAGGAAGATACAACAGACTATTGCTCTTTGTCCTGTCCACCAAGACCTTAGTTACGTTGTTATACATCTCACGCATGGTATCGATATACATACGGTCTTTTGTCACTTGAGGCGCTTTTGCATACTCTACTAAAACTTGTTTGAAGCGGGTGGCATCACCTTCTGCAGTAGCTACTACCCGAGCTTTATAACCCTCAGCCTCTTGAATAAGGCGTTCAGCAGTTCCCTTGGCGCGAGGAATAATTTCGTTTGCATAAGCTTGGCCTTCGCTCTTCAAGCGTTCTTGGTCCTGACCTGCTTTTACTGCGTCATCGAAAGCAGCCTGAACTTGTTCAGGAGGCTGCACATTTTGCACGGTCACACTAGTGACATAGATGCCTGTTTTATAGCTATCCAAAATCTTCTGAATGGAATTAGCCAAATCAATACCGATCTTTTCACGACCCTCGTACAACACTGTATCCATCTTGCTGCGCGCGACGATTTCACGAACAGCAGTTTCAGCAGCTTGCACAACAGCAGCATCGGGATCACGATTATTAAATAAATAATCAGTAGGATCTTTGAGACGATATTGCACAGCAAAGCGCACGTCGATGATGTTTTCATCCTCGGTGAGCATGGATGAATCTTTTTGATTAGTCGCCTTGATTAATACCGGACGCCCCACTTCAACTGACCGAACACCCGATAAATTGACAGTCTCTTCCGCCTGAATTGGCCAAGGCATACGCCAATTAATACCGGGTTTAGCGGTGTAATCGTATTTACCAAACGTCAAGATAACACCAGCTTGTCCCTCTTGAATAATAAAGAAACCACTACATACCCACATAAAGAAAACAACCGCTCCCGCGATGAGAAAGCTCGCTTTAGAACCAAAAGGATTATTAAAGTTGAGATTCGGTGCGCTAAATCCACCATTACCACCACTACCACCGCGCTGCGAAGGCGAGGGAATATCAGTGCTATTGGGTTTATTAGCAGGCCTACTAATAGATCCACTCATGCCGCCAGGTTTTTTCTTGCCACCAAATATGCCCGCAATTCTGTCATTGAAGTCGCGCCATAGCTCATCTAAATCTGGAGGGCCATCTGTCTTCTGTGGCTGACCTTTAGGAGAGTTGCCTGACTGAACATCTGTTGGCTTATTAATATCAGGCTCACCTTTTGGGGCTTGATCACTTCCCTGCCCATCCTTAGCGTCTTTTGATCCACCGGAGTTGTGGCTATTGCCCCAACCGGGATCATTGACCGAAAACAGCTCTAGAAATTTACGCATCATTAGAAAAATAGCTTCGGTTGGAAATCAGATTAAATTTAGAAGATTCTGGTCGTTCAGGCAAAGGCTCTAAAAACTCATCCGGGGCCGATTACTTCTTGGCTCGGTTGTGCTCGACCCTTATTCTATCAGTCATTTGAGCGCATTCAGCGAGGGCCGAACGGAGCAAATCAAGGCCTAAGTCCGTCTTGGCCGAGAGGAAAAAATCTGACTTGGCATACCCTGCCCATCTCGCTCTAAAATGGCTCCATGGCTAAAGGTTTTGGGCGTCTGGTCAATTTTGTTCATGACCTCAATCCGCGCGAGGGCTGTCGTCAGACCCAATTTCTGCCAAAACAGCCTCTACCTCAGCCTTTTGCTCTTTAGCAACGGGGCTACAGACGTCAATCACATGCACAATCAGGTCAGCTGGATGGTTTCATCCAAAGTGGCCCTAAAAGCCTCCACCAATTGGTGTGGTAATTCCCTAATAAAGCCTACCGTATCTGAGACTACTATTGATCCCACCCCATGCAAATGAACTTTTCTGGAGGTGGTATCCAAAGTAGCAAATAGCTGGTCTGCAGCATATGTCCCTGCTTTTGTAAGGGTATTAAATAAAGTCGACTTGCCGGCATTGGTGGAACCCACCAATGAAACAGAAAATACATCTTTACGGTTACGGGCTCTTCTTTGGGTTCTTTACTGACGCTGCACCTTTTCCAGCTCATTTTCGAGACGCTTGGCTTTAGTAGCTAACATCCGGCGCTCCAGTTGTTCCATCTGCGTTTTACCCAGGTCCGCCATGCACACCAATGCCACCTCGTTGCCGCTCTAAGTGACTCCAAGCTCTTACCAAACGAGACATGCGATAACGCACTTGCGCAAGCTCAACTTGCGTCTTATCAATGTGACTTTGTGCGCGTTGACTAAAGATATCCAAAATCAAACCCATATGACGCTCCAAATTGCGTTGTTGTGTTGGAGAAAGAAGTGGATGATTAAAGATCGCAAGTTCCGCGCCTTGCTCCTCCATTACCCACTTGAGCTCATTCGCTTTGCCAGAACCGATAAATAAAGCGGGGTTAGTTCTACCCTTACGGGCAATCACACTAGCCACAGGTATGGAGCCGGCACTATCAGCTCAGAAGACTGAGCTCAGCCATACTGTCTGCAAAATCCTCGCGTCCTGTATCTACCCCAACAAGAACGGCGCGAGCAGCATCTACACCAGTGCTATACAGAGCTGGCTTCTTCTAAACGGAAATCGATCGCACGCGCAGGAACAATCGTTGAGATCGCATGCTTGTAAACCATCTGGGTCACGGTATTACGCAAAAGGACAACATATTGATCAAATGATTCAATATTGCCTTGCAACTTAATACCATTGACGAGATAGATCGAGACAGGAACATGCTCTTTGCGCAAGGCATTGAGAAATGGGTCCTGAAGTAATTGAATTTTGTTGTTATGCATACTGCCCCTTATTTATCTTTTGACAACTACTTTTTTGGGAGTCTTGCTTTTTTAATTAAATTTCAACCATCACTACAAAATACTCACCGTATTTCAACCAATAAAGCACTAACTAAACTTGTTATGTTGAGCTGATTTTCAAAAAAATCAAGCGCAACTTTGCCTCAGCACGAAACCTTAGCCCAAATTAGCGTTTTTTGCCCTTATCGGCATATACGTAAGGGTTTTTGGCGGTATTCATCTGAATCCGCAAAGGGGTACCACGGAGTTTGAAGACATCCCTAAAACGCCCTTCCAAATATCGTTTGTAGCTATCGGTCACCCCACTTAAGGATGTGCCATGAATCACCACAATTGGAGGATTCATACCCCCTTGGTGGGCATAACGTAATTTTGGACGTCCCATGCCAACCCGTTTAGGCTGTTGATACTCGATCGCTTCTTGCAAAATACGGGTTAAACGCGGAGTTGGAAGTTTAGCCATCGCTGCGGCGTAGGCAGCATCAATATCCTTAAATAGATCTTTGAGTCCAGTACCTTTTTTGGCAGAGATCGGATGTACGTTAGCAAAGTCCAAGAAGCGCAATTTTTGTGCGATCTCTAGGCGAGCACGCTCTTTAACGTAGGCATCAATCCCATCCCACTTATTTACCGCCACTACCAATGCGCGACCAGCTTCGACAATAAATCCAGCGATATGGGCGTCTTGCTCAGAAATATCTTGCTGAGCATCCAACATCAAAATCACAACGTTGCAATCTGCAATCGCTTGTAATGTTTTAACAACTGAGAACTTTTCAATGGCTTCAAATACCTTGCCACGACGACGCAAACCTGCAGTATCGACCAAGATATAAGGTTTACCCTTTCGTTCAAAAGGGACTTCAATTGCATCGCGTGTAGTGCCGGGCATATCAAATGCAATCACTCGCTCCTCACCAATCAATTTATTGATCAATGTTGATTTACCCACGTTAGGACGACCCACAACTGCAATCTTCATGGGACGATTTGGATCATTCGCTAATGCTTCCTCATCAGGCTCTGCAATACCAAGAGAATCCAAAACATCGTCAATCAGACTACGCACTCCATCGCCGTGAGCAGAAGAGATTGGGAAAGGCTCACCCAAACCTAGTTCATGGAAGTCAGCCGTAACAACACCGGCTTGCATCCCTTCAGTCTTATTCACTGCCAAAAGAACGGGTCTGCCAGTCTTGCGCAAAAAGTCAGCAATCACACGATCTTGTGGCGCCATTCCTAAGCGGCCATCGACTAAGAAAATCACAATGTCAGATTCAGCAACAGCCTGCTTAGTCTGCTTTGCTATTTCAGCAACAATCCCGGTTTTGGCAACAGGTTCAAAACCACCAGTATCTACACAAATAAACGGACGATCGCCACTACGTCCTTTGCCATAGTGACGATCTCGGGTTAAACCAGAAAAGTCTGCCACCAATGCATCGCGTGATCGCGTTAAATGATTAAAGAGGGTCGACTTACCGACATTAGGACGACCAACGATAGTGATGACTGGATTCATTTTGGACTGTACGCCGCTATTTTTCCACCTTGAGATTGAACCAAGATGAGGCCACCTACCGCTATGGGAGCGGCCGAGATTGGACTACTGTCGTGACGAATACGCGCAACCATCTCGCCATTCGCCTGTGAAAATGCGTGAATATAACCCTGAGCATCGCCCATGAGGAGCACCCTTCCAACCGCAAGGGATTCGCCTACATCACGGAAAGTCAGCTTTGTGTTTTCCCAAACCTGTGTGCCATCTTTAGTTGCAAAAGCCGTGACATAGGATTTGTCATTAGCCGAAAAGACCATGTCAGAATTTTGCGAGGTGCCAGTGTAACTCGAGTAATCTTTGAACCACAGGAGATTGCCTGTGCGCGCCTGACCACAACCGATGCGGCCCTGATAAGAAACTGCGCAAATAATTTCACCTTCCATACTTGGTTTTGCAGTGACATCATTCAAACGTTCGATCTCTGAGAAGCCCTTAGGAAAAGAAACTGTGGTCTCCCAAACTAAACCCCCATTGGCAACCGCAATCATGCCAAAGCGACCACCTGCAAAACCAGTAACAATGGCCTCATTACCAATAGCTAACATTCCATAGCCCACTCTTAATGCCAAGGCAGATGGCTGGCGCTGATAAGTCCACTTACGTGCACCGGTTTGCGCGTCCAAGCCAATAAAACGGTTATCGAGGGCACGGACAATTACTACACCCCCAGCCACTAATGGCTCACTCAACACTTCGCTGCCAACCTTAAAATTCCATATCGGTTTGCCGGTATCGTCATAGACATACACAGTACCTTTAGTTGTAACGGCGACAGTTGTGCGACCATCAGAACCTGGACCAACGGATAAGCGCTCTGGTACGGATACTTCCCAAACTTTATTACCTGATGCCAAATCAATCTTGGCCAAATTTCCACGATGAGAAGCAACATAGACTGCATCACCAGCAACAACCGGATGAAAGTTAAAAGTTTCGGATGAGCCAATGCTAGTTGCCCAGACTGGCTGCAAATCAAACTGATTCGTCACGGGCACTAACTCTGCAGGCTTTCTCACTCTCGCGCTTCCAGAACAAGCCATCAAAGCAAGCACCAATGAACCCAATACCAACGCTACTCCGATGCGTTCTGGCAAGCCTCTCATATTATTCGTCATCACTAAGTAACTCCTCCAACCGCATCAAGCTTCACCTTTAAGAGGCCACGTGCCTCTTCTGGAACTTCTTGGGCTTGATCTAATTTTTTCCAAGCTTCTTGATAACTTTGTTTTGCCTGTTCATTCTTTTTCTGCGCCAAATACCAATCACCACGACGCTCGAGCCATAATGATTCAAAACCAATAATCGGCTTCTGGTTCAAAATTTGATCAGCCTCTGCAAAATCTTTTTCACCGCCCTGCTCAATTAGCTGAGTAACTAAACGCAATTTTGCTAAAGCGAGATAACCATCATTCGATGCATTTTTGGCAGCCCAACGCAAATAATCCAAAGCCTTAGCGCTATCGCCAGCGTCCGATACAATACGTGCAGCAATTAAACTGGACATTGCTGCGTAAGGGGTACGACCAAAATCCTTTTGTAAATCATCTGCTGCACGCAAGATTTGATCTTTATCGCCTTTAGCAATTGCCCCCACCATCGTTTCATAAAGTTTGAAAGCCTCAAGCGCCTGACTATTACGCCACCATTGATATCCACTGTAGACAGTGTAAGCAAACAATACGACCGTGATGACACTAGTAATCAGGTTGCGGTATTTTTGCCAAAACGCTTTGAATTGGTCTAATTGTTCTTGTTCTTCTAAATCTAAAGGCATGTCAATCCAAATTCATTAAGAGAAATTCACGGTAATTTGTAGGTATTGGCTTCATTCTATTCGTTAGCGCCCACAAGAGCGTCAATTGCCGTCCCCAAGACATCATCTAACGGAATAGACTGTTGCTCGCCAGTACCACGTAGGTCTTTCAGTTGGGCCTCATTCTTGACCAACTCATCAGGGCCAATAATGACCGCAAAGGCGGCGCCACTGCTATCAGCCTTCTTCATTTGAGACTTAAAACTAGCCGCCTGCCCATCTGGTGGGCAGAACAGAATGGTATCAATACCAGCGCTTCGTAAGCGCTCTGCAATGATCATGGCAGTTATCACAGTCTCGCCACCTTGGTGCAAAACAAAGATATCGCATTGAGCCTGTGCCTCTGGTAAAGATCCAGAAACCTTCATCAATTCAAGGACACGCTCCATCCCCATTGCCCAACCGCAAGCAGGCGCCGGTTTTCCGCCCATGCGCTCGATCAACGGATCGTAGCGACCACCGCCTGCAATCGTACCCTGCGCACCCAACTCATCGGTCACCCATTCAAATACTGTGAGGTTGTAGTAATCCAAGCCTCGAACTAACCGAGGATTGATCTTGCAGGAGATGTTATTTGCCTTGAGTAAATCCTGCACTGCATTGAAATGCCTGAGCGATTCTTCACCTAAAAAATCCAAGAGCTTTGGGGCATCTTCTATCAAGACTTGCATCTCTGGGTTTTTAGAATCCAAGATACGCAATGGATTAGTCAACAAACGTCGTTGCGAATCTTCATCTAACTGCTGTTTATTCTTTTCGAAGTATGTGACGAGTGCCACGCGGTGCTCTGCTCGCTCGGGCGCTTGCCCGAGAGAATTGATTTCTAAGCACACGCCCTTCAAACCCAACTCATCCCACAAGCGCTGACCCATCAAAATAATCTCTGCATCAATGTCAGGACCAGCAAAGCCAAGTGCCTCAATCCCAAACTGGTGGAACTGGCGATAGCGTCCACGCTGAGGACGTTCGTGACGAAACATGGGGCCGGTATACCACAGGCGCTTTGGACCTTCATAAAGTAAGTTGTTTTCAATTACGGAACGCACTAAAGCAGCAGTACCCTCAGGGCGCAAGGTCAATTGCTCGCCATTCAAGCGATCTTCAAAAGAATACATCTCCTTTTCAACAATATCAGTAACCTCACCAATACCCCGCTGGAATACTGCAGTGGCTTCGACAATTGGCGTTCTCAAAAACTCATAGCCATAAGCACGGGTTAAATCACGTAAGGCATACTCCAAATGCGCCCATTGTGCAGCATCCGCTGGCAATAAATCATTCATACCGCGCACGCCATTAATCTTTTGGATCTTCTGAGCCTGAGCTTGTGATTTTTGGTCTTGGCTTTGATCGGTCATTTTTATTATTGTGGTATCAATGTTTTGTTGATTTTTTATCTGTGAGCTTGCTAGATCTCTTAAGCCTTGGGTGCATAGTTTTGCTTTACATACTCATCCACAATGACCTGAAACTCTTCGGCAATTTTCTCACCACGCAGAGTTTTGACTTTAACGCCATCCACAAACACCGGTGCTGCAGGGCTCTCGCCTGTTCCCGGCAATGAAATGCCGATATTGGCATGTTTGCTCTCACCAGGACCATTGACGATACAGCCCATAATGGCGACGTTCATATTCGCAACATCTGGATGGGTTTTCTTCCATACGGGCATTTGCTGACGTAAATAAGACTGGATGTCAGCAGCCAATTCTTGGAAAGTGGTGCTAGTTGTTCTACCGCAACCAGGGCAAGCAATTACCATTGGTGTGAAATTACGCAAGCCCATGGTTTGTAATATTTCTTGGGCAACAATCACTTCGTTTTCACGGGGTGCGCCGGGATCAGGCGTAAGTGAAACGCGAATCGTATCGCCAATACCCTCTTGCAGCAAAATGCCCATCGCTGCGGTTGAGGAAACCATCCCTTTGCTACCCATGCCTGCTTCCGTTAAACCTAAGTGCAAGGGATAGTCTGAACGACGTGCGAGGTCGCGATAGACCGCCACTAAATCTTGGACATTGCTCACTTTGCAAGAAAGCAAAATTTGATTGGGATTCATACTCAACTCAACCGCTTTTTCTGCAGACTGCAAAGCTGACTGAATTAATGCCTCAATCATGACTTCTTGCGCCGTTTTCGGAACTGCTAATGCAGCGTTGGCATCCATAAGCGATGCGAGAAGATCTTGATCAAAGCTCCCCCAATTCACGCCAATGCGAATTGGCTTTTCGTACTTACATGCCGCTTCAATCATCTGAGTAAACTGCGGATCGCGCTTGGCGCCCTTCCCGACATTACCTGGATTAATACGATACTTCGAGAGTGCTTTGGCGCACTCCGGAAAATCATTTAATAAAGTATGGCCGTTGTAATGGAAATCGCCAATCAATGGCACCAAGACATCCATCTTGTCTAGCTGTTCACGAATATAGGGGACTGCCGCGGCAGCTTCTGGGGTATTTACGGTAATGCGAACCATCTCTGATCCTGCGCGAGCCAATTCTTTTACTTGAATTGCAGTTCCCACAGCATCTGCTGTGTCAGTATTCGTCATCGATTGCACGCGCACGGGCGCATCACCACCTACGGTAATGATGTTGGTCTTCCAAGCAATCGTTGCTTGACGAGTTGCACGCTTTGGACTAGGTCCTAGCGGTAATGGTGGCAATGAATGATGAGAGCTCATAGGAATTGGGTGGCAATAAGCTAGTAATTAATTTAATTTTTTGAGTCATTCGATAGGGTGCGCATCAGCCTCATTGCTGGACTCCACTTCAGCAACTTCAATTTCAGCTTTGTGCACAGCACGCTCGCGTACTTTTGTGCGATCCACTACGTCTCCTGCTAATTGACCACAAGCAGCAGTTATATCGTCGCCTCGGGTCTTACGTACAGTTGCTACCATACCGGCATCCAACAAAATGCTTGCAAAGGCCTTAACATACTGAGCTGGTGAACACTTCAGCCCTGACTCCGGGAAAGAATTAAATGGAATTAAATTAATCTTGCACTTAATGTTTTTCAGTAAATGAACCAGTTCTTTTGCCTGAATATCTGAATCATTTACACCGTCAAGCATGCAGTATTCAAAAGTTAAAAAATCTCTGGGAGCAAACGGCAAATAACGCTCACACGCATCTAGCAACTCGCGTAGCGGATATTTTTGATTGAGTGGCACCAATTGATCACGCAATGCGTCATTTGGCGCATGCAAAGAAACCGCTAATGCTACTGGGCAATCTTGCGCAAGCCGATCAATAATTGGCACGACACCCGATGTAGACACCGTTACACGACGACGTGATAAGCCATAAGCACGATCATCAAGCATCAATCGTAATGCTGAAACCACATTGTCATAGTTGAGCAGTGGCTCACCCATGCCCATCATCACTACATTCGAAATTACACGACCTGTATGCTTCCAACCAGGAGCGGGGAACTTTTCAATTCTCCGAATCGCCTCAGGATCATTACGCAATAGATGCTCTGCAAACCAAAGCTGCCCGATGATTTCACCGGAAGTGAGGTTGCGCGAAAAGCCTTGATGTCCAGTAGAGCAAAAACGGCAATTGACCGCACAGCCTGCCTGGGATGAAATGCACAAAGTGCCACGGTTATCCTCAGGAATAAAGACGGACTCCACCGCATTACCAGCGCCCACGTCCAGCAACCACTTACGAGTACCATCTGCGGCCTGTTCATCTTTGATAACAGGAAGAGAAAATACTTCTGCTTTATCTAGCAAAGTGGCTCGAAAGCTTTTTGCCAAATCACTCATGTCATTGATATCAGCTACACCGCGTTGGTGTATCCACTGCATGAATTGTTTTGCCCTAAAGGGCTTTTCATTCAACCTCGCGACATACGCCGCCATTTGGTCGGCGTCAAAATCTAAGAGATTTACGCGCGGAGAGGTCAATGCGCCTACCTATATATTTCAATAGGTTGTCTGTTTTTAATCGTTGACTAACGATTAAAAACATTCATACCTGGGAAGAAAAATGCCACTTCCACAGCAGCAGTTTCTGGAGCATCAGAACCATGAACTGCGTTCGCATCAATGCTGTCTGCAAAGACAGAACGAATAGTGCCTTTATCTGCTTTCTTAGGATCAGTAGCACCCATTAAGTCACGATTCTTCGCAATTGCGCCTTCGCCTTGCAGCACTTGAATCATTACAGGACCAGAGATCATGAAATTCACCAAATCTTTAAAGAAAGGACGATCTTTGTGAACGGTATAGAACTGCTCTGCTTCAGATTGTGACAAATACGCCATTTTGGAAGCAACGATCTTCAAACCAGCTGATTCAAAACGGTCATAGATTTTGCCGATGACGTTTTTAGCGACAGCATCAGGTTTGATAATAGAAAGGGTCCGTTCAATTGCCATGCAAGACTCCAGTAGTGATTTCAAAGATATTTGCCAAGTAGAAGAGCCAAATAGGCCTTTGCACCCCAGCGACCCCCAAATTATACATTGCCTGACCGTATTTACCCATATGCTCGTAGGGCTAAGCCCTGGAATTTACAGGGTATAAGCTCTTAATTTGTAGGTCTTTTATAGGGGGGCTTGAAATTTGGGCATTTTGTCTATAATTACTGTCAACAGTCCTTCATGGGCTCATGTAATAACTATGAAAAAAAGGAGTCAATATGAGTGATCTGAACTCTTACGGCTTTGGCCAAACCGGCTCAACTAGTACCGTCCAGATACGCAACCGCGTACTGCGCAATACCTATGCTTTATTAGCGCTATCGATGGTTCCGACTGTCATTGGCGCCTGGCTTGGCGTAGCAATGGGTCTGGACTTTTTCGCTGGCAGCCCATTTATTGGCTTTATTGTGTTCATGGCAGTTGCCTTTGGTTTCTTCTGGGCAATTGAAAAGAATAAAGATACTGGCATAGGCGTTCTGCTGCTTCTATGCTTTACATTCTTCATGGGCATCATGATGTCCCGTTTAGTGGGCTTTACCTTAAATAGCTACAGCAATGGCGCCACCCTAATCATGTTGTCTTTTGGCGGTACAGCTGCAATCTTCGCCACCATGGCAACAATTGCAAGCGTGAGCAAAAGCGACTTTTCGGGTATGGGTAAGTGGTTAATGGTAGGTGTGTTGCTCTTGATTGTTGCCTCATTCGCTAACATCTGGTTGCAATTGCCTGCTTTGATGTTGACTGTGATGGTATTAGCAATCGCAATCTTCTCTGCCTTCATCCTGGTTGACGTTCAGCGTGTGCTCAATGGTGGCGAGACAAACTACATCATGGCTACATTAGCTATCTACTTGGATGTGTATAATGTCTTTGCTAACTTGCTCGCTTTGTTAGGCATTGTTGGTGGTAATAGAGATTAAGAAAGATTGATCACACTAACAAGTGTGATAGTGACTCAAGGGGCGCCTGCGGGCGCCTTTTTCTTTAGCACTGATGAATTAAATACCTACTGCAGATTAAACTGCCACAAACATACTCACAGCGTAAGAGAGTGCCAACAAAATTAAGAGAATTGCAAAATTATCTGAGACTTTCATGATGTACCCCCAAGAGCAAATAACAAATTGTTGAGCATCACTTCTAAAGTGCAAAGCTGGTTGGCTGCACACTTTCAATCTACTCTCCATGAAGATGATTGCGAATGAGCTACGCACCTTAAATAGACTTACCGCACTCATCCTGTGCAGAATTTGCTAGAAAACCGATTTATTTCAGATGTTTATGAGATTTATACGCGGTCAAATACCGACATAGACGCAACGTGGGAAGTGTGCGGGAACATATGAATTATTCCGGCGCTACTCAGTCGATAACCTGCCTGATGACAAAGGATCTCCACGTCTCTTGCCAAGGTCTTTGGATTACAGGAAACATAAACGATGCGCTTGCGGTAGTAATTTACTGTGTTGCCAGTGCAACTCTGCAAGCGCCTGACAAATTGCCATCGCACCGTCTCGTGGAGGATCCATGAACCAACAGTCTGCTTTTCCCCAGGATGCGACTGTCTCTGGTATTGCTTTAAACAAATCGCTTTGCATAAAACTCACTTTATTTACTAGGTCATTATGTTCAGCGTTGTCTTTTGCCCTAGCAGTCAAACTAGCCAAGCCCTCTATACCTAAAACCTGCTTTGCTTTTCTGGCAAGTGGTAAGGTGAAGTTACCAATCCCACAAAACAAATCGAGCACGTGATCTGCTGGGTTAACCTCCAGCAATCGAATCGCTCTACTGACCAATGCACGGTTCATCATATGGTTGACTTGAGTGAAATCGGTTGGCTTGAATGGCATCTGACTTTCAAACTCAGGCAGACGGTAGAAAAGCTTTCCGGTCTCTGGATAAAACGGTGCTACGGTCTCGATTCCATTGGACTGCAACCAGATCCAGACTTGATGCTGTGATCTGCAAACGCGCGCAAGAGGCGCTCGTCCTGAGTAGTCAGAGGCTGTAGATATTTGCGGCATGCGATCAACAATCGATAAACCCATTACTAATTTGCGCATCTCGGGCAATAAATCTGAGACATGCTTAGGTAGGATTTCGCAGGCGAGCATATCAGCGACATAACCACTTTTACCTTCATGAAAGCCAATTAATACTGTGCTTTTTTAATCATCCCATGGTGTATTAAATTTGGCTCATAAATCCATCATATCGAGATGACGCATATGATAGCGATTGATGTAGTGATTCCATTTAAATTCTCGGCTATCAGATTCTTGGCTCTCACCCATCTCCCAATAACGCGGAGCCTGGAGTAGATTTTTTAATCAGATCAAAAAAGGCTTGTATTAAAACCTTCTCTTCATCTGGGGGGTTCGCGTGCCTACTTTGATTTGGGGCAAGCCGTCCTTGGTCCTCCCGAGTCACTCATGGAAAATCGGGATAATCTTCTAGACGGCGCAGCCCCACAACATCTGGAATCGTTTCGATATCAAATACGAGTACTGTTGCCATACTGACTTACTGCAACACTACTGCAAATACGGTGTTGGATTGACTGGCTTACCGTTTACACGAAGCTCGAAGTGCAGCTTAATTGCATTAGCATCGGTATCACCCATTTCTGCAATCCGTTGGCCTTTACGCACGGCATCACCCTCTTTTACTAAGAGCTTACTATTGTGAGCATAGGCCGTGAGATAGGTATGGTCATGCTTCACAATCACGAGATTACCGTAGCCACGCAAGCTATTGCCAGCATAGACAACCTTACCGTCAGAGGCAGCCAGGATGGGCTCTCCAACCTTACCGCCAATATCAATACCTTTATTGGTTTCACTAAATTCAGCGATGGCCTTGCCATTAGCGGGCCAAGATAAACGAATGCCTGGTTCAGCGACAACTTCTGGCTTTTTTGCTAGCTCAGCAGTGGTTGCATCCGTCTTATCCGCAGCTGGTTTTTTCTCGGCAACTCGCGCTGACTTGGATCCACTAGGCGCTCTAATAATGATTAAGTCACCTACTTCAATAATATTTGGGTTAAAACTCGGGTTAGCTGCTTTGTTCCGCTGAATCACATCACGTGGTGCTTGACCGTTATCCAATGCAATACGCGCTAATGTGTCACCTTTTTTCACTCGGTAATAACCAGGCGGTGTTGATTCAACGCTGCTACTAGTAGTGCGATCTGTCACACTTGCTGGTTTAGTGCGTGGTGTAGAACAACCCACTACCAAGGTCAAAGACGCAGTCAGTATTGCAATCAGGAAGGGTGTAAATAATGTACGTGGCATCAATTTGGGTTCTGAATTAATGAATTCATCTTAAATCTCATACTACCCCTGATTGTAAGGGGACAAAAAAGACCCCGTCTAGTACGGTCCTTTAATAGCGCTGGGAGCTCGTCTTCTCGACCCTCATCAATTGCTACTCTTTGTCATTTTTAGCAACTGGAGCGACCAGACGACCGCCAATCGATAACTGATCCAATAAAGCATCTGGAATACCTAATCCGGCAGCGGCCAGAATAATGTCATCAAAAGGCGCTGCTTGAGGTAGGCCCAAAATCCTGTCGCCATAAATCAAGCGCAGATTATTAACCCGAAAGGGGCGAAGCTTTGCTCTAGCCATGTTATGAAGTGGACGAATCCGCTCAATCGAATACACTTCGTCTGCCAGCAAACTAAGCACTGCCGCTTGATAACCACAACCAGTGCCAATCTCTAATACCTTGCCAAGCTTGTGTTTCGGTTTATGTAACAACTCAATCATACGATCAACCACTGATGGCTTAGAAATCGTCTGCTCATGACCAATTGGAAGCGCTGTATCTTCATAAGCTTGCACATGCAAACCCGCATCCATAAAAGCATGGCGCGGCACAGTCGCAATTGCCTCTAAAGTTTTACCATGCGTGACACCGGCTAGCATGCACCTTGGCAGCTAGAGCCTTTCGATAGGCAGCAAAGCGCTCTGTCGGTAGCTTCTCAACCGCGGTCCCACCCATTACCGCGCATTGCTGCTAAACGCGCATGGTGTGTTAAATCTAATTGCATTGGCGTAATAGAAATACAACCTTCGGCAATCGCATGAAAGTCAGTACCTTCAGAGCCCTCTTTCACATCGCCTGCTGCGCCAATCCAATAAATTTTCTCACCACGTGGGCTATCTTGCTCAACAACAGGTTGAGAATGATGGCGATTACCCAGACGAGTCACGCGCCAACGATACAGATCTGCATAAGGACGATTCGGAATATTAACGTTGAGTAGAGTAGCAGTTCCATCGCCACGAACTAAAGCGGAAACCAACATTTGCGCCACTACATCATGGGCGGCTTTGGCTGCATTTTCGATTCGCTTCCAACCACGATCAATTTGCGAGAATGCGATACCTGGCACGCCAAACATTACCCCCTCAACCGCAGCAGCCACTGTACCCGAGTACAGAGTATCCTCACCCATGTTCTCACCCTGATTCATTCCAGAGATCACGAGATCAGGCTTCTCATCCAAGAAACCCGTCATTGCTACGTGAACACAATCGGTTGGCGTGCCATTAATAAAGAAAAAACCATCGCGCTCTCCATCAGCAACCCGATGAATCGAGAGCGGCCTGGAGAGAGTTAACGAATTAGAAGCACCACTATGATTTTGCTCTGGTGCTATTACAGTGATGCGACCCAATGGACGCACCGCGTTCACTAATGCCAGAAGACCAGGAGCTAAATAGCCATCATCATTGGAGACCAAGATATGGAGTTGACGATCACTCATGTATTGATGCTTTCTTAATCATGCGTTCACCACAGCACCTGGCTCGATACCCCGCTTAACAACCACGCCCCTCAAAGGGGAGCGCATAATTAAATTGCTAGCGGTCTTGTCGGTAATCTCTATATTCTTAATATCACCAGCACCGAGGTTACGCATCCGATTTACCGCAACTTGCTGAGGAATGCGAGCATCACCCAATAAATCCCCCATCGATTTATTGGACTCAAGAACCTTAGCTGCTTTAGAAGACAGCAAATATTCTTGCTGCGCAGACAAAAATTCAGGACTGCCCATCTCAACGATGGGCGAACCAATTTCTACCTGCGCGCCGTCAAATGCATAGATTCGTGCTACTCGGCCGGGCGCGCACTGATCACACTTTAGATTTTTCTGCATTAAATGCCAAACGACCAGGTACTTTGATATTAACTGGCACTTGTACTTTTTCAGCCGACTGAAATACATAAATCGCAGGATTGAGCGTCACCCCAGGTAGATTTAACTCCAAGATACCGCTACTTTCAACTTTGAGCGCTTTGTCGGATGCCTCAATCTTGACTGCACGATTGACATTGGTCACGCACCCTACAACAATACCCAAAGACAAAATAGCAAAAGCAAACGCAAAAACAGCTAGACGAATGCGATAGCGGTTTTGTGGAGAGAGATTCCAATACAACCCTGCTAGGCCAGCAGCTGCTGCTTTAGCATGTTGCGCACCATGATGGGCGCCCTTGTCCAAAATTGGCTGCGTCTTTTCTGAAACACGCTTTAGAAACGAATGCAATTTGTCTTTCAAAACCACTCCTTAAAAAGGCTCTTTACCAGCGGATACGAGCAATACGGCTTGTGCCTGTAATAACTTGCTCTCTGCCTGAGCCAAAGCAACTTCCAAGTTACGCAATTGTGTTTGCGCAGTCAATAAGTCATTAAAGCCCTGGCCATTATTTGAATACTGTGTCAAGCCTATCTTATACGCTGCATCGGCTTGTGGGGCACTTGGCGATCTTTTAAAAACTGGGCCTGAGCCGTATAGCCTGCTCATAAGTTGCATAGGCAGTATTGACAGCCAATACGATTTGTTGACGATATAGAAATATATCCCACCTCTGCTGCGGCTTGGTTACGTTGCGCCTGCTCTACCCCATATTTTTCCTTAGCGAAAAAATACAAAGGAATAATGAGGTCTAACTCAAATTGATAAAAGAGTGCACCGTTGTTAGCAGAGAATGGGCCCCGTAGTGTGTAGGAAGATCCAATGACTTGGAAATCTGGTAAGTAGGCTTTCTTCGCTAGATCAACCCCTTTGCCTGCAGCATCGAGTTGCAAGGCAGAGCTTTTCAAAGAGGGATAACTATTTTCAGCGTACTCCTCTAGCTCGATGAATGTAGGAACAGCCGTCATGGCACGACGTACATCACCGCGCAATACTAATTTTTCACGAGACAATAAGGCCTCGGCATTGGTATCCGCAATATCGACTACCAGACTTTTCGTACCTGGAAACTGAAAAGGTTGCGCTACTGAAATCGAGTTATTACTACAAATACCACCAGAATATTGCTGAGACGGCGCGTTAGCACCACCCAAAGCAAATGGCCAGTGCACTAGCATACCAGACCACGCTAATCCAACTTGTGGATTAGCCGGTGCATTAATTTGCGGCACTATTGTCTTGGCAGATAAGTAGGACTCACGCAGTGAAGAGAGCTGCGGATTATTCATCTTGAGTTCATAACGGAGCAATACTCATCAATAGTTTTGCTACACCCGATTTATCTTCGCCAAGAATTAACAAATGCGATCACCCCAAAATCTAAAAAGCTGTTTTTTATAGCCCCAGCTACAGATTTAAATCAAATCCATGCCCACTTCTGGTGATTTTACAGATTATAGGGGACAAAAATGAAAGACCTGAGCATTTGGATTATCTAAGTCATTGATTATAAAGATTTTAAGTAGGACTGACTTCAGTAAAGCCGTTAAAACTCAGCATGCACCCTAAATGAAACGATATTTACAGGGCCACGGGCAGAGTTGTAAGCAGGATTATTAATGTGCTGAAAATTCAAGCCAGCCAGTACATTCTTGACAATCAGGGCGTTGTATTGGATCTCACCAATACGCTCAGGGCGATACGAAATGGTTTGGTGAGGACCTGCATAGTCACCAATAAAGTAAGACACACCACCTGCTTGCAAATAATTTCTGCGATAACTCGATAAGCCGTTTTGCATCATCGCAAGTCCAAGCGTGTCATTTGGACAACTCCAGCTTGTGCCATTCATGCCCATACCTTCTGAGATAGAATTATCTGCCTCAGTAAAAGACATCGTCTCTGTACAAGCTCATCCGCTTATGATAAGCGAGCACACTCACCTTGCCAGGCAAATCGGCAATCTGATGCTGACGCTCTACTTCAATTATATCCAATGTAGAAAACTGTCCAGCAGTAATGACGACGCGATTACTGCGCACCGTTTGGGTAATTTGATTGGCGTCGTTTTCAATAACAACTTTATCGCCTTCCTGATTAAAAGTTTGGCGCAAAAATGCTCTTACAGAATAGAACTTTGCGTTGAGTCCCGCAGCTTTAGTGGCCTCACCGTTAGTAAATCCACCAAGGCCGACAAGATCAGAAAACGGAACGCCAGATACTACTTCAGGATTGAAAGAAATATCAGTATGCGGCGCTAAGCGTGCACCAAAGAACAAAGTGCCTGACCAGGCATAACTCATGGACTTCAAAGCAGACAAACTATTTTCACCAGAATAGCTAGAGGTGAAATTGTTGTATCGCTGATGAATATAGGTAATTTGGCCGTGAATATTGACTGGCAATTTGATCCGCGCCGGATCCTGCCCTCTGCGCACAGGCAGAAGTACCAAAGAATGTGCAAAGAATACCAAGCAGGAGGAGTAAATAAATCTTGCGGGTCATTCTCAATTTCTAATGAGGTTGTCAGCATGATGCATTGACAACATGCCGATGAAGAAAACTAAGCAAACACAGCTTGGGATTGAAGCCCAAGGGTGGCGCAGACAAAATTATCCCCAATAAAGAGTAATTTATCTAGTCTTTATGTCGTCTAGATGACAGGGGCAAGAAAAATCACTGCCAGATAAGGCTATGCGTATACCCTGAAAACAACTCAGAGGAAAGTCAGAAAGATTAACGGCGATCCATTAAGGCGCGAGCCAATGTACCCGCATCGACATACTCTAGCTCACCACCCACGGGAATACCGTGAGCAATGCGGGTGACCTTGATACCTTTGGCTTTGAGGACTTCACCTATGTAGTGAGCAGTAGCCTCACCTTCACTAGTGAAATTGGTTGCAAGTACTACTTCCCGAATTGGTACACCAGTATCTGGGGTTTCAATACGAATGAGCAAACGATCAAAGCCGACTTCATTTGGACCCATGCCATCAAGTGGTGAAAGGCGTCCCATGAGGACAAAGTAATTGCCTCTGAAGCTCAGGGTCTGCTCCACCATCACTTGATCAGCAGGGGTTTCTACAATACACAGCAAAGATGGGTCACGATGCTCATCAGAGCAGGTGCTACAGATCTGTGTTTTCGAGAAAGTATTGCAACGCGCACAGTGACCAACCGTTTCTACTGCTTCGCCTAGTGATTGAGCAAGTTCGGCAGCTCCATTGCGATCATGCTGCAATAAATAAAACGCCATGCGCTGAGCAGACCTGGGGCCTACTCCAGGCAATACTCGCAATGCCTCGATCAAACGGCCAAGGGCATCTTGAGGTGCTTCATGACGTGCCATCGGATAACTAACTTAGATAAATTTAGAAAGGCAGCTTAAAGCCAGAGGGCATTGGCATACCCGCTGTTGCACCAGACATCAGCTGGGCACTCGCTGCTTCTACTTGTTTGAATGCTTCTGTATAAGCTATCCCGATCAGATCTTCCAACATCTCACGATCATCCATAGCACCTGGGTCAATCTGCACCCGTTTGAGTTCAAACTTACCTGAGATGGTCACTTTGACTAAGCCACCAGCAGCTTGACCAGTCACTTCAAGCGCAGTCAACTGCTCTTGCGCTAACTTCATCTTCTCTTGCATCTGCTGAGCCTGTTTCATGAGGCCAGCAAGTCCACCTTTCATCATCGCTTGATTTCCTTAGTGCTTATAAATTAATAAATGTCAATGAATGTGCTCTATTAATCTTGCTTTATCAGGTTGGCTGCATCAATCTAGCTTGATTACAGCGGCCTGACCGAACCACCGACCACCTTAGCGCCAAACTCTTTTTCCAGTTGCTGAATAAACGGATCAGCCGCAATCAATTGCTCCGCATTCATTTTCTTCTCTTGATGAACTTGAGCATCAACCTTTGCTATGGTCTTACCCTCCACTTCACCCTTTTCAATCACGAGCTTCACAGATTTACCAAAGTGTGCAGTCAATGCATCAGCTAAACGAGCCACTGAAGCCTCTGAAAGCAATTGCGGCATCGGCGTGACAATCGTCGCGCGCACGCCAGTAGCGGCATCATTCCAATCTTGCAACTCAGTCTGAAACGCTAACTGCTGCACCAAGCCTTTGACGGGTAACTGACGCATCAAGGCATGCCAGTCTGGGCGCTCGGCAGAATTACCAGCTGGATTTGCTGCAGTAGCTACTGATTTAGCTGCAGGAGCAGATGCTCTTGGGGCTGCTGAAGCTGCAGGACGAGCAGCATTAAGGAGTGGAGCGGAGGGTGCAGCACTACCGCCTCCACTGCTATTGCTGTTACCTGGACGAAACGCCAACATCCGCAAGAGCGTCATAGCAAAGCCAGTTTGCTCATCTGGTGCCAGCGATAAATCGGGACGGCTAGTAATGGTGATTTGGTAGAAGAGTTGCGCCTCTTCTTTCGTCAGCTGTGTAGCAAGACGACGAATCTCACCGGCTTCTGGCCAATCATCTAATACTGATTGAGGGACCACTTGTGCTGCTGCAATTTTTTGCAAGAGGCTAGAGAGATCTTGCAACGCTAATGCGAAAGACATGCTGCGCTCACCCATTTCGTTTGCCACCGCTAAAAGACTTGCACCGTCTTTAGCAATTAAGCAATCCAAAATACGAATGAGGTAGGCATCATCTAATGTACCAAGCATGCCACGCACCGATTCTTCGCTGACTTTGCCAGCAGCATAGGCAATTGCTTGATCGGTGAGCGATAAAGCGTCGCGCATCGATCCTTGAGCTGCCTTTGCTAAAACCCGCAAGGCATTGGCTTCGTAGCCCACCTTTTCAGAAGCAAGGACTTTCTCTAGATGCTCAACAATCAGGGGTACAGGCATCTGCTTGAGGTTGAACTGCAAGCAACGCGACAGAATAGTGACGGGGATCTTTTGGGGATCGGTTGTCGCCAGAATAAATTTGACGTGCTCTGGTGGCTCTTCTAATGTTTTGAGCATAGCATTAAAAGCATGATTGGTGAGCATGTGTACCTCGTCAATCATGTAAACCTTATAACGACCATTACTTGGTGCGTAAGCTGCCTTTTCTAATAGTGCGGCAATATCATCAACGCCACGATTACTAGCAGCATCCATCTCGATATAGTCAACAAAACGACCGGCATCGATTTCCAGACAAACTGGACATTTGCCACAAGGCTCTGAAGTCATCTTGCCCGAACCATCAGATCCAGTGCAATTAAGGGCTTTAGCCATAATTCTCGCAATGGTGGTCTTGCCTACTCCACGGGTTCCCGTAAAGAGCCATGCATGGTGTAGGCGACCCTGATCCAAAGCATGGGTTAAGGCCTTAACCACATGGTCTTGTCCTACTAACTCAGAGAAGTTTTTGGGGCGCCACGAACGGGCTAATGCCAATGCTGTCATGTCTTACATTCTAACAAGCTAAAATGGAATTGGATGGGCCTCCCCGCATGGTGGGCTGGATAACCTGGTCAGGTCGGGAACGAAGCAGCCAAACCCAATTTCTGCCAGTGCCGGGGGTTTGGCTCATCCACCCTATTCTGCAAGTTGTTGTTTGTTAATGGATTAAATTTTGTGAAATCCTTAAAACAGCGATTTGTGTCAGTTAGCTGTGTCACCTAGAAGCATTAACTAATAATTTCAGAGGTTCACACAGCCAATTCATCAGTTACTTTTATGTTTTAGAGCCTCTTCAAGTTGATTGATGTTATTTTGCATGGCCGTCATCTTGGCATTCAGCGCACCCACATTCAAGAAGGTCTCATCTGCTACTGGCGCTTTAAGATTGTTGCCCCAGCCCAGCCATGACGAGTCATATACTTTGACCTTCTTCAAACCTAATATCTTGAGAACTGTAGCAGTCTCTGAGGCTCGCATACCGCTTTGACAATAGGCCACAGTCTCTTTCTCGGGATCGAGCTTGGCATATAGTTGCTTGAGATCCGTTTGATTTTTAAGAGACATACTTGGGTTATCAGCCACTTGTTTCTTGCCTAATTTGATTGCAGTGGCTAGATCTTGCCAATTACCCTCATAGGGAATATGGCCACCGCGAAGCGTACGGACATCCTTGCCCGAATATTCATCAGAAGTGCGGACATCAATTATTTGTACCGACTTTGATTAAACGAGCTTTAGCATCTCCTCATTACTCACCACTCATTGCGATTGAGGAACCAGCGTCACAGAAACGGGGGGCAAAGTTTGGCGCTCTTTTTGAATCGGCAGGCCCGCCTGTTTCGAGCCATCAATACCATCATGGTAAATCTGCGCATTTTTTCCAGCAAAATAATTGATGGTGTACAGCCCAAAATAGGTATAAGGATTGCCACGTGCGCCATAGACCACAATATCTTGATTGACATCCAAACGAGCAGCATGAAAGATCTTCTGAATTTAATCTGTAGAAATATAGTCTTCCTTATTCGGGTCACGCAGCACGCCGCCAATATTGATGGCTCCCGATATGTGGCCATCTAAATAACTTTTGGTATCGCGCACATCCCAAACAAACAATGACACCACAAGCGATGGCTTGTTGCACCTGCTCTGTTTGGATGATCGGAGATTTTTGCTGAGCAAAAGTCACTGAAAAAATGGAAACTAAAACGATTGTGAGAATGGTTTTCGTGCGAACTCCTCAAGGCGAATGAAATTAACAATACACCAAGACTTTATTTTTGTGTATAGCGACTTGTTGCCAATATACCGACTGAGATACTTACTTACAGGCCAATACTGTTAGGGGTTTATATTGCACTGCTTTTTGGGCCATCGACTCGAGCCGGTCATTGAAATTGTTTTTCATAAAATACGCGATGACCGCCATTGGCACTACCGAATCAAGGCCTACCGCAGCATCATCTTTCCAAGTACCCTTATAAGTACTTTGCATCGCCACCGACTTGCTCAAAGCTCAGAAGGTTATATGGCACTTCGGTGTATTCCACTACGGTTTTGAGCTCAACATGAAAAAAGAGGATTTCTTCCTCTAGAACTCTGCTTATGCTTACTTTATTAGCAGATCGAGAAAGAATTTTGACATCGACTACTCCTGCAATATTTTGAGAAGCTTCATAGTCAATTAAAAAAGCATATGCATTACAGGGCTGAATGGGAACGGTGTAATTAGTATTAATATGCAAGCGGCCACTGGCACGCTTGATATTTCCCTGAACATTGAAAGGGTTGTCACTATCCTGAGCGCATACTTGCGAACTAATTACACTCAGAATAAAGATTAATCTCCATTTTTGAAGATTTGAACGTAGAGGTATAAGTTGCTAATGAATAGAACACTAAGATGATTTAGATGTAAGCTCATAACCACTGCAGGCACAATAGAAATAATTAACCCATAAAGCTCCCATGTCCCAAGCCATTATTTTTGATGTTGAAGCAACTGATAAGAACGATGCTGTCATTATTGAAGCAGCCTCTCTCGATGTCACCTCTCTCAATCCATTTGCAGTGGACAATCCTTGGGTGCAGCGTTACAACCCAGGCAAGCAGATCAGTTTAGGTGCTCTGGCGACTCATCACATCATGGATGAAGAGTTGGTGAACTGCCCAGCGAGCAGCTCTTTTCAATTGCCTGCTGGCACTAAATACTTAATTGGTCACAACATTGATTTTGATTGGGTTGCAATCGGTAGTCCTGAAGTCAAACGCATTTGCACTTTGGCACTTGCACGCAGTCTTTAGCCAGAACTAGATAGTCATACCCAAAGCGCTTTACTCTATGACTTTGAGCGGAATACCGCTAAGGGGCAATTGCGTAATACCCATAGTGCCTTAGCTGATGTATGGATTTGCTCCAAGATTGTTGGGCAAATGATTAATAATCTACACCCTGTCTCTCTAGAAGAGGCTTTATGGGAGATGTCCGAAAAAGCCCGCATACCGACAATCATGCCGTATGGCAAACATAAGGGCGAACTCATTAGCCAAATACCAGGTGACTATAAGCAATGGTTACTGCGCCAAGACAATGTATCTGGTTATTTACGCAAAGCTTTAGAAGCTAAATAAGATGCTTAATGAGTCCGGTGCTTGAACTGGTTTGCTGCGTTTTTTACTTGGCAACGAGCTGTAGTTTTTGGCAATCCAGGTTCGGAGTGCCATCGTCATTGAGAATATTAAATTCTCGGTATGGGCTCGGTCTTTGTTCATAAATCGAGCAGCGCCAACCTTTTTCTACGCTATGCTTTTAGTAGGGCTACGAAGCGCCGCTACCCTTCTCGGTACCCATTCATACAAGCTAGGTGCGCGTTGAGCTTACTTGTAAGTTCTGCTGGAACCACTCCAGTGCCGTTACCCTCAGTTTCTCCATGGTAGAAACTGACTCGGAAATGCTGGCAAGACATGCCACATTCAAAACAAGGGTTCACACTCTCAATGCTCATCATGCTCATGGTTTAGTGTTCTGCCTTGAATTGCAGTATTGATATCCACTCTTTAATGTGGCTTATGAGCGGCTGTAACTATTTTTTCTGTATAAGCAATTGCCAGAGCAGACAAGACGAATGTGACATGAATTAAGGTTTGCCACATCAAGGTCTTTTCATCATAGGATGCCGCATTGATAAACGTCTTTAATAAATGGATTGATGAAATGCCAATAATGGCTGTTGCCAACTTCACTTTGAGTACGCCCGCATTGACATGCGATAGCCACTCCGGTTGGTCTGGATGATTTTCCAACTCTAAGCGCGACACAAATGTTTCCCAACCACCCACGATCACCATCACTAATAAATTGGAGATCATGACAACGTCAATGAGCCCCAAGACCACCAACATCAAAGCAGTCTCAGTCATACTCTTATTAGCCATCATCTCTACTAGATGAATCAGCTCAACCCAAAACTGCCATACGTAGACGCCTTGAGCAACGATCAGTCCAAGATATAAAGGTGCCTGTAACCAGCGGGACATAAATATCCAGCGTGGCAAGGGCCGTAGTTTCTTGTCTAGGAAGGTTTGCTTATCTTCAGTCATAGAGGAATATTAACCACTTTTCTACGTCGGAAAAGACTTAGCAAATATAGGGGAATTTAACTGCTCTAGATAGCCCTTAGTAGGGAATAAAGAATCCGTGATTTCTTCATTCCCCTTCCAGGCCTACTGCATTTTTACTGCTGTTTACTGCTTTTACCAGCAACTCAATTACTGGTAATTCCGATTAAATACTCGCTTTGTTTCGCTTTCGTGACGCTTAGTGTTTTTCAACACAGTGCAGTAAGACAAAACCATGATGATGGTTAATGAGATCCCGTTAAAGTTATTCATCCAGTCGCTGATAGCGTTTATATGTTTCTCCTCTTTGGCCGTACCGCGTAGCTCATAGCAAAAAAAGGCACTCCATCACAACACCAAACTGCTGGCGCATGGCTTGTGGTGAAGCTTGCAATAAATCCAATATGCTCAGGATGAGCTGGGCTTTGAGTTTTTTGGCAATTTGTTTACCAACACCCCCAGACCTCACTTACCTCGGTCTCACTTATCCACTGATAGAGCTCTTCTTTTGCCAGCGCGTTTACATCGCATACGCCAGCAAACTGTTGGTGTTTTTTTAGTCAAGTGATTGACTAACTTAGCCAGGGTCTTACTGGAACCAATACCGACGCAAACTGGCAAGCCAGTAGTGCCTTTCACTTCTTGTTTAATTTTCTGACCTAACTCGCTGGTGTTTTGGTAGCGCTTTAAGACGGTCTCGATTTGTAAGAAACTCTCGTCAATGCTATACACCTCGAGTAAAGCTTTATCGACAACAACTTTGTCGCCATCGCAAATCCCAGCGCCAAGCATCGAATCACCATTGACGGTGAACATGAATGTGGCCGGCTTGTTCTGCACCAAGTAGTGGTTCAGGTCGAGACCATCTTCAGCGTAATCTGCCACCGGACCAGGCAAACCCGCCGAAATCCAGTGACTCAGAAGCTTGAGCTCATAGGCAGCAAAATGCCCTGCCAAGGCTTGTGGTGCCTGGCTTAAGGTAGCTTTTGCGGGGTTCATTACTGGCGTCATAGTCATTAATATACTATATGCATATACAGTACATATAAAAACCGCAAAAATGAAGGGCTGTTTGTTGTTTTAAGGCTATGAGTGGTCTCAATCCCCTCTTCCTAGTCATAAACCCCAAGCGCCCCCCTGCGTCCATGAGGGTCGAACGAATTGCATACTGATGCTAGACATAGCTCATATAAAAGAAGTTATCCCAGAATGCGAAAAGGTATTAAATGCCTTAAGCAAAAAACATCCTAAAGTCGCTTTTGAATTCGAGTACTTTGATTGGGGTGGCGATTACTACCGTAAGCAAGGCATCATGATGCCCCACGATGGTCTAGAACCTTTACGTTCTAAAGATGCCATTTTGTTTGGCTAAGCTGGTGACCCCAACTTTCCTGATTACATTACTTTATGGGGTTTGCGTCTCAAAAACTGTCAAGGATTTGATCAATATGCGAACGTGCGTCCTACACGCATTCTCCCCGGTATTGAAACGCCACTGTGCAATTGCAAACCAGGTCAACTCGATTGGGTCATCGTGCGCGAGAACTCTGAAGGCGAGTACTATGGTGTAGGCGGTAGAGTGCACCAAGGGCACCCGATTGAAGTCGCTTCAGATATGAGCATCACGACCCGCGTTGGGGTTGAGCGTGTCCAGCGTTTCGCTTTCAAGCTAGCGCAGTCACGCCCTCGTACACACCTCACTGTCCACCAAGTCGAATGCCCAGCGTCACGGTATGGTGATGTGGGATGAGATTGCCAATATCGTTGCCAAAGATTTCCCTGATGTCACTTGGGATCAAGAATTGGTCGATGCCGCCACAGCACGCATGATCAATCGTCCAGTATCTTTAGATACTATCGTGGCAACTAACTTACACGCAGATGTTCTGAGTGATTTAGCAGCAGCGCTAGCTGGCAGCTTAGGAATTGCGCCCACGGCCAACCTTGACGCTGTTTCTACAAGCTCAAGGATGATGGGGAAACGTTCCATAGACTAATGAGAGTGGCTCATGTCTTACTTTACCTCAACTATCTCGCCCTTAGATGAAATCAGATACGCTTTGTTTGACTTATCTTTTCTAATCCGTGTGAGTTCAGATTGATAACCCTGTAATTGCTTGCGATACTTTTCGTATTTCTCACTACCCACCTCTGGGATGGTCAATTTGTAATCGATGATGGCCAAGTAATCATCTAACTCCACTAGACGATCTATACGATAGCTCTTGCCTTCTTCACTAGCAATATCCAGTTCATTCCATGCAGCAATCCATTCGCCTGATATTAAATAGCGCTTAAGCTCAGGGGTGGCTAATACCTTTTGAGTATGTGCAATCAGTTTGCTAGCAACTACTTGATCAACGCCTAGCCAGTTCATGATCTCTTGCTCATTGGGCATGGCTGGCTTTGTTTGATTGGCAGAGTCTGGTGTTAAGAACTCTAGTAACTTGTGGAAGCTTATACCCTCTTCTAGGATTTCTGGGTCGGCTGTTTTTTCTTCTTCAGTCTGAATAAATTGAGTGGTTTTACCACTCTCAATATCGAGTAACTGTTGCTGTTGAGACAGTTTTGCCTGCTCCCAAGTCACTTGCAAATCCTCGATGCAAAAGCGCTCATTGATTGTGGAACTTGCGAGAGCAGACTCTCTCTGTTTCATGTCATCACTCGGCATACGTTCCCCAAGCTCAACTGTAGGCAACTTACCGAACTGAACTCTCGCGTACCAGGATTTTGGATCTAAACCTTCTGGATTATTAGCCGTAGGTTCTTTGGCTACGCCACTGATCCACAAACCTTGTTTTGCTCTAGTCATTGCCACGTAGAGCAAGTTCCAGTTTTCATTTTGACTAATGAGCTCTTCTTCTCGAATGTTGCTACGAGGAGCAGTTAAGTTTGCTTTGGTATAGATCGATAGATGTGATGGGCTGCGATCATTAGGCGACCACTCTAGTAGCACACCAGAATGATCTGAGGCGCCCACCGTATGATTGGCGTCCAGAATTATCACAAAAGGTGATTCAAGACCCTTAGCCCCGTGAATCGTCATGATGCGGACGCGCTTATGTCTATCCTCTTCTGACATTTCACTATCTTCATCAATTTCGGCTAGCTCTACCTCGGCTTCAGCTTCTACATCGCCTTCGTCAGGCGTTTCATCTTCATCACCTCGACGCATAGCATTAATCTCATGAATAAAACGACTCAAACTTGGATAGCGGCCACCATCTTGATTGAGTGACAACTCTAAAAAGGCGTCCAAGTTAGCGACTATCTGTGCACGAGCCAAAGGCTGGGCACTTGTCGCATACCGAATCCGCAAATTGCTTTCTTGATAGATCTGATCAAGTAAATCGTGCACTGGAAGACGTTCCGCCAACACACGCCAGTGCTTCAAAAAACGAGCCACTTTCTGTACAGCAGCGTCTGAGCTATCTTGCAATACATCCCACCAAGAACGGTATTGGTGATTCGCCTTTGTAGTACTGAGGTTTTGCATTTGCTGATCTGTAAAACCAAAGATTGGGCTTCTGAGCACTTGTGCTAACCGTAAATCATGGCGCGGCGAGAGTAGCACTATGAGTAAAGCCACTAAATCATCAATCTCGAGCGTATTTAATAAGCCTCCCATTCGGGAGCTGTCATAGGCTAGGTTGGCCTCGCGCAGCGCCCTCTCAAACTGGGGCAAATATTTGCGACGTTTTACAAGCAATAGAAAATCGCTCTCTCTTGCTGCGCGCCAAACCATCTTGCCATCTTGCTCATCCATCACCTGATGCGTTGCCATCACCTCATGGATCAACCTACTCATTTCTTGACCCTCAACATAGCGCTGGGTTACAGCGATGGTTTGGTTCACATCAGTTATAGGAGAAGCAAATGCATTACCAGCACGAGAGATGAGCTCTGCTCTGACATAAGGCACTAGAGGCAATAATGCTGCCTCCCCTTCTTTGGCATAGATCTGGTCAGGCAAACCCTGTTCTAAAGACTTCCACAGAGTCTCTTGCCGATTAAATTCATAGCTTGGCGGCAATTGCGAGCGAACAAAGGTCTCGTTCACAGCCGAATTAATTTTAGGTGCGTTGCGCCTGGTGGTGTCTTGATCAAGCGCTACTGCGCCCATCTGCGCCCTCAAGAATTCTTTAGCGCTAGCAAATAAGCGTGGGTCTGCCCTACGGAATCGATAAATAGATTGCTTCGGATCGCCAACAATGAAGACACTCGGCTTATTAATATCTTCTCCATAGCCCTCAAACCAAGAGCGCAAAATTTGCCATTGCAATGGATTGGTATCTTGAAACTCATCAAGCAAGATATGTTTGTATTTAGCGTCTAAGCGCGCTTGTAAATAGGCAGCATTCGCAGAATCGGCCATTAATTTGCTGACGCCAATTTCTAAATCATCAAAGTCACGAACGCGCATTGACTCTTTAGCGGCAGCAACGTGCTCCATCATGCGTTCACTCATGGCAAACCAAGCTCGATTTAATTCATATGCAGTTTTTTCTGCCTGCCAATCCAAGTACTCGACAAATGCCTCTGCCCAAGCCTGTTTATAGACAATATGATCCGCTTCTAAATGGGCTTGCCCCTCGTTCTTCAGGTAGGTTTTGACGGCGCCTAAGGCCTTATTATTATTTGATCGCGATATCCCATCTGCATTTAAAAATATAAGCTGTAACTCAGCGGCCACATCCATGACATCACCGCCACGTTGCATACATTCCAAGGCTAAAACTAAGCGTGGCAAGAAATCGCTCTCCTGAGTACTGCTATGCGCAAAGCAACGCACAAGAAATTCAAAATCAGCTCTTGCCCTTGGCGCGTTCCACATGCGCAGCAAAGGATTTTCAGTATTGAGTTTTGGTAAAAATTGCTTGAAATGTTCAATCGGTACAATCCCATTTTCTTTGCATGCCTGAACAAAGAAAGTCCAAGCACCACGCTGCTTCATTAGTCCATAGTTACCCATTAAAAACTTTTGAGTATTGCTTGCACCCAACTCATTTAAGAGAACGTCATAGTGCGTCTTTAAATCTGCAGGAAGATCTCCCCACCAGTCGTCTAGACATTCCTCTATGAGTCGTTTGCCATCCTCACGCAAACTAAAGCCCGGCTGAACCTCTGCTGAAATCGGCGCAGCGTTTAATAACCTACCGAACCAGCCATGAAAGGTATCAATCACAATCGATTGGGGGCTGGACAAAACCTTTAAATACAGGGCTCTAGCCTGAGGTAGTAATGCAATGGCCTGCACTTTAGTAAGGCCTCGATTTTCCAAATCGCACGTGAGCGTAGCATCGTCTGCGGTCGAAAATGCTTCAAGCAAACCGTAGAGACGATCACGCATCTCTTGCGCTGCTTTACGGGTAAAGGTTAAAGCCAGGATTTCATGCGGCTTTGCTCCGGCTAGCAAGAGACGAATCATGCGTGCAACTAATAACCACGTCTTACCGCTACCAGCGCATGCAGACACAATGACTGATTGATGGGGATCGCATGCAATGGCGTTATCGAACTGCTTCATCACCACATCCCCTTCCTGCAAATACCCCTCGCCTCGCAGTATTTACAAACACCATCAGGGGCGAATGCCGCGAGCTCGTTGCCGGACCATAGCTTTTGCATGTCTTCCGTCAACTGTTGATTCAATGCCGGCATTAATTCTGATACATCTCCAATCTCTAAGGAGCGCTGTAACTTTTTATCGCGCTTCAGATCAACTTTCAAAGAGACCCACCCAGCTTGTTTTACTGGGTAGCCCTGGATTCGAGCGTTTTCTGGGCACTCATTGGCAGCGCGAGCATAAATAAGCAGTTGCGGATCATCTAAAAGGTGTTCAGCACGCTTTTTAATTTTAGTTACCGACTGATTCTTATATTCAATTACTTCAGCCTGCTGACCAGCTTCGTTGTTGATATCAAAACGATCTGCGCGGCCCTCAATGCGAATAATGCGACTTTTTCCATTGGCATCTTCAAAATGCAAATCGAAGCCTACTTTATGTTCAGCATTGTGATAGTGCCAGCCTCTTTCTTCTCTTAGCAATTGCCAATCAACAAAACTAGGGATTTGTTTTTGCCAATCACGCAAGATTCCTAGAACTCGACTATCTCCCTCAATCAAGCGTTTAAATTCTTTTTCAGAAATTGAATTTAATTGCTGCACCATCCATTGGCGACGCGCTTTTTTATTAGCTATGATTTGCGTGTCTACTTTTTGCTCTTCAGTCTTGAGAGCTTGATAAAAGTTACGTAGCAAAGCATGTAGCGATTGTCCAGCTAAAGAAGCATCAAAACCATCCTCAAACTCTTTTGCCTCACGCAGACCCAATAGGCTTCGAACGTAGTATTTATAAGGGCAATCTCTTAAAGCCTTATAGGCGCTAGGACTCATTGAGAGAGGCATTGGTAAATCATGCTCTAGAGTCGTGATTGCCTGCTGAATTGGCTTGGCTATACCTTCGTGCAATTGAGGTTGAGCAAGTACTTCTTTCCATTTTGGTAACACAGCCTGCAAGCGCTGTATCCAGGCTGATGGCCTCAAAGGTTCACCACTTTTACTTTTACTTTGCCAGAGCAAATCGACACTTGCACACGAAATTAATAGCTGTGAGAAATCTCGTGCTTGCTGAATGAATTGAGAAGTCATCGTTGAAGATTTCAGAAGGCGATTAAGCGCATCTGAAAAAAATAATGGCGGCTCGGAAAAAGCGGGTAATTGCTGCTCATCACAACCGACTACTACCACCGCATCAAATATTCGTAGCCGCGTTGAGCTCAGCGGCAAGATACTCAAATTGGCCTGCGACTCCTTGCCGGCTTCTTCATAGGAAGCCTCCTCCATGACCGATTTAATTAAGCTAATCCATTCTGGAAGTCGCATACCCAGATCTTGATAGCTAGACTTTAGGTCGAATGTTTGCACCACCTCCAACAATTGCCTTCCCGCTGCATCATCTTCCAGAGCCGTGACCATACCGGTTTCTTGCAAATTCTTGTGCAAGAGCGTATAAGCACTGGAGCAGTTCATATTAAGCTCTTGCCAACCATGGTGACGCTCTCTCACAAATTGCAGCAGTTTTAAAAGTGCCTCGTTTGGGATGGCATCATGACTTGATGCGTAGTCATTAGCCCGCTCAACGGCCATGTAAAACGTTTCCCAGCCAGACTTTGCTTGGCTCGCGACCAAGATGTCTTCCAGTTGAGCGACAAGTCCTATACATACCTCGGGTGCTTTTTGAATACAGCCAGGAATATTTAAGAATGGGTTTTGTAAAAATTCCAATAAGACGGCAGCTGTTGGGCCTTCCTTGGGAGCACGAATCAACTCTAGCCAACTATTCAACGCTGCTGCCGCTCGAGTGGTATCCAACTTCCAGCCAGTTTCATCGCGAATATTTAGTGACGGGCCTAAACGGGCGAATAATGCTCTTGCTCTTCTTGCCACAAGACGATCTTGCGCTACCAAAGCAATATTTTTCTTGCCAGCAATTAAATGTGTCTCGATTGATTTAGTAACTGCCCAAGCCAATTCTTCAAAACGTCTTGCGGAAATTAAATTCCAGTTAGGGTATGGTGCGGCCTTAATATTATTTTGGAGCTGTTTTTCTTGTTCAGCAGTTAATGGAGATAAATCTCCTGCTGCATCTTCTCCAGCAAGTGCTTCTGACCAGAGAGCTACTGCACTCCAATCTAATGAGACCCCAAGCACAGGAGCGTACTGAGCATAATCAGCTAGATACCTACTAATGACTTCGTGATCTACAGGCTTAGGATCGGCGGTTTGCACCCAAATCAAGGATCTCGACTGACCTTGGTTTGCCTTAGCTAAATCTAAATGGGCTACCATTGCAAATTGCTTACGAAAGACCGCATCTCCAGCACTACTAAGATATCGCCAAAATGTGAGTAATACTTTTGATTCTTGATCCACGACCTTTCTTGAAAGCTCTGGATAGACCGATGCAATCGTTTGATCCAATAGGTCTTCTAATTTTTTAGTCCATTCTTCCGAATCCAGAGTGGCACTCTGGATTAAAAAACTTAACTTGTCATGCAATTGCGCAATGATGGCTTCAGACAAAATATCGCATGCGTCAATCACCGATTTAGCAAGACCCCATGCACCCGAATCACTCTCTGCCTTGAACCAAGTTTTCAGTGTGGGGTGTTTACGCAAATTGACATAAACCGATAGCCACCTCTCCAAATCACTTTGTTTCTTAGGAAGCTTCCAAGTACCTGGGGCTGCCTCCAACCAGTCAGCAAAACTAATTACTTGCGGCAGAAAAGCAATATCGCTTGGTAGGCTCTTGGGTCGATTTTTTTCAAGAGCAGCTCTTACCCCGATCAATGGGCCTGCAGTACTGAGCACCACTAAGGGGCGCTGTTTGGTTTGCACCGCACAATCCCAAATCCCTTTTGCTAACTCGGTCAGCGCTTGGCTATTCGGCGTAATTGCCCATGCATGCGGATGCTTTTGCTCTGACATGGTAGGGAAAGGCTGGGACATGAATGGCGTACTTTATCTATTTTGAGCAGAACGTGCCGCTTATTGCTAATATAAGCGTTGTAACGCCATAGGTAAATAACTCGCTATATAAGTTTAAATAAGGAATTTTCATGAGTGCCGGCATTAAGTATGTAACTGACGCTTCTTTCGAACAAGACGTCCTCAAGTCCGATAAACCTGTTCTGCTCGACTTCTGGGCTGAGTGGTGTGGTCCTTGCAAGATGATTGGACCAATCCTGGAAGAGCTCGCTGGTGAGTATGGCGACAAGATCCAGATTGCAAAAATGAATGTGGATGAGAACCAAGGCGTTCCTGCCCAATTCAATATCCGCGGCATTCCAACATTGATCCTCTTTAAAAATGGCACTGTAGCTGCTCAAAAAGTAGGCGCTCTGGCTAAATCTCAGCTGACCGCTTTTCTTGATAGTCATCTGTAAATAGCCTCAGATCATAGGTTCACCTGCTGAGCCTGTGGTTTTTACCAATTTTCCGGCACTTGTCACACCCGTTTTTTAGTGTAGTATTGCAATTAAGAGTAGTTTAGCGCTTTTGCGATTTCCCATTAGCGCCCTCTTTCTAGTAATTTACCCCCCTTCTTTTCGCAACTTTCTAAATTCTGTTTCTCTACATTTGTCTAATCTCCATCTAGACAGCGATACCTCAAAACAAATTCATCTTCTATTGATTTTTCCTTTTATTAACACCCGAGAACGACATGCAATTAACTGAACTCAAAGGCCTCCACGTATCCGCTCTGCTCGAAATGGCAGTTAGCTTGGAGATTGAAAACACCCAACGGATGCGCAAACAAGAATTGATGTTTGCGATTCTAAAAAAACGCGCTAAGGCTGGTGAAACCGTTTATGGTGACGGCACCTTAGAAGTATTGCCTGATAGCTTTGGATTCTTGCGCTCTCCGGAAGCTTCTTACATGGCTTCTCCAGACGATATTTATATTTCTCAAGCACAGATTCGTCGCTTTAACTTACACACCGGTGACAGCGTTGAAGGTGAAGTCAGAACCCCTAAAGATGGTGAGCGATATTTTGCTTTGGTCAAGGTAGATAAGATCAACGGCTTAGCCCCTGAAGCCCTAAAGAATCGCATCATGTTCGAGAACTTAACGCCTTTGCATCCTAATCGGGTGATTGGCTTAGAGCGTGATATCAAAGCTGAAGAGAACCTCACCGGTCGAATCATCGACATGATCTCTCCTATTGGTTACGGTCAACGCGGCTTAATTGTGGCATCACCGAAGTCCGGTAAGACAGTGATGATGCAGCACATAGCGCATGCAATTTCTGCCAACAATCCTGATGCCATTCTGATTGTCTTGCTTGTAGATGAGCGCCCTGAGGAAGTCACTGAAATGCAACGCTCGGTACGCGGTGAAGTGGTAGCGTCTACTTTTGATGAGCCAGCAGTACGCCACGTGCAGGTTGCTGAGATGGTGATTGAAAAAGCTAAACGTTTAGTAGAGATGAGTAAAGATGTGATCATCTTGCTAGACTCAATCACTCGTCTTGCTCGCGCATACAACACCGTCGTCCCTTCTTCAGGCAAAGTACTTTCAGGTGGTGTGGATGCGAATGCTTTGCAGCGCCCAAAACGCTTTTTCGGCGCAGCCCGCAATATTGAAGAAGGCGGCTCGCTCACCATCATTGCTACCGCCCTGATTGAAACCGGTAGTCGTATGGATGACCTCATCTATGAAGAGTTCAAAGGTACCGGCAATATGGAAGTCCATCTTGAGCGTCGTTTGGCTGAGCGTCGTGTTTATCCTTCGATTAACCTCAATAAGTCTGGCACTCGTCGCGAAGAGCTCTTGGTTAAAGCTGAGAACCTACAAAAGATCTGGGTATTGCGTAAATTGCTGGCCGATATGGACGATATCGAGGCGATGAACTTTATTGTCGATAAGCTCAAATCCACCAAAAATAATGGTGAATTCTTCGACCTAATGCGTCGCGGCGGATAATTTAGACCATTTTAAAGCCCCAAAAGGGCCTTTAATGTAAAAAGGGGCTGTTTTAGCCCCTTTTTACTTGTCAAAACAGCGCTTTGTTATTGATTTCATGGCATAATTTGGTTTTTACTGCACCCATACATGCTTTTAAAGCCTGGGAAAGTGTTTAAATCAACTTGACCTCAATGTGACTTTAACGGCTACCCGCTCATAGGACTCAACATGAAACCTGGCATTCACCCCGAATATCGTGAAATCGTCTTCGTAGACGTTTCCAATAATTTCAGCTTTAAGACTCGCTCCACAATGTCTACTAAAGAGACGATCAAGTGGGATGATGGCAATGAATATCCATTAGCCAAGATCGAGACTTCATCTGAATCACATCCTTTCTACACAGGCACCCAAAAGATTATGGATACTGCCGGTCGTGTTGAGAAATTCCATCAGAAGTTTGGCACCAAAGCTATTGCTAAGGCTTCTGGTGATGGCGCTGCCAAAACAGCTGAGAAAAAAGCTGCTGCTGCAGCAGCAGCAGCCAAGAAAAAGGCTTAATTCATTTCTATTCGCAGGGTATGCGAAATACCTGCTCTGCGAAATAATCAAGGCAGCGTTTGCTGCCTTGATTATTTTGAATGTCCCATATGGTCAAACTAACCGCCGCCGCCACTAAATCGATTCCGCGCATCATTATTTTTGCGTTGACCTTGGTTTATGGTTTTGCTGGCCTCTTCTTTCGGGATCCCTGGAAAAATGAAGATGCGATTGGTTTTGGTGGCATGTGGACATTGTTTCGTGGCAACTCTCTTGATTGGGTTGTACCTCACTTAGCAGGCCGTGATATCTCGTTGGGCACGCCTCTCCCCTATTGGATGGGCGCCACCCTGATTGAATGGTTTGGCCCCTTGATTGGTGCCGCCAATGCAGCACGTTTGTATTCTGCAATTTGCTTTTTCTCAGCTGCTCTTGCAATTTGGTATGCGACCTATTTGCTAGGTCATCGTCGTGAAGTGCAACCAATGGCATTAGCAGTTGGTGGTCAGCCAGATTTAAAGAGTTACGGCATGACGTTGGCTGATGGTGCGCTCCTGATCTTCTTGGCATGCGTTGGGTTTGCACAACGCGCACACGAAACTACTCCGATGATGATGCAACTCATGGGCATTAGTATTGTGTTGTATGGAACCGTACGTGACTTAGACAAACCATGGCAAGGTGGCCTGTGGACTGGTCTTGGTATTGCAATCGTCGCCCTGTCTAGCAATCTCACCTTGAGCCTGATTGTTGTGACATCCACCATCATTGCAGTGATTACGAGTAATGCCAAATTGCGTTTTCGCTGGACACTAACCAGCACCATCTTGGGATTAATAGGCTTTGCGCTTTGGCCACTGATTTGGTATTTGACTGATTTACCTCCTTACTGGCGCCATATCGCGGAAGAAGGCTGGCGCAGCATGCCAGAAATGCGTGCCACCCCCTCTATTGAGTCCTTAGGCTTTTTGAGTGTGAACTTTTGGGCTTACACTTGGCCTATTTGGCCGCTAGCTATTGTGTCACTCGCCCATTGGGGTCGCACAAAAGAATCCGGCGCATTGCGTGCACCTCATCTTGCTATTCCGCTGAGCCTATTTATCGGATGCTTAATTTATGTACTGTTTAGGCTCGAGGCTAACGAACATGATTTAATGATTTTGATTCCTAGCCTTTCTATTATTGCTGCATTTAGTTTGCCGATTTTAAAGCGCAGCGTTATCAGCTTTATTGATTGGTTTGCGATGTTTAGCTTCACTCTCATCGCGCTTGCTATTTGGATTATTTGGCTTGCAAAAGTTACCGGTTATCCGGAGTCAACCGCGGCCAACATCGCTCGCCTACTTCCGGGATTTGAAAGCCAATTTAACGTACTGGCATTTATCGTAGCACTTGTCATTACTGGATTATGGCTAGCAGTTGTACGTTGGAGAACGTCACGGGCCCCCAAAGAAATCTGGCGCTGTCTCATTATTTCAGCCTCAGGCACAACATTGATGTGGGTATTACTCATGACCCTTTGGTTACCCACTATCAACTATGCGAAAACCTATCATCATGTATCTGCGCGCCTAGTAAAGGTAATCCCCTCGGGAGGTGGCTGTATCGATACTAGTAATTTAGGCTCTGCACAGCTAGCCTCATTTGAATATTTCTCTAAGCTGAATTTACGTGATGATCCACATTGCCGGTGGATGCTCACCCACAGCCAATCAGAGGCAAAAGCGTACGCAAAACTGAATAATAAAAAGCTCACCCTTCTATGGGAAGATCGTCGCCCGGCTGACCGCGATGAACGTTTACGTCTCTACGAAGTTATCCCAGAATAAATCGTGCTGCACTTTAAGTGGTCGCGACTGCGCGAGGATATTCCCTCCTTATTAAAACTTGCTGGTCCTTTATTAGTTGGTCAATTAGCGGTAATTGCTTTTGGTGTACTCGATACAGCTATGACAGCTCGTTACTCTGCCGATGATTTAACTGCACTAGCAATGGCATCAGCGATCTTTATCAGTATTTACGTTGGCTTAACTGGCGTAGTTTCAGCCCTCGCACCTATTGCGGGACCACTCTTCGGCGCCAAACGCTTTTCAGAAATTGGTGAAGAGGTACGTCAAGCAACCTGGCTAGTCGTCGGCCTAACGATTTTGGGCTGCCTCATTTTGCTTAACGCGGATCACTTATTAGCTATTGCAAAAATGAATTCAGTCATTGAGGACAAAGCAAAGCTATACCTCAATATTTTAGCAATTGGCTTACCTGCTAACATGGCAATGCGCGTCCTCATGGCATTACACAATGCCGTTTCACGCCCGACCGTAATTACAGTTGTGCAGATTATTGGTCTCGCCCTGAAATTACCCCTCAATCTGCTCTTTATTTATGGCGGCTTAGGAATAGAAGGCATGGGTGGACCTGGTTGTGCAGTAGCAACCGTCATCATTAACTGGCTATGGCTACTCATGACTTTAGGCTTTGTTCTGTTCGATCGCTTTTATAGGCCATTTAAGATCTTTTCGCATTTTAGTCTACCAGACTGGCATCGCATCTGGACCCTATTAAAACTGGGCACGCCAATTGGCTTTAGCTACTTAATTGAAGTGACCTCCTTTACCTTCATGTCCCTATTTATTGCTCGCCTCGGAACAACCGCCTTAGCCGGTCACCAAATTGTGGCCAATATGGGGACCGTCATTTATATGGTGCCCTTGTCACTTTCGATTGCGACGATGACGCTGGTATCCCAATCGATTGGCGCTAATAAGCCCGAGCGTGCCGAAGAGATTGGTTGGTCCTCGGTATTTTTTACTACAGCGCTTTGCATCACGATTGGCATTGCTGTCTGGATCTTTAGAGTGCAATTGCTAGACTTGTATGACCCACCTGAGGAAGTCAAAGCGTTTTCTATTCCCCTCTTTCTTTTTATCGCGTTTTACCAAGTATTCGATGCACTGCAGGTAGCTGCAGCATTTATTTTGCGCGCGTACCGCATCGCATTTTGGCCAATGGTTATCTACGCAGGCTCACTGTGGGGCGTAGGACTTGGTGGTGGCTACCTATTGGGATTCAATGTACTAGGCAATACACCCACATTCCTGCAAGGCGCCAATGGATTCTGGGCTAGCAATAGCCTTAGCCTAGCCTTAGCTGCGTGCTTTTTGCTTTATCTATTTAGAAGAGTGGCGGAGCACTATGAAAGCACGCATCCGCCTATAGAGGCGTAATACCGGTCGATTGAATCTGATTGGTCCACGTGCTTCGTTTTTGTGATTACTTATATACCTTCACAGTAGATGCATCATCATCTAGACGCCTCTTGAGATTGTGAACTTGCCCTGCTGATCCGGGATTGTTTGTAATAAAGTTCTGGTCAGCCAGATGTTTGCGAACATCGTCAGCCAAATCTAATGAAGCCAACTTCATCAGTTTTGCCATGCTAAATTCATAAGCAGTATTCTGACCATCAATTTGCACATCCTTACCCTCTCCAGAGGCGACAAATGAAGCAACAATTTGTGTAATCTTGGCATCACAACAATATGAAAGTCCACCGCGACTTCAAGCGTCATTCTTTGAGAGGTAGATTTTGTACCTGAAATGTCAGCCACATTATCCGTACTAGAGACTTCAGTTAAAACGCCATACAGAACGTAATCCGCATCGCCGAAATCGCCAGCCTTAATCCGCTTCACGATATCAAAGTACTCATCACCTTGATTAGCTGTAGCTACATTCGCTGTAGCTTGCACAACTTTATATCAAGACTTAATTAATAAGCCGCGAATCGGGTTGGTTAGGTAGCGTAATTCCACATACTCATTGTTGGTCTGATAACCAGACTTCTTCAGGCGCTGTGTATTGGCAGAAGATGAGCTGTTGCTTGGAGTGGCTGAATCAATAACAGGTGCTGAAGGCTTAGCAGCCTCAGGATTAGTTGCCTTAAGTTCAACCAAGTTAGTGAACTTGACTGGAAATGCAGAAGAGTTCGTGCCGCCACAGTAAGCACAGAAGCGTCAGCCTTATCTGCATCCACCTCAATTGTCTTTGGCGTAATTGTGGAAGAAATACTCTTATCAGTAACAGTACGAGTTTCTTTAATAAAGGTCAGATTCTTGCCTTCCCTTTTAAAATAGATATCGGTGACTGCAATAGATTTAGAGTCTGCTTTGAGAGCCTCCGTGCTAATCACAGGATTCTTAGGCGGATCTGCTGGTAACTTGCCCAACAATCGCTGATTCGGCTGGCTTTACAGGCGGCTTACTAGCGCAACCAGCCAGGATAGCGAGACCGATGCCCGCACATGCTAGAAAGCTTTTATTCATAGATGCCATGTAATCCTTTGCTGTATTAATTTAGCATTATTAGCGAGTGGCAGTCTTACGAATCTCTTTTTCATCAGCCCACGCGAGCAGACTAGATTCGTTATTAATGAGGTTCAGATTAAAGACGTAGTAAACATCTTTTACGTCTTTGGTATTGTTCACGATGGATGCAATTGACCCCTCGATTCGATATTGAGCACCTTGCATATTGCCCGTTTTTGCAATAGTACTATTCTTATATAAACCCGATTGGTTCTGACGCTTTAATTCTTCAGTTTGATTTTGAATTTCTGAAACGCTTACTGCAAATCGAACTTGCCCACTCTTCATCAGCTGGGTGCGAATCTTATCGGTATTGACACGTGTATCAATGTATTCAGAAGTCTTATTTTTCACATCTGCTAGCGTCATAATTGGAGCATCTTTACTTCCAGAGATCGCCTTAGACTGCAGCAATGATCTGGTCATCGCTTCTGCAATCATCTGCAAATCAGTAGAGCCATAGTTTGCGTTGACTGTTTCAACTGCTTTGGCATCGCCATACCACATCTGAGGTCCAGAGCATGCGGCCAGCGTTGCTACCGCTAAAAAAAATGGCAGATAAGTAAATGCTTTGAGTGTTCATATTCATATCTCAGTCCTTAGATCTTCTATTCAGTTGTTTATTTGTATTGGTTTAACTCAAAACGGACATCTGTCGCATCTGGTGTAGGGGCACAATTCCCATAATAATGGTGGACTGACCTTTGCCTATGGTCACAGGCTTCCAAGACTCTTCATCAGTTACGGCCATACCATTGGCTCCAATCCACTTGAAGTGATAAGACACGAGATTGGATTTACTATTATTTTGAATAGTAACTTGTACTGTTAATACGCCATTGCGCACTAAACTGCGCATATCAGTAATTTGAATGCTATCAGTGTCGCCCATTCGAATGGTCATCTCTTTCATCCATGAAATCGAACTACACGCCGCTAATGCAAGCGATGCCATGAGGATTACGAGGTATTTTTTCATCTAGGTCTTTCCTAATTCAAAAGCTGCTGCAGGCTTTTCAGTAGCCTGGGAGGCTCGTAGGGTTTCATGCCTTCCATATTACTGCTTGGAGAATTTAGAGTAGCGCTTGACGCCGGCGCAATTACTGGCGCTGTTACCGTTGTAATTGGTACCTCAGCTGGGTTTTGGGCTGGGCTTAACACCCCACCAGTCGGTGTGCTGATACCTTTGGAACTGGTGATGACTTTACAGGAAGGGCCGCGGGATCATTAGAGGTCAGTACAGTTGCCCTATTTCTGAACATTCGAATATAGACAACGTTATAGCCACCAACTAAATTAACCGTTTGAGAAGCAGTCATCACCCCAGATGGTAGTGTGTATCTCAGAATGGTAGCTCCAATTGGCAATCCCATTCTGGGCATATATGTTTGCGCAGGCAATGTAGACCAATGGCGAACATCGGTAACGTTAATTGCCTGTAATCCATACCCTGTAATCATTCCAGCGATTGCCCCAATGAGTACCGCAGTATCATTATTTTGATTGTTTTGATTACGACTTACTGCTTGTTGAGCGATACGGTCTGTAGCATATTGCGCAGCAAGCGATACCAACGCTCTTGAAGATGCCCTCAAAACGTATAGGCCGGCATCTCATCGCGCAAGTTGTTTCGTGCCATGGAGTCAATATGAGCTACCAACTCTGGGTTAGCTACCCGATCGCCCAACTGAATAAGTGATGGCCCAAATCGTTCAGTCGACTTTTCGATGACAGGGAAAGTCAGGGTCACCAATTTTGGATTACCACTTACATTAAAAGGCTGGCTAATGTGATAAGGAATAATTTTGGGCATATACCCTGTATCAATCACAGTCAAAGTATCGGCAAACGATTTTTTGCTTTGATTTGCAATATTGGCATCTAGCTTAGCAATACTGGTTTTGAAGAAATTGACTTGTGGTCGTAACTCAATAGCAAGGCGATACCCTGGAGCAGCTAGACTGACCTCCCCTTGTGACTCGTGAATAAACCCAGATAAGTAATACGCTCCAGGATGTTGATAGGCATTCTTGAGACTACGCGTTTCTTCATTATCTAACAAATTAACTGGGTAGCCATTAATATTTTCAATACTACTAGTAACACCTTGGGTATTTGGGTTGGATTGCTGATCACGCTCTGTTTTTGTTACTGCAGCAACCTGATTTTGAATTAACTCCTCAATCACTTTTTCACGCTGCGCCATTTTTTTGGCTTCGACCATTGCGTCATTCCACCGACCTTGCGCAAGGTGATTTAGGGCAAGTGTTTGACTTAATAAACTAACTTCATAAGATTTGGGCTCATATTTACTGCTTAATCCCTCAGATAGCACATAAGCACTTGTCCCTGAAAATGAGCGTCTCAGTTTATCGCTCGTAGTAATCTCCCATCAGCTAACTAATTGATCTGCCGCTAATAGATTTTGCGTACTACTTGGAATTTGGGAGGGGCTTTGCAATCTCTGCACCCCGCCTAACTCCAGATAATAAAGTGTCTTTTTCTCTTTGAAGGCAGTTTCAATAACTGCCGAGGTATTTTGCAGGTCACCATTTTTAAACGACTCCTTAGATTCGTTCATCTTGATTTGTTGAGTCTCGGTTGCACATCCCACCAGCATCACCATCGCGAATACGATTCCGAAGTTAGAAAAGTCTAATGCTGAAAATTTAGGAGTGATTGGCAAAAGGAGGTATATGACTGCAAACATTCAGGGTCTCATACCTATAACACATGAAAATATATTCTTGGGCTGATAAGAATATTGGTCTATTGCTCCAATGTTGCGCCAGATTGCTGGACTACTTTGCCCCACATTTGCTCGCTTCTGCTGCCAATAAGCCTTGAAAGCTCTTTTGGACCGCCTGGAGCAGGATCTAAGCCACCGGGCCAAGAGCCGGCGCCGCGCTTTTACCTCTGGATGTAAGACGTTTTTGGATGCTAGGTGGAAGCTTCGCTGGCGCGCCATCCACCGCCTCAAATCCCGCTAGGCCTTGCTCAGCCAAAGCTAGGATCTCCGGGGCGGCATGTGAGCGTTTTAAGGTGGTAACTCCTAAGGCCTGCACTTCACCCGCCTTGATCAAGGGTAGCGAGGATGACCAATTATCAAATAGCATCGAGATTCGTCCGCTCACAAGAACTGGCAAGGATTGTGCCCGTCCCTTATAGGGAATGTGTCGGATCTGAACGCCTGCAAGCTCTTTAAAAAGTTCGCCAAACATATACAAGGAAGTCTCGACCCCAGAAGAATCAAAAGTTAGTTGATTTGGTTTTGCTTTGGCCAATTCAATGAATTCATTTAGGTTGGTCACACCTCATTGCTTACTAACAATTAATACATCGGGTGTGCTAGCTAAAAAACTAATGGGGGTGAAATCCTTTACAGGATCAAAAGTAAGTTTTTCATAGAGAGCACCGTTAATTGCGTGGATACCCACTGTGCCAATCAACAGGGTGTAGCCATCGGGCTCACTCTTGGCAACCAATTCAGCGCCAATATTACCCCCATAATCAGGGCGATTTTCTACTAGGACGGGGATGCCCAAGCTTTGCTGCCAATTTTCCGCCAAAACCCGCGCCCAAATATCAGGATCCCCACCAGGGATGAAGGTAACGATGATGCGTATCGCCTGCTTAGGCCAGGCCGGGTTCCCAGATGGCTGAGATTGCGCTTGAACGTGAGGGATCAATAAGCACAGCGCAAAAACGAAAATGAAATAGTGGATTACTTTGAAAAATTTCATGCTGCATTCAAACTAGACCCAAAGGCCTAAGTTAAAAACCAAAACGAGAGCGCAACCAAATCAAGCCTTCGTATTTATCGGGATCATCTGCGCATGGTCCGATGCCACATTCAAGCAAGGTAGAAACCAAATTGCCAAAAACCAAAAGAATGAACAGAACTACCAAGGCATTGACAAACCAAGAACGCGAGCGTGCTTCACGCTTAGGAAGCATCAACAAGATCGCCATACCAATGAGCAGGCCTGTATAACCCACATAAAGCCCAGGTATAAAAATGCAATTCTAAAAAAGTTGTGCCAAACCCTTTATTACCAGGAAGGATATGCAGAAACACTTGGCGCAGGGAAACCATCATTCCTACTAAGCCACCAATAATCCCCCAACCATAGCGAGCAGAATGAGCGCCACATCGGATATGAAGTACTAATACAAATGCAATCAAAACAAATCCGACGCGTTGCTTTAAACATAACGGGCAAGGTAGTTCACCAAAATATAGTTGATCTACAAATGCATAAGCCAGCATACCAACACCCGCCAACAACGCAAGCCGATTGCTCGGTGCCGCCAAAGATGGAAACGAATGTCTGCTCACAATAAATTACAAGCTGATATTGAGATGACTAGTGGCATAAAAGCGGAACCACACCAATAAAATTCCAACAGTAATAGCCAACACGATTAAGAGCGCCCGCAAGGCGTTTCTCAAACCAGAACTAGTACGAGACCGATAAAAGCTGTCAGAAAAGGAAGAAACATATACATAGAGGAATTCTAGCGCAGGACACTCTTTATAAGGCAAAACCATCAGTACTAGATCATGAGAAAGGGTTTTATGGAAATTTTGAGATGTATGCTTTTGATTAGAATAGTCGTATGACAAATAGCTCCTCCCCACCCTGCTTAGACCTTATCATCGATGGAAAAATTATTAGCGCAGACTTGTTTGTAGCTATTCTCGCCAGATTGCGCGCTTACACTCTGAGATAAGAAAATAGCAAAGATTCCAGGCAAGACCAGGAAGATAGATTTGAGACTCATCGGGAATGCCCGCTTTGTAAATGAATAATTACGAATGTAGCTCAATTTTGATGACTGCGTTTTTACATGCGCCTACTTTTAGGCTAGACCAAGAGCGCTAGCAATCTGATAGGTAATAAATGCAGCAAGATAGGCAAGCCCGAATAGATTGCCAAGCATCATCATTGGAATCTTCCAGCCCCCTGTTTCGCGTTTAACGGCCGCAATAGTAGATAGGCACTGAGGTGCAAAAACAAACCAAGCAAGCAAAGATAGTGCGGTAGCCAATGACCAACCACTGGATATCAGAGGAATCAGGGCATCAGTCGCGTCTGCGCGCGAACTCGATAGCGCATAAACCGTTGCTAATGAGCTTACTACAACCTCGCGCGCTGCCATGCCAGGAACCAGAGCAATACTGATTTCCCAATTAAACCCAATCGGGGAAAAAACATAGGCCAGAGCCTGACCTAACAGTCCTGCAAAACTATATTGAATAGGAGAACCCGTTGCATTCACAGGTGGAAACGGAAAATTAGATAAAACCCACAAACCAATGGTCATTACTAAAATTATTCCGCCTACACGACGAAGGAATATTTCTGCACGTTGCCACAAACTGATTGCTAAATTGCCTAGACGAGGACGATGATAGCTTGGCAGTTCCATCATGAGTGCATTTATCCTAAATTGCTCACTTGTAAATCGCTTCAAAATCCAGGCAACTGCCATCGCCCCAACAATACCTGATAGATAAAGCAAAAACAAAACCAAACCCTGTAAATCGATACCAGCCCACACCTTTTGCTCAGGGATAAAGGCTGAGATCAATAAGGCATATACAGGCAATCGCGCTGAGCAGGTCATCATCGGCGCAATGAGGATCGTCACCATACGATCACGTGCATTCGAGATGCTTCTGGTTGCCATAATCCCCGGAATTGCACAGGCAAAGCTGGAAAGCAAGGGAATAAAAGATCTCCCAGAGAGGCCAACGGACCCCATGATCCTATCAAGCAAATAAGCAGCTCTTGGAAGATAACCGGACTCCTCAAGCAAAAAGATAAAAAAGAACAGGATCAAAATTTGCGGCAAAAAAATGATAACCCCCCCAAGGCCCGCTAAAATTCCCTCAATCAATAAGCTTCGTACCCAACCATGTGGTAATACCTGGGACACCTGACTCCCAAGATATTCCACCGCAGCTTTAATTAAATCCATTGGTACAGTTGCCCAACTAAAGACAGCCTGGAAAATGCAAAAAAGTAGCGCCACCAAGATAATGGGGCCAAATACTGGATGAAGTAATACGGTGTCTAATCGATCACTGAGATCGTCGGGAATGATGCGATCAAGCCTTAGGTTTTGCAGAATACGTTGCACTTGAACATTATCTGATTCAGTATGCTCGATATGCGCGATAACACTCTCAAAATCGGCGCTTTCTTGATGAGACGACATGTCATACAAATGACGCCAATCAAGCTCTGATAAAAAATGCTTAATGTCGTCTGCTCCATTTGACTGAATACCAACACTTGTCAGCACTGGTAAACCCAACTCACCGGAAAGCGCAGCTGTATCGATCTGCAAGCCCTGGCGCTTCGCAATATCCAGCATATTCAGAACCACTAAACAGGGCAATCCTAAACGCTTAGCCGCCAATACTAAGCGCAAGTTACGACGCAAATTCATGGCACTTAAAACACAGATCACTAAGTCGGGCTGCTTCTCGCCATCTGCCCTACCAAGCAATAGATTGCAAGTTACTCGCTCATCCAGTGATCTCGGATAAAGGCTGTAAGCCCCAGGTAAATCCAATACACGGATGTGTTTACCTGACTCCAAGATCAATCGACCTTCTTTGCGCTCAACCGTAACGCCAGAATAGTTGGCCACTTTTTGACGACTATCGGTCAGCAAATTAAATAGCGCAGTTTTGCCGCAATTAGGATTGCCCAATAATGCTACGAGTGGTTCGTTCGGGAAAAAATGCAGTGTAGATTCAGACATGAGAGCAAGCCTCAACCAAAATCATGCTTGCCTCAGGCTGACGCAATGCAAAAGTTGAGGCGCCGACACGAACCATATAGGGTCCCTTACCAAGCAAACCTTTGCGTAGAACAGAAACTTGCTCACCAGGCAAAAAGCCGATGTCCTCAAGCTGCCCCTTAATCTGGGGGGCGCTCTTAGATATATCTACCACTTTCACGCGATAAAGATTACCCACCTCGACTTGATCTAAATTCATTAAATAAGCTTTTTACCTTAGATAAAGTCCATTATAAGGATAAATGAGAATGAATATCATTTGATTGCAGAATTCATTCTTCAATCATCATGATCTAATTGGATACATCAAGCCTTGATCCAAGACAAAAATTCTTGCGTTTAAGTAAGTCTTTCTACAATCTTATCTGAGTAAGAAATTGGGGGGTACATAGCCATATCTTTGCAAAATGGCTTTTGCCTGTGCGCCCCACATAAATTGATAAAGTTCGACTGCTCCATGAGGCGCACCCTTGATAAGAACCATCCGTTGTTTAATGGGCTCATACAACCTCACATCAATTAATGAAAAACTCGTAAATTTGATTACTTCTGAAGACTTGGCAAATGAATAAGCTGTAAAACCTAGATCAGCGGCACCCCTAACCACATAACTTATAGCTGCCCCTATATTATCTGCGTAAACCAACTTATCCTTAGCTAGATCCCACAACCTTCTGCTTGTAAATACTGAACACAGCCGCTCTACCATATGGGGCAAGCTCGGGCTTTGCAATAGCCACCTTATTGGCTTTAATAATCGCTTTCGCTATCTCAGATCTCCTATCAACACAAGGGAATGCCTGAAGACGATTGAGTAATGATTGCCAATTTACCAATGGCATAAATCACACCATCATCGATGGTCTTCCCATTGTTAGCGAGCTCCAATGGAAATTGTTCGTCTACCGCAAGAAATAAATTGAATGGCGCACCACTCATGATTTGAGTAGCAAAGTTTCCAGAGGGATCTGTATACAACTTTCAAGTCCAATTGACTTCTTGATTTCAATGCGATGGAAATTTCTGAAAATGCATCTTTCATATTGGCTGCTGCTGCGATGGTTGATGCTTGCGCAAATGCATTGCCAATGCACCAGAGAGACGCACGCAAGAAAGCAATCATAAACCCATTCTAGTGGATTGACCTGTGCTTTAAGACTCTCTGAAGATCTAGAGCCATTCCTGAATTTGCCTATTGAGCCTCCCTGGCGTATCGCCTGAGGCACTTCGAATCCTGCAGATTAGCTTGGAAGATTCCATTTGCTTCGCCATTTCTTTGCTCATGGCAATAAAGAAGATTTCGTCTCTTAGTGGCACAAAACCAAGACCATGTTCAATGGCAATGTTTTTCACCCCTCCACCCACATCTGCCTTGCCAGCAAGAATGGCATTAGCTGCAACAGAGTGAGTAAATTCCTCATGAAGGTAGTCATTGATATCAGATGGATTAACTCCTTCCTCCTTCAGCAAGTTAATATGAAGAGGGTTACTTTTTTTACAATCAAACCTTGAGTTCTTTTCATAAGCGTTGATAAATTGCCTTCGAACTCTTTTGATCGGAGACATAATACCCAGCAATGTGAGCTTCATTATTTAGCAACTTCTCCAATGATTCACCGGAACCAGCAATTTTTAACTCGACCCCTTTAATTTCTGCTGCTGCTTTTTGAATTACTGAATCACTACTAGAGAAAAATTTCCAGCGAACACTCTCTGACTTCTGTATTTTTTTAATCTCCTTTAACAAAATCTCGTGATAACGAGGGTCGTGCTTTAGATACCCCGCCTGCATATCCTCAATAAACTGAATTAAGAAAATGCCAAATTCCGTGAGCTTAGATTCATGCCCTTTGATGCGAATCATGAGTGGCATGCCCAGCGTATCTTCGACCTAATTTAACTTGCCCCAAGCACCCCCATATAAGGGGTGCCAGATTTTTGGCTGGCAACTACCAGAGAGCAGCCACGGCCAATCTCCCTCAATAACCGGGAGAGCCACATGAGATCAACTGAGCTTCTACCATCGGCCTGAGTTTTAACAATAAGGGTTTGGCGGACTTCGATGTGCATATGTAATTAATTACATATTCAATATGTATTAATGTATACGATGATAAGCCTTTATCTGGCCTCTTTAACTGTATTCTGCCGATTTTTAAGATGAAGACCGGGATTGATGTCAAAGTAGTAGCAGTAGGAACAGGTCAAGCTCTTCACATTGGTAAATATGGCGATGCAGATGTTGTGTTTGTTCACGATAAACCTGCCGCAGAGAAATTTGTTGATGAGGGTTTTTCAACAAAACGTTACGAGATGATGTACAACGATTTCGTTTTGATCGGACCGAAATCAGATCCTGCAAAAATTAGTGGCGCCAAAGATATTCAGGTGGTACTTCAAAAAATCGCCGCAGCCCAAGCTCCCTTTGTGTCTCGCGCAGACAAGAGTAGCACACATGCTGCTGAACTTCGCTACTGGAAAGGCGCAGAGATCTCGATAGCCCCTGGCACACCTTGGTATAAGGAAGCAGACTCTGGCATGGGTCCTGCACTGAATACTGTGTCTGCAATGAATGGCTATATTCTGGCTGACCGCGGAACATGGCTTAGCTTTAAGAACCGTGGTGATCTCACTATTCTGGTACAAGGCGATCCAACGCTTTTCAATCAGTATGGTGTGATGCTAGTCAATCCCGCGAAATTTCCTCATGTGAAAAAAGCACAAGGTCAAGAATTTATTGACTGGATTATTTCCCAAAACGGACAGAATGTCATTGCCAGTTATAAGATTGAAGGCGAACAACTCTTTTTTCCGAATGCAAAATACGATGGCACACAATAATCCCATAAAAACGGAAGCAATTTATGGGCAAGGAGGCCAAAGTTTTAAATTGGCTACCGGTAGTCTTGGTGAATTGGGACTTCTTAGCTGAGTCTGGATCAAGGCAGGTAGTGGCGCCTCTCTTAACCTACTCAAGACAGCACAAGTAGACATGATCATGGTGCATTCCAGATAGAGTGAATAAAGCGATTGCTGAAGGCTGGACTACTAACCGCACCTTAATTGACTCTAATGAATTTTATATTGTTAGGCCAAAAAATGATCCCGCAAATATTAAATCGGCCAGCAGTGATGCAGATGCTTACTCCAAAATAACCAAAGCAAACGCCAACGGCAAAGTTGTTGAACCCAAAATGGGTCAAACCACTTCTCACGTGAAGTTAGATATTGGCGGCGGCCATATCGTTACTGTCTCCATCACCAATGAGGCTGTTGATAAATTGAATCTAAAGGTGGGAGATCAAGCTTGGGCAGTCATGAAGGCTTCTGATGTGATGATGGCTCAAGAGGCTTAATTAAGCAAGTGATACTGAAGCTTCTCCAGACTAACTGGATACAAAAAAGCCCGCATTTGCGGGCTTTTTTAATGCTGATGTAATACTCAGCATGTCATACAAAAAATGGCTTATTTCTTTGGTGTTACAAAGCCAATAGCAATGTCGTCAACAAATTCAACAAGCACATCATCACCTGCTTTGAATTTCTCAAGACCCATAACTGCTGGATCTACTTTAACTTTTTGCTTCTCGCCGCTAGGCATTGTGAAAGTAACAAGACGGGTTTTTTGATCGATTGTTGAAATCTTCACAGTGGCGTAGATGGTATCTGTAGTTTCCTCAAATGGTTTTGCTGAACCCTTACCAGCAACTACTACAGAACGCACACCAGAAACACCTGGCTTAGCATCTTTACCTACTGCAGTTAAGCCAACAACAACGGCTTGTGCATGCTCAACCAAGAATACGTCGCCCTTTTTCACTTTCTCCAAATCATTGATAGATTTAGAAACATTCATCTGCGCCAAATTACCATGCGCGTCTTTTAACATAATGATGCGTTTTTTGACATCTACTGAATCAACGGTTGCGCTTAAGACTACAACCTCAGCAGCTAAAGGCAACATCTTTGCGGGAGCTTGTGCAAATACAGAACTTGCAAAGATAACGCCTACAGCAGCAAACAAACTAGCTAATAAAGATTTCTTCAAGATAACTCCTAATTGAGTAAAAGGTTTCAGACGGGCTAGATTTAAAGCCACCATTCATTGTAACCACGGAATAAGGCGTTTTTAGAGGCCTACCACTATCAATTTCAGAATTTTCTTTGGTAAATTGAGTTTTTAACTCTAAATTAATGTGCTTGCTATCTTGGTAATCTTGATCAAACCGTGGCCTGAGGCAAAATCTAGCGCCTTTTTGGTGCGTCAAAAGGTGTTTATTCAGGAGCAAATGGTTCCGATCGAACTGGAAAGTTGATGAGTTCGACCCGGTTGCATTTCATGCCCTAGCCTACGAAGGTGCAGACTGCATTCGAACTGGTAGGTTAGTCGGCCTCTAGGCAATGGACAATTTCAGATTGGACGCATGGCAGTCCTAGCTCCATTTCGGGGCGTGGGAGTAGGTCAGAAAATCCTCGAAAACCTGATTGATCTAGCCAATCCCAAGCAGCCAAAGCAATTGCGTTGCATTCGCAAGTAACTGCCATTCCTTTTTATGAAAAACTTGGCTTCCTGGCTCAAGGCACTATCTCTGAAGAAGCTGGTATTCCCCATCGTACAATGATGTTGGCATTACCAACATAAATTTTATCTATGACTACTCAGCACAATCCAAATCCATCAGCCTTTATTTACGTCCATCGGGTTTGCTATTCGGACACGGATGCGTCAGGATTTGTGTATCACGGTCGCTACCTTGAAATTTTTGAACGCAGTCGTGCAGAGTGGCTGGCAAAACGCGGTCTCAGCCCTACCAATCTCATTAATGAGATGAATATTGTGATGCCCGTTCGAGAACTGACAATGAATTTTTATAAGCCGGGGCGTTTGAATGACATACTCTTCATTGATCAAGTCGTTGAGAAGTATGGTCGCACTCAGGTATCCGTTAAACAAACAGCCCAAAGAAAGATTGCAGGTAGCGAAAAGCTAGAGGTCATCGCCAGCGCGGTATTACACATTGTCTGTGTGGATACAAAGAGCCTTAGACCAAAAGCATGGCCTGATGGGATATTTTCTGCGAAATAATGAATCATGCTCATTAAAGAGCGTAATACTTCAGAGGGCAAATTACTCACCTTTGTAAAAGAGCTCAGCCTTCTGCTGGAACAAAAACCTAGCGAAGAGGTCATTTTTGCTAAAGGTAAAAACCTTTTGGAGAAACTGATTGCAGTAGATGATTGGTTGCCAGAAGAGTTTACAAAACCACATCCTCAGTATTACCAACAATATTTGCTATATGCAGATCCGCTGGAGCGATTTGCCATAGTGAGTTTTGTGTGTGGCCCGGGACAAAAAACGCCGCTTCATAATCACACTGTTTGAGGAATGATTGGTCAATTACGCGGAGCAGAAAGAGGGGCCCCTACTTCCAGCAACCTAATGGTAGCTTTGAGGCGGGAGAGGCCTGTTTATGCCAAGCGGGCCATGTTGATACCGTCTCGCCCGGGACGTATGACATTCACATAGTGGAGAATGCTGTACCAGATAAGACTTCAATCAGCATTCATGTGTATGGCAGCAATATCGGTCGCATACATCGCTCAGTTTTTGACCCAAGTACTAGTAGAGAAAAATCCTTTGTTTCGGGTGATGTCAATAACCTCTTACCAAACCTCTGGAATCCATCTTAATTCACTAATTTAGTCGTAATTGAAGCGATGATGTAAAATAGAGCTTCTTACTGCAAACGCCTTAGCGTGGCGGCTCATTGGCCGGGATAGTCGATTGTTGAATACGAGTCAATACTTTATTAGCGCCTGTCCGATTTACAGATCTTGGTTTATCAGCACCCATTCTTCGCCCTCTTGCAGAAGAGGACGATACCAGTCCTACACCGATTCAAGCAAAATCCATTCCTGCTGTTTTAAAAGGCGGCGACCTTTTGGCGGCAGCACAAACCGGCACCGGCAAAACAGCTCGCTTTACCTTGCCAATTCTGCAACGTCTATCTTCCACTCAAACAACTTCAGGCAAACGTCTGCTACGGGTTTTAATTTTGACGCCTACTCGAGAATTGGCTGCACAAGTGCAAGAGTCAGTTCTGACCTATGGAAAATATACTGACCTAAAGTCCACAGTTATCTTTGGTGGCGTAGGGGGCCAATCCGCAAATTAAAGCGATCGCTGGCGGTTTGGATATATTGGTCGCCACTCCTGGTCGTTTATTAGACTTAATGTCTCAAAAATGGGTCTCCTTAAATGACATTGAAATATTAGCTTTGGATGAAGCAGACCGTATGCTCGACATGGGTTTCTTGCGCGACATCAAGAAAAGCCTAGCTGCACTTCGCAAGAAACGTCAGAACTGATTATTCTCGGCTACTTTCTCCACTGAAATTAAAGCACCAGCAAATAGTCTATGCAATTCTCCCGACCTGATTGAGGTGGCTCGCAGCAATGGCACCAATGAAGCGATCGCTCAATTAATTCATCCTGTAGACAAGACCAAGAAGCATCCCTTACTGGCTCATCTCATCCAGACTAACAACTGGAAACAAATGCTGGTCTTTAGTCGTACCAAGCATGGCGCAAATAAGTTAGTCACGCAGCTAGAAAAAGATGGAATTTCCAGCATAGCAATCAAAGATTGCTGCACGCGGTATTGATATCGATCAACTGCCGCATGTTGTGAACTATGATCCACCCAATGTCTCTGAAGACTACGTTCATCGAATTGGGCGGTATGTATTGACGAACATCAAATGCTGAGGGATATTGAAAAACTGATTAAGCAAACGCTTCCGCAAGAAGTCATTGCTGGCATTGAGCCAGACCCCAATGCAGTTGCACTGCCTATCCTGCTTCGCAGCCAGCAACACCAACAATCCAGAAATCCAAGACCTATTGGACGCGGCGGCTCACTCCCTAAAAAGACCCATATAAAGCGAACTCATCCGCCAAAATAATCATGCTTCATGCAAGGCATTTGGTGATTTTTTAATCTGCTTCTAGATTTACTCCTGAAGATTAAATACACTCGAAAAATCTAGCTGACCATTACCTGCTTTGCTATGGGTCCTCATAACGCTGCTGCGCCAATTTCCCCAAAGGAACACTAGCATCGAGATTTTCTGCGTTCTCAACTGCCAAACCCAAGTCTTTCAGCATGAGATCAACTCCAAACCCACCGGCATAGCCCTTGGAAGAAGGAACATTTTCCATAACGCCAGGAAAAGGGTTGTACAACTCAAGAGCCCAGTTTCGGCCAGAACTTTTGGACATGATCTCCGACAGCACCTGAGGAGCCAAGCCATTTTAAGCGTAAAGCCTCACTCGTTCCTAACATCTGAATACCCACAAGCATGTTGTTGCAGACCTTGACTGTTTGGCCCGCACCATTAGCACCTGCATGCAAGATATTTTTGCCCATCTTTTCCAATAAGGGGCGAGCACACTCTATTGCTCCCGACTCTCCACCCACCATAAACGTTAAGGTGGCTGCTTGAGCGCCAGCGGTGCCACCAGAAACCGGAGCATCAATCATGGCAAAACCTTTTGCCCTAGCTTGAGCAGCTACTACCTGAGCAACCTGAGGTGAAATAGTGGAACACTCTATCAGCAAAGTCGTTGGATTGACGTGAGCCAGCAATCCTTGATCACCGAGGTAAAGGCTACTCTACGTGACGCGAAGTAGGCAATATGCTAATGAACACATCTGCATCTGTTGCAGCGGCATTTGCGCTTGTTGCAACGATGCCTCCAGCCTCTGCAAAAGCATCTAATTGACTTTAAAACCACTAACACGATGGCCCGCTTTAATTAACTTGAGTGCCATTGGTAATCCCATGTTGCCCAAACCTACAAATCCGATATTCATAGCATTCCTAGTAGTCTTTAGTCTTTTCTTGATGCGAGATATTTAACCCCATCTGGACCATACGATTCCGAATGGGGCTGCTTAAAACTCACACGAAAAATATTACCAACGCCGTAGGCCTTATTTAAACCATCAATAGTGATATTCATGCCTGAACTATAGCGTGGATATACACTCGTAGCATATAGTGCCCAAGGAGAGAAAAAATGGTCAAAGCAATTGACTTAATAGAGTTAATTGATCAACGCGCGCTTGAGGAATACCGCTCCCAAGTCAGTGAAACCGTAGAAAGCTACAAAGGTTCTATTAAAAGCCGTGGCTCAATTAGAGAGCTATTCTGGAACGAACTGGGTTGCGCTCCCTTCAGCACTATTGTGGAGCTGGAATTTTCTCATCTAGAGAATGCTCATTCTTGGGTCGTTAGTCGTGAATACCAAGCGCTAGTGCCAATCCGAAATAAGGCCATGAAACTCACTCTTTTTAGTATTGCGACTTAAGATCACCCTTACGATGCAGCGCTCAAAATAAAACAGCCTAACTCAAACAAGCTAGACTTCTGTTTAATCCGTTGCCAGAATTACTGCTTTGCTTCCATTGTCTCTTTTATAGCGGTACTTTCTTTATGGCGCTCCTTACAAGCACCTGCAATTTCTTGTAAGGCCTTACGCGCACGCGCAGCAGATGCCTTAATCCCTTTATAAATGTTTCGTTTTCAGCTTTATAAGTTTCAAAAGCAGTCAACAATGTAGCGTGTTGTGACATCTCGTCTCCTATTAACAAAAGAATATTTATCCCGACAGCCAAATCAGTCTATCCCCATAAAAACCATAGAAAATCATCTACCAAATCAGGGATAACTCGAATATTGTTTGGTTCATTCAAAATATGGTCATAAGTACAACAAAAGCCAGGAGACCCTGAAAAACGCATGAAATACCTTTGACCTCTGAAGACCAATCTTGATGCAGTGCATCATTTATTGGCTACTATTTGCTGGCCCTATGCAATCAATACCTAAGATTTGGTCAAGTGCGATTTATTCGGTTCATCATTAATAGAAACTTAAATTCAGAGACAGCATGACAATTCAAACAAAAAATTATTCCTTTGTTCGCAATGAACTCCTCAACACAGAAGAGATTGCATTTTTAGACGTGCACGAAGAGGCTCCCCATGCGCAGGAGCACCCTCTTTTTGCTGCCAATCTTCCGCTTTCTTGAGTTGAGATTGACGCCTATGCCAAGCTGCCCAATAAAGATATATTTATTGTTACACTCGATGACGGCAAAGGCTTTGCAGAACTTGCTGCACAACGCTTAGTCCAAGCAGGTTACACAGATGTATCGACATTCGAAGGCGGAGTCAATGGTTGGAAATTGGCTGGAGGTGAAGTATTTAAAGATGTCAACGTTGCGAGTAAATCCTTTAGTGAGTTTTTGGAATGCAAACGTCATACACCATCTTTATCTGCTCAAAAAGCCAAACAATTAATCGACGCTAAAGAAGATGTAGTGGTAGTGGATGTGCGGCGTTTTGATAAATACAACACGATGAGTATTCCGACGAGTATTAGCGTACCAGGCACAGAACTTGTCCTTCGCCTACCAGAGCTTGTTGCCCCAAACCCAAAAACCATTTAGATCCCTACCAGGCGGACAGCTTGCTCAGGCAATAGAAATGGTTGCCCATTCCGGGGTGCACGCATAGTTTTAGCTGATCCCAGTGGTAGCGGAGTAAGAGCCAATATGCCAGCCTCTTGGTGAGCACAAATGGCTTGGGAAGTTTATGTATTAGATGAAATCAATCCCTCAGATCTCACTGAAAAGGGCCTGTGGCAAGCTCCGCTTCCAACATTGCCAAAAATCGAAAACGTCGATACGACCACTGTTTCTCACTGGCTTCAAAATGATAGCAACATAATAGCCATGGATTTCAGTACTCATGCTCATTACGTTAATGGACACATCCCTGGCAGTTGGTATGCCCTGCGATCCCAACTCGCTGAAGCAATGAAGAAGATTCCGCAGGTAGATCGCTATGTCATCACCAGCTCCACCAGCGAGTTAAGTCTCTTTGCTGCGCAGGAGCTACAAACCCTTACTGATGCTGAAGTCCTTGCACTAGAAGGTGACAACCCATCCTGGGTTAAGGCCGGGCTCGAGCTTGAGAAGGGTCCAAGTCATCCGGGGCCCCTCCACTTGAGCGCTACAAGCGGCCCTACGAGGGCACAAACGTAGATCCAGCTGCAATGCAGTCATCTCTGGGCTGGGAGTTTGGCTTGGTAGAACAACTTGGGCAAGATGGAACACACCACTTCTGGGTCCTATAGCTATAGCAAGTTAAGCATGGAGCGAAATGGCGCTAAGCACCCGCCTGTGAGCGCGAGGTCTATATAACCTGGACCCGCAACTCACCCACCGAAGCCAAAATACCGATGGTTCTCAGAAAGGCTCAAATGGAATTTAAGGGCGACAAACTCAATTACTGTGGCAGCCTAGGAAACCATAGTTACTTTGACCATCAGTGCATGACTGCTACCAATCAATTTAGCGTTACCTTTACCCCCCAGGCCTATTTCTCATCAATGGTGCCGAGCTTCAATATAAAGCTCTATAAGTAAATATTCAATTATTTATGAATCGTCTCAGTCCCAAGAAACTGCTGTTGACTACATGGACTGCAGTAGAGCCCATTACTAAACAAAAACATTTTTTAGTCAGCAAAGTCATTATTCCAGAGCCTCCCAAAGAAAAAAATTGAGTTCGTTGAAATTGAAGCTGTCTATTCTACAAAACTACCATTATTTCTTGGCGCGACCTTACTAATACTGAGCTTTGGTTGCAGGGCTGGAAATAAAAAAACCGCCTCAGTAGTGAGGCGGTTTTTTATGGACCATTATCAGAAATATTTATTTATCAGCACTCTTTTTACTACCTGATTTTTTAACTAACTCATCAATGTTCTTTTCAGCAGTCTCAGCTACCTCATTCGCAATCCAAGGACCTTCTTTACACATATGCTGGCCAGTCACTGACATTTCATGCACCACCTTGGATAGCTTGTCAGCATCATGGGCTGGCATTTTATTTTCAGCGTCTTCAAACCAAGTTACTAGGGAGCTACGCACCTTCTCGAGATGCTTTTCAGTTTCATCAGCAGCGCCATCACCAAGCTCTTTCAAAACTGCTGTCACCTTTTCTTGCAATAACCAGCTGCGCGTTTCGCCGCCTCCTTTGCAGCCTCCTCTTGCAAATCCTTAAGCTTTGCTAAATCATTTTTAGCAGCAGACTTGGCGCTATCTAAGGCATTGTTCATCCCCCACTCAATCTCCGCCATGTGATGTTCGCTTAATTTTTTTTGCTGCCTCTAGCAAGATGTGAGCATAATCAAACAATTCCTTTGCTTTTTCACGTTGCCACTTTTGAAGTTCTTTTGCATCTATTTTTCACTCCCAAAAAAGTTAATTAAATACTCTTAAAGTAACTCGATACCCAAATTAGCAAACTGTCAATGCCCCGAATTTACCGCATTAAAATGACAATTTGATTCAAAGAATAGCGATTGATGAGTCTTTGGGCGGAATGGATCAAATTGATACATTAGTAGACCGTTTCTACAATTGAATGGCCCTAGAATCGAATTTTAGCGATTTACGGGCAATGCACCTGCAGGATCTCTCTAGTTCCCGTGAAAAGCTGAAGTTTTTCCCAACAGGGTGGATGGGCGGCCCTGACATCTACTCTCCAAAGTTTGGTCATCCTATGGGGAACGCGTCATCTACCCTTCAAAATCGGTCTGAAGGAGCGCAATCAATGGCTCGCTTGGCATGTATCAAGCAATGGAAGAATGTGGCATCGATGGCAATATAGCCAAACAACTAGAAGAATCTTTATTTAATACTGCCGACTGGATAAGGAATCAGCCTAATTAATTTATCCAATTAATCTAGCTTAGCTCCAGCTTATTTTACTGCTTTTGCCCAACGCGGCATTTCATCTATCAGAAACTTTGTAAATTGATCGGCATTCAAATAAGCGGGATCTGCGCCTTGATCAATCATTTTTTTCTGCACCTCAGGCGACTCCAGTATTTCCTTAAATGCTTGACTCAATTTATTGACCACCTCAGGAGGAGTTCCCTTGGGAGCTAATATCCCATAAAACCCCACTACAGCTAAATTAGCTACACCCGTTTCTATCACAGTAGGTGTATTTGGCAGAACCGGATTACGTTTAGCACTAGTCACAGCCAGAGCCTTTACTTTGTCCTGTTTCGCATAATTGGCGGCCTGCGGCACTGACTCCGCCATAAATTGAACATGACCAGCAATCAAATCTGTGAACGCAGGTGCGCTTCCCTTGAAAAGAATATGCACCATATCTATTCCCGTCTCACTCTTTAGCATCTCCGGAACCAAATGGGAAATTCCACCATTCCCAGCTGATCCATAGTTTAATTTTCCAGGGTTTGCTTTTGCATATGTAACAAATTCTTTTAATGTATTTGTTGGCACATCCTTATTCACGATCAGCGCTAATGGTTGTTGGGCAGTTCTAGCAATTGGCTGAAAATCTTTTAACGTGTCGTAAGAAGACTTCGTATAGATGACAGGATTAATCACCATAGTCCCTGTATTGGCTAATAGCACCGTATACCCATCCGGCGGTGATTGCGCCACAAACTGTGCGCCAACTGCACCTCCTGCTCCAGCTTTGTAATCCACAATTACTGTTTGACCTAAAGAGGTTTGCAATCTCTCAACCAAGAGTCGAAGATGCGCATCAAGAGGGCCACCCGCGGGGAAACCAATGATGATTTTAATAGGCTTGCCTGGATAGGCCGCTTTTAAGGGGCTTATAGTCAACATGACCAGTATGGATATACAAAGAGATCTAATTATTCGTGAGAACTTAACCATAGCGGTTAATATAGAACTTAGATTAATACACTTTATATTCCAATAAGTTAGAAAATGCTCGAAAGCTCAATGCAACTTCTCAGCAATCCCAATGTATGGATCGCTTTCTTAACGCTCTCGGCTCTAGAAATTATTCTTGGTATTGATAACATCATTTTTATTAGCGTGATCGCCAACCGTCTCCCGATCGAAATTCAGGAGAAAGTGCGGCGCTTTGATTTGATCTTCGCATTGGTAACGCGGATTCTTCTCTTGCTTAGCCTATCTTGGGTAATGGGTCTCACAGCACCTATTTTTGATATGGCTGATAAATCCATCAGCGGCAGAGATTTAATTCAATTCTAACGGTTATTGGTGTTGTCTTGATAGCCGAGGGTATGGTTGTGCCCATCCCTAAAGGATATGTTTATGTAGCGATGGCGTTTTCATTATCCGTAGAACTTTTAAATAGTCGCTCACGGGATAAAAAAGCGCTCCAGCTAGAGCATTCAAGCCATCCTCTTATATAGGGGGCATGAGCACAAGCATAACCGCTTGCCCAGGCCCATTGGAAATTATATCCACCTAAGTGACCGGTGACATCAACACACTCTCCGATAAAGAAAAGTCCTGGGTATTTGCGCGACATCATGGACTGAACATCCAACTCTTTGCGATCGACACCATCCAATATGACCTCAGCTTTTTTCCAGCCCAAAGTGCCGGCCGGTTTTACAGATCAGTTTGTTAGCAGCTCTTTGAGTGCTTGACGATCCTTCTTGGAAACTTCCGCCCCCTTACGACCTGTTAAGTTTTTTTGATCCGAAAAAGCTTTAGCAAGGCGCTGCAGAAGCACCGAGGCGAGAATAGGCTCAGTTAGCTTTAAGCGATGCTCTTCATTATTAAATGAGCTCGTCGCAATTAAATCCTCGTGGACATTCTATAGCACCCAGTCAATCAATATGAATAGGCTCGCCCTCTTCCCAATAACTACTGGCTTGCAAGACTGTAGGTCCAGAAAGCCCTTTATGGGTTAGCAGTAAGTCTTCATTAAATCTACAAGCACCGTGTAGCGATGACCTTTAGAGCCAGAAGCAATCCTGACAGATTACCGAAATTATCAGCAGTAAAGGAAAGGGGTACCAAGGCTGGTCGTGGATCAATCTTGGTGCCACAACAGCCTATTTACTAATGAAGGGTGACGGGGACATGGATATGGGCGACAAAAAGCATGTGCACATATGGAAGAAGCCAAGAAAGATGCGCCTGCGGCTGCCCCTGCTGCACCAGCTGCTGCTCCTGCAACTGGTGCTAAGAAGTAATTTTTTCTTCAGCAGATAAAACCGCGGTCAGCCGCGGTTTTATCTGCTGATTTTGATCAATCCGAAATTCATGGACCTCTCCACCCTCTCTTCTTTTGCGCCAACAGGCACCCTGCTGCGTGTCGGCGTTAACCTTGGTCATCCGATTTTGGCCAATGAAGATGCGAACTCCAAGACTTCGTATGGAGTCACTATTGATATTGCTCATGAAATTGGTAAAAGAATTGCTCTTCCAGGAAATCTTATGCCTTGCAAGACTGCAGGCGCAACGGTAGATGCCGTGAAGGCTGGTCATGTTGATCTCATATTTGTAGCTATAGATCCAGTCCGCGGAGCGGATATTAGCTATACCCCACCCTACATTCAAATCGAGGGAGCCTAGATGGTTAAAAAAGCATCTTCTCCCATCCAAACCAATGAAGATGTGGATGTAGCAGGCACAGAAATTGTAGTTGGCAAAGGAAGCGCCTACGACCTTTACCTAACCCGGGATATAGAACATGCCAGCCTCATATGAGTTGCTAGTTCGCAAGCAGTCCTGGATGACCTCATGTCTGAGGTAGGAAATGTTGCCGCCGGGGTAAAACAACAATTAGAGGGTGATGCAAAGCGTTATCAAGGTTTGCGCATGCTGCCGGAGCGCTTTATGATAATCAATCAAGCGCTTGGCATCCCAAAGAATAGACCTCTCTACAAGATCACTACCGCATACCTCAGCAATCTGATTGCAGATTTGAAGCAATCTAGATTTATAGCTGAAGCCATGAAACGACACAGCATTCAAGGCGCCAAAGTTGCTGAATCACTAACACTGATATGTGTATAGTCGCTCAGGAATGATGACAGTGCTCCAATGCAATTCATCCCTACTGGATTGCGCAAAAACGGAAGATGACTCTCTGGCTCCCCATGCCCTACAAAGACCGTTTTGGGTGTTTGTTCAAATCCCCGCAACCAATCGAAGAGACCAGCCTGATCGGCATGTACAGAGAGTCCTCCAATAGTATGAATCGCAGCTTTTACAGCCACCTCTTCTCCAAATAAACGAACCTTTTGCACCTTCCACCAGACGTCTTCCAAGGCTGCCATATGCCTGAAATCCAGTAATCACAATAGCATTCTGAGCGCGTGGCAGATTACTTGCTAAGTGATGCACAATTCGGCCAGCGTCACACATACCACTCGCAGAAATAATGATTGCGCCGCCCTTAATTTTGTTAAGCGCTTTCGACTCTTCCACATCTGCAATGAAACGGAGATCTACTGCACCGGGATTGTTTTGATACCACTCAAAAGTAGCTTGAGATTGACCGTCTCATTGGGAAAAGAATTGTTGAGGAAGATGAGTAGCTGCGGTTGCCATCGGCGAATCTACCCAAATACTTAAATACGGCAGACGCCCTCTTCTCAATAGATCAATCAACAAAAACAATATCTCTTGAGTGCGCTCCACTACAAAAGCCGGCATCACGCCATTACCACCAACATTCATAGTTTAGTTAATCACGTCAACTAACTCATCCTCAGTATCTTTTAAGCTACCATGCAAACGATCGCCATAAGTTGACTCCACTACGACAACATCTGCTGTTTTAATGACATCCGAATCAGGCATCAAGACCTTACCCTTCATGCCGATATCACCCGAGAAAATACAGCGCTTTCTATTTGCGCTATCTTCAGCAAGATCAAGCACAGCTAAAGCCGATCCCAAGATCTGTCCCGCATTACAGAACTCTCACTGGACCCCAGACATTAACTCAACTTTTTGATAGTAGGCTGAAACTGAGTTAGTGTCATTTCAACTTCTTCTTTGGAAGACAGTGCCACCGGCAAATCTCCACGCCATTTACCAGCCTTTTGCCTTCTCTCGGCTTGCTCCAGTTCAGGAGTAGCTTTTGTGCAATAAATAGGACCTGAAAAACCTTGTGCACATAAACGTGGCAACAGGCCACTATGATCAATATGCGCATGAGTTAAGACCACAAATTCCAGCTCTTTTGGCGACAACGGTAAGGGCTCAAGATTTTTATTAGTCGCTTCACGCCCTCCTTGAAACATTCCGTAATCGACCATGAAACGCCGTGACTTTCCTGCCAGTAAGACTTCCACCAAATGGCGTTAGCCCGTCACCTCACCCGCTGCACCCAAAAATTGAATCTTCATCATTCCGGCATACGCTTTCTTATAATGAGCTCAAGATCTCTGCAATCAGAGCAATACTATTTATATGAGCATCCAACCTGAACCCCTAGCAGTACCCAACCTTGTTCATCAACTCAAACGCGGGCCTACAGAACATAAAGGCAATGCTGGTAAAGTTGTTTTGATTGGGGGTGCACCAGGAATGGCTGGTGCACTACTTTTGGCTGGTAAGGCCTGTATTCATCTGGGGGCTGGCTGGACAATCTTGGAGATGCTTGATCCCGCCTCTGCCCGTGCGGATACCGAGCAGCCTGAACTGATGATTCGTCTGGCTACCTCAAACATACAAGAAACGCTTAACGCTACCACTCCCGATGTGATGGCCATAGGGCCGGGTCTTGGCCAATCAACTCTGGCACATCAATATTTAAATGCGGCACTTGCGCATCCAAATATTCCTTTAATTCTTGATGCAGATGCTCTTAACTTAATTAGCGATTCAAATGCGCTATTGTCACTACTCCAGGCTCGAAATCTTCAGTACCCTGGTCTAACAACGCTGACTCCCCATCCTGGCGAAGCAGCAAAGCTTTTAAAAAGAAGCGCAGAAAAAGTTCAGTCTGATCGCATGAAAGCGATTGAGAATCTGATTGAGCTCACGCATTCAATCGTGGCTCTCAAAGGACAGCACACGCTCATAGCATCTCCACAACATAGGCCACTTCAGTGCCTGGCAGGAAACCCTGGAATGGGAACAGGAGGCATGGGAGATGTTTTGACAGGGAGCATCGCCGCTGTTGCTGCTCAAGGAGTACGTCACCAACTAGATCTTTGGCAAGCGACTTGTATCGCGGTTCAGCTTCATGCTGCTGCAGCAGACAATCTAGTGAAAAAAGGAATTGGTCCGATTGGTCTCACCCCCTCCGAGACCATATTAGAAATGCGATCCCTACTTAATCAGCTGACCTAATTAGAGATGCACTCGGCTAGCGCAGCCTGGACAAACCCTCATCTTTTCCTTGTAAATTAACTCAGTGGGTCATCGTCAACGCTACCTCTATGGCATCTTGATGGCTGGAGTTGGCTCTATGCTTCTTTCGGGCAAAGCTATTCTGGTAAAGCTCGCGTTTGAACATGGGGCACATGCGGAAACACTATTGGCTTTGCGAATGCTCATGGCTCTTCCCTGATTTTGGGGAATATTTTGGTGGAAGGCGCGACGCAAAGCAATGAGTCCAGTCACATGGGTCGATCGGACTAAATTATTTTTTCTAGGATTTTTAGGTTACTTTTTATCAAGTTATATCGACTGCTTGGGTCTGCAATATATCTCTGTCGGCCTAGAACGAATCGTTCTTTATCTCACCCCAACAATTGTTTTAGTCATTTCCTATTTTGTTTTAAAAAAGTCTATTTCTCGCTTGCAGTGGTGCTCTCTCGTGGTTGGATACATTGGGGTGTTTATTGTCTTTATTCAAGATGCTAGCTCTACCGGAATCAGTGCTTGGCTCGGGATGGTTCTGGTCTTTGGCAGCGCCTGCTCATATGCAGCTTATATGATTGAAGCAGGAGAAATGGTCAAGCGAATTGGAAGTGTACGCCTTGTGGTATATGCAAGTTCAGCCTCTGCGGTCTTAAGCTTACTGCAATCCACTTTTCATCATCTAAGCGCAATTTTTGAACAGCTTCCAATAATTTATTGGTATAGCTTACGCAATGCGAGCTTATGTACTGTCATTCCAATGTTGCTGATTATGATTGCCATCAACCACATTGGATCACCACTTGTAGCCCAAGCTGGAATTCTGAGTCTGGTATCAACAATCTTTATGGGTTACTTCATTTTGGCCGAACCTATTACTTGGATACAAATTAGCGGAATGGCTTTGGTCATTTCCGCGATGTGGCTACTTGTTCGCAATGACGCTCCAAGCAAAAAGTCATCAGACTCCAAACAATCTGCTGACCTGGAGAGTGCAGAACCTCTCAATTAAGTGAGATTGATTACTAGGTTGCTGCGTCTGTAGTTGCTTTAGACTTCTTTTTAGATTTCATTTTGGACTTCTTCGCTGCCTTTTTTCCTTCTTAGCTGTTTTCTTCGCCTTCTTCTCGGCCGACTTATCTGTAGGGACTGCAGCAGGTGAAGCGGCTGCCGGGGCTGGAGCTGGGTCGGCAGCCATTACCGAGATTGGTGCAATACCAATTGCAGCAGAGATAAACGCTACTAAGCTCATTCGAGCGATACGCGAAATCATGTCATTCTCTAATAAAGTTTGTGGATTATTTGATAATACTCAACAATATGAAATTAATGCTTCATTTTAAAAGGTTGGCTATGAATCATTTTCCGAAGGATATTTTTACTGAGCCTCAAGATTATTCAGTCAATACTCTGGAGCCGCTTGGACCTCTTACTGGAATGGCCGGCATTTGCGAAGGTATAAGAGGCTTAGACGTTAAGCCAAAAAGCGGAAGGGCCGAGAAAAAGCAGGCTTACGTTGAGCGCATTGAACTTCAATCAATTGACCCACAAACGAATGGTCCTCAATTACTTTATGGCTTGAGATATCACAACCATATCACCAAGCCAGATTAAGTCAAAACGTATCACGACCAGGTAGGATATTGGCTCTGGGAGCCGGCGACTAAGAGTGTTATTCATACCCTGACAATTCCTAGAGGGATGATCAGTATGGCTAGCGGTTTTGCCAAACCTGATGCCAAAGAGTTTGAGCTATTTGCAAAAGAAGATGATCGCTGCGCTGGCATATCCTCCATCCCCTTCTTCAATTATGCATTTAGGATAGTTGAATTCCGCATCAAGGTATCCATGCATTCAGATGAGACCTGGTCCTATGAGCAAGATACCGTTATGAAAATCAAAGATCAGGCTCAGATTTTTCATCATGTAGACAACAACACGCTTCATAAGATCGGAGAGGCAACACCCACAATCCTCTTGCGAGATGATGTAGTCAATAGGAATTTATTTTCAGTAGATGCGATAAGGGCCATCATTGATGGTCCTTATTTAATACAGAGTGATAACCTTGAGATACCAATAGATTACTTTGTACCTAGCTCTACTTGCTTATCTGTTAACGCTGCCAATCCGAGAGATTGGGTTTCTTTCATTACGTTACGCAGAATCTTCAATGCATCGGTGGGCATAGTAATGTGATACACATGGCCACTCTTTTCGTAGGCCTCCATAATCTGTAGCCACTTTTTGAGATCCATCGAGAAGCTACTGCTTTAAGTAGCATCGATACGTTCACGTGCGCGCTCGCCAAGAGCGATCAATGCGCAGCAGGGCGAACTACACCACCCGTTTTTTGTGGTGCAGTCATCAACACATCAACCTTGCAAGCCTTCATATCAACCCACATTGTGCGCCAGAAGCAATGCAATCTAATACGAACAAGCCATTCACAGAACGCACTGCCTCACCAACTGCTTTAAGGTAGTCATCCGGAAGGATGATGCCAGCAGCGTTGAGGTCTCAACGCGCAGAGCGAATACAACCGCTGGCTTTTCTTTCTTAATCAACATTGGGAAGCAAGCCTGGCATAGTAATTTCCTAGGGATTGCTATGGTGAACCATGAATGATACCGATTTAAGGCTTTTTTTGAGGCTTTAACCCCTTATTTTGGCTGTCTTTGAGGAAATTCCTATACGGACAACGATCATGGCAAATGCAATGCCACGGACAAATTGTGGCTTAGAAGATCGCCTACTACCATCTCCATAAATAACAAGGCCACCAAATCACCACATGATAAAACAATTCTAACATCCAGTAGACTAACAACGGCACCAACCATCTGCAGAATGTTCGGCTTAACCTGATACAAAGCCCCTCCAATCAACAACATCCAGATTGGCATACTTACGCCAATCAATCTGACATTAATGGCAGTGGAGGTTTGAAGCGCAAGATAGAGCAGCACGTTGTAGCTGCCTACCCTAAAGGAAGCAACAACAAGGCAGCAAGACCCCAACGAACAAAACTTAAAGTAATTGGGGAGATGCTCCCCACCAAGACGCGACCCGCAATTGCATATTGCCTGCCCACAAAGCAGTCGCAGTGAGCAAAGAAGTAATGGCTGCGAAATTCAATTGGTGTATGTACATGCTTGTAAGGGAAGTCGTTGGAGGTAGTAATTGGGGTCCCAAACAAGGGATACTCCATGCTTGTAGAAGCAAATCCCTGGTATTGCTAAGATAGAGCATACATCACGCTTTTATCAAATTTTGATTTATCCAAATAGCACCAATATAGAAGACTTGCGGGTCCTCCACCAAAAACGTACCCCCAAGATGTTCTACGACTATGCCGATTCTGGCTCATGGACTGAATCGGCATACTGCGCCAATGAATCCGATTTTCAGAAGATTAAATTACGTCAGCGTGTTGCGGCTAATATGACTAATCGCACCACAAAAACGACGATGGTTGGCGAAGAAGTTGCCATGCCAGTTTTGCGCTCGCCCCCACTGGCTTAACTGGTATGCAGCATGCTGATGGTGAAATTTTGGCAGCTTAAGCTGCAGAAAAATTCGGCATACCGTTTTGCCGCTCCACTATGAGTATTTGTTCAATTGAGGATGTGGCTGAACGTACTACCAAACCATTTTGGTTTCAGCTATATGTCATGAAAGATCGTGGCTTTATTGAACGCCCAATTGAGCGTGCTAAAGCTGCTAAGTGCTCTGCCCTTGTCCTCACTTTAGATTTACAAATTCTCGGACAACGCCGTAAGGACCTGAAGAATGGTCTCTCAGCCCCTCCAAAACTGACTATTGCATATATGATCAATATGGCAACTAAGCCACGCTGGTGCATGGGAATGGCAATGACGCCTCGAAGAACTTTCCGTAATATTATTGGCCATGCAACTGGAGTGGACAATATGTCCTCGCTTTCATCCTAGACTGCCGAGCAATTTGATCCAAGCCTCAATTGGGGAGATGTTGAGTGGATCAAAAAGCTTTGGGGTGGAAAACTCATCATCAAGGGAATCCTTGATGAAGGTGATGCACGCTTAGCTGCGAACTCTGGTGCAGATGCATTAGCAATGAGAGCTAAGACCGTTTGGCGCAGTTCTGTCAAAGGATCCTTCTCTCCGGTGATTTTTTGTGCGACAGAGCCACCAAAAGCAACTGCTACAACTGGTAATTCTGGAATGCCCATCTGAGATAAAGACTTAGAGGCACCCTTCCACATCCATTCATTTTTGACTAAACCTAAAGCGCGAATCATATTTTGAAATAAGATTTTTGCATCACCTTGGGGTTCATTCCCATAAAACCACCAGATACCCTGATAAGGTACGCGTGGCACTATGATCGGACGACCATTCTTGTATGGCTTGGGAGCAATGGGCGAAGCGGGTGTAACTAAGTGTTTAGAAATTATTCACAATGAGTTGGATATCACTATGGCATTTACTGGTCATCGCGATATTCAAAACGTGACTAAAGATATCTTATATCCAGGAACCTTTTAAATTTTGCATCTACTGAACTATCCTCTTGCAGTCTTTGGAATTTCATTCCTCATAGTTGCCTTTGCTGTTTGGTTTGGTCATGCTGTTTTAAGAAAAAACCGTACCAAAGATACTGAGATATCTGAGGATTTAGGAGTGATCCAAACTGCCACATTAACTTTGCTGGCTTTAATTATTGGCTTTACATTTTCAATAGCAATCGATCGACATGATCAGCGCGAGGTACTTGAAGAGAGCGAAGCAAATGCGATTGGCACAGAATATTTAAGGGCCGATCTACTACCTCCGAATGCGGCTGCAGCGACAAAGGATCTTCCCATTCAATACATTGATCAACAAATCTTGTTTTATGCAAGGCAGAGTCCAGCAAAAATACAAGAAATTCGCAACAAAACAGATCAAATACAAATGACCCTTTGGAATGAAATACTGCCCAACCGTGCGTGCACAAACTACCGCTATTAACGCGCTAGTTGCCTCCAGTGTAGATGATGTCATTAATTCCCAAGGATATGTTCAGGCGGCTTGGTGGAATCGTATTCCCATTGCTGCATGGGAACTGATGCTTGGTCATAGCCACCAGCGGTAATGAACTTCCGTTGGAATGCAGCTCGAAAGAGTTCCGATGTGATTGGCGCATCTAGATTCACTTAATCGCCACCCCCAGCACTGGTAGTCCGGGGCTCTCGATCATATGTATATACGCTAATTTGTAGGCATTCAATTTATCTATCGCCGCAGTAAACAATGCAGCTAGATCACTATCACCAATGTCATTGAATGTGCCTAAGGAGAAAGGCGTACTCCAATCTTATCGCTCGCAAATACTTTGCTAACTGACTTAATAACTTCCCCCAAGAGGCGAAGACGATGTTCGGCAGTACCTCCATACTCATCGGTACGTTGATTGGTTTTATCTTGCAAGAACTAATCCAATAAATATCCATTTGCAGCATGAATTTCAATCCCATCAAAGCCTGCTATTTTGGCATTATGTACAGCTGTCTCTTGCTCTTTAAGCAAGCGAGTAATATCTTTCTTACTCATTGCTGTCGGTATCTCGTAGTCATGCAATTTCCAATCTGCACCATACGTTTGACTTGCCGCAGGAATGGCAGAAGGCGCTTCAGGAGCGCCCTGCTCTGGATGTGATGAAGAGTGTGAACAGTTTGATAGACCCAAGATTAACTAGGGTGAACATAATTTCTTTTCCGGACATTTTTTGCTGCCTTTTTAATAATTAATGATGAAGGTGAATGACTGTAACAAGGATTAATGAATGTTGCTGATTGAGCAATTTACATAGCTAAGTAGCAGCAAATTGTTCGCGGATACAGTCGGCTAATGCATTGAACTCTTTGGTATGTGCGGTGGATTGGCGCGCTACCAGTGCAATAATTCTTTTAGGGGCCGGGGTTGCTAACTCCTTAGCGACCAATTGAGAGTGATTTAAAAGACTGCTATTAACTGCCATTCCGGGCAGCAGTGCAATACCCAGTCCTGACTCGACCATCTGCAATAAGGTTAGTAGGCTGGTAGCCTCCAAGCCTTCGGCCTTAAGTATATCGGCGCGTTTACAAGCTTGTAAACTATGCTCTCGTAAACAATGCCCCTCTTCCAGTAATAGGAGTCGTTCAGCCATCTTGGCTGGTAAGGTCACCTCTTTTCCATTCAATGCTGGATCACCCTCCTTTGCAACTAACCAGAACGGATCATCGAATAATTCTTGTACTAATAATCCGCTCACATCATATGGCAGAGCAATCAAAGCAAAATCTAATCTGTGCTCAGCTAATCTAGATAGAAGGTTTGCAGTCAAGTTCTCTCGAAGAGTAATTTTGAGATCCGGAAAGCGTGTCCGAATTTCTGGCAACACAGTAGGCAATAAAAATGGAGCAATAGTTGGAATGACGCCAAGGCGAATGGTTGCTGTCATTGGCTTACCAGTCGTACCCGCATACTCGACCAAATCTTCAGATGCAGCCAAAATCAATTTCGCACGTTTGAGAACTTCTACTCCAACTGGAGTAATAGAAACATTTTGACGATCTCGCTCGACTAAATGGATGCCAAGAGCATCCTCTAACTCCTTCAGGCCAGCACTCAATGTCGATTGCCCTACGAAGCAAGCTTGAGCTGCTCTAGTGAAATTAAGCTCTTTGGCCAAGACTACAAAATACCTCAGTTGTCTTAATGATGATAAGTAGGCCACTTCCCCTCTTTTATCGATTTATTAGATAAATAGTATCATAATGATTTATTGGACTGATAATTAAATTGGGCGCAAACTACATCCATAGTTGAGAAATCGATGAAAAGACTCAACAAACTGAATTCAATTAAGAAAGGCATCAAAATGACACGTCCAGCAATCAAAACTATTCAAAACTTAGAATCGGCCTTTGCTGGTGAATTGATCGCTCACATTAAGTATCGCTACTTTGCAAAATTAGCCCGTGCTGCTGGCGACGAGGAAACTGCAAAAATATTTGAGGCTACGGCTGATCAAGAAATACTGCATGCTTTCGGCCACTTAAATTTGCTCTACCCAGCTAATAGTAAATGGAAATACTTGCTTAGAAATATCTGAGGTAATTTTAAGAACTTGGCGATCATAGTCTGTGGGCGAAACACCAGGTGCCTTATGAAATTCGGGCCTTGAATGATCGCGTACATACATCGTTGCATACACTGCAATCAGGAAAAAGCGAATCCATAAACGATTCACACCACTGAGTAAGTCTGGGTTTGAACGCATTAATAGCGCAAATGCCTCACCATGACGGAATTCATCATTGCCCCAATACAATGACTCCAACACGTGCTTTGGAGATTGCAATTGAAGGGGAGACTTATGAATACACTGAAATGTACCCTTCGTTTCGTAAAACTGCTGTTGAAGAGGGCAATAGCGCTGCAATGCAAGAAATTGATGAGCAGATTGCAGAATCAAAGGAGCATGCTGAGCAATTTCAAGCAGTGTTAGCAAAGCGTTTTGCAGCCTTAGTCAATGTCGAAGAGCGTCATGCAAATCACTATAAACAAGCTTTGGAAAAAGCAAAGAATTTTGTAACTCAATAAGAGTAGTACGGTAATCGTTAAAAATTAAATTTAAAATTCAGAAAATCAATTAAGGAATCAAAATGAAAACTTGGCAATGTATCGTATGTGGCTATATCCATGATGAGGCTAAAGGGATCCCTGAAGATGGGATTGCTCCAGGGCCAGTTTGGGCAGACGTGCCAGAAAACTGGGAATGTCCTGACTGTGGCGTCGCAAAAGCAAACTTTGAGATAGTTCAAATAAGCTAAGACCGATTTAGCGTTTTTTACCCTTTATACATTCGCGATTTAGAGAGTCAAGTCTTGGATCAATCTATCCCACAACCCCAATCCACTATTGTCATTATTGGCAGCGGATTGGCTGGCTATACCGTCGTACGCGAAATTCGTAAACTAGATAAGTTGGTGCCAATTACTTTGGTGACACGAGAGCCTGGTTATTTTTACTCCAAACCGATGCTCTCTACTGCGCTAGCTAGCAAAAAAGAGGCTGCGCAATTAATTTCCATTCCAGTCGATGGAATGGCGACTCAACTCGAGATGACCATCTTGGGTAATTGCGATGTCAGTTCGATCAATCCGCAAGCTCACACTATTCAAACTAAGCAAGGTGAAGTGCCTTACGGAAAGCTTGTTTTGGCCTTGGGAGCAGAGCAAATTCGCCTGCCCTTGGGTGGTAATGCTGCAGATGCAGTTATCACCGTGAATGACTTAGAGGACTATAGTCACTTTCGTCAAGCGATTGCCGAAAAAAGGAAGGTGGCTATTTTAGGTGCCGGACTAATCGGCTGTGAATTTGCCAATGATCTCGTGCTAGACGGCTATGAGGTTGATGTGATTGAGCTTGCTCCGCAAGCGCTCGGTCGTTTATTGCCTGAGGCTGCCGCACTGGAGCTCCAAGATAAATTAAGCACTGCGGGTGTACGTTGGCACCTTTCAACCACAGTTCAATCGATGGATCATCAGGGCGATGCACTACAAGTAAGCTTAGCGAATGGCAATACGATCAATTGCGATGTCTTTTTATCCGCAGTAGGGTTAAAACCCCGCATTGAGTTAGCCAAGGCTTCAGGAATAAATGTTGGTGCAGGCATTCAAGTGGATCGTCAACTTGAAACTAATATTCAGAATATCTTTGCTATAGGTGACTGCGCTGAAGTGGATGGCCTAGTGCTTCCCTATGTGATGCCCATTATGCAAGCGGCTAGAGCTCTAGCGCCAACATTGATTGGTCAAGCTACAACATTGACATATCCTGCAATGCCAGTCATGGTCAAAACACCAGCCCTAGCAACCGTGGTATCTCCTCCTGCAAAAGGTGCCGAAGGCGCATGGACTAGTATTCCAATTGAAGGCGGCATTGAAGCTCGGTTTGAGTCTGCAGATGGTCAATTACTAGGCTTTGCCTTAATGGGCGCTGCAACCTCACAGCGAGGCGCGCTCACTAAAGAAGTTCCAGCCATCCTTGCTTAATTGATTCATACTAGCAACCAATCATTAGTCTAGGTCGATGAAATCAAAAGGCCCGCAATTCGGGCCTTTTCTTTAAACAGCAAACTTCGACTAAGAAATAATTACAGCCCAGGTGGTGTTGTGTAATTGTGCAACCGTCAGGCCCAACATTGGGATAGATAAGATCGTGTTTAAGCGTGAGGTCAACATCGCAACGCGAGCAGATTTTGCTTTCACATCAGGCTCAACGGGAACGATACCCAGAGCACGTTTTTGATTTGACCAAATAATGAACTACACGTTAATTGCCATGATTACAGCAATCCACATTCCCAATCCAATAGCTCAAAAAGGCGCTTGCAAAGTGAAGGCTTGATGCAAATAACCATGCAAGCCAGCAACAATGAAACCAGTGCCCACTGTAAGTAATGCTGCATAACGAAACCACAATATTGCTGTTGGAGCAATCACTTTACCAATTGCTGGTTTTTGCTCATCGGGAATCTTAGGCATAGAAGGAGTTTGCACAAAGTTGAAATACCAAAGCAAACCAATCCACATCACACCAAACATAACATGCAACCATCGAAACACAAATGGGAGTTCATGATTACCAAAGCTCCCACCAAAAGCAAAAATAATTAGGACTAGAAGGACAAATCCAGCTAAAACCGTACACCCCAAAGAGGTCAATATAGAAGACATGTCGCTTTCCTAAAGATCAAGTAAGTAATTAAGCAAAATTTTGACTTGCAAAATCCCAATTTACTAGATTCCAGAAATTTTCTAAGTATTTTGGACGAGCGTTACGGGTATCAATATAGTAAGCGTGTTCCCAGACATCGCAAGTGAGTAATGGTTTGGCATCGGTAGTCAATGGAGTTGTTGCATTGCTGCTTGAAACAAGATCGAGACTGCCATCAGACTTTTTAACCAACCATGCCCAACCAGAACCAAAAGTTCCAACTGCACACTTTGTAAACTCTTCCTTGAATTTATCAAAGGCACCCCATTTAGCATTAATGGCATCTGCCAATGGGCCAGTAGGTGCACCGCCGCCATTTGGTTTCATTCCCATCCAATAAAAAGTATGGTTCCAAACTTGAGCAGCATTATTAAAAACACCGCCTGCAGATTTTTTGACGATATCCTCAAGAGATGCATTTTCAAACTCAGTGCCTTTAATTAAATTGTTCAAATTAGTGACATAAATCTGATGATGCTTTCCATAGTGATACTCAAGAGTTTCCTTAGAGATGAAGGGAGTAAGTGCGTCAAGTGCATATGGTAACTGAGGCAAGGTGTGTTCCATTTGTATTCCTTTTAATGTGATTAAGAAAAAATAGAGCTTATTTTTGGATAACTATAGACTATTCTGACGTTTTTGTTTGGGCCATGAATGCCGGCAAACCCACTCGCCAGTATGTGATTCAGCGCTAGGCTGAATATTGTGCTGTCCAGCCACCATCCATATTCCAGGTAAAGCATGGTGTGTTGTGTGAAAAGCAGAGCTTAAATTAATAGCGATGATAGCATCCCATTTATCAGTCGGAAAATCTTCAATATTGGCGGTGTATTGAATGCCTGCGTTATTTACGAATATATCCACAGGGAACCAACTCGTTTTTCAGCTTGCCTGATCAGATCTTCAATCTCAGCAGGCTTACTCATATCTGTACCGTGATAATCAACCGCTACTCCACAGGCTTTGATTTTGGCAATCACTTCCTCTTTCTCACCAAAACCATTGACCATAATATTGGCACCCTGCTTAGACAAGGCGATGGCCATACCTAAAAACCAATACCACTAGTTGAGCCAGTTACTAGGGCTGTTTTACCTTTTAATATGGACATCTCCCTACCGTATTACATTAACCAAGAGGCCTTATCATGCTGATAAACCTCGAAAACTCGATGTTACATGAAAGAGTGAGCCCACCCCGTGCAAAAAATGCAAGCGGATGGGCTAGAACAATCTAGAAACCAGATTGAATTAGATTTTCTTTAGGGCGCGAAGAATCTTTTCACAAGTAATCGGCTGATCAAAGACGTTGACATTAAATGGCGCAAGGGCGTCATTAATTGCATTTTAGACTGCGCCAAGAGCACCTGCAGTTCCCTGCCTCGCCCGCTCCTTTTGCGCCTAATTTGGATGAGTGGGTTGGCGTCTCAACGTGTGAGCTACTTCAATGTCAGGCATCTCATTAGCCATCGGAACTAAATAGTCAGCCATACTAGCGTTTCGAAGCAAGCCACTTTCATCATAGAGGCACTCCTCGAACCAACATGGGATTAATCACTCAGCCACAATCTTCAACCGCCCAATGCTTTAAAAGCTTTACAAAACCGGTATCAGGATCTACCTCGACGTAAGAAGCCTGTACTGCATTGGTAAAGATACATAGATACTCTTTTTGAGAGTAATGACGAGCGACCATTAAATCAGCAGAGAAACCGACTGGGAGAGTATCTATGCGGAAGTAACCCACTCTACCGACCTCACTAAAGGGCAGTAACTGCTCTCCGGTTGCCTTATCAAGAATATAACCACGACGAGCAATCAATTCTGTAACGGGACGATTCAAAATTGCGCCTGCCAACTTCAAACTATTTTCTTGCAAAGCTTGAGCAGCCAAGAGGACTGCTGCACCACCTACACCTGCTCCACGTGATGCCTATAAGTACCACCTCCATAAGGAGTGACATCAGTATCACCTGTGACGAGATGCGTACCTGATCTATTGGAACGCCCACAGCATCGGCAGCGATTTGAGTGTAGATGCCTTCAGCACATTGCCCTTGCTCACCCACGCCGACCAAAACAGAAACAACTCCAACAACTATGATCCATGCGCATGATCGCACCATCCTGGGAGGCAATACGCGCGGCACCCACACCATAGAAGGCGGGACTCGGATTAGTCAATTCAATTAATGTTGCAAAGCCTATGCCGCGGTAAATACCCTGCTTACGTAATTCAGCTTGCTCTTTATGCAATGCAGGATAGTCCATCATTTTTTCAATGGTGCGTAAGCACTGCTCATGCGATAAAACTTCTAACTTGATGCCAGAAATTCCAGATACTGACAGGTTGGAGTTTTGTTTTGAAATACCACATTTAGGTGCGAGCGATAGCCCTGATGCTTATATGGTCCGCCAACGTCTTTACAAATCACATGAACATCGGATTCTGAGAGCCCAAACTGACGACAATACAAATCCTGCATCATGTGTGGAGCTTGTTGAGAATGATAGACAGTCAAGCGACGATCGTCTGGGTTTGTAATCGGCAATTTGGCAACGCGGTGCTTGAGCTCTAGTTTCTGCTACTACCGCTACTACCGGTTCACCTTGCCAGAGCAAGCACGATCAATTGCCAAAGCATGCTGAAGAGCGGATTTCATACCAGCCAAGTGCCCTAAAGTTGCTACCCAAGGCTTACAGATTGTAGCCATTTGAATACCGTCAACAATCGCCAGTACTCCTGGCATCTTGCTCGCTTGTTCAGCGTGAATTTTTCCGATCTTTATGTGAGCCACTGGAGAGCGCCAAAAAAAAACGACATGCCCCATGCGCGGCAGTTGAATATCGTCGATGTAAGTTCCCTGACCCTCTAGCAGACGACGAGCACCATGTCTTGGTTCACTATGGCCGATGTAACGCTGATCGTTAGTTACAGAGTCTAAGACTCTCCCATTCCAATCACTTAGCTTATTCATATTGCGTTTTCCTTAATACCTTCAGCGTGCGTAACGACTGATTTAATTTTTTGACCCTTTGCGCGGGTATCTAGCACATCCACAATGGCATCCACTATTGAGTGATAGTCTGTGCAACGACAGTAATTACCGAAAATCCATTCGCGCACTTCTTCACGCGTTGCCTTTGGTTGCTTTTCAATCAATTCGGCTGCTGCTAATAGCATTCCAGAAGAGCAAAATCCACACTGCATCGCGTTGTGACGCATGACTGACTCTTACAGAGCAGTGAAAACGCCATTTTTTTAAGACCCTCAACTGTCTCAACTACGCTACCATCAGCCTGTACAGTCAAGAAGAGGCATCCACAAATGATTTGGCCATCGACCTCCTTTACACAGGCACCACATGCGCCCTGCTCACAACCCAAATGAGCCCCCTTCAAATGCAAGTCCTCACGCAAGTAGTCCACTAGGTGTCTACGTGGCTCAATCTCTGCATTTACTAGCTGACCATTCACAGTCATCGAAATTTTTTTCTTCAAAGTCATTCTGATCTCCAAGCTTTCTGCTGATATTTTTTGATTCAGCTTCAGGCAATCATGTGTTTAAGAGATGTTGTTTTGCCTCAGCACTCTTGGTGATATCAGTGATAGCTTCAATTTCATTCCGCGCAGCAGAAACAGCTTGCGCAATAAGCTCATCGTTTAATTTTTTTACCAGCCGCAATTATTTGGGCCTCTGTTGTCATCACTGGTGTCGCACCCACCGAGAAAAAAGTAAATGCGCAGTTGGTGAGAAGATCGCCCTGTTTTCTTGCAACCGCTGCAAGCCCTGCAACAGCGTAATCTCCATGACGTCTGGCAAGCTCATGAAAATAGAGGGCCTCATCCTTGCTTGCAAGTGGGATCTCTGTGGCGACTAAAATTTCATCTGGCTCCAAGGAAGTGGTGTACAGGTCGATGAAAAAATCATTTGCAGAAATACGGCGCTCGCGCCAGCTGGCCCCTGAATAATCATGGTCGCACGCAATGTCAAACTACAGGCAGGCCATTCAGCGGTTGGATCTCCATAAGCCAACGAACCACCCCAAGTACCAAGATTACAAATCGCGCGATGCGCAATGTGAGGGGCGGCGGCCTTAAGCAATGGAGCATGTTTAATGTTACTAGTAAAGTTTGACCACCTGCGATTAAACGAGCATCCTCGCCAGCTATCTTGAAGTAAAGAGAGCGCCTCTTCCACCACTAATTTATTAAGCTTCTTCAGCTTTTATTTTTTACTTTTATAAAATTTTTCTTCTCTAACTGTGCAGTTTATAGCCTGATTTTTATTTATCACCAGCGTCCGATTCCAACGCTACCGTCTCCCCGCCTAATTCCTTGGCGAACCTTTGAAAAAGGTCATCAGCGATCTTCTGGAATGATGTCGCTCAGCAGCAATTTCCCAGCAAAGCGTGCCCTTACCGGCCCAATTTTGAACATAACCTTGGCATGAACCTCCTCTGTCCACATTTGGATAAACCCTGAGAACCCATGCGTTTTACTGAAGAAAACGTTTCTAGTCCAATTAAAGCTGAAATTTCAGCGGGAGAAATTACGCCCACTAGAAAACGAATGGGCACTGCAGAACGAAAACGACAAATTTTAGACAGCGCTATTCAATTTTTTGCCAGAAATGGCATTGATGGTCAATTAAGAAATTTATCAAAAGAACTGAGCATCACCCATACCCTGCTTTATCACTACTTCCCAACAAAAGATGCCTTGATTCAAGAGGTCTATAAAGAAGTATTTGAATCTCGCTGGAAACCCGAATGGGAAGAGTTGCTTGATGATGAATCCCTGACGCCCGAAGACAAACTAAATGCATTCTATTTAGATTACTCAAACACAGTCCTAACTTATAACTTTGTACGCATCTTAATTTTCTCCGGCTTGAGCGATCACTCTATCAGCGATCGCTTCTTTGAACTTTTGCGTACGCGCTTATTGCCAAAACTCATTCGCGAAACACGTAAGTATTGCGGCAGAGCAAACACATCCAAACCCACTCAGCGCGAGCTTGAATTTTTAATGGGCTTACATGGCGGCGTTTTCTATATTGGTAGGCGACGCTGGATCTATGGTCAGGCTATTTATGCTGCTGAAAGTCCTAATACAGAACAAGAAATCATTCGCGATCGTGTACAGTCATACCTTCAATCCGCCAAATCTCTCTTTGCATAATTCATAAGGTCATCATGTCTAACCTCAGCCTGAATCACTTTTCTATTCGCAGTCTCGAAATTGAAAAAACCACTGAGTGTTATAGCAAGCTCCTTGGCTTAACAATCAGACCAAGACAAAAGTTTCCTTTCTCTGGAGTCTGGCTTTATAACGGCGATGATGGGAGCTGGGCCAATGCTGTATGACACCTCATTGCTATAGATAAGAATGATCCAAACGGGCTAAAAAATATTTAGGGGAGCGTGACCCAAGTGCACTTCATGGTTCAGGCGCTGTTGATCACATTGCTTTTTTTGTAACGGGTTTAGAAGAAAAAATTGCTTTATTCAAAACGTTCAAAGTTTCTTATCGCGAGCGCACTGTGCCGGTAATAGGACTTCATCAAATATTTTTAGATGATCCTAATGGCATCGTCATTGAACCGAACTATCCAGTATCAGAAAAAGCCGCCCTGGATGCCAAGGCAGCATAGGATTCTTGAATGGCAAAAATCCTCGTCATCGGCGGATCTCTCGGCGGCTTATTTATAGCTAACATTTTGCTGCGCCAGGAACATGACATAACCCTGCTAGAAAAAGCTACCGGCTCACTTGATGGCCGCGGAGCCGGCATAGTGACGCACGATTCCTTGGCACAAGCCTTGCGAGCCGCCGGTGTAACTGCTGATGAAACACTGGGTGTAGCCGTTACAAAAAGAGTGACTTTGGGGGCGGATGGTCAAAGTCTTGGAGAAATCGAATTGCCTCAGGCGCCGACCTCATGGAGTCGCCTCTCTCACATGCTCAAAGAGAGTTTTCCAAGTCAACGCTACGTACAAGACAAGACAAGACAGTTAAAACTGTTAGTCAAAATAAGGTCGCAGTTCAAGTCTTATGTGAAGATGGCAGCCATTATGAAGCTGAACTGCTAATCGCATCTGATGGAATTCGCTCAGCAGTAAGGTCACCAGTTACCCCGCAGATTCAGCCCGAATATACTGGCTACATCGCTTGGCGTGGCATATGTGATGAAGCTTGTTTGTCTAATCACACTCTTGAAACCCTTTTTAACCGCTTTGGCTTTTGCCTGCCCAATAGGGAACAAATGTTAGGTTAACCTGTAGCAGCCTCTGACAACGACACACGCCCAGGCAAACGGCGCTATAACTTTGTTTGGTATCGCCCCTCATTCTGAGAATGAAGAGTTAGCAAGTCTTTTGACAGATGACTCGTTATGGTCTGATTATTAAGGCTGGCGCGGCCGATCAAGAGGTTGTCACAGTATTGGGCGTCGATATCACCAAGGTATGGTTTTTAGTTTTTGGCTTGGGTTGTGCTATTGCAGGTCTATCTGGAATTCTTGCCTCATCTACACGATCGGTCAATCCCGAGATGGGCATTCCAATTTTGGCGGAATCTTTTGTAGTTACTGTGGTTGGTGGAATGGGCTCTCCAGTAGGCGCAGCTATTGCCGGCTTACTAGTCGGAGTAATTTATAGCATGACCTCCCTCTTCTTCCCCGATCTAGCAGAGCTCTCCTTTTTTTGATGGCGGTGGTGTTGCTAATTCGTCCACAAGGTTTATTTGGTAAAGCGGGAGCGATGCGCTAAGGCTCCACATAAATATGAATTCTTTTTGCCAACTTATTGCACGTCATCGTGTACTAGCCAGTACGCCGTTCTTGGCAATCTTTCCATTCATCATACCGTATGAGGCATTAGCGATCAATATCTTGATTTTTGGTTTATTCGCTATGGGCTTTAACTTGCTATTTGGCTACATGGGTCTCCTCTCTTTTGGACACGCTGCATTTTTGGGCATCGGCAGCTATCTCACCGGTATTGGAATCGTTTACTACGGTATGCCCTGGGGAAGGGCTATTTTGGCAGATATTATTGGCGCTACTATTGGAGGCCTCATCATGGGCGACCTGGCAATCCGTACTCGCGGAATTTATTTCTCAATGGTGACCCTCGCACTCGATCAAATTGTGTATTGCATCTTTTATAAGGCCGAAAGCCTCACTGGTGGAGCAAATGGTTTGCGTGGTGTCCGAGTTGAGAATTTCAAGATTCTAGGTAGACCAGTAGATTTTTTAAATCCCCTGACAAAGTATTACGTCATTCTCTTTTTTGTGGTGATCGCCATTTGGTTAATTTCACGTATTCTTCACTCACCTTTAGGTGCAGTAATGGAAGCCATGCGTGAGAATGAAAAACGTGCTGCAGCCTGCGGATTTGATGTAGCACGCACTAAGCTGTTGGTATTTGTACTATCAGCTGCAATCTGTGGGTTGGCTGGATCCCTTCGTGCCTGGCACCTTCTTTGGCCCTTTTATTGGCGCCGCAGTCATGCTCTATTTGGGAAGACGTAGTCACTACCTTTACCACGCACTGGATGGCTGTTGTCGGCTTAGTCTTTATGTTCTTTGTATTGTTCTTCCCCAAGGGAATCTGGGTAACCATTCTGAGTAAGCTACAAATTAATCAGGATAGAAAATGATGAATAGCACATCGACCACTCCTATTCTCGAAGCACGCAATGTCAGCAAGACCTTTGGCAAGTTCAAAACCATCAATGATGTGTCAACCAGTTTCACGCCAGAAACACTGACTGCAATTATTGGCCCTAATGGTGCTGGCAAAAGCACCTTCTTCAATGTCTTGAGTGGGGCTCCCCCCATCAAGCGGTCAAATACTCTTTAATGGCAAAGACATTACGGGGATGCAACAACATGAATTTGCGCGTATTGGAATCTCCAAAAGCTTTCAGATTACTAATATCTTTAAACAACTTAGTGTCTACGAAAATGTTCGTGTCGCGGCGCAAATGGAAACTGTGCGTTACAACTTCCTTCGCAATGCGCAAAATTACCCGAAGCCGATCGAAATCGCCGCTCAATTATTAGAGCGGGTTAATCTAGGGCACTTGCGTAACAAAAAAACGGGCGATCTAGCCCATGGACAGCAACGTGCACTTAAAATTGCCATGGCCTTAGCTTGCTCTTGTTAGATGAACCTACTGCAGGTATGTCCCCAGAAGCAACTTTAGTGATGATGGAGCTTATACGAACGCTCGCTCGTGAACGTACAGTAATTTTGGTAGAACATAAGATGAAATTAATAATAGGCTTATACAAGCACATTATTGTTTTACACCATGGCGAGTTTCTAGCTGAAGGCACACCAGAAGAAATCCAAAATAATGCCGAGGTCCACCGTGTGCACCTTGAGCAAAGTTAAAAGACAGTAAATATATTGCGTGTAGAAAATTTAAACGCTTGGTATGACCGCAGTCACGTCCTGCAAGGACTTTCCCTAGAAGTGAATAAGAGCGAGATTGTTACCTTAATGGGTCGTAACAGAGCAGGCAAGACCACTACCTTACGCTCTTTGATGGATTTTCTATCTAAGCGTCAAGGTAAAGCTGATAGCGATGGCACTTCATTTTTAGACCTGCCTGCGCATGAACGTTTTCATCTGGAGTTAGCCTATGTTACCGAGGATAGAAGGATTGTCCCTAGATTAACTGTCAAGGAAAATCTTGAGCTTGGGGGGTAATCTCCAAGAAAAATAGAGGCGACATGGCTGCTCTAGTTGATGCAATTGCCGAAACTTTCCCACGACTTAAAGAGCGCTTACATCAGGATGGTAACTCGATGTCTGGGGGTGAGCAGCAAATGCTAACGATTGCCAAGGCGATGATCGGTAAGAAGCCTAAGGTGATTTTGCTTGATGAGCCCTCTGAAGGCATCATGCCAGTCTTGGTTGATGAAATGTTTGAGTTGTTTGCAAAGTTAAAACCACAAGGCTTAACCATATTATTGGTAGAGCAAAACGTTCAACAGACTCTAAAGATTTCTGATCGAGCATACAATATTGGATCAAGGCGAGATTGTGTTTCACGATACCGCTCAGAATCTTTTAAATAATGACGAAATCCAACAAAAGTATTGTGCGGTTTAAATTAAATGCAACCAGTGGCCTAATTGATCCCAAAAGCTCTCAGGTACTAGCATCAATAGCCAGGTAATCATGATGAAGCGGATGAGCTTGCCAATAAATATGTAAATCAGGCAAAGCTTCCACGGAAGCTGCAACCAACCTGCCGCCAGACATAAAGGGTCTCCAACTCCAGGCAACCAAGAAAGCAGCAGGATCTTGGGGCCCCAACTTTCAAGCCAACGCTTTAGACGACTATTCCGAGGCTCGTCCATCGACTTAAAGCTATTGCGCGCAACTAAACCAAGCCACCAATCGACCATTCCACCCATAGTATTACCTACTGTAGCCACCATCACGGCCACCCAGAATAAGTGAGGATTCAAGGTGATGTAGCCAAATAGGATGGGCTCAGATCCGGCTGGTATTAGGGTTGCGGAAATAAAAGCGCTAATAAAGACTGCTGGCAGACCAACCGAAGGCATTTCGAACCAGGCAAATAAATGCTCGAAGATACTTTCCATTAGAACCCTAGTTTCAAACTAGATGCAACAGGGCAAATAACCCACTGCCAATAGCGCAGATTTATAGCAAAAAGCTCCTGATAGTGAGGTCTCATGTGGCCTATTTTGCCTTGTTTTCAAGATGATCCAAGATTGTCAAATCTTGCTTAAACTATCTGTTTGAGTAATCCACAACTATATTTAAAAGAAAATTTGAGACTTACATGAGCCACCGCATGCCCAAGCCGGACCAATATCAAGAAATGCGTGAAGCTTTACGTGATTTATGCGGCTCCTTTGATTCAGCTTATTGGCAAAAAATAGATCATGAGCGCGCCTATCCAGAGGCATTTGTAGATGCAATGACCAAAGCTGGCTGGTTAGCCGCTCTCATTCCGGAAGAATATGGTGGCTCTGGTTTAGGCTTAGCTGAAGCCTCTGTGATGATGGAGGCAATTAATTTTTCAGGTGGTAATTCTCTGGTTCATGCCATGGACAAATGTATAACATGGGCACCCTATTACGCCATGGTGCAGAAGCTCTGAAAAAGATGTATCTTCCGAAAATTGCTACTGGCGAACTCAGACTGCAAAGTATGGCAGTTACAGAGCCCACTACTAGAACGGACACTACCAAACTCAAGACTATGGCTGTAAAAAAGGGTGACAAGTATGTGGTCAATGGTCAAAAAGTATGGATCTCGCGCATCTAGCACTCAGACCTGATGATTTTGCTAGCACGTACCACTCCGATTAATGAAGTACAACGTAAATCAGAGGGTATGTCGATTTTTATCGTGAATCTTGCTGATGCGATTGGCAAGGGAATGGCAGTCAGACCTATTGCAAACATGGTGAATCACGAAACGAACGAGGTGTTTTTTGATAATCTTGAGATTCCTGCTGAAAACTTAATTGGTACTGAAGGGCACGGTTTTAAATATATTCTGGATGGCCTTAATGCAGAGCGTGTGCTAATTGCCGCCGAATGTATTGGTGATGCATATTGGTTTATTGATCGCGCTCGACGCTATGCCAATAATCGTGTTGTGTTTGATCGTCTGATTGGTAAGAAGCAAGGTATTCAATTTCCGATTGCGGATAGTTATATCGAAACTGAGGCAGCCAATCTCATGCGCTTTAAAGCCTGGTGGCGAACTATTTGATAATCACCAGCCCTGTGGGCCACAGAAGCCAATATGGCTAAATCTTTGGCAGCCCAAGCATTTTAGGAGTCAGCCAATGTCTGTTCTTAAAGAAAGCGGGATGGCAGATACCGAAATAGTTAATATGCGTGCGAGTGGAGCTATCTAAAGTAGCGGAGATGTCAGATGAGCCGCATTCTCGAGATAGCGCCGCCAAACCGGTCTCTTTGCCCATACTTTAGGATCAACGTAATCGGACTGCGCTAAGTAAGACTCAATTAACTTATTGAGCTTCGCACAGAAATCGACGTTGTAAACAATGAGGCTGATTTCAAAATTGAGGCGCAAGCTACGCTGATCAAAATTTACGGATCCGAAAATGGCAATCCGTTTATCAATCAAGAGACTCTTCGTATGTAGCAGTCCTCCATGAAACTCAGCAATTTTGACCCTTGAGTTCATCAAATCTTCATAGAAACTTTTGCTACTCCAAGCGACTAAGGTTGAATCATTGAGTTTGGGCACGATCAGCGTTACCCGCACCCCTCTTGCAGCTGCTGCCATCAGAGCCTGAATCAAACCATCATCGGGGCCAAAATATGGCGTAGTAATCGTAAGCTCTTCTCGGGCGTCCATAATGGCAGAGAGCAAAACCTGATAAAGGATATCGTCTCGATAAACCGGCCCCGAGGCAAACTCTTGGGCCAATACACCCCCCTCACGAGAAGAAATAGGAGGTTCGTGATCTTTAAAACTGGTGATACTGGGGTCATCAACACTCCAGTCAAAGGAAAATGTCAATTCAAATTGAGCCGCCACTGGCCCTTCAATACGAACCATTGCATCGACCCACTCACCGACCCCTGAATCTTGCTTAAATGTACGTGGATCGACCAAGTTCATGCTGCCTGTCCAAACTATGGCTCCATCAATCACAAAAATTTTTCGATGGAGCCTCAAATCGGCACGTCTAAATTGAAATCGTCTAATTTGAATCGGTAGCGCTTCAGCAACCTTGATGCCTGCACTACGAAAACGTGCCGGCCATTGAGATTTAAGCCAATCCTTACTGCCTAAGGAATCCAACAAAACTCGGCATTTAACGCCACGCTTTGCAGCAGCGATTAAAGCCTCGCCAACTCGGTCAGCGTCTCCGCCCAAAGCCCAAATATAAAACTCTAGATGCAGACTGTTTTTGGCCTGATTAATTTCGTCTATAAAATTTTGGAGAATTTTGAGGGAATCCGTATAAAGCTCAATTTTATTGCCAGCCACTACTGGGGAACCATTTTTGGATTCGGCTAACAAACTTAAAGCCCTTCCATCAACCGGCAACTTCTGTCTATCAGGCGCAAATTGCTGACGCATCGTTTCTGTAATTTTCTCGTATTCACGATTCATGCGAATGATTTTGCACGTCAACTTACGTCCAACGGACCGCTCGCCGATCAAAATATATAGAGCAACTCCGCCAATCGGAATCAGAATCACAATCAAAAACCAAGAAAATGCAACCGCTACCTGCCTTCTCACTGAGATCAAGTGAATACCAAATAAGAGCACGATGACGATATGGATAATCGGTACCCATATTAACGAGAACCCAAAAAGGGATCCGAAAATAAACGCCATCAAATTCATAAGATTTCCAGTTCAGCGGTAATACCAAGATGGTCAGACAACTTTAACCATTCATGCAAAATTGTTGCAGAATGAATTTTAAGTCCACGCACATAAATCCTATCCATTGGCAGAATAGGCTTAACGCTAGGGAAGGTTTTGGCCGGAGAACCAGTAAGCACTTCGAAGACCTCATCAAAACCAGCAGATTTCATTGGCGCACTCACGCGGTTACGCCAATCATTAAAGTCCCCCGCCACAATTGTGGGTCCACCTTGAGTTAAATCTTGAATGCGGCCAATGATTGCCTCTAACTGTTGCTCTCGCCCACGTTCAAAAAGCGCCAGATGGACGCAAAAACAATGAATAGACTTATCCATACCTCCCAATTTTGTAATGCTGTGCAATAACCCTCGATTCTCAAATCGATAGGCAGAGATATCGTAGTTATTTCCTTTTTGCTGAGGATGCGTTGACAAAATGGCATTGCCGTGATGTCCATCACGATATTCAGCGTTTTTTCCATAATGCCAATCACGCCAAAAATCTTCAGAAAGAAAGTGGGTAAGCTCAGCAAGAGGCCATTGCCCAAAACGCTGAACTCTGCCACGATGCTCCTGCTGCAATTCTTGTAAAAAAAGTAGGTCAGGATAATGACTGCGCATTTTTTGGCGCAGCTGATAAATCGTTGAGTGTCGAAGTAGGGGTGATAAACCCTTATGCACATTCATACTCAATACCGTAAAACGAGCGGAAGTACCTAGGTTTGTCAAGATTCCCCCGCTGCACGCTGATGCCTTACCCATGCCAAATAAATTTCACCTTCCACCAAATCTTGGCATTGCATACATTTATTGCATATCGAAGCTTGCTCATGCAACCCCTCAATCGAATTGAGTGGGTGAAAATCCAAATATTCACGCAGATCTACATCGAAAACCTCATTACAGAGGCAAACTACTTCAGCCATAGATCAAAAATAGGTAAATTAGTCTCATTACAGCCATTCTGCCATTGCCTTGATAGAATCGAGCACATGTTAAAAGCTTTTCAAGACGCCCTATCCCTACTATCCCATTTAGATGCAGCAGTTCTCGGGATCGTCCTGGTTTCATTCCAGGTCAGCCTTATCGCTCTTCTCATTGGAGCTATTCTGGGGCTTTCTATTGGCGCTTTACTGGCTACCGAGCAATTTGCCGGCAAAAAGACTGTTATTGTCACCCTCAATACCCTTATGGGGTCCCCACCGTGATCATTGGAGTCTTGGTATGCCTGTGTGATATTATCGCGTACCGGCCCATTAGGCGCCTGGGGATGACCCTTTACGGTGAAAGGGATGATCGTATAGCTCAAGTACCCTACTGATAACCGCCCTCAGCCGACAAATACTCGAGGATTCTTGGAAGATTCATCGTGATTCTTTCATGAGCTTGAGGCTACCACCCTTATCCAGATTTAAGTGGCTAATATGGGCCTGTCGCTTTTCGCTGACCATTGCTGTGCTAGCTGGTTTAACCCGGGCGATATCAGAGGTTGGTGCAGTTATGATTGTCGGCGGCAATATTAACCGCTCAACGAGAACTATGGCTACTGCCATTGCGCTAGAAACTAGTAAGGGAGATCTTCCCTTGGCGCTTGCCCTAGGAATTGTTTTGCTGGCAATTGTTTTACTTGCAAACTTATTTACATTCGTAGTGCGTCAAATTGCAGAGCGTCGCTATGGTTAACGCACTACACCAATTCGAGAGATACATCGAACTCAAAGACATCATTGTTAAGAGCAATGGCAGAACTATCCTCAATATCCCGCATGCTATTGTTCCAGCAGACAGAATTACTGCCTGCATTGGACCCAATGTGGAGCCGGGAAAACCACCTTTTTAAAACTATTAGATGGCCTGATCAGGCCTGATAGCGGGACGGTTAATTACTCTTTCAATACCAAGACAGCTTTGGTTTGACATCACACGCCGATGATCAAAGCCTCTACGACTACTAATCGCTATCTACATCAAGAGTTGCTAGCCGACTGATTACTGAGCCGCAGGCGCTGCAGCGGGAGCTGCAGTCGACCACTGCGGTTTTGGGCTTGGCAAAGTTGGTACGCGCCCATTCTATCGCCGTAGGCAACTTTTGCTTTGGTTAATGCAGCAGCTTCTGCCTGCTTAGGAGTTAATGGAGGTAATGCCGCCATCACCACTGAACCAGCACCGGCAAATGCGCAGAATATAAAAGCAATGATCTTTTTCATGGCCATGTCCTTATTTATTCAGTTTGTCGTACCAGAGCTCATGGTGCTCTTTAGCCCAAGTCGCATCAACATAACCAGTCTTCATGCCATCGATTGAGCCTTGCATACCAATCGTACCGATATAGATATGTCCCATCGCCAGTGCAGTCATCCAGATCGCAGCACTACTGTGAAGAATGTTGGCGATCTGCATAGTGTCACGGGTGTATTCGATAGTCATAAATGGCACGATCATGTCGAGAACAAAGCCTGAACCAGATATCACCAGACCCAAAAATGTCATACCAAACCAGAACCAGAAGTTCTCACCGAAGTTAAAGAAGCCAACTGGTACATGCTTACCATTCAAAATACCGCCAAAGTTCAATATCCAGTTCAGATCGCCTTTACCAGGGATGTTCTTACTTACAAATCACAAGAAAAAACTACTATACAAATCGTAAACAGAGGGCCCACAAAGTTATGGATATTTTTGCAAACGTCCAAGAACGAGCCATAAGCTGGACCACCCATAATTGGCATAGCAAAGTACTTGCCATACAGGATTAATAAGCCAGTAAAGGCTACGGCCAAAAAGCTAAATGCCATCAACCAGTGAACAAGACGATCACAAACACTCAAGCACTTGATTTTGACTCCCGACATTGGCTCATGCAACTTGAGTGAGCCTTTAATGGTATACATCGCAAGTACGCTGAAAAAAGCAAGTGCGAGTAACTAACCGCCATAAACAGTGATTGCACCGTTACGAATCAAACGCCATTGTTGACCAGAGCGCTGGATCAATACGCTAGCCTCTTTGTCGGGGATGCTGACGTAGTGATACGGATCACTGTTGGCAGAGGTAAAAATAGATGAATTTGCTGGCTGTGCTTGTGCCTGAGTCCCATTTGCCAAACTATTGGGATTAGCTGGCACAGAAAGAGGTGGCATATCTACTCCGCTAGGAGATGACACAGGCGCCATCGGTGCGCGCTCCGCAAAACCCATTCCACTTACCAAAAGGTCAGTGACAAACCTGCAGTCACCACCAAAGTGCGTAGAACTTTAGAAAATGATTGTTTCATACACATGTCCTTAAACGTATTCATTTTATTTATTGTTATTTAGTGGATCACTTAACGCGACTGCATTCCTTTTGACTATGAGTGCGCTTATCAACCGACTCTGTCCAGCTAGCCTGATTGCCTGGCGTCCAATTCTTAGTCATAAATCCGTTATTAGCACCCACACAAGGAGCATCACTACAGTGCATACATGCGACTGAGATTGATTTTTCTTGACCCAATAATGCCGTCATTTACCGTAACCACACGGCGACGGTTCACACCCAAAGGGACTTCGTTATCGTTCTTACAAGCGGTGACACAACCGTTGCATTCAATGCATTGCTCTGTGTCGCAAATAAATTTCATTCTTGCTATTGTGTTCTCCTGACTTTATTTTTTGACTTAGGCAAATTTCTCGATTTGACATATAGTGGTTTTGGTCTCTTGCATTATCGTTACCTGATCGTAACCATAGGTAGTCGCAGTGTTGACCGCCTCGCCCAATACAACCGGTGCCGCACCCTCTGGGTAGTAGTATTTACGCAAGTCATTACCTTGCCACTATCCTGCCAAGTGGAAAGGAATGGAGGCGGCTCCTTGCACAACGCGCTCTGTTACCTAAGCACGCACCTTGATCTTGGCTCCAATTGGAGACTTAACCCAAACGTAATCCCAGTTCTTGATGCCACGATCTGCGGCTGCCTTAGGATTGATCTCCACAAAGTTTTCTTTCTGAAGCTCGGCTAACCATGGATTAGAACGAGTGTCGTCACCGCCACCCTCGTATTCAACCAAACGACCAGAAGTCAAGATGATTGGGAACTTTCCATATAACTTCTCATTCAAGTTTTGATCTTGAACAGTCTTATAGAGAGTAGGTAAGCGCCAGAAATTCTTCTTATCTGCGGAAGTTGGATACTTGCGCATCATCGCCTCATTAGTACCATAGAGCGCTTCACGGTGAATCGGAACTGCATCGGGGGCAGTTCCAGACAATAGCGCGTGCTTTTGCATTACCAAATGGATGGCAACCGTTCTTCATCACGACCCTTTTGAATAAGAACCATCACCAGCAAGTAAACTTACACCTTCACGCTCTACTCCAAAGTTCGCACGGAAATTGCCGCCACCTTCCATCACACTCTTACTGGTGTTATAGAGATTCAGTGATCCAGGCTGCTGGATAGCAGCGGTGCCGTAGCAAGGCCAAGGCAAACCATAATAATCACCCGTGGTGTCATAACCAGTAACTAGATCAACCCCACCGCGTGACTTCAAGGTCTTTGGATCAAATGTTGCAACCATTCTCATATGCGCTTTCAGACGCTCAGGAATTTGACCTGTGTAACCAATGGTCCAAACAGAGCGGTTGATTTCACGCAAGATATCTTCAATTTGCGGCTCTCCCCACTGCTTACCAGCAAATTTTGAGCTGAGCATTTTGTAATTCTTAAACAACTCTTGACCAAAACCAAGACGGTCAGCAAATGCTTGCATGATCACATGATCAGGCATAGATTCGAACAATGGCTCAATAACTTTCGCACGCCACTGTAAGAAAGGAATATCTGTACCCGAACGGATGCGGATGTACTGATCTGACTTTGTCGCCGTACAGGTGTAACGAGGATTAACGACGATGACTTTGCAGCCATTCTCTTTAGTGTGCAACAGACTCAACATGGAAACTGGATGGGCTTCTGCCGCATTAGAGCCGATATACAAAGCGGCCTTGGCATTGATCATGTCGCGTTATAGCTATTGGTCATCGCGCCCCATAGCCCCAGGTGTTTGCAACACCTGCAACTGTGGTTGAGTGACAAATACGAGCCTGATGGTCTGTGTTGTTTGTTCCAAAGAAAGAAACTCACTTACGCATTAAACAAGCTTGTTCGTTCTTGTGCTTAGAAGATCCAATGAAGAACATCGCATCTGGAGAATATTTCTCGCGAATACTCTTCATCTGCGCGGTAATTTCATTAAGAGCCTGATCCCATGAAATGCGCTGGTATTTTCCATCGACCAATTTCATTAGATAACGTAGACGGTAGTCACCATGACCATGGTCGCATAATAAAGCGCCCATTTTGATTGGCGAATCAAATACGGAGTCTTGACGAACCCAAACGCCATTCTCAACAGTCGCGTCAGTAGCGCAACCTACTGAGCTATGAGTACAGATTGTGCGCTTGACGTCGATCTTGCCTTTTTTGCTATTTAGCATTGCCTTGCTTGGCTCAGCTACCGCCTTTTGCATTATACTGAGTTGACTAGCTGCAATACTAGCACCTATGCCAACTCCAGAGTACATTTAAGAATGTACGTCGATCCATGGTTGGAACCGCAGACTTCAAGCCACGCGAGCGGCGACCGATGAGATGAAATGCAGAACGACTGCTTTATGGGGTATTTGATTTACGAATCAGACTCATATGTTGTCCCTGAGAAAGTTTTTTATTTATTGAGTAACAAGCGAGGTCGAATAATTAAATCTTGGTAGATTCATAATGCTTGCGCATGTGCGCTGTAATTTGTTATCCATCATGATTTGGTTTAACGGTACTACCGCTTTCCTGCATCACCGCTTTACCAACTGAAATCTGAGAAGCAACAGCAACTGCACCGACTGTTGCACCTGCTCCAATAAAAAATTTACGGCGTGCCGGTTTGTTCTCTGCGCTTAAAGCAACTTTGGATTTAGTGCTCATGACTTGCTCCTATGTGTTGATTCTTGATTTCGGTCAAGTGTAGTATGTAATTGCATTTTTAGCATTGATGTAAGACTCAAATCCATAGCAGGGTTTTCCATAGGATTTAAATCGCTTCAAATCATGTCAAAGCTTTGACCTTCGATCGCTAGGAAGTCTCTGGTTAGCACGGCAATCGGATGGTAGAGGCGCATCTCTGGAATACCCTCAACTGCATCGCATAATTCATCATACCAATGGCGCATGTGTTCATTAAAAAACCCTCTGATTTGTAAGGTTAGAAACCTCGACATCATCACCTGCGATCAAATCACGCATCACACTTCACATAGGGCCGAGATATAGTCCTCCGTTTCTTTCAGTGACATCCTCTGCGGCCTCAAGACCAAAAGTCTCCAAAGCTCTACGAATGTTGACCAACGGCTTTTCATTCAGATGCCCAGCCATATAGCAGGCACCATTTAGAATAATATTGGGCTTGCCAACGCTGATGAAATTCAAATCAAACTCATCCTGCCAATCCTTAGTAGGATTGTTCTTTGCAACCTCCACCACACCCATCCACGCTTTAGCCAAAGGCGCATCATTTGCAGCCTCACCTTGATCGGCTGTTGCCGCAATTTGATCCAAAAGCGCCTGATCTGGCGGCATCTGAAAAAAAACGAGCGATCAGGCCATATACCAGGCTCGGTGCATAAAACAGAAACGTCTAAAGATGAACTGAGATTTTCAGCCCAAGGAATTGCTTGCGATCCAGCGTCAATAATCAGCAACCTACCGTGACTTTCGTAGCTCACTACCGACACAGGCTCTGCTTCAGGCATGTCAGCTAATGCCAATAACGCAGCGATCTTCGGTCCCGATAATTTGGCTTTTTTGGTGCAGGCCACCACTACTGAATCTAAACCGTCTAGGGACTTTAAAAAGGATCCTACTTCTTTGTCGACACAATGAGGTGTGCATTGGCACACCCAGCGCTTTTGCATCCAGCGGCATGGTGCCATTGCAATTACAGACTAATTTTTGACTCATACGCAATCTTCTTAAGTTTTTTCTGTTCTGGATCTGTTGATATTTCATTTGGCATTTCATCCAATGGATTAGATGTATTTTGCTGTGAGGATCTTAAATCACTTTGCATTTGAGTCTGCAATGAAGCACGGCAAAGCTTGATTCAGCATTAGCTAAAACAAGCGATTCGCTATCTACATAACGCTCTATCTCTTTCTCGAGGCGCTACATCACACAACCAGCTAGGGAGTGTCGCAGAAACATTTAGGTAGTAGCCTTCAGCTTCATCCGGAAAAAGATCAAGCTCATAACCAGTCAATAACCATAACTCACCGCCTTCGTCACGACCTAAAAACTGGCCAGTAATGGAGTTACCTGAGTTAGGATTAAATTGCCCATAGTCTGGCAACACCTCTTGAGGCGCCCAGCGGTATGAAACCTATGGGTTATCCAAGTTTTGTTTACGCATTAATACTGCAAAACGCATAAGTCCTCAGGTGTTTTGAACCACAATGTTAGGAAATTTACTGCTCATATCTTTGGATAGAGTAGCAACCCGGATAGCAACCTGTCTAGCAATGCCTTTATAGATTACGCTAATGGCTCCATCAGGATCCGCGACAACGGTTGGACGCCCAGCATCCGCTTGTTCACGAATAGAAAGATTAAGAGGAAGCGCACCTAAAAAATCCACTCCATACTCTGTACACATTTTTTCGCCGCCACCAGTACCAAATACATGTTCCTCATGTCCACATTTCGTGCAAACATAAGTACTCATATTTTCAATAGTGCCAATAATCGGTACGCCCACCTTTTCGAACATTTTCAAACCCTTACGCGCATCTAACAGGGCAATGTCTTGGGGTGTAGTCACGATGACTGAACCAGTGACGGGAACCTTCTGCGCCAAGGTTAGCTGTATATCCCCTGTCCCTGGGGGCATGTCTACGATTAAGTAATCCAAGTCGCGCCACCGAGTCTGACGAAGCAATTGCTCAAGAGCTGAAGTGACCATTGGACCACGCCAAACCATCGGCGCATCATCGTCAATCAGAAAACCAATTGAGCTCGCTTGTAGACCATGTCCCTCCATAGGCTCAATCATATTTTCTTCAATTGAGTCTGGTCTTCCGGTAATACCCAACATCATGGGCTGACTCGGTCCATAAATATCGGCATCCAAAATACCGACTTGAGCACCTTCGGCAGCAAGCGCTAATGCTAAGTTAACAGCCGTTGTTGATTTACCAACACCGCCCTTTCCGCTAGCGACAGCAATAATATTTTTGACGCCTGGTAATAGCTTCACACCTCGTTGTACAGCATGAGCAACGATTTGACTGCTCACATTAACACTGACATTTTTGACACCAGGCAATCCACGTAAGGTTGCAATAACTGATTTTCGCATCCCATCAAACTGACTTTTTGCGGGATATCCCAAAACGATATCCAAAGATATATCACCGTCTTCTACTTTAAGATTTTTAATATTTTTTGCACTAACGTAATCAATCTTAGTATTGGTATCCACTAAGTTTTTTAGAACAGCCTGCACGGACTCTGTTGTAACTGACACTACATTCTCCTGATATAAATAAACTTAGAACACTGATCTAGGTTTTGATATTTTTCTTCAATTAGAGCAAGCTTACGCGTAGCGGGCAAAACTTGCTGAGTGTGGGATTATTTTGATCCAGCTCAGTACCCTATCTTTAGCACCCCCTCGATAGAGCCTTCACACCCTATGCCGCAACTGAGAAACCTGCATCTGTGATGAGCTGACCTGCTTGCTCAGCAGATAAGATAGTTTGCAGATTTACAGTCTGTGTAGCTAAATCCGCTGTGACGATAGCCTTGAGGATCTTCCGCTTGAATTTTGCCCTAGTGACAGCGTTAATACAGCCTCCACAGGTCATACCAGATACTTTTAAACTGAACATATAGTGAATTTGGCTTGCATGGAGTAGATTATCTTCTATATGAGCGCCCAAAACGAGACTAATTCTGAGCTATTGACTCTAGATATAAGTGGCATGACTTGCGCCTCTTGCGTAGGAAGGGTTGAAAAGGCGCTAGATAAGATTCCAGGGGTGGAAGCTGCAAGTGTGAATTTAGCCACCGAACAGGCAAAAATTCGCTTAGCTAGCAACTCTCACGTCAGCATTGATGAAGTCATTGCTCGTGTACAAAAAACAGGCTATTCAGCCAAAATCAGCTCCCCTCATACGGTTCGAGAGCTAGCCCCCTTTAATTTATTTTGGGGCTCAGACGGATTAGGTCGTGTTTTATTAGGATTTGCCCTCTCTGCTCCACTGTTTTTGCCGATGCTACTCATGCCTTTTGGCATTCATTGGGCCCTCTCTGCTAAATGGCAATTACTACTTGCTACCCCGGTCCAATTCTTTTTGGGCTGGCGTTTCTATAAAGCAGGCTTCCAATCCGTGATGTCTGGAGTAGGCAATATGGATCTCTTAGTGGCTCTGGGCACTAGCGCTGCCTACGGCCTCAGCATGTATCAGATGATGATTGCCACTCATGCAACGCATGAGCTTTACTTTGAGGGATCGGCCGTCATTATTTGTATGGTCCTACTTGGCAAGTGGTTAGAAGCGAGAGCAAAACAGCAGACGAGTGAAGCAATTCGTGCATTACAAAAGCTCTGGCCCGAACACGCCAAAGTACTGCCGCGAGAGATCGTCATTAGCGAAAGCGCTCCATTGGATCAATTTCGTGACCTCCCCTTAGATCAGGTCTTTCCAAAAGATCGCGTCTTAGTTCTGCCTGGCGAACGTGTGCCCGTAGATGGTCGAATTTTGCTTGGAAACAGTCATGTGGATGAATCACTTCTCACAGGCGAGAGTAATCCAGTCAAAAAGCATATTGATCAAAATGTTATTGGTGGCTCTCTCAATGGGGAGGGCGTATTAGTAATCGAGGCACAAGCAGTCGGTATTCAGAGTGTGCTGTCGAAAATCATTTCTCTAGTAGAAAAAGCTCAAACCCAAAAAGCACCAATACAAAAATTAGTGGATCAAGTAAGCGCCATTTTTGTTCCGAGCGTGATCGTGATTGCACTCATCACTGGCTTGGCGAATTGGCTTTATTTAGACTCAGCTTCTCTTGCTATTCTCAGAGCAGTCTCAGTTCTTGTAATTGCTTGTCCTTGTGCTCTCGGTCTAGCTACCCCAGCAGCAATCATGGCTGGCACCGGGGTAGCAGCACGATTTGGCATTCTAATTAAAGATCCTCAAGTTCTTGAGTTAGCACATCGATTGCAGATAGTTGCCTTCGATAAAACAGGCACTCTCACTATCGGCAAACCAAGATTGCTGGAGATTATTCCAATCAATCCTTCTTTGTCCACAAACGATATTCTTGCTAGTGCGGCAGGCCTTCAACTTGGAAGCGAGCATCCGCTTGCAAGAGCCTTATTAGATGCCGCTAAGCAAAACGGTCTTAATCCCATCAGCCCAAGAGACAGCAAGGCTTTACCTGGCATAGGGATCAGCGGTAAACCTAGTTCAGGCATTTTGATAGGCCAAAGTCTGAGTCTACAAAGCATTGCCTCCCTAAAAGACAACCATCATCTCTCGGCAATACTGAGTAAGGCGCAAAAATGTTTTGATGCAGGGCAAACTGTTTCAGTTTTAATGAATAACGAAACAACGTCATCGCCAATCGCCATCATTGCATTTGGGGACGAGATAAAAGATTCTGCCAAAGAAGCAGTTAATAATTTGCATATCCGTGCAGTAATGCTCTCAGGAGATAATTTGGCGGCGGCCAATCGCGTTGCCAACTCGATTGGAATTGAAGAAATCTATGCACAAATCATGCCAGGCGATAAGGCAGAAGTTATTCGCTCACTAAAAGTAAACGAGGGTCAACGCCATTATGTTGCCATGGTAGGTGATGGCGTAAATGATGCTCCTGCTTTAGCAACTGCAGATGTTGGGATGGCCATGTCCACTGGTACCAATGTCGCAATGCAAGCAGCTGGTATTACCCTCATGAGAGGCGATCCTACTCTAGTGGCAAATGCAATAGATATCTCCAAACGAACATGGAAAAAAATCCAGCAAAATTTATTCTGGGCTTTTGTCTTTAATGCTACTGGTATCCCACTGGCAGCGCTAGGCTATCTCTCGCCGATGCTAGCTGGCAGCGCTATGGCACTCTCTAGTTTTTGCGTTCTTAGTAACGCACTACTACTAAAGCGCTGGCGCCCTGCACATCATTAAATAAACTTTTGTTTACTGAAGATCTTGATCTTTAAAGCCCGATTAAATCTTTGGTGTCGGGATTGATTTTCATTTTGGGTGCTTGCGAATCAATTCAATATCACCATAAAAAGCACAAGCTTCAGACTTTGTATTGTCTGTATCTGCTAATAAAGCGATCCTAATCACCTCCCCTGGCGCCTCACCATAGGGGGGCGCGCTTATAATCCTCCGCTAAGTCGCGCCACAGTCTCGGCAGAGAACTTTGGCAACTTCTCTTGAGCAAGGTAATTGCTCGGCATTAAAAGGTTGTCCAGCTTCATTCTGAACAGAATCGCCGCTCAGACCAGCGCATCCAACCAAGAATATGGACGCTCTAACTAAGAGGAACTTTAGAACGGACAGTAGAGCTTGCTTATACATACTTTAATTGTCCCAAAGATTGGCCTTTCTGAGTCTAAAATTACAACATGCGTCATCAATCACCCTCAAGCTTGGCCATCATCTGCGCTTTTATTGCGGCAGTTATTCATCTGGCCTTAGGCTTTTCTATCGAGTTTTCAGTAGATGAGGCTCACTATGCGCTGTATGCCCAAAACCTAGCCTGGAGTTACTTTGATCACCCGCCCATGGTTGGTTGGATACAGTGGCCAATAGTTGCCCTCACTTCATCCGAAGGTGTCATCCGTCTTGTCCCAGAATTATTGTGGATCATTTCTACTTACTTGGTTTATCAAGTCACCATTGAATTACATCATTTAATGCAAGGTCGTCATGCAGGTTACCTGACAAGCGCACTACCATCGGCAAATTTATGTGGACTTCTAGCAGTCCTCACCGTTATTGCTGCGCCCATGTTGCACATTTTGGCAATTGGTTTACTACCAGATACCTTACTTACTCCTTTAAGCCTTGGATTGATGTGGATGACTCTTCGTTGGCTAAGTAAAGATCAATTCAGCACAGGCGATTGGATATTCACGGGAATCTTGTTCGGCTTAGCGGGATTAAGTAAATACACTGCTGCATTTACTGCGATTGCATTTGTATTGGTATTGCTGAGTTCACCAAGAAAGGCATGGCTCACAAAAGTAGGCTTTTGGTTAGCACTGGTAATCGCCCTATTACTAATTACCCCCGTCCTTTATTGGAATTGGGTCAACGATTGGATTTCATTTAAATACCAGCTTGCCCATGGAGGCGGAGGAGAATGGCTATGGCGCAGATTGGCAGCTTACACCAGCATTCAAATTTTAGTCTTTGGCCCCCTCTTTATTTTTGGCTGTGTTGTCTTTTTAAAAGACTCTATGCATGCGAGCAAAATTTCTTTGCTTGCTCTTCTTGGTTTCTTTGCCATTCCATTTGCAGTTTTTACTGGCTTGTCTGGTGGAGGGGGACTTCCGCACTGGACTTCACCCGCATGGTTTTGTCTTGCACCTTTTGCGGGTATCGGTTTAGCTAAAGCTTGGGCCACACAACACCGCAAATGGATTCGCTTCTTCCTGATTACCCAAATCGTTCTGTGCTGCATTGGCTTTGGGTATGTGCTATCTGGAGGTATTGGCTCAGCCTCAATTAAATCAAATCCTATTGCTGATTTGTATGGCTGGAAATTAGCAGGTCAAAAATCTGCTGCATTGACGAAAGCCACAAAAGCTGATGGTATTGCCGTACAGAATTGGACATTAGGTAGTCGCGCTGCTTGGTACGCATCCCCCACCCCAGTATTTGTTTTAGACCACAGGCAAGATCAATTTGACCTCTGGTTTGGTGAACTACCAATTGGGGCAACTGTTCTTCTAATTCAATGGTCTGAGATGCCGCACGCTAAGCCAATAGGGGAGAAATCGAGCTTTGAGACATGCGAGGCCATCGATAGTCTCGAAATAAAGCGATTTGGTCGAATTTTGTCAAAATTTGACTTTAGCCTTTGTAGCAACTGGCAAGGACCCAACTGAATAGAGTAATTCCCTCAAATTCAAGACCTTATGGGTTCAAGGCATTATCCTTACGCATATGAGTTCACAAGCCCAACCCACCCCAAAAACCCAATCGGGGTGGACAACCATTCTCAAACGAACTTGGCCCACCATTCGCGTTTTACTTTCGATTGCATTGCTTTGGAAAGCAACCAGCGGAATTGATTGGTACTCGCTTTTCGACACCCATATTCAAATGCAACCGCTTTGGTTTTTAGCAGCACTAGGAAGCATGATATGCGCCTATATTTGCGGAGGATATCGCTGGGGATTATTTATGCAAGCCGTAGGATTTCCCCGTCGCATTCGCTCCTATATTGGACTCTACTTTGCAGGCGGTCTGATTAATCAGGGTCTGCCAAGCACAGTAGGTGGTGATAGCTATCGTGCTATTACAGCAACTCACCTGACAAGCACAGGTAATCCATCCGAAACCAAGGAACTTGATGAGGAATTACACCACTTAGTAGACCTTGAACATGCCACATCTAAATTACGCCTCAGTTTTTCAATGGTTTTGGTTGATCGCCTTTTAGGCTTAGCAGGAAATAATTTACTCGGTGGCATTGGCTTAGTTTTAGGCGGCGCTACTTTAGCCGCATGGGGTCAAGACCTGGGCTATGCGGTGATGTCCGTTATGTTATTGGCAGGAGGAGCAATCTCCCTGCTTTTGGCTTGGAGTCCCAGTCAAAAACTTTTACACAAGCTTTTGGATCGCTTCAATATGAATAACGCTATGCCAGGGATCAAGCTTGCATTTGCTTGGCCCAACAATATTGTTCAAGCATTTTTGGCAATTGGCATTCACTTTTTGACAATTTTGACTTTGCTCTTTTGTCTAAAAGCATATGGTGTCGATGCTCCGATAGAGGGTTTGATGATTGGCCTGCCCGCATTAAGCTTGTTACTCATGCTGCCAATCAGTATATCTGGCTGGGGACTTCGTGAAGCCACGCTTTCTTCTGTCCTGGCGCTATGGGGAGTAAATCCTTCTCTAACGGTGCTTGCTTCTATTAGCTATGGAGCAATTACTGTTTTATCCGTTTTGCCGGGCGCCTATTTTTTATTAAAACGAAAATAATTCAGTAGAGTAAAACTATGACTATTAGCGTCAACACTATGCGCGCAATTGACCATTGGGTTGGTGTTCCACTTTGTGCAGTCGTTAGCCCATTTGTCGCCTTGATAGATGGCATCAAAAATATGGTCAGTCGCGGCCCAGAGACGCCAAAAAAAATGCTCTTCATTGAACTCTCTGAAATGGGTAGTGCAATCTTGGTAGACCCAGCAATGCGTAATGCTCAAGCACGTGGAGCAGAGTTGTTTTTCTTAATCTTTAAGAACAATCGCGCCAGTCTCACTTTGCTCAATACCGTTAAGCCAGAGAATATTTTCACAATTGATGCATCAAGTTTAAGTAGGTTAGTTAAAGATACCTTGCGTTTTTTAGTGTTAGCTCGCACTCACCGTATTGATACAGTAATTGATTTAGAGTTGTTCTCCCGTTTTACAGCACTACTAACAGGTATGTGCGGAGCACGCCGACGCGTGGGTTATCACATTTTTCATGGAGAAGGGCTATGGCGTGGATTTATGCTGACCCGAAAAGTGCACTACAACCCACACATTCATATTACCAAGAATTTCCTCTCGCTGATTCATGCTGCCTTTGCGCAGAAGATTGAGGTTCCTTTCAGCAAAATTGAGATCCCAGACTCAGAAGTTCGCCTAGAGCAAGCCATCCTCAATCCAGACTCCTTAGAAAAGGTTCGTCATCGCATTGAAAAACTCGCTCATGATGCTGGAATTAATTACACCTTAGGAAAAAATCGTTTGATTTTAATTAACCCTAATGCCAGCGATCTCTTGCCGCAACGTCGCTGGGCCCAACAGCGCTTTTCCGAGCTCATTCAAGCGCTTCATCAACAGTTTTCAAGCGACCTTATCTTAATTACAGGATCTCCTAATGAAATTTCTTATGCAGAAAAAGTGCGATCTGTAGCTAATGTAAAAAATGCACTGAATTTTGCTGGACAGGTAAGTTTTACTGAGTTACCACCTCTATATACCCTGTCAGATGTAATGGTGACCAATGACTCTGGCCCAGGCCACTTCTCTGCAGCAACTCCATTACGTACGGTTGTTCTATTTGGGCCTGAAACTCCAGCTCTTTATGGCTCAGTTGGTAATTCAATTGCTATCACCGCTAACTTAGCCTGCTCTCCTTGCGTTAGTGCTGCTAATCATCGCAAGACCCCGTGTCAGGATAACGTGTGTATGCAAGCAATCACAGTTTCACAAGTGCTAGACAAAGTCATCACACAAATACAGGCTTCCGATCAAGCAAAGGCTAGTTAAGCTGAATGAATAAAAATGCAATACCGACATTTGCTTGGTTTGTTCCGCTGGTTCCACTGACTCTCGCAGGTATAATTTACTTTGGTGAATTTCAAAGTAGTAGTTTTTTGTTCATTAACCAACTAACACAGCAGTTACCCGATAACCTGTGGACCTGGCTTACTTTTTTCGGCAATGGTTGGGGTGTATTTGCATTTGCATTCCCCCTGTTACTGATAGCACCCAGAATGTTATCGGCGGGCATTTTTTCTGGAGCTCTTGCAGGCTTGATAAGCACCCCTTTAAAAACTTTTTTTAGCCTTCCCAGACCTGGCGGTGTTCTAACAGAGGGTAGCTTTTATCGGATCGGTGACATTTTGCTTCATAAGGCATTGCCTTCCGGACATACTCTTACCGCATTCGCAGTAGCTACTGGCCTCTATTTTTCTGTCAATAAAGGCAAGCGTAAACCTCTCCTTGTTTTATTTGTTCTTGCTGCCTTGGTAGGACTTTCACGCAATGCTGTTGGGGCACATTGGTTTACAGATGTATTGGCTGGCGCTGGCTTAGGTATATGGTGTGGAATGTTTGGCGCATTACTTGCCAACCTTCTCCCTGAGGCCACTCTCAAGCCAAATAAGATTTGGCCTCGCCTTATTGCTATTAGTGGCCTGGTATCCATATATGCTCATATTACTCAAGTTATGGATCTAGAGTTAAATCAACCTCTGCAATATGCTTCCATTGCAGTTTTGATAACTACGCTGATATTTTTTGGCAAAGCGCAGTTATCTAGGTCGCGAACACTGTGAGTACGCGTCGCTATGTTTAGCTATAGACCTGCATTTCATACAGGTAGTCATGCAGATATTCTCAAGCATCTCACCTTGATACATTTGGTTCAATATCTCCAAGAAAAATCGGGCGCACTTACTATCGTAGATACAGATGCAGGCGCTGGCATTTACAGTCTACAGGATAAATTTTCAACCGTTAGCAAGGAGGCGGATGGCGGCATCTTTCGCCTTAAGCAATATATTAAAACTTGCTTGCAGATACCCCCAGAGAGTATTCAAGCATATTTAAAGCAAATTGATACTGAAAAGGTGGAAGGACGGCTTGATAATTATCCCGGATCGCCATTTATGTTGGCACGCTTATTGCGTCATAACGTCAATCAATTAAAGCAATCAAAACAAATTGACGTCTATGCAGAAGATAGTTTTGCCAGCCTCAAAGGCTTACTACCTTCGCCAAGTCGGCGCGGCTTAATATTGATTGATCCTTCCTACGAAGACAAACAGGACTATCGCTATCTGGAGACTGCGATGCAAGAAGCGCTCACTCGATTTGCCACTGGCTGCTATGCCATTTGGTACCCAGCGATCTCAAGACGAGAATCTGCCGCCCTACCCGATTTTTTAAAAAAAATTGCTGCAAACCATAAACGATCTTGGCTGAATACTGAGTTGCGCGTTGAAAATGCCCCTGGTGAGCGACGCTTACAGTCTAGTGGTATGTTCATTATAAATCCACCATGGACTCTAGAAAAACACTTAGCTCAAGTACTCCCTACACTAACGAAAGTCATTGGAATTAATGGTGGTGGGTAGTTCTTACTAAAGAGCTTTGGAAGCTCAGAATGAATCGCGCAAATTAATCATCACCTCATTTCGAGGCATAAAGGGTAATATCCAAGATAGATTATAGCGTGCAAAATTCGGCGCTCCTGCGCTCTGGAGCTGACGAGTTTTCATCCACTGCTCTAGCTCCAATGTTTTTTCAGCTACTTTTTCTTCGCTATAGAAATTTGACGAAGTCGTACAAGTGGATTGATTGGCTTAGGTATTCATTCCATCGTATATTCGGCAGGCATCACAAATGATACGGTCTATTTGCCAGCATTAGGTTCAATCCCACCGGGAACAGTCATTGCAATTTTTGAACTTTTTAAGCTTTGATCAACAACAATTACTGGTGCGGTCATTGCGATCTTTTCGCTGATTTGAATTAGACGAAAGCCTTGACTAGATGCATCATCTAGATCGCCTTCAACTTGTACTTCTGCGAAAAGCATAGGCGCGTAGGAGCGAATCTCAAAAGGCGGTGCTTTATCGAGAACGGTCTATATAAGTTACCACTGTGACTGGATTTCAAAACCAGTTAGATCAAAAGTCAAACTTGCTTGAGCGCCAACCGGCAAAGTCAGTTTATTGGTTTGATATCCAAACGGTAGTCCAGTCAATATTGGAATCTCCACTGGCAAACGTTGACGAATCGCATCAATAGCACGCTCAAGAGAGTAGCCCTTATCGTTTTCGTATAGGCTGTTGCAGAAAAACCACCTAATAGTATTGCCGCTTGTTTAGCGAGAACACCAGCATCCAGAAGCTGCATCAACATTCTTTCGATACGATAAGGATGCTCATTGACATCCTCCAAGAACAATATTCCACCCTGCGCTTGCTGCGCATTTGGCAAGTGCACTGTTCCAACCAGTGTCCCGCCAGAACAGTTAAATTTCCACCCCACAAGATTCCGCTTACTGCGCCATTATTCTTTTCACCCAAATAAGATTGTGGAGCGGTCACACGGCACTCCAACTTTCGACTATCTACTGCATATTGAAAATGCTGCCACATGAAAACATCGGGGGCTACAGCACAGGAGCACTATCCTCGCCAATTCGTACAAAGTCGTAATTCAGCATTGGGCCAGCAAGAGTAATGGCACCCGTTTTAGCCAATAAGCCTAACTAAAAAACCGTGAAATCACTGTGTCCACAGACTTGTAATCCATCTTGGATTGCTTTTGCAATAGCATTCCATTGAATATAGGGCAGCAAACGATGAAGACCATACCCACCACGCATCACCATCACCACTGTGGAAGTATCTAGGTTAGGCAAATTGTTGAGTTCGGCTAAACGAACTTCATCGCTACCCGCAACACGCTCATCAACACGTTGAATACAGCCAGCATTGTGAACGAGAATACCTTGGCCCTCTAGCCAGTCGATACCGGCTAGAGGGCTTTTACCATCTACACTTGCTCCAGACGGAGCAATCAGTTGAATGGATCTCAACGTCGTCCTTTAAAAAATTCTCGTAGCAATTGGCCACACTCCTCGCTCATAACGCCACCTTCAGCGCTAGTTTGATGATTAATCCGCTTAGAGGCAAATAAATCCATAACGCCGCCAGCTGCACCAGTTTTTGGATCTGGCGCACCATAAACGATTCGACTAATCCTAGCATGAAGCATAGCGCCGGAGCACATTGCGCAGGGCTCTAAAGTGACATATAAAGTGCTGCCGGGGAGGCGGTAATTTTTCTCCATCAGCGCTGCTTCCCGCAGAGCGAGCATTTCAGCATGTGCGCTGGGGTCATGGTTTGAAATAGGCTTATTAAAAGCTTTAGAAATCACTTGCCCATCACGAACAAGTACCGCACCAACTGGCACTTCTCCAGATTGCGCGGCCAATTGAGCTTGCTCAATTGCCATGCGCATATATTGCTGGTCAAGCTCAGCTTGTGTCATTTATGCTGAATGAACATCAGCCCAACAATTAGGCGATTCGTATAGGCGAATCGAGGACAACTCCAGGCGACCGCCAAAAGCTTTACTAAAAACTGGCTGCAATATAGCAAAAGCAGCATTAGCTAGATTTTCTACAGTGGGCGCATGTTCCATAATCACAGCCTTATTGTTAGGGAGGCTAGCCAAGCAAGTCACCAAACCCTCATCCTCTTTAGCTACTAAAAATGCATGATCCCAACGATCACCAACGTACTGGTTGGTTAAGCGCTTAATATCTCCAAAGTCCAATACCATGCCATCATCGGCCTTACCAGAGTGATCAGCCACCTCCCCAGTAAAGCATCACCTCAATAGCATAGCAATGTCCATGCAGATGACGACATTGACCATCATGATTTGGAATATGGTGTCCGGAGTCAAATTCAAGTCGACGTGTAATAGAAATAGCGGGTTGTTTATTGATCATTAGGCGTTTCACTTAATATGCTTAGAGTTCACGAAATTAACGAATAATTTATGGGACTGCAAGCTTAATCTCCATAGCGGCCTCATTTGGCACAAATGAACTGCTAATTCAGTATTTGTTTTGAGATTGAGTCCAGCCCTCAGCTGTAAGAAACGATTTCGGTAATCCATCTTCTCAAAACGAGCCATCAGCTTTTCTAATTCCGAATTCTGAACTTGCGGAATGACTAACTTTAATTCTTCTGCCTGAAGAACAATTAAATCAGAGTCAGCCTTAGGAACTTTAATGGTACCATTTGTTTCTATCGCAACCTCAAAACCTTTTTGATGGAGAGCGTCAATTAATTCATCAATCTGTTGTAGAACGTTCAATCACAATCGATGAACCAATACTTGCAACCCGTTCATTGACCACCTCTAAGATCTTGCCATCAAATACATCCTTCTTCACATATGTCCATTATTGACCAACTTGTGGACCGCGAATGGTTGGCAAAGGAATTGGCTGAGCCACTGGGGTGCCGTGTTCATAAAAAAGACCACCACAAGCAACCGTCGCTAGTGCGACAGAGATAATTTCATAGTTTTTCCCGATAAAGTTGAGGGCATAGCAAAAGGATATTTAATATCTTTATTTACGCCCCTAAAAGATTTAACTTTTCAGCTGTAAAGCCTGCTTGCTTGCGTGCCTCTATATTAAATGGACCTTTTAAAATTGGCGCACGGTATTTAGCAGCTAACTCTCTATAAGCAGCAATAGGAAACACTTGCTTCTTGGCACATAAATAATTAAACCAGCGATTGCCAATGAGTACATGACCGCCTTCATCATTGAGAATAATTTCCAGAATCTCAACAGCTCTAGTCTCTTTGATTTGCTTGAAACGATCCCGCATACAGATAGCTCTGGAAAAATGGTGTTTCTTTGATAGCTTCTACCAATCCCTTTTTTGGCCAGCCTTGGCTGCGACCAACTGCTTACTTGCTTGCCTAATATTTCAATATCACCACTACTGACGGATATTTCACCCGAAAGCAAATTGATGAGAGTCGATTTTCCAGCGCCATTGGTACCAAATAACTGCATGGATCTCTCCGCGTTTCAACTCAATTTCAACCTTCTTTACCGCCACTAAACCACCCCACTGACGAACCAGGTTAGTTGCGCGCAGTAATACCTCTGAAGAATTCGTGCTATTTATCATGATTGAGCTCCATTAGTGGTCTCTTCTTTCACTACAGCAGATCCAAGACCTCCCATTAAACGGATACGCCATTGAGATGGCAAACTAATCAGACCATTGGGAAGTAATGCAACACAAAGGATGATTGCTAATAACCCAAGGCCTAAAAATGCCAATGCTTATAAAAGGCTCCAAAAAGCGCTTCGGAACGGAATATTTCCTCTAAAAGGGCAAATGCAAAGGCACCAATGATAGCGCCACGCAAATAACCAAGACCACCCAGAATGATCATGATTAAAACCGTTCCGGACTGATGCCAACTAAGTAACTCTGGATTTACATAGCCATCTTTAATGGCGTATAAAAATCCAGTTCGGCGCGCAATTCCGCCTGAGATAACAAAGACAGCTACTTGATAAAAGTAAGTTTCGTATCCTGCAGTACTCATTCTATTTTCATTAATTCTTATACCCACTAACGCGTGACCAAATCTGGAGCGCAATAGAATGCCGAGAAAAATTAATACTAATAGTAAACTTGCCACTGTAAAAAAATAGAATACAGTTGCATTTCCTAATCCATAATCAGCAAAGATCGTCGGTTTCGATGAAAGATAAATACCATCGGTTCCGCCACCTCAAGGGGTGTCATGAATGACGTAGTACACCATTTGCGCAAAGGCTAGGGTCACCATAATGAAATAAACCCCTTTAGTTCTTAGAAAGTGCTCCAACAAATAATGCCAAAACAGCCGCTGATGTAACTGAGGCCATTACCAGGAATCCAAGAGATGGATCTGAAAATTGAGCTGTCAATAGGACGGTGACGTAAGCACCAACCCTAAAAAAGGCTGCTTGGCCAAAACAGACCAATCCTGTTGTTCCTACCCGCAACTCAAGACTTAAAGCAAATATAAAAAATAATGGTTGTAACCACTCAATCATTCCTATAGTCATTTCCCACACAAGGCATGACTACAAGTAATGCAAAAAATGGGATATAAAAGTATAAGGATTTATTTTTCATGTTTCAGCCTTAAATAATCCATTTGGTTTCCAAAGCAAAATGATAGTCATTAAGACGTAGACCAATACCCCAGCAGCTTGCGGTAAGACGACCTTTCCGACAGTATCCACAAAACCAATGAGAAGTGACGCTACAAATGCGCCTTGGATTGAACCAATACCGGCAATCACAACAACTAGAAAGCAAATAATCAAAATGCCTGCCCCATGCCTGGATAAACTGAGGAAACAGGCGCCGCCTTCATGCCAGAAAATGCTGCAATAGCAACTCTTGCAGCGAAAACTACCCTGTATAAGAATTTAATATTGATGCCGATCAACTGTGTCATCTCACGATTAACACTTCCAGCCCTGATCATCATCCCCAGCTTTGTTTTGGTGAATACGAGATACATTCCAATGGCGAGAGCAATACACGCCAACCAGATGAATAATCTATAAGTGGGATAAACATTGACATCCGTCAATGGGATGCTTCCCTCAAGCCATGCCGGAGGTTTTACACCATGAACATCATCGCCAACGAGTAAGCTTCGGCATTCTTCGAATACCAAAATCAGTCCATATGTCATCATCACCTGCTGCAGATGATCTCTCGTGTATAGGTAACTAAAAAATGCCCACTCTAATAGATATCCAAGCACTGCAAAGGTAATGACTCCAAACACCAAAATCGCTATGAAGCCGCCACCAAATATATCACCAACGATAGGAGCTAATCCAAAAGCCAGATAGGCGCCGATTGATCATATAAAAGCTAAATTGATAACCCCTATGATTCCAAAAATGAGGCTCAAGCCTGAAGCTACTAGAAATAGAAGCAATCCATCCTGAATAGGATTTGGCGACTGTATCAAAAATGTCGCATAATCTATATAGATTTCCCATGGTACATAGAGCTCTGATTAGAGATTGCAACCGCGCGCAGGATCTGCCAAAGACTTAGATGCAACAGACTTGCATTTATTCTCCTTACCAATACCTTCACGTAGGTATCTTGGATTGGATTATGGGATTTTGAAACTGTAAAAGTACCGTGTGGACTATCAATTTTTGCTTTCAACATTATATCTTCAAATCACCATCTATATTGATCTGAGCGGTTAACTTTCTATGGCCAGGGGCAGTCACAAAGTCATGAACATGTGCTGGACGCTGATCATGACGACCTAACAAATCTAATAAGGCTTGAGTAGATCCATCTAGTGGACAGCCATAACCATTTGGCATGATGCTGTGCATGGCATAACGGCCATCTTCATCCGTGAAGATAGTGCGGCGCAAATTGTAAGGAGACTGAGTCTTATCAAAGAAGGAGTAGCCACCCACACAATGTGTTTGCATGCCACATCTCCACCTTGGCATTTGGCAATGGCTTGCCATCAGCACCGTAAACAGCACCTTGCATAAACAGCGTCTCTGCCTTATCTACTTCTGTGCCATCATCCATACGGGCAAATCCTTTAGACTCTGGAGCGCCAGAGCTTCTGAGAAAGATTCCAAACCTTTCCAAAATTCGGTTCCACCTGCTTGCAATGCTGCAATACCTTTAACGGCATTCAGCTCACTCCACGCTTGATTAACATCTACACGGACACTAACAGAACCCAATGCGCGCTTGATTGCTAGAACATATTCAACATCAGCCTCAACAGAGCGTAAGCCAATCTTTAGCTTACAAATGTTATGTCTGCGGAGTGAGATCATCTTCTCTGCCTCAGCAATATCTTTTTTCGTGTCGCCGCTAGCTAGAGTCCAAGCACCTGGTAACTCATCACGAACACGACCGCCGAGCAACTCACTCACAGGAACACCAAGGCGCTTACCTTGAGTATCAAACAAGGCAGTCTCAATTGCGCACTTCGCAAATCGATTCCCTTGAATTGTGTTGCGCAGTTTGTACATCACCTTGGCAACTTGATCGGCTTTCATCCCAACTACCAACCAACGGGGCCATATAAGTCTCAATATTGGTTTTGATACTTTCTGGACTCTCTTCGCCGTAATTCAAGCCGCCAATCGTAGTGGCCTCTCCCCAGCCCTCAACCCCATCTGCGCATCTAATCCGCACTAAAACGAGGGCCTGAGCGTTCATTGTGACCACAGAAAGCTTGTGGGGACATCTACAATGAAGGTTTCTACTGAGTTAATCATATCTATTTCGTATAGTGTTGCGATAAATGAACTCTAAAGATGTCTTTTTGACACGTCCAAGACTGTTTTGGTATCCTTTTGATACTTAAAAGGTATATATATGGAATTAAGGCATTTACGCTATTTCGTTGCTGTTGCAGAGAAGAAGAATTTCACTAGAGCTTCTGAAAAACTATTCATTGCATAGCCACCCTTAAGCAGGCAGATTCAACGATTCGAAGAGAAGCTAGATGTTGCTCTTTTTGTTAGGAACTCAAAGCCACTGAAATTAACCGAAGCCGGTAACTTTTTTACGAGCCTGCTAAGCAGGTATTGGCTAGAACTGGTGAGATCAAGGCTATGACACAACGCGTTGGGAATATCAACAAAACATTGAATGTTGGTTTTGGACGTGTACGTCATGAAGATGCAAATGTCAGAAGAATAGTTTTGCGTCAAGAAAAATTAATTGCTGCCGTCCCCTATGAACACCCGCTCTCGAAGTCAAATAAGCCGATTAACCTAAAAGGTTAAGCCGATGAAAACTTAATTGTTTTCCCTAAAAATCCTCGTCCGAGCTTTGCAGATCAAGTATTGAATGGCTTTCGAGAAAGAAATGTGCGCCCTAACAAAATTAGTGAAGTTAGAGAGCTGTAAATTTCTATCGGACTAGTTGCCGCAGGGGAAGGTGTAACTATTGTTCCTACCAGCTTACACGGCATGAAGAGAGATGATGTCGTCTATCTAGAATTAATGAGCACCATGCCTACTCCCCGATTACTATGAGCGCTAGAGCAATGGATAAATCAGTAGGCATTAAAGAGATGCTCGATTTAATTTATAGCCCTCTATGATCAAGAGGGGATGTCTTCTTCTCGAGAAGAGCTATAAAACTAGCTATAGCTTCTTATTCCCACTCGATCGTTGCTGGAGGTTTTCCACTGATGTCGTAAACAACTCGATTGATGCCACGCACTTCGTTGATGATACGATTGGAAACCTTCCCGAGTAATTCGTGTGGCAGATGCGCCCAATGCGCTGTCATAAAGTCTTGTGTTTGCACTGCTCTCAGTGCTACTACATACTCATAGGTTCTACCATCTCCCATCACCCCAACGGATTTGACAGGAAGAAAGATGGCAAATGCTTGACTGGTGAGGTCATACCAAGATTTTTGAGATGCCTCATCTATGATATTGCGCAATTCTTCAATAAAGATGGCATCTGCATGTTGCAGTAAGCTAGCAAACTCTGCTTTCACTTCTCCTAAGATACGAACACCAAGGCCAGGACCAGGAAATGGATGACGATAGACCATTTCACGTGGCAAGCCTAAGGCAACGCCAAGTTCGCGGACTTCATCTTTAAAGAGTTCACGCAACGGCTCAAGTAATTTGAGATGCATATCTTCAGGTAAGCCGCCAACGTTGTGGTGACTCTTAATCGTATGTGCACCACCCCGCTTACCCTTACCTGCAGACTCAATGACGTCTGGATAGATGGTGCCTTGCGCAAGCCATTTGGCATTTTTAATTTTTCCAGATTCAGCCTGGAAAATCTTGATAAATTCTTTGCCAATAATTTTGCGTTTTGCTTCGGGATCGGAAACGCCTGCTAGTTCGCCCATGAAGGTATCTTTAGCGTCCACGCGAATAACCTTTACGCCCAAGTTGCGCGCAAACATTTCCATCACCATATCACCTTCATTTAAGCGCAGGAGGCCGTGGTCTACAAATACGCAAGTTAACTGGTCACCAATTGCACGGTGAATTAAGACTGCCGCAACACTTGAGTCTACTCCACCAGATAAACCGAGAATGACTTCATCATTGCCAACTTGTTTACGAATATTCTCCACTGCTTCAGCAATGTAATCGCCCATTACCCAATCAGGCTTGCATTGACAAATCTGATGCACAAAGCGCTCAATGATTGCAGCGCCTTGAAGAGCCTGAGTCACCTCAGGATGAAACTGAAACGCATAGAAACGTCGTTCTTCATCGGCCATTCCTGCAATGGGGCAAGCCTCGGTTGAGGCTATTAACTTAAATGAAGGTGGAAGCGTTGTTACAGAGTCGCCATGACTCATCCACACCTTCAAAATATCGTGCCCCTCACTTGTAGAAAAGTCCTGAATACCCTTTAGCAAATGGGTATAACCATGCGCACGCACTTCGGAATACCCAAACTCCCGCGCCTTTCCTAAAGCTTCTGCAGAAGCTACTGCCCCACCCAGTTGGGTAGCCATAGTTTGCATACCGTAACAAATACCTAAGACAGGTACTCCGATCTCAAAAACAATTTGAGGCGCTCTTGGACTACCCTCCTCTGTTACTGAACTAGGTCCACCAGACAGAATAATTCCTTTGCCACCCTGCTCCTGAATGAACTTACGGATAAATGCGGGATCGCAGTCATAAGGATGAATTTCTGAGTACACGCGTCCATCGCGTACGCGCCTGGCAATCAGTTGAGTTACTTGTGAACCAAAGTCGAGAATCAGTATTTTGTCGTGCACGAAAAAGTCAGTCTTTAATTCAGCTGTAATTTCAGCTTGGGTTTATTTGTTAATCAATATGGTAGTTGGGCGCTTCCTTAGTAATCTTCACATCATGCACATGCGATTCACGTACGCCCGCAGAAGTGATTTCGACAAAGTTGGCTTTCTCATGCAGTTCCGCAATCGTTTTGCAGCCGAGGTAACCCATGGAAGAACGAATACCACCAGTCAACTGGTGCAAGATGGCTAATACGCTGCCCTTATAAGGAACCTGGCCCTCAACTCCTTCTGGCACCAACTTTTCAGCATTCGCAACGATATCGCTTTGGAAGTAACGTTCAGCAGAACCGTCTGCCATTGCACCCAAAGATCCCATACCACGATAACTCTTGTATGAACGTCCCTGATATAGGAACACTTCACCAGGCGCCTCCTCTGTACCAGCAAACATACCGCCCATCATTACTGAGCTAGCACCTGTGGCTAATGCTTTAGCAACGTCACCAGAGTAGCGTACGCCACCGTCTGCAATTAATGGAATTCCTGTACCTTTGAGTGCGGCGGCCACATTCACAATTGCGGTGATTTGCGGCACGCCAACACCAGCAACTATACGCGTTGTGCAAATAGAGCCTGGACCAACACCTACTTTAACACCATCGGCCCCGTGATCTGCCAATGCTTTAGCAGCATCACCAGTGGCAATATTGCCGCCAATCACTTGTACATGCGGGAAATTTGTTTTTACCCACTTCACACGATCTAATACACCTTGACTATGACCATGGGCTGTATCAACCACAATGACATCTACCCCAGCGCGTACCAATAATTCAATACGCGCATCGTTATCGGGACCAACACCTACCGCAGCGCCAACACGAAGCTTACCCTCGCCGTCTTTACACGCATTAGGATGCTCAGTCGCTTTCAAAATGTCTTTAACAGTAATCAGGCCGCGCAATTCGAACTGATCATTGACCACCAGAACGCGCTCAAGGCGATGCTGACTCATCAAACGCTTCGCCTCTTCCAGTGAGCAACCTTCTTTTACTGTGACCAAACGATCACGCGGAGTCATCTTTGATTTAACAGGCGCATCTAGATCTTCTTCGAAACGCAAATCGCGATTAGTAATAATGCCGACAACTTCTTTACCAACCAATACTGGAAATCCTGAGAATCCATGCTCACGAGAGAGTTGGTTCACTTGACACAAAGTCACATCTGGACTGATTGTGATCGGATCACGCAAGACACCAGATTCGTAGCGCTTTACTTTAGCCACTTCACGCGCTTGCTCAGCAGGCTTTAAGTTTTTATGAATGATGCCAATACCACCTTCGGTCGCCATTGCAATTGCTAGTCGGCCTTCGGTCACGGTATCCATCGCTGCCGATACCAATGGTGTATTGAGTGAAATTTCTCGAGTTAATTTACTTGCCAAGCTGGCTTCTCGAGGAAGTACCGATGAATAGGCCGGTACGAGGAGCACATCGTCAAAAGTGAGTGCTTTTTGAATGAGTCGCATGCAAAACCCCTAGTCGCAAAAACAGATTATAGCCTCCTAGCCTTTCTTTTAGCTGCGGCAGCCTGGAATTTGGCGTCCTGGTTCTGATTAGCCTTCTTGCGCCGAACCGTCTTGGGATCTATTAATAAAGGGGAGTAGAGCTCTAAACGGTCACCAGCATAAATTGGGCTATCCCACTCCTTGCGCTTACCAAAGACCCCAAAACAGCCTTGTCTGGCTAACACAGGATCATCCGGACCAAATGCAACACCTGATCTCATCAAAGCAAACCCAACGGTAGCCTGCTCATTTGCTTGCAAAACAAGTTTGAAGGGTATAACTGTGGGCTCTCCATCTCGAGCATCACACAACAGGAGATCAAGCGAGCGCTCAGCCATAAAGCTCTTCTGCCCGCTTCACAAAGCAATCTACAAAGGTTCCAGCAATATGCCCAAAGACGGGGCCAATGATCTTATCTAGGATTACGCTCTTAAATTCCCAATGGAGCTTGAATTCAACCTTACACGCATCTTCTCGCAAAGGAATAAAGTTCCATTGCCCAGAGAAATGCTTAAATGGGCCATCTACGAAGACCATATCGATAGTCTCTGGGCGGTGATTGACATTGCGCGTATGAAAGTACTGCGTAATGCCCTTGAAATGAATATTGATTTTGGCATTAAGCACAATCTCAGTCTGCTCAAAAATTTCCACTCCAGCACACCAAGGTAGGAACTCAGGATAACGGGCGACATCTGTCACCAAGGCATACATACGGTCGGCTGATTGACCAATTAAAACGGTCTTATAGAGGTCTGCCATAATCGTTCTTGAGAGCTAAATAAATATGAGTATCGTCGATAACAAAAAAGCCTTCTTTGATTATTTTATCGAGGAGCGCTTTGAGGCAGGGCTAGTCTTGGAGGGCTGGGAAGTTAAGGCCATCCGCGCAGGCCGTATGCACATTAAAGAAGCGTATGTAGTCATCCGCAAGGCGGAGCTATTTCTGATCGGCTGCCATATCACCCCCCTATTTTCAGCCTCAACCCATATCGTTCCAGACAGCACTAGGACTCGAAAACTTCTGCTTAATGCCATTGAAATTCGCAACTTGAGTGGCAAGGTAGAGCAAAAGGGCTACACCATCGTGCCTCTGAACCTGCATTTCTCGAGAGGTAACGTCAAATGCGAAATTGGCCTTGCCAGGGGTAAGAAACAGCATGACAAACGTGCAGCAACCAAAGAGCGTGAATGGGAAGTACAAAAAGGACGTATTGCCAGAGGCGATTTAAACGCCTAATAAGCTTAAAAAGCCTGATAAAACAGTTTAAAAGCCAATATCTGACCATTTTGTACGTTTATAGTGCAACATGGCACCAAGCCGCTGCAACTCAACGAACTCAGAGTCAGTGAAGGCATGAGTTTTGTAACTATGAAATTGCCTTTTGATGAAATGCTTGACGCCGCAGGGAAAGCGCGCCCCCACTACGAAATCTTTCACAGCTGGCTGAAACAGCAAAGCGACACCCTCATGGGCCTCAAGCGGGCTGAGGCAGATCTCATCTTGCGACGCGTAGATATTCACCTTCGCCGTTTATAGAGATGACTTTGGCTCAGAAAGAACGATTCCATTTGATCAAGTTCTCCGTATCTTCACAGCCAAAGAGTGGGCGCAGCTTGAGGCTGGCCTTCGCCAGCGTGTTAAAGCGCTAAATCGCTTTATCTATGATGTGCATCACGATGAAGAAATCATCAAAGCAGGAATTGTTCCAGCCGAACAAATTTATAACAATGCGCAATACCGTCGTCCCGAAATGCGCAATGTCAGCGCGCCACACGACATATACGCCCAAATTGCAGGTATTGATATCATACGCGCTGGTGAAGGCGAGTTCTATGTATTAGACGATAACTTGCGCGTTCCCTCTAGTGTGTCTTATATGGTCGAAGATCGCAAGATGATGATGCGACTCTTTCCAGATCTTTTACAGAAATATCGCATTGCACCCGTTGAGCACTACCCAGATCTTTTGCTCGAGTGCCTCAAGTCTGCTAAACCAGACGATGTTAAAAAACCGAATGTGGTTGTGCTTACACCAGACATGTACAACTCAGTTTACTTTGAGCACAGCTATCTCGCGCAGCAGATGGGCGTTGAGTTAGTGGAAGGCAAGGATTTATTTGTTAAGAACGAACAGGTCTTTATGCGTACCACCCAAGAACCTGAGCGTGTTGATGGGATCTATCGTCGTGTTGATGATGACTTCCTGTGGATCCATTAGCATTCCGCTCGGACTCCACCCTGGGCGTAGCTGGGCTATTATCAGCACATCGCGCAGGCAATGTGACATTGGCTAATGCAATTGGCATGGGCATTGCAGATGACAAATCCATTTATCCCTATGTTCCTGAGATGATTGAGTTTTATCTAGGCGAAAAACCCATTCTCAATAATGTTCCCACCTTCCAATGTCGCAAGCCAGATGACCTGGCTTATACACTAGCCAATTTAGAGAAGTTGGTAGTCAAATATTTAGAGCGCATCTGATTGCTAACTCAGATAAATATATCGCTCAACCTACTTTAGCTCTATCGACCGGCCCTACTTTTGTAGAGTCTGGTGTTGCCCCAAGGCATATCGATTTAAGACCTTTTGTTCTCTCAGGAAAAACAATCAAGATGATTCCCGGTGGATTGACCAGGGTTGCCCTGAAAGAGGGCTCTTTGGTTGTAAATTCATCCAAAGGTAGCGGAACTAAAGATACCTGGGTGCTGGAAGAATAAGAGAAGTGCATGAGAAATAAGAAAAATTATGCTTAGTCGTACCGCTGATTATCTTTACTGGATGGCCCGCTATACCGAGCGCGCAGAAAAGACTGCTCGCATGCTCGACGTCAATCATCAGACCTCCTTACTTCCACAGCCTGAGAAGTTTTTAGAACAAAGCTGGAAAAAATTACTCACTCTTTCCAAGTTATAGGATGCATTCTTAAGTAAATATGATGTTATTAATCGTGAGAATGTTTTGGATTTCATAATTTATGAAACAAGTAATCCCTCGAGTATCGTCTCCTGTCTATATGCTGCGCGAGAAAATGCTCGCGTCATTCGTGGAAAAAGTACTTCTGCAGTTTGGAAAACACAAAACACCACTTGGCTTGAGTTACACCGCATCCTTGAAGCAAGACATCAAGCTGATCCCAGCCCGCCTCTTGGAATGCGTTAAGCACCGTTGCTACGTATTTAGAGGAGTACTGCATGGCACTATGCTTAAGAATCAGGCCTTCTACTTTATTAGCGTAGGGACATTGCTTGAGCGGGCCGAGCGCGTATATCAGGCGTCGATTAAGGTCATCAATAAAGACGCAGTTGGTAACAAAGGCACGGATGGTAACTTCTTTGACTTCTATCACTGGGCTGCTTTACTTCGGTCTGTGTCAGCTTTTGAGATTTATCGCCAAATTTATTTTGATCAGGTTACGCCAAAACAGGTTACACAACTCCTCATCTTTAACAAACAAATGCCGCGATCTTTAATTTGCTGTGTCAGTGAATTAATTCCACTGATTTCTGAGATGAAAAATCAACAATCTAAAGAAATTGAGCGTTTACTTGGAAAATTGAAAGCTAGCTTAGATTACTCTGATATTGATGAAGTATTTGAGCAAGGTTTAGAAGAGTTTATTGAAAGCTTTTTGGAACACATCAACCATGTAGCTGATGAGTTTAGTAGCGCCTATCTCATTCCTTTGGCTGTCGCCTAAGAAATGATCAAAATATGCATCTCAAAATACGCCACCGCACGGTATACCGCTATGAAGCACCGGTATACGCTATTCCATTCAGGAATTGCGTCTTACTCCACCCACTGTCGAGGGCCAACAAATAGACAAGCGGAAGATCGGCACCCCAATTAAAGCATCCAACTCAATTGATTCCTTTGGTAACGTAGATTGAGGCTGAAGGTGAAGTACACACTCAGGATGTATATGAATTTGTTGATGAAGCTAAAGCTGTTTCAGCTTACTACCGATTGCAACAAACCAATCTTACTGAGCCCACTGAAGAGATGCTCACGTACTTCTCAACTGGTCTGCCAAAAAAAGAATTCAATAGATGAGGTTCTCAAATTAGCCGCTGCTGTTCAAGACACTATCATCTACGTACCCGGTCAAACCCACTTTGCAACTACAGCAGTCCAATCATTCGCTATGAGATCTGGTGTTTGTCAAAATCATGCACACATTATGTTGAGCTTATGCCGAGCCTCTAATATCCCCGCTCGTTATGTTAGTGGGTATTTCGTTGCAGAAAAGAGTCTCCCAACCTAGCCAGTCACGCCTAGATAGATTTTTGCAGTGATATTGAGAAAAGGCATTTGGATTAGCGTAGATATTACTCACGCTTGTCTAATTGATTCACGCCACATCAGGCTTGCCATTGGACGGGACTACTACTATGCACACCCCGTTAAAGGTGTTCGCACTGGCGGTGACGGCGAAGAGCTTAGTACCAATATCTCCATCCAGCAGCTGGCTTAGGTCCAAGTCGTTTTGAAGAGATAATCTCCACAAATAATGATGAGGGTTTGAGAATGACGTACTGTGCTGGGCTTTGCCTTAAAGATGGTTTTGGGTTGTCATCAGACACTCGTACCAATGCTGGCGTAGATCAAATCGGCACCTTTAGAAAAATGACTTTGTTTCAAGATAATAATCGATTTTTTACTTTGATGAGCGCTGGCAATTTAGCGATTACCCAAGCAGTTAAAGAAATATTACTCCAAGGTCAATTGCTCAATGGTAAAAATCTCTGGACAGCCGAAAATTCACATGATGCTGCCGTCGTCCTTGGTGATGCCATTAAGCAAGTGTATGACCGCGACCATAAGGCGCTTGAGAAGTCTGGAATTGACGTTAATTGCAACCTTATCTTTGGCGGTCAAGTTAACAGTGAGAGACCTCGCCTCTTTAACATCTACTCAGCCGGAAACTTTATTGAAGCTACCCCGGAGACTTGCTGCTTTCAGGTTAGTGAGTCCAAGTACGGCAAATCCATATTGGATCGAGTGTGGAATTTCAATACGCCCCTCAATCTAGCTACCAAGTGTGTTTTGATGTCGATGGATTCAACACTCAACAGTAATATTTCTGTCGGGCCGCCACTTGATCTGCTGGTATACGAGAAGAATTCATTGAAAGCAGACAAGCTTGTAACCATGGATGCAGTAAACCCGTACTTCCAGATGATCCATCAGCTCTGGGGTGAAAAACTGCGCGCTGCATTTAATTCAATTTCCGAGCCCAGCTGAAGTGGCGCCAATAAGTCTAGCGCTATTTCTGCGCCTGCGAAAAAAATGGGCGCAGTTCCAATGAATCGCCAACCCCCCAAAGGAAAAGCGAAGACCACTACTCCCACCCACAAAAATTCAGTCAAAAGAAATAGCACTAAAGTCAAAGCAAAATAGTTTTTTATATTCACAATAGCAAAAGGCCCAGATTTCTCTGGGCCTTTTGCTATTGTGACGTCTGGTATTTATGCTTTTAAACTCTGACCCAACACCTCCCAGGTAGCTACTACGCTATCAGGATTCAGTGAGATAGAAGTAACTCCCTTCTCCACTAACCAGCGCGCAAAGTCTGGGTGGTCTGAAGGACCTTGACCACAAATGCCAACGTATTTATTTTGCTTACGACAAGCATCAATTAAGCGCGCAATCATGAACTCAACTGCTGGATCGCGCTCATCAAAATCGATTGCCAGTAGCTCCATACCAGAATCACGATCTAGACCCAGTGTTAACCGAGTCATGTCGTTAGAGCCGATTGAGAAGCCATCAAAGTATTCCAGGAACTGGTCAGCCAAAATCGCATTGGATGGAATTTCGCACATCATAATCAGACGTAAGCCATTGACGCCACGCTTAAGACCAAACTTTTCCATCATATCAATGACTCGCTCAGCTTGCTTAATCGTACGTACAAACGGAACCATGATCTCAACGTTATCTAAGCCCATATCCTCTCGGACACGGTTCATCGCAACGCACTCAAGTGCAAAAGCTTCAGAAACGTAACGTGAAGCACCGCGGAAGCCCAACATTGAATTTTCCGCATCTGGCTCATAACGTGATCCGCCGATGAGTTTCTTGTACTCATTGGATTTGAAGTCAGATAAACGCACAATGACTGGCTTTGGATAGAAAGCAGCCGCAATTATTGCAACGCCTTCAACTAACTTATCTTCATAGAATTGACGAGGGCTAGCGTAGCCACGCGCAACACTCTCTACTGCACGCTTGAGATCAGGATCAATATTTGGATATTCCAGTACAGCACGCGGATGAACGCCAATATAGTTATTGATAATGAACTCGAGACGCGCTAAACCAACACCTGCATTTGGGATCTGACAGAAATCAAATGCCCACTGAGGATTACCAATATTCATGGTGATCTTGACTGGAATTTCAGGCAATGCTCCACGAGATACTTCAGTTACCTCCGATTCGATCAAACCATCATAGATATGGCCTTCATCGCCTTCAGCACAAGAAACGGTGACCACCATACCGTCCTGCAAGCGCTCCGTTGCATCTCCGCAACCTACAATAGCAGGAACACCTAATTCACGGGCAATGATGGCTGCGTGACAAGTACGACCACCACGGTTAGTCACAATTGCAGAAGCCCGCTTCATGATTGGCTCCCAGTTTGGATCAGTCATATCGGCTACCAACACATCTCCTGGCTGCACACGATCCATTTCACTCGGATCACGAATGATACGTACCAGACCTGCACCAATCTTTTGACCAATCGCACGACCCTTTGCCAATACTTTCGAGCTACCTTTTAATTTATAACGCATCTCGACTTGGCCAGCAGCTTGGCTCTTCACTGTTTCAGGACGCGCTTGAAGTATATAAATACGACCATCTTGACCATCTTTACCCCACTCGATATCCATTGGACGGCCATAGTGCTTTTCAATGATCGCTGCATACTTAGCTAACTCAGTAATATCCGCATCTTCCAAGGAAAAACGATTACGCTTTTCTGGAGACACGTCTACTGTTTGCACTTTTTCGGCTGATTCCTTAGGTGCAAATTGCATCTGAATTAATTTAGAGCCCAAAGAACGGCGAATGATTGCTTTTTTATCTTTAGCTAACGTGGTTTTAAAAACGTAAAACTCATCTGGGTTGACTGCTCCCTGAACCACAGTTTCGCCTAAGCCATAGCTTGAGGTAATGAAAACTACATCCTCAAAGCCAGACTCGATATCTAATGTACACATGACCCCGGCAGTACCCAGATCAGAGCGCACCATCCGTTGAATACCCGCAGACAATGCTACTTCAGCATGAGCAAAGCCCTTATGAACACGGTAAGAAATTGCGCGGTCGTTATAGAGTGAGGCAAATACCTCGCGAATTTTCTTGAGAACATTCTCAATACCCTCGACGTTCAGGAAAGTTTCTTGCTGACCGGCAAAAGATGCGTCAGACAGGTCTTCAGCAGTGGCTGATGAGCGCACTGCGAAAGAGCCTTTGCCTGAGTCATCTAGCACCGCAAATGCTTTACAAATTTCTTCTTCAAGCTTAGGCTGAAATGGTGCTGCTTCAATCCAAGGACGAATCTCGGCGCCCGCCTCTGCTAAAGCGCGTACATCATCAATATTTAAACCTGCTAAACGCTTTTGTATGCGCTCCGTCAGATTGTTGTATTTTAGAAAATCACGAAATGCCAATGCTGTAGTGGCAAAACCTGTTGGAACGCGAACCCCAGTAGAAGCCAATTGAGAAATCATCTCTCCCAATGAGGCATTTTTACCGCCGACAGATTCGACATCGGTCATACGAAGTTGCTCAAAAGGCAATACATAGGCTTCTGTAATGTTGCTATTTTGTTGCTGTTGGTTGGACATACAATACTCTCTAAAGATAAGGAAACTGGTATGGCGGCCACCGCATATGAGGTATGCTTTAATATGATTCTATTGTAGTGCTGACCCCGACTGTTGAGCTAAATTCATGCCTAACGAGGCCCGTATTGTTTTTATTGTTTCTGACGGTACCGGTATTACTGCCGAGAACTTCAGCCAATCGATTTTGGCTCAATTTGAGGCCACTTTTAAGCATATTCGCGTGCCTTTTGTAGATAACGTCGACAAGGCCCATAATGTTGTAAGTAGCATCAACCAAGCGGCTGCTAAATATGGGGTACAACCCATTGTTTTCACTGCTTTAGTGAACTCCGCACTCAATACGATTGTTGACAAAGCAAATGGTTTGATCTTAGAGATGCTCCAAACCTTTGTAGCCCCTTTAGAGGAGGCATTGGGTATGAAATCTACCCATGCCATGAACCGACTTCACCACAATGCGGATACAGAAGCCTATAAGAACCGCATTAAAGCAATCAACTATTCTTTGGCGCATGATGATGGTCAGTCCAATCAAAACTTAGCTGAAGCCGATGTCATCCTGATTGGCATCTCTCGAGTCGGAAAAACTCCAACGAGCCTGTACCTCGCAATGCAATATGGCTTGAAGGCTGCAAACTATCCACTTATCCCAGAAGACTTTGAAAGAGGTCAACTTCCTAAAGACTTGGCTCCTTTTCGCCAAAAAATCTTCGGCCTGATGATCGACGCAGAGCGGCTGTCAGAGATTCGAAATGAATGCAGACCCAGTAGCAACTACGCCAAGTTAGAAAACTGCCGATATGAAATAAACGAAGCTACCGCAATGATGAAAAAGCAGTCCATTCCATGGGTACTAACCACCAGCAAATCAATTGAAGAGATCGCTGCTACGGTACTACAGGCGATCAAGTCAAATAAAACAATCCTCGGATAAAGGACTTTTCTTCAATTTAAGATCGCCGCCTCACTCTTAATGTTTCAAACAAACAGATTGCTGCTGCGGTAGAGACATTGAGCGATTCATACCTTGGATCAATCGGAATAGTCACTCCTTTGGCTTGCATAAGCAGATCTTCGGTAACGCCTTAACCTTCACTACCCATCACCCAAACTACGGGATGCAGCCACTCTCTTTTGAGCGAGTCAAGATCTTACTCTGCATCTGACGTAGTGCCTAGTAAAGGCGCAGTTACTGCGCTCAACAATTGTTGGTTGGACCATCCTTCATATAAATCAAGCAAGCGATGTGCGCCCATACCGGCACGCAATACTTTGCTGGCCCATACATAGGCGCATCCAGTAAGAGCAATCACTTGTGTAAAGCCAGCCGCAGCCGCAGTACGCAATATTGAACCAACCTTTCCTGCATCCTGTACTCGATCCAAAATCACAACATCGCCCTCTAAGGTTGAGATAGACTGCGGAGGAGCAAGGGTAGATTTTGGAAGATCTAAGAGACCGGCGATATGAGGTGCATTTACTAAATCAGAAAGTAAGTCCCAGAGCACGCTATCCAACTGAAATACTTTGGTTTCAGGACAAATCTCGAGATGCTCGAAGATAGCTTGGGAGATTTCTATATTTTTGAGACCAACTTCTGAAGTAAGCAGAATCTTTATAGCAGGATCGCCCACCCAGGTCTGCACCAAATGAATACCCTCTCATAAAGCTTGGCCACTCGCAAGCCTAGCCTTCTGACCTTTAGAGTCGGTAGCTTGCAGATTGCGAACCTCCTTAAATAAAAGATTTTCTTTGGAGGTAATGCGATCAAAGTTCATTGCTTACTTGTCAATCGCATCCAGGACTTTTCGTACCGGAGAAAAACTACGTCTATGTTGGTCACAAGCGCCAAATTGTTTGAGCGCTGCAAAATGAGCCTCTGTTGGATAGCCCATATGCTGAGCAAAACCATATTCGGGATAACGTTTATGTAATAACATCATCTGGCGATTACGAGTGACCTTCGCCACAATCGATGCTGCGGATATTGCTGGCTCCTTAGCATCTCCTTTTACAATTACTTCCGTTGCTATGGGTAACTCTGGACAGCGATTACCATCAATCAGAGCTTTTTCAGGCCATCCACCCAAACGGATAACCAGATCTTCAATCGCCCTTCGCATTGCGAGCATCGTGGCTTGCAAAATATTGATCTCATCAATCTCGGCTGGACTGGATTCACCCACGCCCCAAGCTTTAGCTTTTTTCATAATCTGTTCATACAGAAATTCGCGACGAGTGGCCGTTAATTTCTTAGAATCTTTAAGACCTTCAATTGGATTATCGGGATCTAGGACTACAGCACCAGCCACTACTGCGCCCACAAGAGGTCCACGCCCTGCTTCATCGACTCCGCAAACCCAAATTAAACTCATACACTGCTTCGCTTATTACGATTGTTAGCGATAGTCTGAGCCACAGCCTGTGCAACCAATAAACCTGTGGGACGATGCAAAGTTTCATGCATCTGCGCAAAACGCTCTTTCAATTCGGCAACTTGCAGGGGATGCTCTAACCAATTTTGCACAGCATGCGCTAATTTTTCTGGTGTCGCATCGTCTTGCAAGAGCTCAGGCACAACAAACTCACCGCATAAGATATTGGGTAAGCCAACATAAGGTAAATAACCTTGTCGCCTCATGATCTGCGCAGTCAACCAAGGTACCTTATAAGAAATCACCATTGGCTTCTTCCATAGAGCTGCTTGCAATGTGGCTGTGCCACTCGCAATCAATACAACATCAGATGCTTCAAGCACTTCATCGGCCATACCATCCAAAAGTTCAATCTGAATATCGGGATTCATCTTCTTGGCGCTCATTAAAAGCTGCTCAAGGGGCCCATGCAGTCGAGGTGTAGCTACCGGAATCAAAAAATGGAGTTTCTGATCTTTGAGTCTATTAACCAATAATTGCAGGGTTTCAAAAAAAACCGGGGCAATCAACTCAATTTCAGAACCACGACTACCTGGTAGAACAGCAATCGTAAGCCCATCTAAGGCGTCGCTTCTAACATTCAAAGCATTGATTATTTTTTCTTTTGCGGCAAGAGGATTGGGCTCAAGCGGAATCTCGCTAGCAAGATAATGCCCCACATAAGTAGAGGCTACTCCAGCTTTGTTATAGATTTCGGTTTCAAAAGGAAAAATACAAAGCATCCGCTCTACAGCTTGAGCAATTTTTTTAATACGTCCTGCGCGCCAAGCCCAGATAGAAGGAGAAACTAAATGCAAAGTCGGAACGCCGGCTTGACGTAACTGCAACTCAACACCTAAATTAAAATCCGGGGCGTCAATACCTAAATAAACGTCTGGGCGATCCTCATTAAGCAGTTTTTGTAAGAGCTCCTTACGGAGTTTTAAGATAGCAGGAAGCTGTTTAATTGCTTCGACATAACCTCGAACACTGAGAGTTTCCATTGGCCAGTCAGAGCGCATACCCTCTGCCTGCATACGTGGGCCGCCGATGCCATAAACATCTAGACCTGCCATATCTGGAATTTGCTTTAGCGCACTTAGTGCTGGCGCCGCCAGAAGATCGCCAGAAGGTTCACCAGCTACACAAGCTAACTTTGGCAAAGTGAAATCCGTTACCGAATAATGCCGCGCGTAGATACGGCAATAAAGTCATGGAATTGAGCAAGCTTTTCGGCAGTAGCAGCATCAGCCGCTGCTGCAGAAACCATCTTCTGAATTTCAACTTTAGCCTCCTCAAAACTGAGGCTATCTTTATAGAGCACCTTATAGGCTTGACGTAAAGCGGCAATCGTCTCAACTGAAAAGCCACGACGCCTCAAGCCCTCAACATTAATACCGTGAGGCGATGCCTTACCTCCGGCAGCTATTACAAATGGCGGAATATCTTGCCCCAAAGCAGATGCCCCACCCAACATGGCATGCTGACCGATACGAACAAATTGATGAACGCCAGACATACCACCCATAATCGCCCAGTCCTCAACTTGAACATGTCCAGCAATTTGAGCATTGCTTGAGAAAATTGTATTGTTTCCGACCTGACAATCATGGGCAATATGCACATAGGCCATGATCCAGTTGTCATTACCGATGCGAGTGATACCCACATCCTGCGAGGTGCCAGTATGTATTGTGGTGAATTCACGAATCGTATTGCGATCACCAATCATCAGTTGCGTAGGCTCACCCCGATATTTCATATCTTGTGGTGGACCGCCAATTGCTGCAAAGTGAGCTAGATTATTTTCTTTACCAATGGTGGTGTAACCCTCAATCACAGCATGAGAACCCACTTTTGTTCCAGAACCAATCTTGACGTGAGGACCAATAACGGAAAAGGGGCCTACTTCAACATCACCAGCAAGTTCTGCCTTGCTATCGACTACAGCAGATGCATGAATCCGTATCATTACGCGTCTTGCATACGTACTGCACAAGTAATATTGGCTTCAGCAGCAATCTCACCATCAACGGTAGCCTGAACTGCAAACTTATAAATACCAGCACGACCACGCTCTAACTTAGCGGTCATGATTAATTGATCGCCAGGGAGAACTGGCTTCTTGAAGCGCGCACCATCAATACCAGCAAAGTAATAAATTGCATCTTCAGGACGCTCTTCCGAGAAGGTCAGTATAGCAGCGATCTGAGCTAAGGCTTCAATTATCAATACTCCCGGCATTACTGGGAAATCTGGGAAATGCCCCTGAAAAAATGGTTCGTTCATAGTGACATTTTTTAACGCCGTAATGGTCTCCCGCGGAGTAATCTCTAAAACACGATCGACCAAAAGAAATGGGTAACGATGCGGAAGTAGTTTAAGAATCTTATGAATATCGATAGCAATTGGTGTGCTCATAAATGACCCGCAGAAAAATAAATACTCATTTTATGTATAAAAAGTCTCAAGACTCTGTAGTTTTGTTTTTATCCAATAAGCGCAAGCGCTGCCTTATTTTATCCAGCCCTCGCAAAATTGCGGCGTTTTTTTCCCAAGCAGCGTGAGGCATGGATGGATAGACACCCGTAAAGCGTTGCCCAGGCTCAGTAACAGATCGACCAATAGAGGTAGTTCCTGAAACAGTTGTTCTATCAGCAATATTAAGATGTCCCGCAAAGTTGGCAGCGCCACCAATGATGCAGAAATTACCAATCTTTGTACTACCCGATATCGCCGCACAGCCTGCAATTACGCAGCAATTGCCCACCACTACATTATGCGCAATCTGGACTTGATTATCAATTTTGGTTCCAGAACCTATTACGGTATCACTCATTGCGCCACGATCGATCGTGGTCGAGGCCCCTATCTCTACATCATTACCAATGACGACACGGCCTGTTTGAGGAATCTTGACCCACTCATCACCAGTAGCAGAAAAATCAGGAGCGAAACCGAAACCATCAGCACCAATGACAGCGCCACTATGAATGATGCATCGTTCTCCAATTTGAGTATGGTGATAGATGGTAACGGATGGATAAATTAAGGTATCGCTAGCAATCACACTACCTTGAGCAATACTTGTATTTCCCAAAATAGATACTCTTTCACCCAGCTTAACGTCTGCCCCAACTTGCACAAAAGGGCCAATATGGCATGAAGATGGAATATAAGCAGTGGAATCGATTACCGCACTTGGATGAATTTTGGGGGGGTAGATTGGATTAGTCGCTGTAGCGAAGTGTTGCGCTATTCTGGCAAAAGTAGCGTATGGATTTTTAGAAACAAAATACACTCTTTTTGCAGAATTTAAACTGGGATTCGCTTGCAAAAATTCCAAGTCTGCCTGGCTGACAATCAAAGCCCCAGCACTACTATCTCTGGCCTGTTGACGGTAGAGTGGATTTGACAAAAAGGAAATTTGATTTGACTGCGCCCGCTCCAGTGGAGCTAGACCAGTAAATCCGTGTGAGGCCTCCCCCACCAAGCTTGTTTGAAACTGTTCGGCCAGCTCGATGGCGGTCGGCATAAAGCTCACTTCAGGCTATTTAAAGCCTTGATCACATCGTCGGTTACATCAGCTTTAGGGCTGACATAAGCAGCTTCTTGAACGATGATGTCAATTTTTCGCTGCTCAGCAATCTGCTTTAAGACTGCATTCGCTTTTTCAGCAATCTTTGCTCGCTCCTCGAAAGTACGCTGATTCAGATCTTCTGTGAACTCGCGTTGCTTACGTTGCAATTCGCGATCTTGATCAGCCAACTCACGCTGACGACGAATACGCTCTGCTTCACTCATCACCGCTGCATCACGATCTAACTTTTCCGCAGCAGACTTGATCTTTTGAGCGCTATCACGCACATCATTTTGACGCTTCGTAAACTCATTCTGCAAGCGTGTTTGCATTGCTTTCGCCAAGTTAGACTCATTAAATACTTTTTCTGAATTCACAACTGCTACCCGTGTGCCGGCGTCTTGAGAAAACGCTTGGGGTGACAATATTGCCGCACTTGCAGCACATAAAACAATTCGAATCCATTTTATAGATTTGCGAAGATTCATAAAACTTTCCTTAAACAATTAAAACGCTGTACCCACCTGGAACTGTAAACGCTGAATATGATCCGTTGGCTGTGACTTGTACGGAATAGCATAGCTGAATTTCAGTGGTCCTAGCGGTGATATCCATGATAAACCCAAACCATATGAGTATTTCAAAACCAGATTGATGTTGTCCCCAAAGGCATTACCGCTATCTACGAAGGTAAATAAGCGCAAGGTTTTATCGACACCAGAGCCTGAAACAGGGAAGGTATATTCCAAGTTACTCACAATCTTAGATTGACCGCCAGTTGGCTGGTATTGCCCAATAACCATATTGAAGTACTTTGGCCCCAGTGATCCAGGCGCATAACCACGAACCGAACCTATACCACCCACAAAATAGCCCTTGGTGATAGGAAAGGGATTATTACCATATGCCTCACCATAACCAACCTCACCATTAAAGGACAAAATATGTCCTTTTGAGAACGAGTGGTATTTTTGGTACTGTCCAAAAAGACGATAAAAAGTCATGTTACCAACCGGCGTACCAACTTCAGCGGTCAATTGCTCCAAGGAACCGCTAGATGGAATTAGCACGCTATCCCGGCCATCGCGTGACCAACCTATCGTGATTGGAACGTTATAAGTAGTTAATATTCCTGGGTAACCGGGAGGAGCAATGCCATAACTTTGAGCGTAATTTAAATAGAGAATCGGCGTATTAGAGGTTGTTTGAATTTGGTAAGACTCAACCCCAGCGCCGAAAAAGACTCTGTCTTCCTCTGTGTAAGGAACTCCGAATTTTAGGTTTGAGCCAACCGACTTAATTTGATAGTTTTGATCGCCAACATAGTAAAGCGGTTTCGATGATCGATAAAAGAAGTCTGTGTATCGGCTAATACCATCCTCAGTAAAGTAAGGATCGTAGTTAGAAAGCGCCAAATTTTGATTGACCTTACCTATAGAGAAATTTAAGCCGACTGAGGTACCTGTACCAAAAGTGTTATCTTGATTGATACCGGCAGATAAGATTAATTTTTCAGTTGAAGAGAAGCCGGCTCCAAGTGTCATGGAGCCTGTTGGCTTTTCGGTAACCTTCACATTGACATCAACCTGATCAGGGGATCCAGGTACATCCTCGGTAGTAATATCAGTCTCAGTAAAGTACCCCAATCGACCTAAACGCTTCTTAGACAAGTCAATCTTCTCGCTGTCAAACCAGGAGCTTTCAAACCGTCTTATTTCTCGACGAATCACAATATCGCGAGTTTTCGCATTTCCAGTAATGGCAACCTGTCTAACATAAATTCGCCGACCGGGGTCAATAACAAGCGTGAGGTCAACCTCCGAAAGGTCGCGGCGAATATCTGGCTGAGGATTAATAGTTGCAAATGCATATCCATACGAGCCCAAAAGTTCAGCGATAGATTTGGTACTCTCCGTTAACAGTCCAGTAGAGAAAGTGTCTCCAGGCTTCAAGACAATCAACTGCATTAGCTCAACTTCTTTCCCAAGAGTATCGCCTGCTAAGCGGACATCCTTAACGGTAAATTTATTACCTTCACGAACACTGATTGTTAAATAGATACCTTTTTTATCGGGTGTGATGGAAACCTGGGTGGATTCAATCGCAAACTCGAGGTAACCACGATTGAGGTAATAGGATCGGATGGATTCCAAGTCGGCAGTCAGCTTTTGTTTGGAATAAAGATCATCCCTGCTGTACCAAGACAACCAGCCGCCAGTCTTCAGCTGCATCTCACCTTTAAGAGTACTCTCGCTGAATACTTCATTACCGATAAAGTTGATTTCTTGAAGTTTGGCAACAGGGCCCTCGTCAATATTGAAGTAAATCGCCACTTGATTTCGCTCAACTGGAGTTACAGTAGCAACCACCTCAGCAGCATACAAACCCTTGCCGGCATATTGACGCTTCAACTCTTGCTCGGCCTTATCAATCAAAGCCTTGTCATAGAAACGTGCTTCTGCTACTTCTACTGTCTTTAGCGATTTGCGCACTACATCCGGCGGAAATTCTTTCATGCCAGTAAATTCAAGTCTAGAAATAGTTGGACGCTCCTCAACAATCACAATCAATAGATTGCCTTGCGCTTGAATTTGAACGTCTCTAAAAAAGCCAGTGCTGTAGAGAGCTTTAATCGCTTCTGCACTCTTTTCGTCTGTAAATGTTTCACCAACCTGCACAGGTAGGTAACTAAATACGGTGCCCGGCTCTACTCGCTGCAAACCTTCAACGCGAATATCTTTCACTACAAAAGAGTCAGCCGCAGTGGCATGCAAACTCAATCCAAACACACAAAACATCAAGAATTGGGAGATGAGACGGGCAAAAATACGGAAAGCATGTGTCAAAGAATTCAAGGCGAAATATAGCGTTGCAAATCGTTAAACAAGGCCAGTAACCACATAGAAATCAGCAAAATAAAGCCCACTTTTTGGAACTGTTCTTGCATTGATGTCGAAATCCGCTTACCAGCGACCAACTCCCATGCATCATACAGTAGCCGACCCCCATCAAACATCGGAAAAGGCAGCAAATTGAGCAAACCAATACTAATACTCATAAGTGCCACAAAGGCCAAAAATGGCTGCCAGCCAACTTGGGCCGACTTACCTGCCATGTCCGCGATGCTCAGTGGCCCCCCCAGCTGCTTGAGTGAGGTGCTGCCATTTAGCAATCCAGCCATTAACCTCGCTGCAACCTTAGTGATTAGCCATACCCTTTGAGAGGCATAAATAATCGCATCAACAGGCCCTAATTTGAGCTCCTGCCACCCCTCCATAGGGGTGCGGGCAGGAAGCAAACCCAGTTGCAACATTGGGTCACTTTCAGGGTTAATTTTGGGCAAATCTTTGGCATCAAAGGCTTTTATATAGCGCCCACCAACAGGTGTCTGAAGTTCCAGGGCAAATCCATCCTCAGCCGTCAGCGCATCCATCAAATTCCAGCGTAAGGCATTCCAGTTGAAAACAGGGTCAAAATCTCCTGAAAGAGCCACATTTTCGGTCTGAGACCCCAAAGCCCGCCATCCAATCACACGATCCCCCACTGCTACCCCTAGTTTTGCGGCGGTAGAGCTCTCCGGGGGAGCCTGCAGTACAGCAGGCAGTTGCGGGGCGCCCGATAGATAGATAAAGGCGAGGATCAATATGGCTAAGAAGAAGTTTGCGAAAGGGCCAGCGGCCACAATCAAAGAGCGCTGCCAAAGCGGTTTCAAATCAAAAGCCTGAGACTCTTCTGCGGGGATAATAGTTTGTTGAGGGTCTCGTCCATCAAGCAACTTAACGTATCCACCCAAAGGGATGGATGCCAAAACCCATTCTGTCTTATTTTGAGCGTGGTAAGTAAATAAAGGTTTTCCAAAGCCGACGGCAATACGAAGCACTCTCACTCCACAACAACGTGCAGCCAAAAAATGTCCAAACTCATGAAAACTCACCATCACTCCCAGAGTGATTAAAAAAGAAGCCAGAGTTATCAATGCTTGCAAAGAAGATCCTTTACTTTCTCCCGTGCTGCTTGACGGGCTCGCATATCGAATTCCAAAATTAATTCGAGTGAGTCTGCATTAACAGATGCAATGGCATGTAGGACACTCTCAACCACAATAGGGATTTGCAAATACGGCAAGCCTTCCTCCAAGAATGCAGCCACTGCAATTTCATTGGCAGCATTTAAAATTGTAGGCGCAGTACCGCCTGTCTTCGCAGCAGCAAATGCTAAAGCTAGACAAGGAAAGTGTTCTAGCTCGGGTTCAGCAAAGCTTAAGGCTGCTAACTGCGTCAAACTTAATGGCGGGACACCCGCCGCAATGCGTTCAGGCCAAGCCAATCCACAAGCTATGGGGGTGCGCATATCTGGCTGACCTAGTTGCGCCAACACTGAACCATCGCGGTAACGTACCATAGAATGTATCACGCTTTGTGGATGAATCAATACCTTCATTTTTTTCAATGGCAAACCGAATAGCCAAAATGCCTCAATCACCTCCAAGCCTTTGTTCATCATCGTCGCCGAATCAACAGAAATCTTTCTACCCATTATCCAATTCGGGTGAGCACATGCTTGCTCAGGAGTAATGTTTGATAACTGATTGAGTGGTGTATTTCTGAATGGCCCACCCGAAGCAGTTAACCAAAGCTCCTCCACCCCTAAACTGGGGTTAGGATCATTAGAAAATTGACTAGGCAAGCATTGGAAAATAGCATTGTGTTCACTATCGATTGGAATTAATTCACCACCGCCCAACTTCATTGCCTGCATAAATAAATCACCCGACATTACCAAGGCCTCTTTATTTGCCAGTAACACCCTTTTGCCTGCTTTTGCAGCCGCTAAAGCAGGCACTAATCCTGCAGCCCCAACAAGCGCTGCCATGACCGTGTCGCAATCCGAATCAGTAATGGCCGTCACTAAAGCCTTAGGACCATGCAATACCTGAGTATTGATATTTTTCTCATGCAAAATTTTGCTTAAGCGACTTGCGCCTTCAGCGTCGGAAACAACAGCAATCACAGGCTTAAATTCAAGGCACTGCTCAGCAAGCAAATCTACCTGCTTAGCTGCTGTTAGCGCAACCACCTTAAAACGCTCTGGATGTGCTCGAATAACATCAAGGGTATTGACACCGATGGATCCGGTAGACCCTAAGATTGCGACTTGCTTTACCGACATCACACAAATCCCGCTAAAAGAGCAGCAATTGGCATAGTGGGAATCAAGGCATCTACGCGATCCAATACCCCCCCATGTCCTGGTAACAAATGACTTGAATCTTTTACGCCTGCCAAACGCTTGAGTTGAGACTCAAATAAATCTCCAAAAATACTGAAGGCTGCTAATACCGTGACCATTAAAAGGGTAGGTATCCACCCAAAACGGATAGTCCAAGCACCAAATAAAGTCGATTCAAAAGATAAATAGTAAATGCATAGGAATGCATACACATAACAAAATAACAACCCGCCGATAGCACCTTCTACTGATTTTCCTGGGCTAATTTGTACTGCAAGCTTATGTTTACCAAAAGCCTTGCCAACAAAATAAGCACCAATATCTGCCACCCAAACTAACGAAATAGTAGTGAGCAGAAAAATCAAACCTAGTTCACGCAAAAATACCAGAGAAAACCAAGTGGCCGGTAGCAAGATGAGTCCCAGCACAACATAAAAAGGACGCAACTTTTGTAATGAAAGATTCATTCCCCTAACCAAAAGAAATGGTACCATAAAAAACCAAAATAAAACCGCGATGAGCAGCAATGCAAATTGCCATGCAGGATTTTGCATGCCAAGCAAAAATGAAATAACAACCAAACAAAATAAAGCGTAAATCCATGCTGCACGGGGAGCCTCAGGTGTCAATAAACGCCCCCATTCCCAAGCTGCAGCGAGTAGCGCTATTAAAAAGAATCCGCCAATATAAATTGGAGGAAGCAAACAAAGGATTGGCAACAGTACCGCCAGCAAAATAAGGGCGGTAATGACTCGGGTTTTCAACATGGGGTAAGGAATTCAGCGATTAGAGACGTCAAACTGCATCGCTCATAACTTGTGAGTAGCAAGTTGAGCACTGGTACGACCAAATCGGCGCTCACGCTGACTAAACCACTCAAAGGCTTTGTGCAATTCTTGCTCGTCAAAATCCGGCCACAATATATCAGTGAAATATAACTCGGTATAGGCTAATTGCCATAACAAAAAATTACTTACGCGCTGCTCACCACCAGTACGAATAAATAAATCAGGCTCTGGAGCATAGGCCATCGATAGATGGGGCTGGAGGAGTTCCTCGCTTACCTGCTCTGGCTTTAGGTTGGGATTTTTAGCAAGACATTGACGCATTGCCTGCAAAATATCCCAGCGACCTCCGTAGTTTGCGGCGATGGTTAGCGTCAGACCTTTGCAATTGGCAGTCAAGTCCTCAGAAAACTCGACCATCTCTTGAATGGCTAGATCAAATCGACTTAAATCACCAATCAGGCGCAAAGCAATGTCGCTTTCTGCAAGACGAGAAACTTCACCCTTTAAGGACTTAAGAAATAATTTCATCAAAAAACCCACCTCTTCTGGTGGGCGACGCCAATTCTCAGAACTAAATGCAAATACAGTCAGATATTCAACGCCGAATTTGCGACACTCTTGAACAATGTTACGGACAGCCCCCAAACCCTCAGAATGACCAGCGACCCGCGGCATCATGCGTTTACTTGCCCAACGACCGTTGCCATCCATAATGATGGCAACGTGGCGAGGTATAGCACTGACCTCCGGAATAACTAGGGTTGAGCTGGAATGTTGACTCATTAGAAATTCAATTCAATCAGGCTTTTTAAACCGTCATGATCTCTTTTTCCTTTTCAGCGATGATTTTGTCGATATCAACTACCGCTTTGTCAGTCATCTTCTGAATATCATCTGTTGCGCGACGCTCATCATCATCAGAGATTTCTTTATCTTTGGTCAAACGCTTGAGGTGTTCATTTGCGTCACGACGCAAATTACGTACAGCAATCTTGGCGTCTTCACCCTCACTCTTCACAACTTTGGTAAGTTCACGACGACGTTCTTCAGTTAAGGCAGGCATCGGAACACGAATCACGGCACCCTGTGATGCAGGATTTAAACCTAGATCAGAATCGCGAATCGCTTTTTCAACTACAGCAACCATTGTCTTGTCGAATGGCTGAACATTAATCGTGCGTACATCAGCCAAGCCTAAACTTGCTACTTGACTCAATGATGTTGAATGACCGTAGTAGTCAACATGAATGTGCTCCAAAATTCCCGGGTTAGCACGGCCAGAGCGAATCTTAGCTAAATTACTCTTTAGTGCCTCAAGAGACTTTTGCATCTTTTGATCGGTATTTGTTTTAATTTCTGCTGCAGACATCAGGCCTCCTATTAGACATGCACCAAAGTACCTTCAGACTCACCTTGCACTACACGCATTAACGCGCCTGGCTTGAGTATTGAAAATACTTTGATAGGTAATTTGCGATCACGGCACAATGCAAACGCAGTTGCATCCATGACCTGTAGATTTTTGATTAATGCTTCATCAAAAGTAATCGTTTTGCACAGCGTAGCGGTAGGATCTTTTACTGGATCGGCGCTGTAAATACCATCAACTTTAGTGGCCTTGAGCATTACCTCAACACCCATCTCAGCGCCACGTAAGGCAGCTGCAGTATCGGTAGTGAAGAATGGATTGCCCGTACCAGCTGCAAAAATGACTACCTTCCCTTCACTCATTGCCCGTATCGCACGGGGGCGAATGTAAGGCTCAACTACCTGATCCATACGAAGGGCAGATTGGACGCGCGCTTCAACACCTTTTTGACGTAGCGCATCTTGCAACGCCAAAGAATTCATCATAGTAGCCAACATACCCATGTAATCGGCGGTTGCACGATCCATGCCGGCAGCTCCGCCAGCAACACCACGGAAAATATTTCCGCCACCAATCACAATCGCCAGCTCAACCCCACGATTCACTACTTCAGCAATTTCCTTAACCATGGAATCAATAGTGACTGGATTAATGCCAAAAGCATCGTCACCCATAAGGGCTTCACCAGATAGTTTTAGGAGGACTCGTTTGTAGACTGGCATGTTTTCTATTTTCCGTAATTTGCTAAGCAATTAAATTACTTAGCTTATTGATCTGTAAGCACTTTTTAATTTCTCAGTGGAATTATAAAGGGCTTGGGGGGAGCAAACAAAAGGGCATAGCAACCTTAGTTGCTATGCCCTTTTGTTGTGGGATATTGCTCACAGGTCGGGGCAAGTCCCTGACGGCTAATTAAGCAGTTGCTTTAGAAGCAGCAGCTACTTGTGCCGCAACTTCAGCAGCAAAGTCATCTTGGCGCTTCTCAATGCCTTCGCCTACGACAAACATGGTGAAACCCTTGATTGTTGTATTCGCAGCTTTTAGCATTTGCTCAACAGTTTGCTTGTCGTTTTTAACGAAAGTTTGATTCAATAAAGACACCTCTTTGAGGTACTTCTGAATAGAACCTTCAACCATCTTTTCAACGATTTCTGGTGGTTTACCAGATTCAGCAGCTTTTTGAACAGCAACGCTACGCTCAACAGCAATTGCTTCTGCAGGAACCTCTGCCATAGACAAAGCCACTGGCTTCATTGCAGCAATATGCATCGCTACGTCTTTAGCAGCAATTTCATCGCCCTCGAACTCAACGACTACACCAATACGTGTACCGTGAAGATAAGAAATCAATTTACTGCTTCCAGCAAAACGCTTGAAGCGACGTGGCATGATGTTCTCACCAATCTTACCGATTAAAGCGCTACGCACTTCATCAACAGTTTGACCATTCAATGGCAATCCCAACAATGCAGCAACGTCAGCTGGGTCCTTTTCTGCTACCAACTTCACGCACTCGTTTGCAAAAGCCAAGAAGTCATCGTTCTTAGAAACGAAATCGGTTTCGCAGTTCACTTCTAACAATGCCCCATTGGGGCCGTTGATAGAGACTGCCACGCTACCTTCAGCAGTTACACGAGAAGCTGCTTTACCAGCTTTGCTACCAAGCTTTACACGCAGAATTTCTTCTGCGCGAGCCATATCACCATCAGCCTCAGTCAAAGCCTTTTTGCACTCCATCATCGGAGCATCACTTTTGGCGCGCAACTCGCCAACCATTGCAGCAGTAATAGCAGCCATTATTCAGCTTTCCCTTCTTCAACAAACTCTTCTTCACCTTCTTGAACTGCGGTCAAGATTTCTTGAATAGAGTTCGCTTTGCCTTCGAGGATTGCATCAGCAATACCGCGTGCGTAGAGGGCTACTGCCTTGCTTGAGTCATCGTTTCCAGGAATGATGTAATCAACACCTTCTGGTGAGTGGTTAGTATCCACAACAGCAATTACTGGAATACCAAGTTTGTTCGCTTCAGTAATAGCAATCTTGTGATAGCCAACGTCCACAACAAAAATCGCATCAGGAACGCCGTTCAAATCCTTAATGCCACCAAGTGCTTTTTGCAATTTGTCGAGATCACGGTCATTCGTCACAGCCTCTTTCTTAGAGAGCTTTTCCCAGTTGCCAGCTTCTTTAGCAACTTCCATATCCTTCAAACGCTTGAGTGAACCCTTAACAGTTTTAAAGTTGGTGAGTGTGCCACCCAACCAACGCCTATCAATATAAGGCATGCCAGCACGAGTAGCTTCTTCAGCAATAATTTCGCGTGATTGGCGCTTAGTACCAACAAATAAAATCGTGCCACGATTAGCAGCAACTTGTTTTGCAAATTTCAGGGTGTCCTGAAACATTGGCAATGTTTTTTCCAGGTTGATGATGTGGATTTTGTTGCGATGCCCGAAAATAAACGGAGCCATCTTTGGGGACCAGAAGCGCGTTTGGTGTCCAAAATGGCAACCGGCTTCCAGCATTTGACGCATGGTTACTGACATAACTTCTCCTAAGGGTTAGTTCTAAAGTTGAGTCCTAGCTGCGCTAAAAAACGCCACCCTGGAAGGCTCAACTCGCGATTTCAAGTCCACAATGAACCTCAAACGCAAATTATAACTTAAATATCAATGCTCTAGCTAGCCCTGCCGACTCACAGATTGAGAGGCAAAAAAACCTCTCACTATTCGTCAAAATATCGATTAGAAGACCTAAAAATGAAATCGAGCGCCTAAATTTTGAGCAACTTGAATATGTCAAATCCCCCCAAGTCGTTGATAATCAAGGCATGAATAGTGTATTTACTGCAGAAAAAGACATCCTTGGGATGCGTGAAGCTGGCCGCTTAGCCAGCGAAGTACTTGATCATGTGGCTCCCCATGTCAAGGCAGGGGTGACTACAGGTGAACTGGATCAAATTTGCCATGAATACATGCGCGATGTGCAGAGGACCATTCCTGCCCCATTGAACTATCAACCTCCTGGCTACCCCCCTTTTCCGGCATCGATCTGCACTTCAATGAATGACGTCATTTGTCATGGCATTCCTGGAGACAAAGTTTTAAAAAATGGTGATGTCGTTAATTTAGATATCACGGTCATTACACCCGATGGTTATTACGGTGATACCAGTCGCATGTTTATGGTGGGTGAAGTCTCAGTCATGGCCAAACGACTGACCCAAGTTACTTTTGAATGTATGTGGCTTGGTATTGCCCAAGTCAAACCAGGAGCCTCTCTAGGGGATATTGGTCACATGATTCAGACTCATGCAGAAAATGCTGGCTATTCTGTAGTTAGAGAGTACTGCGGCCATGGAATTGGAAAAGTATTTCATCAAGATCCGCAGATACTCCACTACGGCAAACCAGGCACCGGCGAGAAGCTCCAAGCCGGTATGGCATTCACTATTGAGCCCATGATTAACGCAGGTAAGCGAGATATTCGTACGATGCCGGATCAGTGGACAGTAAAAACGAAAGACCGCAGCTTGTCAACTCAATGGGAGCACACCTTACTTGTCACATCTTCCGGTGTTGAAGTACTCACTTGGTCCGAGGGTAGCAATCCACCCCCTGACTGCGTCAAGGGCCTTTCTTTTAGACCATCATTAGCAAGCGCAAGCGTTTAATACGATGAGCGAGTCGCAGGCAGTCAGTAGCATTATTGATGCGGCCAGTCTACGTGCTGCTCGAGAAGTTGCTTATGACCAGTTCAGAAAAACCCAATCAGTAGGTAAATTAACCAAGCAGCTTACTAAGCTGAGCGATCAGCTACTTCGCTACTTATGGAATCAATGCGGCTTAGACAATGAAGCAACACTAGTTGCAGTCGGCGGATATGGTAGAGGTGCATTATTCCCATATTCGGACATCGATATACTCATTCTGCTACCCGAAGATGAGCAGACTGCAAAAGCCTTGTCAAAACAAGTTGAGCAATTTATAGCATGCTGTTGGGATACTGGATTAGAAATTGGTTCGTCAGTTAGAAATGTAAATGAATGCATTTCTGAATCTGAGCAAGATATCACTGTACGCACTTCTTTATTAGAGGCACGGTTATTATGCGGCAATAAGCGACTGTTTAAGGACTTTGCAAAAGCATTTGAAGCGGCAATGGATCCCAAGGCCTTCTTTCAAGCAAAGCTAGCAGAGCAGATTCAACGGCATTACAAATATCAAAATACTCCCTGTTCTTTGGAACCCAACTGCAAAGAAAGTCCTGGTGGATTACGTGATTTACAGGTGATCTCTTGGGTCAGTAAAGCAGCTTTACTAGGTGATCTTTTTAAGGATCTTAAAGAGGCAGGTCTTATCACTCAATGTGAGCTGACCGAACTGAACCGTAACCAACGCTTTTTGGAAATTCTGCGGGCAAATTTACATCTTGTAGCCGGACGTAGACAGGATGTTCTCGTATTTGACCTACAGACAGCACTAGCAGCTTCGATGGGTATCAAACAAGGGTCGTCTAGACAGCCTAGTGAGGCGATTATGCGTCGCTATTACTGGTCGGCAAAGGCAGTTACTCAATTAAATGATGTCTTCCTACAAAATATTGAAGCACTTCTCTTTCCTCAGGAGTCAAAAACAACTCATCCGATTCCAGGAAATGGCAACGAGCACTTCTTTGAGCAACAAGGGGTGCTGGATATTGCTGACCCACAGCTCTATCAAAAACATCCAGAGCAGATCCTAAGAACTTTCTTGGTCGTTGCGCAAACATCAAACGTTAAAAGCCTATCTGCCACTATCTTTAGAGCGCGTTATAACGCTCGGGCCAAGATGGATAGCCGGTGGCGCGCCGATCCTATTAACAGAGATCTCTTTATTGAAATCTTAAAAGAGCCTGAAGGAGTCAGGCGCGCATGTCAACTCATGAATCGCACTAGTGTTTTAGGCCGCTATCTACCTGCATTCAGAAGCATCGTTGGACAAATGCAGCATGATTTATTTCATGTCTATACGGTACATCAACACATCTTGATGGTTTTACGCAACGTACGCCGCTTTATGGTTGTAGAACATACCCATGAATTCCCGTTCTGTAGCAGCTTGATTGCGCATTTCGAAAAGCCTTGGTTGCTTGTCATTGCCGCTCTATTTCATGACATTGCAAAAGGTCGCGGCGGAGATCACTCGTCACTTGGTAAAGCAGACATACATAAGTTTGGAATGTCTGGTAAGGCAAGCTCTTAGAGACCTTTATCGGGCAACGCTGAGAGTATTGGGTGGCGCTAAACCTGATGCGTCTTCAGAATTGGCCCAACACCCAGAAGAATCCAGAGCTAAGCTTCGCCTCCATGGTATTCATGATGATGCCTATGAGGATTTATGGAAGCAGTTAGATGTGACCTTCTTCTTGAGACAAGACTCCACTGATATTGCATGGCTCATAACATCATCCAGCTTGTGGAGTTTGAATTATCAGCTGCTATCACTAATAGCGAGCCTTTACCAAATCCGAGCATGGGGCGTCTGTCGAGACAATCGCGTACTTTCCCAATTCAACCTCGGGTGCACATGGTTCCAGATGATCGCGGACGCTATTACACTACACACTCGCACTCTCAGCAAGTGACCGCACAGGCTTGCTTGACACCATATCTAGAGTATTAGCAAAGCATCAGGTATCCATTCATACCGCCAGAATCAATACATTAGGCGAAAGAGTAGAAGATGTGCGGCTACTAGACGCACAAACCTTGGCAAGAATCCAAAGCTACAGATACAACTAGAGACAGAGCTATTAGAGGCCTTGGGTGCTTAAGCCTATTTGGCTAGTGTGGATTTTTGAAATTGACTAAATAATTGAGTGCAAAGAAATATTATCTCCGCTGCCGCCGTCATTTCGTTTGGACTCAATGGCACAGCAGCAAACTGATGATCTGCTTTAGTTTGTAAAAATATTTCAAAAAAATATAACCGCTGACTTTAAATCCATTGCACTTACTTACCGCATCTAAATAAAGGTCACGCTCTGCCGAAATCAATTTACCAGTACCCCTGCCATCTTGAATCCATAAATTCACTTTTGACTGCGCTTCAATATTTTCCAACATCGCCGCATAGCGCTCTGGTGTCATGTTGCCAGCGAAAAAACTGGAAATATAAATTGGTACTGGCATGACTTTATTTAAATCATTGACTTGGCGAGTCAGATACTTGGTTAATTCAGTTCGAGCCGACAATTCTCGTCACTGACGATCATCAATCTCAAGCGAAAGATACCATCCAGAGATAATTCCTTTGGGTAAAGTCTTAGACCATTTAATAGCCATTTCTCAGTTAGCTTGATTCATCTTCCTAAAATAACCACCCAATATTGAAGGCGGTTGCTTTAATCTCGCAAAAATTGCAGGATCTCCTGCAAGACCCACAATCAATTTCAAGTTTGCCTGGGATGCCTGGATCATTCGATCTTTTAACCACTCTTGGGTTTGATTGAGAGGAAAATGCATCTCCATAAAGAGTATGACTAAATCAGATTGCTGAGTCTAAAGAAAATACCCTTCTTGAATAGTGAATGCTATGCAACACAATAAAACCATCAGAAGATGACGCATTACCAACACCCTCTTAAACTGAGAAAAACTGCACTTTTGTCGGTTAGAGAAGTTTTAAAAGCATATTGATACTCTAAACCAATAAGGATCTTACTTGGGTAGGCGTTATATTTGCTCTGGCCTTGCCAAATATTCCATCTGGCACCAATCCTAAGGCGCTCATCAATACCATTAGCCTCATTTAAGCTAGTCCATTGCAAATGTGCATATGGTTCGATGGTCTGACCCTCTTCAATTTTTTGATGGTAACTCAGTCGGCAGTCTGCCACCAACGAAGTGACTGATGTAGCTAAATAATGAGCAGCATCCAAATATAAATTTTGTGCAACCCAGCCTGTGCTATTAGCGTGCCAATCATCACTATACCTCCCTGAATTTAAGAAAGATGCGCTTGCGCGAAACATGGCTGAAGTTTGCGTATATTGCCCTTTATCCAAAGGAACCTGCTCTTCAACTGCCAAATTGAGTACGTAGTCTGAAAAGAGCTTCCAACGCAATCCGCCTGCAATCATGGAGGCATAATAAATTGGAAGCGGAGAGTTATTTACGCCCCCTCCCGCAAATATACGCGTATAAGCAGAGACAGAGGGCTGAATAGCTACAGCCCCCGCATCAAATCATCCAATGCTTTACATGGATTGGATTGAATCTTTAATTGAGCTACAAGCCACCAATAATGGTCATTTTTCTTGCCATTTCTTTGCTCATAGATATGGATATCCATTTTCTTAATTCTCTTGCGTCACCCGCTGTTTGTGCCGTAATAGCAGCAGATAAAATATCATCAGGAGTCATTTGCTTTAATGGAATGGAATTCCATGCTGTTAAAGCGCGCGTATAGTTTTTTGTTTTCAAGGCTTGATATGCAATTACTCTCTCATGATCAGGATTTGGAGAAAGCTCCTCGGCCCTCTCACAGGCGAACTCATTCATTCCCGGTACATTATCTCGATAGCAATACCATAAGCTTGTCCAGTCACTTGCAGGGTTCTTAGCTCAGGAGTATCTAGTGGAGTAATTAATTTTTCCAAGTAAGCCACTGGTATGTTATCCGGGTTATTCTTTAAGAGAAGAATCAGACGATTTATTAATTCGATTCGCTGTGAATAGCTTGCTCTCTTAAAGGGATAGGCCTCGAATAACAATTCAATTGCCTGATGCTCACCGTTTTCATTGGTTAATTGATCACTCAGGTGATCTAAAAAGCCTGGCTGATAATCCAACAAAAGTTCTGACTGTTCAGACAAATTAGTCAGCAATAAGTCGATCCAACTTCTTTCATCAAATGCATTATCAAAACTATTTTTTGTCTTTAATATCTGCCAAAAACTGTGCTGGATCCTCTTCTTGAAGTGCCTTTAATCGCTTTAGCTCTTCATTTTGTAATTCTTGATTGACAATTTTTAGCCTTTCTAAGGCTATCGTGTTATTCGCATTTACTTTTAGCCCCTCACTTAGCGAGACCGAGGCAGCGAGGTAGTCTTTTTCCTGCACCAGTGTGTTGGATAGTCTTTTTAAAACTTGAGTATCTGCTGGGGTAATCTTAATTTGTGTCTCTAAAACTTCAATAGCCAAAGAATAGTCATTCTCTTTTATCTATACATTAGCAAGATAGAGAGTAGTTACAGGACTTTTGGGCGCAATTTTTCGAGCTCGAATCAATTCTTTGATTGCTCTTTGGCCATCCCCCTGATCTCAAGCTTTTAAACCTCGATCAATGTGTGGATAAATCAAAAATTTTTGATCAGAGCTAACTCCCCCAACCCTAAATCAATTTTGCTAGCCTCCTTGAGCAAAAGAGGCACCAACGGATAAGAAAAAACAGGTGAATACCAGAGCCCTCAAGATCGCAATTCCTGATCATTCGACCAAGAATGTATCAATTGCTGAATATCTGGCTGTAGATTTTTTTGCAGCGCTAAAGCTTTGTCTAGTTTTTCTAAACTGATAATATTTTTATCGACCAAAAAATCCCGAAGACGCATATTGGTTACAGAATGCTGTAAAAGTAAGGCACGTAACACAGCTTCATTGATATGCCCAAGGGGCACGAGTATTTCGGCAAGCAAGAGCTGCCGTTCTACATAAAAATCCCATATCTCTTTTGCTTGCTGTGCATTGAACTTGCCAACAGAAACCACTTCATCCAAAATTTTTCGTGGTTGTGTACCACCTTCTTAATGCAACCGTAACCTGTCCTTTGGGAACTATAACATAAGCAATTGGACAATAAATCTTACGGCTAATTGCTGCTATCGAAATAGGATCTATGGCTGTTTCACTAGCAACTATCAGCGCATTAGGCTCTCGCCTAATTGGCAGAATTGCATAATGCAGCGCTACTGACGCTGGGATACTACGAATTAATTCCTCAAGAATAGTGTAACCATCTATGGTCTCGGTTGCGACACCAGCTTGAATGGCCAACGCATCTGCCAATTCTGTTGAAGTCAAAATACCTGCATGTACCAATACACTGCCAATTTTCATTCCAGTTTTTATGTCCAAGCACTGTATCTACCTGCTCACGAGAAATAGCGCCTTGAGTTATAAGGATTTCACCAAGCTTCTTCCGCTCTTTATTTTCCAATCCAATCGAAGGAAAATCGTGAGTAGCTTGATCCCAAGCAATCCGATGAACGTCACCGTGCTCTAAAACTTGCTTCACAGCTTTTCTGCTTACCATGAAATTAATGTAATTACCCCAAAGCAACCTTGGAACTGAGAGCAAGTCCTGCGTAAGACCATAAAAAGAAGATACAAAAAATATTCTTTGAAGAATTCGATTCATCATCAAAAAGAAATTGAGCCATAAGAAACCCATTAGCCATTCGCTAAACTCAAAAATGGATAAAAAACGATAGGCGTTCGGCCATAAATTCTAATACATCCAAAGCAGAATAAGCTGTATCAAAATGATCGTGGCCATAAAGCTAACAAAATTTGTTATTGCACCCTTGCGGTCACGCCAAAAAAAATAATTTAAGATGGGGTTCAATGTCCAGCGATGGGTTTTATACCCCCGAAATACAATTCCAGTAATCCAACGCGACTTTTGCCTAATGGCAGTGGCCAAAGTATCTGGAAAATATTCCCGCACACAAATCACATTTGATTTACGCCATGCCCTCTCGTATGGATAGACTGGGATCTGAATAAGATTATTCTTGGGTAAGAGGTAATTGAAAAGCCTTAATTCAAAAAAAGGAGGTGGGAAAGCAGATCTTCTGAATCGTGCAAAATGAATCCTGAAAATTCCAAGCTGGCTTGTACTTCAAATTGCAATACGGCATCAAGAACATTATTGAAGCAATCTGCCTTACTGGTTGGCCCCGGTCGTGCACATAGGACTTTATGAACGTTCGGAAATACTGCACAAACCCTACAACGTCTAACTGAGTTTCTGGATCATTGGGATACGCGCCCACAAAAATATGGTAATTCTCATGGTCGAGCGTATAACCGCAGCTAGCTCAGCCATCTTATCGATGACACCTGTTTCGTGCCATGCAGGAACCATAGTAGAAAAAATATCAACTACATACATAACTAAATACTTAATTTACTTTTTAATACATCACTAATTCTTTGACTTGCTAAGCCGTCACCAAAAGGTATAGAGCAGGACTCTTTAGTAAAGCAGTGACCTCTTCAATTAATCTTGTTCCACTGATACCAATCCACTTGGCGCACCCCGCTGCCACTGCTTCAGGCCGTTCTGTCTCTCTCCTAAGCACCAGGACTGGCACGTGAAAAGTTGGGGCCTCCTCTTGTATTCCTCCAGAGTCAGTCAGAATTAACCAAGCATCAGCGATTGCTTGCTGCATCTCAAGATATCCTAGGGGTCTACCAAACTTACGTGTGGGAAGTCGCCCACTATCGGAATGACTGATTTCTTGACAACAGGATGCAGATAGACTGGAAATAAAACATTAAGCTCTAAATGGGTTTTTGCCAAAGTAGCAATAGCCCTACAAGCCTCCTCTATATCGCTCCCTCAATTTTCTCTTCTGTGCATATAGTGACCAAGAGATTTTTTCCTAAGCTATCTTGCGTGTGAATTGCGTATTTCTTGATTACCCAATGCTGGGCATCTACCACGGTATTGCCAGTAATAAAAATTTTGTTAGTAGGCATGTCCTTCCGAGTCAATGCTGCATAACCTACTTGCGTTGGAGTAAAATGAAAATTGCTAATACGTGTCAACATCTGACGTAGCCCTTCCTCAGGAAATGGTCTACTTAAGTCATAAGTTCTTCAACCTGCTTCGACATATGCAATGGGGATGCGCTGATAAAAAGCAGATAAACCCCCAAGAAACGTACTCTCAGTATCACCTTGCGCAATTACTACGCCCCATTTTTCCTGGTCCATCACCACATCAAGCTGCTGGCGACATCCAATGCTAAATTCTGATAGGGAACTTCCCGCTCTTGTTAAAACAATATCAGGGGCAATATCGAAGCAAGACAAAATTTGATCGACCATTTCTTGGTGTTGGCCAGTGTGCAACCACCTTACTTCACACCAGGTTTGCGTCCATAAAAAATGGTAAACCGGCGCTAATTTAATAATTTCTGGGCGCGTCGTCCCACAAACGATTAGAATTTTTACAGGCATCAAAGTCATACAGACCCTAAAAATTAAAAGATTGCAATCAATACAATCTTCTATCCGATCTCAGAAGATGACTCGATAAATAGAATTAATTTCGTTATTGTAGCGAATATTGACCTAGAACTACTGAAAAGGCATGGCAGATAAAGCTTTTTAAGTGCCTAGCTTGGTGCAAAGCTTGGAAAAAATTTTAATCGATTGAATTTACCGAATAAATGAGAGCATCTGCGCTTCATCAATCACTGGCACGCCCAACTCTTCAGCTGTTGAGAGTTTGCTACCAGCATCTACTCCAGCAACAACATAATCCGTTTTCTTGGAAACTGATCCAGCGACCTTGGCTCCTGCTTTCTCCAAAAGATCCTTTGCCTCGTCACGAGTAAGAGTTGGAAATGTCCCCGTAAGGACAAAGGTTTTACCGGCGACTGCTGCGCTAATCTCCTTTTCTTCAACCGCGAGCTGCATACCTGATGACAATAGCTGCTCAATCACTTCGCGGTTATGAGCTTCCTGCATAAAGCTGATGATAGAGTCTGCAACTACCGGGCCCACATCTTTCACTGTTAACAAATCATCCATGCTGGCATCCATTAGGGAATGCATAGACTGGTAATGGTTCGCCAGATCTTTCGCGGTAGTCTCGCCAACGTGACGAATCCCCAAAGCAAAGATAAATCTAGCTAAGGTTGTATTTCTGGATTGATTAATGGCCTGAATCAGATTATCGGCCGATTTTTCACCCATACGCTCTAAGTTTGCGAGTGCAGTAAACCCCAACCTATATAGGTCTGCAGGAGTGCTTACAAGATTTTGATCCACTAACTGATCCACAATCTTTTCTCCTAAACCCTCAATATCCATTGCCCTTCTATGAGCAAAATGAATCAGGGCCTGTTTGCGCTGTGCGCCGCAGAAAAGACCGCCACTGCAACGAGCTACCACTTCATCTGCTAAACGCTCAATATGAGAAGCACACACTGGGCAGTTTGTTGGCATCACAAAAACTTGAGCATCTGCCGGGCGGCGATCCTTAATCACTGATACAACCTCTGGTATCACATCACCTGCACGCCTGACAGAAATAATATCGCCAATGCGCACATCTTTGCGTTTCACTTCATCTTCATTGTGCAGTGTGGCATTTGTCACGGTGACTCCACCGACCTCTACTGGTGCTAGTCCAGCAACTGGAGTAATAGCCCCCGTACGACCTACTTGCACATCAATACCCAAGACCGTAGTTAATGCTTCTTGAGCGGGGTATTTATGAGCCAATGCAAATCTAGGTGCTCGAGAAACAAAGCCTAACTTATCTTGTTCTGCAAATGAATTGACTTTGTAAACAACACCATCAATGTCATAGGGCAAGAAGTCTCTTTTGGCGCCAATCTCATGATAAAAAGCAAGAATCTGATCCACAGAGTGAAGTACTCTACGCTCAGAACATACTGGCAAACCCAAATCTACGTAAGCGTTTAGCAACTCCTCATGGGTTTTAGGTAGCCACGACTGAGGCTCAAGCGCACCTAGGCCGTAAACAAAGAAAGACAGTGGTCTCTTGGCAGTGATCTTTGAATCTAATTGACGAAGGCTACCTGCTGCTGCATTACGGGGATTAGCAAACTCTTTGTCACCTAACTCTGCGGCTTGTCGATTCATTTTTTCGAAGTCTTTGAGATACATAAAAACTTCACCGCGCACTTCAAGAACTTGGGGAATATTTTTACCGGTAAGCTTGAGTGGAATAGCGCGAATGGTTTTGATGTTCGCTGTAACATTCTCGCCACTGGCTCCATCACCACGCGTAGCTGCAGTTACCAGAGAGCCATTTTCATAACGAAGTGAAATAGCTAAACCGTCAAACTTCAATTCACCCGCATAAGTGACATGATCGGCACTAAGGGCTTCACGACAACGACGATCAAAAGCAATGAGCTCAGCATCTTCAAATGCATTATTTAAAGAGAGCATTGGTACCACATGCGTTACAGAATCAAATTCTTTTAAAGCAACACCGCCTACTCGTTGAGATAGTGATTCCGGGCTAATCCATTCGGGATGAGCTACTTCGATATCAAGCAACTCTCGGTAAAGTTGATCGTATCCAATATCTGGAAGCAGTGGATTATCCAAAACATAATATGCATGCTCTAAGCGCGCGAGTTCGGCTTGCAAGAATGCATAACGCTCCGCTAAATTTGTCGGACTAGTAGATGACAAAGTGATTTCCTAGCTAAAGAGTCTGCTAGCTGTAGAAGATCCAGCAGGTACACCAGTTTTCTCAAGATTGGCATAAAGTACATCGAGATGCTGACGAATACTAATCACAGCCGCTTCGCTCAAACTCATACCATTGTCGTCAACCAAACGTCCATGAGCTGCTTGTGCGATTTCAACACCCTCAGCCAGCATTCTTTCAAATGCACGCTCGTCTTGTGGAACCAAAGGCACTTCAAGCAATAGAGTCATTTGACCCACTGATTTATTGGGATCTAGATCATCACTATTGAAAAGGACTACGCTTTTACTAGGGTATTCATATTGACGACCATTGCGAGCCAGCTTGAAGCCGCGTTGACGCATAAGGGCGTCAAAATTGCCCCTTGGACATGGCTCATCAAACAGTACATTAATGCTCAACTGAATGTCACTCTCTGCTGCCATCACATCTAACTCTTTGGCGCCATCTAACATCGCACTCACACTTGGCATGTCGATTTGTGACCCCAAGGTTTCGGCTAGCGATTGAGCGCGAGAACAAAAGTCTGACAATTCCAAAACGCCAATCGGACCCTTACGGCTAGCCAACTGAATTGCCAGTTGTAAGTCGGAGTATTTTGATTCTGGATGCAATTCTTCCCAGTCTTCAGCAACATCAAGATTTGTATTGAGTCCTTCACACATCCAGCGCGCCGTTGATTGAGCTTCTAAATCGGTCCAGGCTTTAATCTCTTCTAAGATTTCAGATCCGCTAATGGGCTCGTCAAAGCGAAGTGTGATGACACAATCTATACGATGATCAATTGAAAACTTTTCTGAGGCTGAAATAATGCCTAACTGAGCCTCACTGAAACCCGGCTCTTGACGCGTATCCCCATCGGCAAAGCCTTGGGTGAAACTGAGCTCTCGAGCAAAGCGACTGTCTGCAGGATTTTCAGATTGCTCTTTTGCCTTACGGCGAGCGCGAGCATAACGAATATTTAAAACAGCAACCGATATCAGAATAAATAAACCAATAACAGCTAATGCCCATTGCAAATCAGACAAGCCCAACATCGTCATGATTTGTTCTACGTACACTTAGAGGCTGCCTCCGCCATCGATACTGCAGAAGAAATATCCACCGCAACAATGCGGGACACTCCCTGCTCTTGCATCGTAACTCCAATCAATTGATGAGCAATTTCCATCGTGATCTTGTTATGAGAAATAAATAAAAACCGTGTCTTATCTGACATTTTGGCAACGAGATGGGCATAACGCAAGGTATTCGCATCATCCAGGGGAGCATCAACCTCATCAAGCAAGCAGAAAGGAGCCGGGTTCAAAAGGAAAAGTGAGAAAACCAAGGCAATAGCAGTCAGTGCTTTTTCTCCTCCCGAGAGGAGATAAATAGAGCTGTTCTTCTTACCTGGAGGCTGCGCCATCACTTGCACACCGGAATCCAAAATTTCCTTACCAGCCATCACCAGTTCAGCATGGCCACCACCAAAAAGCTCAGGGAAGAGTTTTCCAAAATGTCCGTTGACTTGATCAAAGGTGTCTTGCAATAAATCGCGTGTTTCAGCATCAATCTTAGCAATGGCATCTGTCAAGGTTTGCATTGCTTCATTTAAGTCGGCAGATTGCGCATCCAAGAACTGCTTACGCTCACGGGAACTGGATAACTCATCAAGGGCGGCCATATTGACTGGACCCAATGACTGAATCTCCGTATTTAAACGATTCACTTCATTTTGCAACGCCCCGACCTTGAAATCAGGACTAAAACTTGCCTCTAAGGCGGTGAGATCTGCCTCAGCATCTACTAACAAAATTGCAAATTGTTCAAAATTCAAACGTGCAGCTTGTTCGCGTAATTGTAAAGCAACCACTTTGTCGCGCATTGGTTGCAGGCTACGCTCCACTTGCATGCGCGACTCATCAGCTTCACGCAATTGGTGTAACAGCGCATCTTGCTCTGTACGAGCATTTGCCAATGCAGCTTCGCGCGCACTGCGAGCTAATAACAAGCCTTGTAATTTCTCTTGCGCCTCTTCATCACACAAGGTTTCTAACTCTTGTGTGGCAGCATCATACTTACCCTGAATTTCCATGATCTGAGTACGTGCGGTACTTTGATCACGCTGTAAATCCGTGATGCGTTGCTGTAAAGAATGGGTTGCAAAAGCGGCTTCTTGAGCAGCCATCTCAGCAGCTCGAAGTGACTCACGCAAACGATCGCGCTCTTCTGCTGAGCGCTCTAGCCGCTCTTGCGCCACGTGCATTACTTCTTGCAAACCTTGTTTTATCTCTTCCGATGCAAGCAACTCTGCAGCAGACTGTTCTTGAGTTTGACTTAAATGCTCCATTTGCTGGCGCAACTCACTTAACTCACCCTGAATCTGCGCTGCGCGTTGACTATATTGCTCTTCAGCTTGTGTTAACTGCATTCTCTCCACTTCAAAGCCATGTGCCTCTTGTACTGCAAGCTCGGCATTGTCACGAGCCTGCTCGGCTGCTTGATGGGCTGCCTGATAATTAGCTACGCATTGATCGAGCTCACCCTTTAATTCGCTCTGCATCAATTGCAGAGCGCGCAATTCCTTTTCGAGACTTTCCATCTCTTGAGCGCGCGCTAGCATACCCGCTTGCTCAGAATCTGCTGCATACAATTGGACGCCAACACGACTGACTAAATGACCTTGCTGGGTAACAAATGCGCCACCAGCCGGTAACTTTTCACGGCGATGCAAAGCATCCTCGAGACTATTTGCGATATAGATATTGTCTAGCCACTCTTGTAATACCGAAGTTAATCTCGGAGCGCCCGCACTTTGCACACGACTTAATAATGGTGTGAAATCTGCTGAAGCTGAGGTATGAGCCGGAGTAATTTCTTCAGTAAGCAGAATTGCCAAACGACTAGGAGGGGCATCATGAGCTAGGGCCAATGTTTCTTGCACGCTTTTTGCTGTAACAGCAGCCAAACGCTCACGCAATACTGATTCCAAGGCGGCTTCCCAGCCACTTTCCACTTTTAATTCTTGCCAAAGACGCTTACTCTCTTTAAGGCCCTTACTCTCGAGCCAAGGACCAATCTTTCCCTGCGCCTGAACACTAGCCTGTAAAGCAGTCAATGCAGTTAGCTTCGCCTCGGTCTGAGCCAAATCTTGGTTAGCTTCTTGTATTGTCTGTTGGGCAGCATTGCGAGCTTCATCAGCTGAAGGTACACGCTGCTGAGTTTCAATGGCACGATGCTTTGCTTCATCCACTTTACGAGCGGCCATAACTTGGCGATCAATTGCCATTTGTAATGCTTCTGCATCAGGACGACGTGAACCATTTAATTCAATGGTCAGACGACTTTCTCGACCTTGTAATTCATCGGATTGAGCCGACATTGAACGAAGACGCTCACCCAAACTTGCCAGACGTTGTTCGATCGTGGCTAGTGAATCACGTGCGTTGTTCAACGCACGTGATGCGTGTTGATATGCCTCTTCACGACTTGGCATCTGTTCTTGCAAACCATTTAAATCCGCCAGTAATGTTTGCTCTTTTGCAGCCGCTAGAGAAAGTGCGTGCTCAGTAGTACGTTGGGCTTGAGCTGCATCCGTTTCTTGCACAGTCCAACGTTGAAGTTGTGCTTGCAAATCTTGAGTCTGCTGTTGCAGACGTTGACGTGCTACTTGCACATAATGAATCTGTGATTCAACTTGGCTCACCTCAGCATTTGTCTGATACAAATCACCTTGTGCTTGTGAAGCCTTATCCTGTAGAGCGTACTGCTGGGTACGCATAGTCTCCAGCTCAGCCTCAGCATGACGAAGCTTAGCGGTCTGTTCTTCTAAGCCGACCTGGGTGTCATGAATTCCATTTGCATGACGCTCCTGCTCTTTACCTGCCTCGGTTTGACGCACAAACCACAACAGTTGTTGTTGTGATTTCATTTGCGCAGAAAGTTCAGCATGACGCTCGGCTACAGTCGCTTGCTTTTCTAGGCGAGTTAACTGTTGATCAAGTTCACGCAAAATATCTTCAACGCGTGTTAAGTTTTCTACGGTATCTTCTAAACGAGCTACTGTTTCTTTACGACGCTCTTTATATTTTGAAACACCAGCAGCCTCTTCCAAAAAAACGCGGAGCTCTTCAGGCTTTGCTTCTAAAATTCGATTGATTGTACCCTGACCAATAATAGCGTAACCTCTTGGACCCATACCAGTACCCAAGAAAATATCTTGAATATCTTTACGACGAACTACTTGGTTATTAACGTAGTAACTAGAATTACCGTCACGAGTCAAAACCCGTTTAATACCCAATTCTGTAAAAGCACTCCACTGACCCTGAGCTCTTCCTTCAGAATTATCAAAAATGAGTTCCACGCTGGCACGCCCAGAGGGTTTGCGTAAGCCAGAGCCATTAAAAATGACGTCCTGTATTGATTCACCACGCAATTCGCTAGCGCGGGATTCACCTAAAACCCAGCGGACGGCGTCAATAATGTTCGACTTTCCGCAACCGTTGGGGCCCACAACGCCAATGAGTTGGCCTGGCATTTCAAAATGAGTTGGGTCTACAAAAGACTTAAAGCCAGAAAGTTTGATGGATTCCAGTTGCACGGCGTACTTTGCAGGGAAAAAAGAGGTTCAAATAAAGGGCTAAAAATTAAAGCCAAAGTAGGAAGATGATAGCAAGCGTAAGGGTCCTTGGACGCGTTTTTTGCCCCATCTATATAATGAAACAATTACCCCCAGAGACAAAATCCCTTAACAATCTCATAGTTAACTTAAAAGCATGAGCCAATCACCACAAAACATCATAGAACTTGCCTGGGAAAACCGTGCAAACCTGTCCCCAGATAGCACCCCTGGAGATGTCCGTAATGCCGTGAATGCGGTCTTAGAAGGCCTCAATGCGGGGACTATTCGCGTAGCCGAGCGCCGCGCTGTAGGCAAGTGGGAAGTCAACCAATGGGTGAAGAAGGCTGTTTTGCTCTCTTTCCGCTTAGAAGACAACAAACCGATGAGTGCTGGTGGCTACACCCAGTTCTATGACAAGGTTCCTAGCAAATTCGAAAACTACACTGCCGCTGATTTTGCTGCCGGTGGTTTCCGAGTGGTCCCTCCTGCCGTTGCCCGTTTCGGGTCATTTATTGGAAAAAATGCTGTTTTAATGCCTTCATACGTCAATATTGGCGCTTATGTAGGCGAAGGAACGATGGTCGATACCTGGGCGACCGTAGGCTCATGCGCTCAAATCGGCAAAAATGTGCACCTTTCCGGCGGCGTTGGTATCGGTGGCGTTTTGGAGCCAATTCAAGCAGGTCCAGTGATTATTGAAGATAACTGCTTCATTGGTGCACGCTCCGAGATTGTTGAAGGCGTGGTGATCGAAGAAAATGCTGTTTTATCGATGGGCGTCTACATTGGTCAAAGCACCAAGATCTATGATCGCGAAACTGGTGAAGTGCACTATGGCCACGTTCCAGCAGGCTCAGTAGTAGCTCCAGGTTCACTTCCTTCCGCATGTGGCAAATACAGCTTGTATGCGGCAGTCATTGTCAAGAAAGTTGATGCTCAAACAAGAGCGAAGACAGCCATCAACGAATTACTCCGCGATTAATTTCAATTCATGAGCGCCACCCTCGAGCTAACCGAAGCTCTTATTGCTTGCCATTCCGCAATACCGGCTGATGATGGTGGCTGTCAAGAATTGATTGCAAAGCGCCTTCAGTCAATTGGTTTTCATACTGAAAGTGTTGTCAGTGGTCCTGAGAACTTTCAGGTAACCAATTTATGGGCGATCAAAAAAGGTAAGGCTGGCGATCAAGGTAAGGTACTAGTGTTTGCCGGTCATACTGATGTAGTCCCCACTGGCCCATTAGAAAAATGGGCGAGCGATCCTTTTACACCCACGATTCGTGACGGTATGCTTTATGGTCGTGGCGCGGCTGATATGAAAACCTCTCTCGCGGGCTTTGTAGTAGCTACCGAAGAATTTGTCACAATCCATCCAGATCACCAAGGATCGATTGCTTTTCTCATTACTAGCGATGAAGAGGGCCCCGCAAATGATGGCACTGTAGTCATGTGTGAGCGCCTGCAAAAGCATGGGCAGCGCCTGGACTACTGCGTAATTGGAGAGCCTACTTCCGTTGATCGTCTAGGCGATATGATCAAACATGGTCGTCGTGGCTCTTTATCTGGCAAGCTCAGAGTAAAAGGTACTCAAGCGCACATTGCTTATCCTCATCTTGGCAAAAATCCAATTCACCTTTCTGCTCCAGCAATTTCTGCCTTAGTAGAAACTGAATGGGATAAAGGTAATAAATACTTCCAGCCTACCAGTTTTCAGATCTCGAATGTGCATGCTGGTACTGGTGCGAATAACGTGATCCCAGGCGAATTGGTTATCGACTTTAATTTCCGCTTCTCAACTGAAAGCAAACCAGAGCAGTTACGCGAGCGTCTAGAAAAGATTTTGAAAGATACGGGACTTGATTTTGAAATTGACTGGGTACTTGGTGGACGCCCGTTTATTACTAGTGATGGCGACTTGGCTGGCGCACTGCGCAAAGCTATCAAAGTCGAAACCCATATTGATACAGAGCTTTCTACTACTGGCGGCACCAGTGATGGCCGATTTATAGCAAAAATTTGTAAAGAAGTAGTTGAGTTTGGGCCACTGAATGCGACTAGCCACAAGATCGATGAATGCGTTATTGTGGATGACGTCGTGCCACTCAAAAATATCTATCGCAAAACTCTCGAGCAATTAATCGCTTAAGCACCTCTTACCTATGCGTTTTTTCTCTTAAATCTTCTCCCATCATGGACCAAGAGCCTCAACAGCCCATTACTGTGAGCCAGTGTATCGACCGAATTGCACAAAAGCTCAATGCTGCCAAATTACATTATGGTCACGGAGCGCTCGATGCACATAGCGAAGCTTTATGGATTGTCAGCAAACAAATACAACTAAGTCCAACTGAGGCACTTGATCATTTAGAAGATGATATCTCGCTAGATCATCAACAAGCAGCATCTAATGTTGCCGATACTAGAATCTCCACTCGCAAACCACTTGTTTATATTTTGGGTGAAGCTTGGCTCATGGGCGTGCCATTTTTCTGCAACGAGCAAAGTATTGTTCCGCGTTCTTGGATTGCAGAACTCATTGTTAACGGATCGCTTGAGCCGTGGTTACCCGCTGATGTTAAAGCACTGGATCTTTGCACCGGTAATGGCTCGCTCGCAATTCTTCTGGCTTTATCTTGCACGGACATTCATGTCAGCGCCTGCGACATCAGCATGCCTGCACTCGCTCTTGCGGCACGAAATATAGATCGTCATGGCTTGGGCTCTCATGTAGAACTTCTAGACGGTGATCTCTGGGACGCCCTTCCGGAGCCGAACGAAGATAACCTCTTTGATCTCATTATTTGCAACCCCCCGTATGTCAATACAAATTCAATGAGCGCTCTTCCAGCGGAATATCAAGCTGAACCCGTTTTAGCCCTTGCTGGTGGGAATGATGGCATGGATTTAATTAGACGCATCATCGCTTCCGCCCCAGACTATCTCTCTGACCGCGGCGCCATTTTGATAGAAATTGGCAACGAGTATGAAAACTTCAAAAAGACTTTTCCACAACTTCCAGTGATTTGGATGGAAGTCTCGGCCGGAGAAGAGCAAGTGTTGCTGATTCAGGCAGAAGATCTGCGTTAAGTAAACTAAGCTCAGGTGTGATTAACTGAGAGAAATTAACTGAGCTCGGCAGCAGCTGCAATAGCTTGATCAATACGCTCCACAGGGATTACTTTTAACCCTGAGATTTTCGTCTTAGGCATATTTGCTTTCGGAATAACCGCCACGGTGAAACCTAACTTTGCAGCTTCTTTTAAACGCTCCTGACCGCGCGGACAAGGGCGAATTTCTCCAGCTAAGCCGACCTCACCAAAGACGATTAATTCTTTTGGCAATGCACGGTTACGAATAGAAGACTGAATGGCTAATAGCACTGCTAAGTCAGCAGCTGGCTCAGAAATCTTGACGCCACCTACCGCATTCAAGAAAACATCTTGATCAAAACAAGCAACTCCAGCATGACGATGTAATACCGCCAAGAGCATCGCCAAACGAGCTTGCTCAAGACCAACAGCAAGGCGGCGAGGGTTAGGCACATGCGCTGTGTCAACCAAAGCCTGAATTTCAACCAACAATGGTCGACTACCCTCTTGCGTCACCAAAACGCATGCACCAGGAACCATCTGCTCATGCTGTGACAAGAAAATCGCCGATGGATTGGTAACTCCGCGCAGACCTTTTTCTGTCATCGCAAAAACTCCGAGCTCATTGACGGCCCCAAAGCGATTCTTGATTGAACGAACTAGACGGAAGGAGGAATGGGTATCACCCTCAAAATACAAAACGGTATCGACGATGTGCTCCAAAACTCGGGGCCCTGCAAGATGACCATCTTTCGTCACATGACCCACCATAAGCACGCAAATACCACTGGATTTAGCAGCTCTAGTAAGTTGCGCTGCACACTCACGCACTTGAGCTACAGAACCTGGAGCCGAACTCAAGACCTCAGAGTACAAAGTCTGAATAGAGTCCACCACCAATACTTGGGGTTGTACAGTATCCATAATAGAAATCAGTTTTTCTAATTGGATCTCGGCCAATACTTCAAGCTGAGGCGCATCTAGGGCAATACGTTTTGCCCGCAAAGCAATCTGAGCAGCTGATTCTTCGCCGCTGCTATAGAGCGCATTCATGCCAGCTGAACTCATCTCAGCCAATGCTTGCAAAAGCAAGGTAGATTTACCAATACCAGGATCACCCCCTAGGAGCACAACACCACCAGGCACTAAACCGCCACCGAGCACGCGGTCAAACTCCTCTACGCCAGTACTAAACCTTGGTAAATCTTCAGCAGTAATCGCGGAAAGCTTTTGCCTTGGCAAGGATTGGGCTAGGCCCTGAAAGCGTGAATTCGTAGTTGTCTCAGGTAGACCCTCTTCCATAGAGTTCCAAGATTGGCACGACGGGCATTGGCCTTGCCATTTAGCGGAAGTGCCCCCACAAGACTGACAGATATAAACCGTTTTGACTTTTGCCAAGGTTTGCCTATTGAAATATAAAAAAATTAAAAAGAATTAATCAAGCTGAGTGCCAGCTTTATTTTCCTGCGCACGCTTAGGTGCACCTTTACGACGCTGCTCTAAATTCGCCGCCCTAGCTGCTGCATCTTTTTGCTTTTGCTCATATTCACTCTGATTAGCTGCTCGCTCAGCCGCTTTTTCTGGAGAAGCTCTTTCTACAGCTCGCTTAATGTCCTCTTGATTCTTAAGACTTTCACGTAGCTTACGTTGCACTTCATGCAAAGCCACCTCTTGCTCACGAATCGGATCAATCTCTTTGCGATAAGATGCTCGAGCATCTTTCAAACAAGAATTAACCCAATACTTTTCATAACATTCAGACGATGATTTACCCCAACGATACTTTGCCCACTCACGCTGAAGCTCTAACTCTTGTTCAATGTTATTTAATTGCTCAAGCTCTGCCTCTTCTGCAGGAGTTGCGAATACGGTGCCACCCAAGGTAGAAGCCAGCAAAAATATTGAGAGAAATATCCTTGATTGAGGCAATAGATTTTTTCTCAAATCTCAACCTTTGCGCCCAACTCAACCAAGCGATTTGCGGGAATCTTAAAGAAGTCTGACTGACGCCCAGCATTTTGATACATCCAACAAAAAAACTTCTCGCGCCAGATTGCCATTCCTGAACTTGCAGATGGGACGATAGTATCACGCGACAAAAAGAAGGATGTCCTCATCATGTCAAACTTCATATCGAAATGCGTTTCAATTAATTGAATAATGCTGCCCATATCTGGCGTCTCTTTAAAACCATAAATCGCCCGAACAACAAAAATATTGCCGCCTAACTCTTTTAGAGTAATTCGGTTCTTATCGTTTACATAGGGTACATCCCAGATGCTCACCTTTAAGAAAAACACTCTCTCATGTAGAACATGGTTGTGTTTAAGGTTATGTAAAAATGAGACTGGCAAATAATCTACGTGAGCCGTAAGAACGATTGCGGTACCCTCAACGCGATGTGGAGGATGCTGCAATAAAGCACCAATAAAGCCACTCAATTGAATACCCTCTTCCATTGCACGTTTACGCAATATTTGACGGCCTCGATACCAAGTTATCAAACTTGTAAAGCAAAACAAACCTAGGGCCAAAGGATACCAACCGCCATCTTTAAGCTTGATTAGATTAGCAGTCCAAAATGCAACATCTATCACCAAGAAAGAGCTAGTAATAATGGCCACCAAGACTACATTCATTTTCCATTCGCGGAACATGACGACAGCCAGCAATATCGTAGCAATCAACATTGTCGATGTCACTGAAATTCCATAGGCTGCTGCTAAATTTACAGATTCTCTAAATTCAATTATAGTGACTACTACCATAAACAATAGAGCCCAATTCACCAACGGAATATAAATTTGCCCTTGTTCAGAATCGGAAGTGTGCTGAATATTCATGCGTGGCATAAAGCCCAATAAGATTGCCTGACTTACAAGGGAATATGCCCCAGAAATGACCGCCTGAGAAGCAATGACAGTAGCTGCAGTAGCCAACCCCACAACCGGCCATAGAGCCCATTCAGGTACCATCAAATAAAACGGATTTTTTATGGCCTCTGGATCGGAGAGCGCCAATGCACCTTGACCAAGGTAATTGATCAGCACACTCGGCAATACAATAATCAACCATGCATACCTCACTGGGGCCCGGCCGAAATGACCCATATCTAAATATAGCGCCTCTACGCCAGTCACCACCAAAACAACGGCGCCCATCACGATATAGGCAGTTGTGGGGTGTAGCATGACAAAATTTAATGCATAGAAGGGATTAATTGAGTTAATGATTTGAGGAGCATCACCAATATTCCAGACACCCAGGGCGGCTAGGGTGAGAAACCATGCCAGAGTAATGGGACCAAATAATTTACCTACAGCTGCAGTGCCATATTTTTGAATTACAAATAACGCCGCCAAAATAATCAACGAAATGAGAATGATGAATTTATGTAAGCTCGGTGCTGCAATCTCGATGCCCTCTACCGCAGATAAAACTGAGATAGCTGGCGTAATCACAGACTCACCGAGGAGCATGCAAGCGCCCAACATGCCCATAATCATAAAAAAGAAATAGCCTTTTGATTTGCTATCGAATGAGCGTAAAGCTAAAGCCATTAACGAGAGAACACCACCCTCACCTTCGTTGTCTGCGCGCATCACAAAGAAGACATACTTGACTGTTACAACCAAGATTAAAGCCCAGATCATCATGGAGATGACACCAAATAATGCTTCTGGTGCGTATGCAATGCCATGGTTAGGATCAAAACATTCTTTTAGTGCATAAAGTGGGCTAGTTCCAATATCACCGAAGACCACCCCAATAGCCGCAAGCATCATAACGCCTAGGCTTTTTTTGTGCTCACCCTCAGGTCCACTAACCTCTACTGGATTTAGAAGTGTTGAGCTCGAAAACTCTGGATTACTAATTGACATCTCATAACCTTAAGGTAATGTTGCGTAGCAATATGTTACTCCTTAACGGCAGTCATAAAATCCAGAGTTTAGTCAAAAAAACGCCTTATTTATGCGTTATTTGAAGGAACACCCTTGACAGAGACCCCAAAAAATGGTAAAGTTTCGGTTTCAGACGCGGGGTGGAGCAGTCTGGCAGCTCGTCGGGCTCATAACCCGAAGGTCGTAGGTTCAAATCCTGCCCCCGCAACCAATAAATACGTACTAAGCCCTTAATTTTTAAGGGCTTTTTTCTTTTCTAGGCATTCAAAAGCCCGCTTTGCCGAGCTTTTCTCGAGTTTATAAGTACAGGATGTACTTAATTCAAAACCTTATACCCGCGCCCACTTAAACATCTTTTTACAACTGCTTCCTGGGCCTGGTTGCCGGTAAATGCGCCTCCTGCACCACCAATAACTGCACTCGCACCAGCGGCTTGAACGATACCAGTTGTATTTCCTCCCGTGACCAGGCCCAGCAGCCCTCCAACAACAGCACCAGCACCAGCACCCTTGGCAGCAGTCTCACCCATACCTGATTGCTGCTGGGCATAGTTTTGGCATTCGCTTAAATCTTTCTCATAAGCAGCCTCATTCACACCCTTCATATCTATGAGTGGACGAACATTAGCTCCAGCGCAGCCAACTGTAATTAAAACAACTAGAGAACTTAGAGTTAATAATTTATTCATATAAAAATCCTTTCAATTAACCATGCGTCATTCGATGCCATAGTCGTTTTATATCATGTCGCCAAAATTGTATCGAAGGCTGTGCATTATTCCTCAATGGCCAAATCTGAGCGCCTGTTTGTGGTGTCTAATAAAAAGGAGTATCTACACTTCGATAGCACGCTGTCACATCTGAATGTGGATGCCCATACCGATTGCGATAACCATGTTGTGCAAAAGCCTCATCAGGATATAACCTCTGCAATCAAGCCAATGAAGATGAAGTTTTACTACCGTGGTAGTGGTGCCATACAAACTCATTCCTGTTCACCAATTTCTCTTAACATTTCAGAATCTAGACACTCAGTAATATCGGCTTCAACCTGTTTTTCAACATCACCAGTCAACCATAAAGCACTCTTATGATTGGCAAAAAGCCAATCATAGAAGCAAAGCGAATGTGTTTTAAGAGTGATGCATCACCACCAATATGGTCGCTATCACTATGACTGACCACCATACGATCAATATCTTTTATACTTCTACCTCGCACAAGCAAGGGAGAATAACCCTCTGCCCTGCTTCATGCCTCGCGAAGAGCAAGCGTCACACGATGAGTCCAATGAATCTCCAGCTCTTTTCCAGTTGGAATTCCTAATAGTCCTGATAAATCCCCCATGGCATAAAAGATGGCAGCAACAGCACCGAAGGACAACCAAAAGCCTGGCGTATATGGCGCCATAGGATCGATCAATATAACAAATGCCACTACACCCACCATGCGCTCAAAGGTATAGGGGTTAAGAGACCCATATGGGCGTTTCAACTTTACTTTTAGTTTCCAACGCTGCCCCGGAATCATTTCAGGAATATCTTGAGGCTTGCTCCAAGCGGGTTGCCAGCTTAGATAAAATTCGCTTTGAAAAGTTATTTAAGGCCGCTTTTCCAGCGCTAGCTTGATCAACCTCAAACGCAAAAACTTAGCTCCTAATGGACCAACCTGAGGTAATACTGCCACTCTCCCAGTAAGCGTGAATTCTTTACCCTCTAATTCAGCAGAAAGAATATTTTCCAAGCGGCTTTCAGCGTATCTAGCATTCCAGGCAAATCCTACAGCGAACAACAAGCTCAGCACGGCTAATTTTTTAACTAAGCCTAACTGAGGAAATACGTGGACCGCCAAAATAGAACATACACCAATGAATACGCAGAGATGCACCCAGTTATCTGGAACTTGAGACAAAAAGAGAAGTAGCGATCCCCCAGCGATAAACGCCGTAATAGCAAAACGCAATCTTTTAGGAAGCTAACTTGAGATTGAGCGAAGTCGCACAGAGCGCTGACCAACGAGGCAGCACTTGCATCGCATTACGCCAAATAGCAGAGGCAAATTCAGTATCAGCAATACCCCTGACTGAGGCAAGTTCTTTTGCAATACGAGGAAGAAAAGCAGGCTCATTAAATGCGATGCCCTCTTCTCCCAACCATGAAGGTGGGATATCGGGGGCATCCGTTTCAGTAACAAGACTCTCCAAGAGGTAGCTCTTGTAAGAGAGCTACGAATTTACAGAACTCGTTCATAAGTAGCTGTCCCACCAAACCCTAACTTAAACCCAAGCTCAATAAATTGCTCTGCCTGCTGAAAGCTACCATTGAAGGCATGCGCATCCCACTAGCTAGGAATGTTGCGACGTCGCAAGAACTTCAATATGACATATTGAGAGCGACGTACATGCAGGATCACAGGTAAGCGATATTTCTGTGCCAAATCTAATTGGGCATTGAAAAAAATTCTTGCTTATGGGGGTCTAAGCCTTCAACAAAATAATCCAGGCCTATTTCCCCAACACCAATGAAGCGCAGATCATTTAGCGAACTAACAATCTGCCTCTCAAGTATTTCAATATCATTCTCGTGAGCTTGATTGGTATATAACGGATGGATACCGAGGGTATAGACTAAGCCTGGAATCTTCTTGCTATCTTGAAGCGCAAGCTCTCTTGCGCGCGAAAAGTCCGATGCCTGCACGGAAGGCAAAAGAATAGCCTTAACTTTCTTTTCAGCAGCTCTCTGAATAATCTCAGATAACTCACTTGCAAACTCAGGAGCATCTAGATGGCAATGGGTATCAATGCACATGGGATGATTACTCATGCTAAAAATGTCGTCAGCACTCCACGCTCTAAATGCAAAATACGATCACAGCGTTTAGCGCGAATTGGATCATGCGTCACAATCACAAAGGCAGTACCTTGATTACGAGCGATATCGAGCATCAAGTCGAATACCCCATCTGCAGTTTCAGTATCTAAATTTCCCGTTGGCTCATCTGCCAAAATACAAGCAGGGTTACCTACTAAGGCACGAGCCACTGCAACACGCTGACGCTCTCCACCAGATAATTCTCCCGGCGTGTGTAATTCTCGCGCACCCAAACCTACCGCCTTGAGCATTGTGCTTGCGCGATCCATAGACTCATCGTTACTTAAGCCACGAATACGCAAAGGTAAAGCAACATTCTCCGCGGCACTGAACTCATCTAAAAGATGATGGAATTGATAGATAAACCCAAGACTGTGATTACGCAATTGATCGAATTTTTTAACTGATAAGTCTTTTAAATTCGAACCTGCCAAAATGAGAGAACCAGCACTTGGAGTATCTAGACCACCCAAAAGGTGTAACAAAGTACTTTTGCCTGAACCTGAGGAACCGACAATTGCCACTTTTGCTGAAGGAGCAACATCTAAATCAATCGCCTTCAGAACTTCAACCGCAGTGGGTCCTTGGCCATAGGTTTTGGCCAAACCTCTAGCCTTGAGTACCAAAGTATCTGAAGCGTTTAATGGATTACTCATAGCGCAGCCCCTCCGCAGGCTGAACTTTGGCAGCACGACGACTTGGGTAAAGGGTTGCCAACACAGAGAGGCCGAATGCCATCAAACCCACCGTCAGAACATCGCTAAACCTCACATCCGATGGTAGCTGGCTAATGAAATAGACCTCACGAGGCAAGAACTGAACTCGGAATATCGCTTCAATCGCTGGCACGATGACGTCAATATTGAGTGCAATCAATAAGCCAAGTCCAACACCTGCTAAAGAACCAAGCAAGCCTATAGACAAGCCCTGTATTAAAAATACTCTTTGAATAAGTCCAGGACTGGCTCCCATAGTGCGTAGAATGGCAATATCGGCCTGCTTCTCATTGACCGTCATTACTAAAGTAGAAACCAAATTAAAAGCAGCTACTGCAATAATCAAAGTAAGAATGATGAACATCATCTTCTTTTCCGTTTGAACTGCGGCAAACCAATTACGGTTGGATCGCGACCAATCAGTTACCCAAAGCGCTTGGGGAACGATGGCAGCTAATTCATTAGCAATTTGAGGTGCGCGTTGCATATCATCAACTTTGACCCGTAAACCCGACGGATCACGTAAGCGTAATAGGGCTGCAGCGTCCTTCCAATGCATGATCGCCAGAGAACTATCGTACTCATAGTAACCGCTATCTACGATACCCACAACTTGTAGCGTACGCATCCTAGGCATCGCACCTGCTGGAGTTAGATCACTCTCAGGAACAATTAAATTTACTCTCTCACCAACATGAGCACCAATAATTGCCGCGAGTTGGGAACCCACAGCCACACCAAAACTGCCTGGCTTTAAATCATCAATATTTCCAGCAACAAATTGTTTTGGTACATCAGAAACCTTACCCTCATCACTTGGCAAGATGCCACGAATAGCAACTCCACGCATCATGTTGTCGCGACTCAGCAAACCTTGCGAACTCACCATGGGGGCCACACCAACCACGTGTGGTTGTGCGGCAACATTTAGTGCTAAGGGCTCCCAATTTGCTAAACCTTCTGAAGAAATAATCTCTACATGAGATAAAACAGACAGCATGCGATCACGTACTTCCTTCTGAAAACCGTTCATGACTGAAAGGACCACAATTAAAGAAGCAACCCCTAAAGCAATACCTGCAGTGGACATTCCGGAGATAAATGAAAGGAAGCCGTCGCGCTTCCCTACCGTCTTGCGACGCTTGGATCGGGTGTAGCGTAGGCCAATTTCTAGCTCGATAGGAAGTCTTAACATGTTCACAGTTTAGTGAATCGTGCGGGCAAACTGATGGAATACCTAAATGCCACCTAAAATCAGGGGAATGACTACTATTTCTAACTCATCCAAGGGCGCTCAGACTGGTTTGCGCCGCTTTACCATGATGCTATCGGGAGAAGATGCCCTAGACGAGCTCGAAAGCCGAGAGAGTCCTCGACAGGGCTTACCCCATGAACGTTTTTTACTCGGAGAGATGGTCCCACTTGCACCTGTTTTGCTACTTGGACAATTCAATCAAACCGCTAATCCGAGTGAAGTCATCGCCTGCCTACAACCCGTTCATTTTCATGCAACACAAGACCACCTGATTTTGATGGAGCAAAACCAGATTGATCTGACTGTAGAAGAATCGACACATCTTCTAAAAGCAGCTCTGCCTTTTATCGAAGAAGATTTTCAAAGTCCGATTCTGTTTGAGAACCAACATTACTGGTTTATTCCTGCCGGACCTTTTGCGAGTCTAGCGAGCTATAGCGTTGATCAAGCCCATGGCCGCAATATCGATTGGTGGATGCCACATGATTCTCTAGAGCAAGGTATCGCCAAGCGTTGGCGTAAGCTTCAAAATGAAATTCAAATGCTGTGGCACATTGGGCCGGTAAATGAAGAGCGTGAACAACGTGGCATGCCTAGTATCAACTCGATCTGGATTAGCGGCATAGGAAAGCTACAAGATGTACAAGCACCAGCGGCAGTAAAAGAATCGCACCGCCTCATAGGCTCACATCCTATTCTGGCTGGCCTTGCAAAGCTTGTAGACATCTCACACAACATCTCTTTAGATACGCAAAATTTAGCAGGTGTATTTGCTTGGCTTGAGCATCCCCAACATGTCTGGCCTCATTTGAGTAGCGCACTCATCAATGAGCAAGTAGATGAAATCGTCATTATCGATTTTCCAAATGGAAAGGTGCGCGAGCGTATCTTTACTGCAAAAATGTTATTGAAAAAATCTTGGGCTTTTTGGAAAAAACCCGAACCACTCACCTGGAAAGAAGTGAATGAATTTTAGATGAGCGTCTTTTCACAACGTCCCTTTTCAGATCGCACGGCTACGTGGTTAGCCCAGAGTGGCTTGCACCCTCTATTAGCAAGACTCTATGCTGCTCGCGGACTTCGGTCTCCTGAAGAGCTTTCTCTCGACTTAAAGCAACTACTATCTCCAACGGAGCTGAAGAATTGCATCTGCACCGCCTCTTTGCTTGCCGATATTCTCGAGAGAAAAGAGCCCATACTCATCGTAGCCGACTATGACTGTGATGGTGCAACTGCCTGTGCCGTAGGCTTAAGGGGCATTCAGATGCTGGGTGGACCCCAAACCCAAATTCAGTTTCTGGTCCCCAATCGCTTTACTATGGATTACGGTCTTACACCTGAAGTTGTTGATTTAGCGGCACAACAAAACCCTAAACCGAAATACCTCATCACTGTAGATAACGGCATTGCAAGCGAGGCTGGGGTTGATCGCGCCCGTGAACTTGGCATGGAAGTCATCGTGACTGACCATCATCTTCCTGCTGATCGCTTACCAAATGCCCTGGCCATTGTGAATCCGAATCAGCCTGGCTGCAGCTTTTCTAGTAAAGCATTAGCTGGCGTTGGTGTGATGTTTTATATTCTTGTTGCACTTCGTGCAGAACTTCGCAAGCGCGAAAAATTTACCATTGAGACACAACCCAAAATTGAGAATCTCCTCGACTTAGTAGCCTTAGGTACGGTTGCCGATGTTGCACAACTTGACCGCAATAATCGTGTACTAGTTTCAAATGGCTTAAGGCGTATTCGCGCTGGTATATCGCAACCCGGCATTCAAGCGCTCTTTCAGGCGGCCATGCGCGATCCGCGAAAAGCCAATACGTTTGATTTGGGCTTTGCAATCGGACCTAGACTCAATGCGGCTGGGCGTCTAGCGGACATGACTTTAGGTATTCGTTTGTTGCTTACAGACAATGCTAATGAGGCAGTTAACCTGGCTCACGAGCTCGATCGCATCAATCGCGAGCGGCGTGTCATTGAAACTGGTATGCAAGAAACCGCATTGTCACATCTTGCTGAGGATCAGCTTGCAGGAACCATGGCACAACGCAATAGTATTTGTTTGTGGAATNTNGATTTGGGCTTTGCAATCGGACCTAGACTCAATGCGGCTGGGCGTCTAGCGGACATGACTTTAGGTATTCGTTTGTTGCTTACAGACAATGCTAATGAGGCAGTTAACCTGGCTCACGAGCTCGATCGCATCAATCGCGAGCGGCGTGTCATTGAAACTGGTATGCAAGAAACCGCATTGTCACATCTTGCTGAGGATCAGCTTGCAGGAACCATGGCACAACGCAATAGTATTTGTTTGTGGAATCCAGAGTGGCATCAAGGTGTCGTTGGTATCGTAGCCTCACGCTTAAAAGAACGCTTCAATCGTCCAGCTATTGTTTTTGCACCTGCCGACGGCAGTACTGGTGAAGAACTTCGTGGCTCTGGACGCTCTTTAACTGGATTTCATTTGCGTGATGCCCTAGATTTAGTCTCAAAACGCGCACCAGGTCTCATCTTAAAGTTTGGTGGCCACGCAATGGCTGCGGGTCTGACCATTCGACAAAACGACTTTGAAAAGTTTGACGCCTGTTTTCAGCAAGTCGCCTCAGAATTACTTTACGATGAATTACTAGAGCGTCGCCATAACCATGACGGTGCATTACAGCCCTCTGAATTCNAACTTCGTGGCTCTGGACGCTCTTTAACTGGATTTCATTTGCGTGATGCCCTAGATTTAGTCTCAAAACGCGCACCAGGTCTCATCTTAAAGTTTGGTGGCCACGCAATGGCTGCGGGTCTGACCATTCGACAAAACGACTTTGAAAAGTTTGACGCCTGTTTTCAGCAAGTCGCCTCAGAATTACTTTACGATGAATTACTAGAGCGTCGCCATAACCATGACGGTGCATTACAGCCCTCTGAATTCACCTCTGAAATTGGCGACCTTCTCGCAGAGGAAATTTGGGGCCAAGGCTTTCCTCAGCCGGTTTTTTATGGGGAATTTGAGATTGCTCAGCAAAGCCTCATGAAAGAAAAACATTTGCGCTTGATGGTCCGCCCAATCGGAGATTCTGCGGTTAAATCTGATAGCAAACCCATTACTGCCGTTTGGTTTAACCGAACCCAAAGCCTGCCAGCTAGAGCCAAACTGGCCTATCGTCTAGTAACCAACCGATATCAAGGTCAAGCCCGTGTGCAACTCATGATCGAAGCCCACGACGAAAGCCTTTCTAGCTGAGCCAGCCCCTAAGAGTCTAGGTCAATAACCCCCTTATAATTAAGGGATGGAAGCTGAACAACTCAACATTATTTCGAATACCTTGTCCGATCTGCTCACCCGTGAGCAAGCTCTTCGGGGGTATCTTTAATTTCGACGTAAAGTCACGTCGTCTTACCGAAGTTAACTCTATTCTGGAAGATCCCACCATTTGGGATGATCAAAAGAAAGCGCAAGCACTGGGCAAAGAAAAAAAATTGCTCGATGGTGTAGTGGCTACCCTCACTGATCTCAATGCCAATATTACTAGTGCTCTTGAGCTATTTGACATGGCTAAAGAAGAAAGTGATTTTGAAACTATCGCGGCAATTGAGCAAGATGTTGAGAGCTATAGCAAGATCATTGGTGATCTCGAGTTTCGACGCATGTTCCATAATAAAATGGATTCCTGCAATTGCTTTATTGATATTCAGGCGGGTGCCGGCGGTACCGAAGCTTGTGATTGGGCGCGTATGCTCTATCGTCAATACCTCAAGTATTGCGAGCGGAAAGGCTACAAGACGGAAATTCTTGAAGAATCGGACGGTGATGTTGCTGGCATTAAGAGCGCAACGATCAAAGTCGATGGCGAATACGCTTATGGTCATTTGCGCTCTGAAACCGGAGTGCATCGCTTGGTACGCAAATCTCCATTTGATTCGTCAAATGGGCGTCATACTTCATTTGCCTCCATATACGTATACCCAGAGATTGATGACTCGATTGAGATTGAAGTCAATCCAGCAGATATTCGTACTGATACCTACCGCGCCTCGGGTGCCGGTGGTCAACACATCAACAAGACAGACTCTGCTGTTCGCCTAACCCATATTCCCACCGGAATAGTGGTGCAATGCCAAAACGATCGAAGCCAACATCGCAACCGCGCTGAAGCAATGACCATGCTCAAGTCACGCCTATATGAACACGAGATACAAAAGCGTCGTGCTGAGCAAGATAAATTGGAGGCCAGCAAAACCGATGTGGGCTGGGGTCACCAAATCCGCTCATACGTTTTGGACCAGAGCCGCATTAAAGATCTACGTACGAACGTTGAGATTTCAAATACACAAAAAGTGTTGGATGGCGATCTAGATGCTTTCATTGAGGCCGGCCTGAAACAAGGCGTGTAATGCAGTCTAAAACCCATTATTGAGATACCACCACTAATGACCGATATGACCGATAAAACGAATTTAGGCACAGCCTCTGCTCAAGAACCCGTTGATGAAAATCACATCATTGCGGAACGTCGTGAAAAACTGGCTAAGCTACGCGCTGGTGGTGTTGCGTTCTCAAATGATTTTGTACCAACCCATTTGGCGTCAGACTTGCATACGCACTATGACAGCCTGACCAGAGAAGAGCTGGCGACCAAAAAAATTCATGTCAAAGTTGCAGGACGAATGGTGCTCAAGCGCGTAATGGGCAAAGCCAGCTTTGCCACCATTCAGGATCGCAGCGGCCAAATTCAGTTCTATATTAATGATGAGCTTAGCGGTGCCGATGTCCATGGGGCATTTAAACACTGGGATATGGGTGACTTTATTTCTGCCGAGGGCAATCTCTTTAAAACCAATAAGGGTGAGTTATCTGTAGAGTGCAGTAATCTACGCTTACTCAGCAAATCATTACGCCCTTTACCTGATAAGTTCCATGGCCTTTCTGATTTAGAGACTAAGTATCGTCAGCGCTATGTTGATCTCATTGTTAATCCTGACAGTCGAAACACATTTAAGGCGCGTAGCAATGCGATCGCCTCACTGCGTCGTCATATGTTAGACGCCGACTTTATGGAAGTCGAAACGCCGATGCTCCACCCGATTCCTGGTGGTGCAGCAGCAAAACCTTTTATTACCCACCACAATGCACTAGATATGCAAATGTTCTTGCGTATCGCACCTGAACTTTACCTCAAGCGTTTGGTTGTGGGTGGTTTTGAGCGCGTGTTTGAAATGAATCGTAACTTCCGTAACGAGGGTATTAGTCCCCGACATAATCCGGAGTTTACGATGATGGAATTTTACGCAGCGTATACAGACTATCGCTGGTTGATGGATTTCACTGAAGGCTTAATTCGTGCAGCAGCAATTGATGCACAAGGTACTGCGGTATTGACACACCAAGGCTCTGAACTTGATCTCAGCAAGCCATTTCAACGCCTGACCATTACTGAGGCTATCCTCCAATACTGCGACCAATCGGGTAAGAGCTATGAAGCCGCACAATTGGAAAATGCCAGCTTCATACGTGCCGAACTGAAAAAGGGTGGTGAGAATCCAGATGCTCCAACTCTCAAGAATGCAGGGATTGGCGCACTGCAATTGGCTTTGTTTGAGCTAGTTGCTGAAGAGCATTTGTGGGAACCGACATTCATCATTGATTATCCGATCGAAGCAAGTCCTCTCGCTAGAGAATCGGATACACGTCCAGGCATTACTGAGCGCTTCGAACTTTTTATCACGGGCCGTGAAATCGCCAATGGTTTTTCTGAGTTAAATGATGCTGAAGATCAGGCCAATCGCTTCCGCAAACAAGTAGAGCAAAAGGAAGCAGGTGATGAAGAGGCTATGTATTTTGACCATGACTTCATTCGCGCCCTTGAGTATGGAATGCCTCCAACTGGTGGTTGCGGCATCGGTATCGATCGCCTCGTCATGCTACTCACTGATGCTCCAAATATTCGTGACGTTATTCTCTTCCCACACTTACGTCGCGAAGAAGAGTAATTCAAGAGTCATTCATTGTTATAGATTTCGACACCACCCTTAATAGTTTCAATTTCATTCGGTTCTACTTGTAAGGGGTTTTGGTCTAGAACCACTAAATCGGCCATCTTCCCAGCAGCAATGGAGCCCTTACTCCCCTCTTCTCTGTATTATAGATAGGCGCTGCATTACTAGTAATGCCTTGCAAAGCCAAATACGGACTAATAGCTTGCTCATAGCCTATGTTCTTTCCAAACTGAAAACATCACATTGGGTCCAGATGAAGGTGTATCGTTATGAAGCGCAATCTTCACGCCCTTATGATTAGCTGCGTTTAGTGGACTGACGTTAGCAGCCCTCTCGCTACCCAAGGTCGCACTATAGTTATCACCATAAAGTCAGACTGTATTTGGCATTGATACGGCTAATATGTTTTTCTTTTTATAGTCATCGAGCGGGTCGTCTCGTGCAAAAAAGGAATGGGCAATTTCGATTCTTCGAACCTCTATAATACACCCGTATCAGTAATCGCCTTTCCTAACGCAGACAAAGTCATATCAATGCCAGCATCACCATTAGAGTACGCAAAATATTGAATATTCTTCTCGTAAGCTAACTTGGCATACTTATCAATGAGTGCTTGTTGGGTAATACGGAAATCCACGCCAGTCCTGAGGAAAGCCAGTGGTATTCAAATAAGGTTTAGAAAAATAGGCCAATCGTAACCGCGGAGCGCCATCTGTTGGGACTTGTATTTCGGCCACCATAAATCCATGATCTCCTTGACTATACGCACCAAACGGAAAATTTGGGTTTGTTGTGAGCATCTGATCAACCACATCGAAAGTCGGCAATGCAATCAAATCTCAAGAAACAAGGTTGCGATCTACTGCTAAGCGCATATTGCGCATATCAACAATACTCGCCTCGCAACTTTGGGCAGTAGTAACTCCATTAGAGACGTAAATTTTCTCAGCTTTGCGATAAGCCTCAAAGGCTCAATCTTTGGAATACTTTCCTCCTGCTTTAGCAACAGCCGCTAAGTAAGGCATACCAATCAGCTCACCAGTTAACTCACCATTCTTTGGATCTACTGGAATAAATCCAGATACTGCTTTAGTTGCTTTGTTGATACCTAATTTCTTTAAACCAGCAGAGTTCACCAAGCCAGTCAACATTGAAATATTCTCTATCAGCACAGCTTGATTTGGCAACGCCTTATCGAGATCAGCTCTAGTCAAAGGACCATCTGATAACAAAGCATCGGCATAACCCGCCCCCAATTACCCAGCCATTAAAAATATTTGCCTCCGCCTTCAACTTGCCGATGAGTTGAGATTGAGTCTGCGGTGAATTTTTTGAGAAAGATGCCAGATTAACACCCAAGGTATCTTAAGCAATTAGAACAAAATGTCCCCAGGTATCAATAAACCCAGGCATTAAAGTTTGACCTTTCAGATCTTAAATATTCGGATTCATGCCCGCCTGAGTGAGCGCGTCTTTCATGCTCCCTGTAAAGGCAATTTTCCTATCTTTTACAACGATGGCTTCCACATATTTAGGAGAATCGCCTACCATCGTCAGAATCACTCCATTGAAATATACCGTGGAGAGCTGTGCGACTGAAGAAATAGTAATAGTTCAATCGCCTCTTTTGCTAGGGGCTTGGGATCATTCCTTAGTTTACGCATAGCAGATCTTGCAGCTGATCATGGGTATAACCACGCTCAACCAAATAACATCAATACGCCAGCATCTAATGAACCACTTCTCGTACCCATCATCCATCCGTCTAGAGCCGAGAAACCCATTGTTGTGGCAATACTCTTGCCATCAATTGCAGCGCATAAACTGGCACTATTACCTAAATGCGCCATTAGCACCTTATTTTTGGCCATTCTAGAGTTCTCAATCAGTTCGCCAATAATTGTACTGATAGGAAATGCCATGAAACCCATAGCGTCGCACACCTTGATCTGTAACCTCCTTAGGTAAAGCCAAAAAAGTTTCGAGAGAACTCATCGTTTTATGGAATGCTGTATCAAAACAGAGATTCTGAGGAATGCCTGGAAAAACTTGAGAAAAAGCTTTCACACCATCCAAGCTATGTGGCTGATGCAGGGGCGCTAAAGCGCTCATAGCCGATAATTTTTCTAGGATAGCGTCAGTATTGGCTGAAAAAACTCTGAGCCTCCATGAACGATGCGATGCGACCCCGCTCTGATTGGGGGTAAGTCCTTAATATCGAGTAGCAATTCCTTAAGATACATCAAGGCTGCGATCAAGGGATCCTGATCATGAGAGAGTAATTGCATATCAAGCCTTGAAAACAAAAAACTATACGCGCGCTTTAACAGCATGGAATTCCATTCCATTAAAGCAAATGACTCCTGATGATATTTTATCTGCTGCTAATTAGAAACAAGACGCAAAACCCGAATAATGACCATTCGGGAACCTGTAACCCTAAAATAGCAGGCAACTTAGCAGAGCAAAAACCATCTGCTTTAAATAGCCAAGGCAAGCCTTGCACCAACTGAAATTGATTGATCCAAATTTCTAAAGGATCAATTCCACAGGTGGATAGCTGACATTTTGATATCCCACTTGCTGAAGCACAACAGCAAAAAGCACCCAACTGAAGCTAAACAAAGAAATCCATAGATATTGGGAGCGACTCATCCCTAGATGATAGCGAGTGAATCCTCCCAAGACCCCAAACTGATGGGCTTATAAGTAAAAGTAGATAACTTATAAGAAGTAAATTGGCCCAAGAACCCTCGATACCCCCTGCATCACCTCAAGATTGAGGATAATTAGCAATTCAGACACTTCAGACTAAGTTTTATGCCAGCCTATAACACCGAAACCGTACTCACCGTTCACCACTGGAACGACACCCTCTTTAGCTTCACCACCACTCGCAATAAGGGTCTTCGCTTTCGAAGTGGTCACTTTTTGATGATAGGCCTCGAAGTAGAGGGAAAACCTTTAATGAGAGCCTATAGCGTTGCAAGTCCAAACTATGAGGAGCACCTCGAATTTTTAAGTATTAAAGTTCAAGATGGTCCACTTACTTTACGCCTTCAAAAAATTCAGGTTGGGGATCCAATACTGGTCAGCCAAAAATCTGTAGGGACCCTGGTAATTGATGATCTTAATCCAGGAAAACATCTTTATCTTTTTAGTACAGGCACTGGTCTTGCGCCCTTCATGAGCATCATTCGCGACCCAGAAACCTACGAGAAGTTTGAAAAGATAGCTCTCATTCATGGCGTACGCCTAGTTAGCGAGCTAGCCTATAGTGACTACATCAAGAATGAACTAACCCAAGACGAATACTTAGGTGAACTTATTCGCGAAAAACTCATCTACTACCCTACCGTTACAAGAGAAGCATTCAAACATACTGGACGTTTAACTACTGCCATCGAGTCTGGACAACTTTTCAAAAATATAGGCTTACCTCCTCTGGACCCAGCAGTAGATAGAGCCATGATCTGTGGTAGCCCCTCTATGCTCAAAGAGACCGCTGAGATGCTGGATTCCAAAGGCTTTAAGGTATCTCTGAGCCTTGGTCAGCTAGGCGACTATGTGTTTGAGCGTGCTTTCGTCGAAAAATAGACTTCCGATTTAATATATCTAAAAGTAGATGTGATCAACCAGTACACATTCATTTTCAAGGTATAGACGAGTGACAGTCCGCCAAACAGGAGCGCCTTCTTTAATGCCTAACTTAAGAGACTCTTCTTTATTGGCTTGTGATATCCTAAACGAAGCGGTTTCAACACGAGGATAGGTTTTTTCATCAGAATCCCATCGCACTACATGGAAAAAATAATAGAGCAAGCGTTTGGCATCATGCTCAGCTACATAGGTTCCACTACCTTGACGACGGATACCAATTCCCTCGGCAACCAATTCATCTACCGCCTTACGCAGGGTTCCTATGGATACATCTAATTCCTTTACTAAATCCTTTTCAGCAGGCAATGCCTGCCCCATAAGGGTATCGACCCCTGACCAGATCTTCGGCGATCTTCTGCTTGACTTCTTGATAAGCGGTCAGAGTTTTCATGCTTTATTACTTATGCAGACTCATACAAGCGGGTCATTGCAAATTCATGATGACCCAAAATCTCTACAGCAGTCAATTCACCATTTGCAGTACGTATAAGGGCATCGAGTAGTTTCTCATCTGCTGTGTCTAAATTTTCATCGGGACGCAAAATACCAGAAACATCTACGTCAATATGCTCAGACATTGTGCGTACGGTTTTAGGATGTGCGCATAGCTTGATCACAGGAAGAATTGGGTTACCAATAACATTACCTTGACCTGTTGGGAAAAAATAGGCCGCGAAACCTGCGGCTACACATAAAGTCACCATCTCAGCAACAGCTGAAGAGGAGCCCATGAAATGCAAACCAGGAATTGTTGGAGTCTCCGCTTTATCAAGGACACCATCAACCATGCACTTCTTGCTAATTTTCTGAATCTTTCCCAGAGCCTTCTCTTCAATGGTGGTGAGGCCACCAGCAATATTGCCTTTTGTTGGCTGCGAATCCGATAAGTCACTGGTTTTATTTTTTGCAACAACGTCTTGATCACGATCAAACATTGCGCGAAATTTCTTCTTCACCTCAGGAGTGCGGCAACATGCCTCCACTAAATGCTCACCACCAGTTAACTCAGTAGTTTCACCAAAAACCAAAGTTGAACCAATGTCATAAAGCTTATCAAACGCATTACCCACTGTTGGATTTAATGCACAACCAGAAATTCACCGCATTTAGTTGAAACCCAGAGCTCTGATAATGGGGAAGAAACGCGCCGCTGTTTAGAGGCATGCTTCACATCATGGAGTAAGCGGCCTTGCTGGCGCTAGCAACAGTTGCTGTATCGCCGTTACCTTCAATCCAAAAACCTTCTACCGGCTTACCGGCAGTCTTAATTCCATCTACTACGATCTTTCTCCACTGTGGCTCGATACCAATCACCACGACACCAGCTACGTTTGGATTATCAGCAATCATTTGGCTCACGCGTTCATTGCTCTCGTGGGTAACGCCAGCTGTATGCGGCGTAAGTATGAGGTTCTCAATGCCTACAAAATGGTTCAAGTCTTTTGCTGGTTCAGCTAAAAATACGTCGATTGCTGCGCCGCCAATTCGACCTGAGCGCAAATGCTCTGCTAACGCCAATTCATCAACGATGCCCCCACGGCCTCTATTTACAAGGCAAGCACCCTCTGTCATCTGATCCAAAGTTGATGCATTAAATAAATTTTTGGTTTCAGGTAAAAACGGAAGGTGCAAAGAGACAGTATCACTGCTTGAGAGCAATGCATTGAGCGTGATTAGTGGAACAGAAAACCCATCAAGCTCTACAGCATCAACAGATAACATCGGATCATAGGCAACACATTGCAACCTAAAGGCATGGGCTTTTTTTGCTACCACTCTGCCAATACTGCCAAATCCAACAATACCTAAAGTCTGACCTAAAAATTCATGATAGCTAGAGAACCGCGGGCGAGGCCACTCATCTTTCAGGGTTGCGATCGTTGCAGGAATAAGACCACGGGTTAAAGCGACTGCAGCCCCCAACCACATACTCAGCCACCGACTCTGCATTTGCACCTGTAGCAGGAATCACCCTAATATTTCGCTTGGCACAGGCTGGTAGCTCAATATTTTCAAGACCTACGCCCAAAAACACCTTTAATTTTGGTGAGGCCTTCAGAACTTCCTTATTTCCCTGAGTCAGATTCCGAACCACTAGCGCATGAACATCCTGCATAGCCGCAATTAATACTGACCTATCCTTGTACAAATCAGGATCGTAGATAACGTCATGTCTAGAACACATGGTATCTAGGGCTTGACTAGTGATGAACTCAGAGATGAAAATAGATGACATATCTATATCGTATAGATGATATAGATCACTTGCAAGTAGTCACTCTTTGTTAAAGAAATGGTCTTACTGCAATTGTAAATATCCCTAAAGAGCTAGAGGCTCAAATTAAAAACGAGTCAATAGCCTTGGCAAAAGTCATCAAGGCGACGCAATATCGTCGCTCCGTAAGAATATCTAAAGACACCTTAATAGGTGTCTTTAGACTTGCTCCAGCACCATAAATCGAAAATAACGCTTTAGAAGCATTGACGAATCAATAGAGTGGTTCCTGAAACGAGAAGAATGGATCCATACACAATCCGCATCGAAGTGCTGCTCAATTTTGAATGTGCATGAGTACCTAGCCAAATTCCCAAAAACATAGCCAGCAAGAGAAAGAGGGTTAAACCAAACACAGGCGAACTTAAAAGCAACCCGGTTGCTATCATCAAGCAAAGCCGCAAACAAAGCCGCAAGCAAACAAGTGAGGATCAGAATGGCGAATGCCATAGTGACCCTAAGAGATTTTGGATCAATCATTCTTAATCCAAGATATGCGGCATAAATACGCCACCAGTTGCAAATAGCGCAGTGAATATCCCTCCAATGAATCCAAATGGCGCTGCCCGCCATTTATTAATTACTTGTTGCAATTCTCTATTTCTGTGCCAAAGTGCTCGTACGCCATTCAAAGCAGCAACAACTACGAGCATGCAACAAACTTTCTTTGGTTCTAGAGATGCCCACATCGTCCCACATGCATGTCGACAAACCATCCCGAATAGACTCCATATCGCCAGCTATTTTTTGTAAGGGCATCTCATGAGCTTTGATGCTTTCATAAACCTCCTCCATATTGCATTCCTGCAGACCATGGGAAGCAACCCATTCTGCCATTGCATCTCCTGCAATACCGCCAAACATAGTTGAATTAGCAACGCCATTACCGCCCACAAGACGATTGACTCCATAAACACCGCCAATGTCCTCTCCTGCTGCATAAAGACCAGGAAGGTCAGTGCTGCCATCCTTCTTAAAGACTAAGCCACCAATCATGTAATGAGCAGTCGGGACAACCTCCACTAGATCATTCACCAAATCAAAACCGCTGTCAGCGCAAAGCTCAACCATACCCTTAAATAGCTTGCGCACATTTTTAGGACCCAAATGACTCATTTGAATATAGACATCGCCATTGGGGGTAGCACGACCAGCACGAATCTCAGAATTAATAGCTCGAGAAACAATATCACGGGTAGCGCGCTCATTACGAAGGTCGTAGTTGCCCATAAATCGCTCATTGTTTCCATTAAGCAAGTAATCCACAGCCCCGCGCGCGCAAGCTTTCCTCTAATACCGTACCAGTCATACGAGTTCCTGGGCCAGCCAAGAGACCGGTTGCATGAAACTGGACCATCTCCATATCTCGCAAGGTAAGTCCTACGCGAAGCGCCATCGCCAATCCATCACAACTTTTATCACCTGACGGCGTATGGTACTTGTACATGGTTGGAGCACTGCCGGTGGTTAGCAAGACTGCCTTAGCGCGTACCAATACAAAGCGACCAGTCTGCATATTCAACATCAATACACCAGCCAGAGATTTACCATCTTTACTATGTATCAGCTCAATAGCACGATGCTCTTCAAGGCGGTGCATACCTCTTGACCACACCTGCTTTGCGAAACGATTGATAATTTCGATACCAGTTAAATCTAAATCTTGATCAGATAGCCACTTACCACCTTCAATGGTGTCCATAAAGTAGCGCTCGACTGAATCCCCTTCTGCAAGGGCCACATTATACCACCCTGCACCATACGAGTACAACCGCATTTTCCTAACAAACCCTTTACGGCAATCGTAATATATAGATTTGGGTTTGCTTGATGCGCATGCAAAGCTGCAAATAGGCCAGCACCGCCATAACCACCTAATATCAAAATCTCTGTTTCAATTCTTAGTATCGTGCTCATGAGTCTATTCCGAGACTGTTTCGAAAAGTATCTTTATTTCGAGCAACCTCACCTTTCACTTCCTGGTACATACTGCCACCGTGACTATTCATAGCCACTAAGAGTGGGCCAAAATCTTTAGTCTTAAAGCGCCAAAGCGACTCTGGATTAAGGTCATCCATATCCACATCCTCAATTTGCTCAATCCAAGTTGTTTCAAGCGCTGCAGTGCCACCAATAATGGCTAAATAGACTCCGCCAAATTCTTTAAATGCCTCGGCTGAGCCTTCTCGTATTCCGCCTTTGTCAATAATCATACGCACACCCTTCTGAGTCATTAGTGGCTGGGTAAATCTTTCCATGCGATCAGAGGTTGTAGTTCCAATACAGATAAATTGCTCACTCACTGGAACTTTACGCACGTTAGGTGCAGTATGAATAACCGCATGCCCATTAAGATCAAAACGCGTTTGACGACCATGATCAAACATATGAATTTGAGTGGCATCACGAATACCAAACAAGGTATTTTGCAAAGCAACTATGTCATTGATGCGTAACTTGCGAATTTCTTCTGCGCGAACTGGAGTCTGGAGAACGAAGTGGGTCATGGATCCTCTCCTTAGAATCCGTAACTTAACGCCTGCAGGCGTAAAGGTTGCGCGAGCCCTGCAAGCAGAGTGGCATTGCATCTTCACTGCGACAGGATTCAGAGTAATGTTGGTATGCGCAAGCTCAACAACGTGCACTACAAATGCGGTACCATCACCACCAAGTCCTTGTGGACCAATACCGAGCTTATTCACAGCGGCGCTGAGCTCTTTGTCCAACTTTGCGCCCTCCTCATCACTACAGATACTTCCTAATTCACGAGTTGCTGCTCGTTTTACCATAGCATCACATTGATCATAGGTGCCACCAATTCAGACTCCGACAATTGTTGGCGGACGCATCTTGCCACCAGCGGAAACAACGCTCTCAATAACAAAAGCCTTGACTCCATTAATCCCATCTGCAAAGATGGCCATTTTAAGAAAAGAGTTGTATTCAGAGCCGCTACCTTTAGGGACCATTTCGACTTCAACCGAATCAGCATCATCAAAAAAATCAATGTGAATTGCTGGCATATCAATGCCACAAGAAGTGTAATTATTCTTACGCGCAATTGGATGGACCACTGATGAGCGGAGCAGATACTCCTTGGTTGCCCGCTCACAACCTTTGCGAATGGCGGCTTTCAATGCCATACTGTCAAATTGGACATTACTACCAATCTTAATGTTATAGATTGGCAAGCCTGTATCCTGACATAGGAGATTATCTTCCTTCTCAGCAACCGAGATATTTATCATCATAGTCTTTAAAACTACCTGCGCACGGGAATCCGTCTCAGCTATATCTAGCCTACTATCAATGCCAGCCTTAATATCATCTGGTAGCGCCTTAAGCGCTCGAATGTAGAGCTCTTTGCAAGCCTCTTCTGCCAAATTCATATTGAGTTGCATATCTACCTGCCTAGTCAGCAAAATAAAGAAATAAAAGTCCGCAAAGAATTGCAAACAAAATAGAGGTCTGAATCGAGCCCTTACACAAACCACGCCATGGACCGAACTCAATTATTAGCAAACGGACCCCTCCAGCCAAATGCACCGCCAGCAGTATGACTAATGCCCATTCTCCAAACTTAAAGACCCAAACATCCGTTAACTTCAAAGAAGCTTCAAATCCTTGCGCCCCTCTTAAGGATTTGGACAGCATTAAAAAATGTAATGGAATACAACAGGCCAAAAGAAGGTCAGAGATGCGATGGCAAGCATACGCAAAATCAGATAAGTGGCTTTTGGCTCGGTAATCTATATGAGGTCTAGAGCTCATAAACCACTCCCGGTATACACGCCAATAACAGCGGCTGTCCCTAAAACAAAAATGCAGATTGCAAGCGCCCATGAAAATGGTTTTGCTAACCCGCTGTTAGGAAAAGTTTCTTGGAGAATATTGGCCATACCAATAGGCGCATGTACAAAACAAGCTATAAAAAAATAGCTCACAAAAGAGTGCGAAAGCAATGTGCCCTTGTGTGCGACTCAATATCTCTTGAGCAAAAATACCACCACGAATCGCGTAAAAAAATAATAAGAAGATGTATCGCAACACACAGCCCGAGAATCATTGCGCTAATTCTTTGGGCATATCAGAGCTTTGCTTGTAATACACCCTGACTCATAACTTGCCCCACTTGCTGCCACGAACTGTAGCTCTACCCACCAACTTCTTAAGTCCAGCAATACTGGCTGTAGGCTCAATGGCTTTTGGAAAACGCTCAGTACATGAGCTTTGCGTATGGCACGCATGGCATGGAGCATCTCCAGCTACAGCCTGTAACCGCTCAATCTGCTGCACATCCGTGCAAAATATCATTGCTTAACGTCCAAGCCCTATTCCAGGCTGCAAGGCCAAGGTAGTTAGGCCTTGATTTAACTACCTCACATGAGGCATAACAAACTCCACAACCAATACATGCGATACCCGCATTGGCTAACACTGACGCTTTTTTGATTGTGGTTCAATTTTTGCAAATTCATCATGACGAGTTTGGTTGTCCTTGAAAAATCCAACCGCGTCCTTTCACTTGTTAAAGAACTCTCGCATATCAGTTGCGAGATCTTGAATGACCGGCAGATTATTCAAAGGTGCAATTTCCAAGGAAATGCCCTTCACAATTTATGATACGTGAGTGCGACATGTCCAACGTGCAACTCTATTTACAGTCATAGTGCAGGAACCGCACATTCCCACACGACAGGCAAAGCGATAACTCAGAGTAGAGTCCAGCTTGCGTTGGATGTAAGTCACGATATCCAAAACAGTTTGATTGGCGTTGCGGGTTACTAGGTACTCAACAAATTCCCCTTGTTCGGCACCACGCTAGACTTTTACTTTAAGGTCGGTTTTAGACATAAGAGAATTATCTCTATAGAAAGTAAAATTAAAATCGAATATATTTTTCTTTGAGATAAATATTTTCTTTATCTCAAAGAAGACTTACCCTCACCCCGCTACTTTTCAACCATCAAAAATATCCACGCTCAATTGAAATAAAATCATCCCTGTTTGGCATTCTCACTAAAGCCAAGGAGTTGGCATCCATCACGGCATCTTTGGCAACGATTGTGCTCAAAAATAAAATGTAAGCTGTCACCGCCCGCATAGACTTGATCGTCGGTTAATGATTGAGGCGCATTGTGAGGCATTATCCGTCGAGTGTAATCGAATATAGTTATAGAGTAAGGCCAAAAGCTACCCACCGTCTTCATAGGTGAGCTGGTATTTAGTGCGTCACCGCCAACTAATTGATTCGCTATTGCACTTTGACCTTTGTCCCAATGGGAAGAAGTGCATTGCTGTTGAAATAAGATTTCTCCAGCAATCGCCGTACCAGAACCTGCAGGCAAGCCTTCACTATTAGGGCCAACATCAATATTCCATAAGCAAATTTAGGATTCTGCAATAGGCTTAAGACCGAAAGGTTCGCTAAACTTATATGCACTAGAACAAGCCGTAATAAGGCTAAGCAAAAGAACGCTATAGGTCTCTTTGAGAGTATTAAGATTAGCGGCCATTCGTAATCGCCCCTCTAGCTGCCACACGCCAAGGTTGGATGGCATTGTTGTGATAAAAAAAGTTTGCACCTTTTACTTTCAATCAAGCATCCATAGACGGCTGAACTGCGCCACTAGAAACCATGGCACGACTCATGAGCATCGCGGGAGCACTATTCCACATCCATGGGGAGCGAAAACGAACAAGGGATTGATCCATCACCGGCTCCTGAAGCACAAGCCTGCGACCAAGAAGCGCCACCATCTGATGAGACTGCAACACGCTTAATCATGCCTTTACCTGACCAGGCAAATCCTGAAATTTCATAAAAGCCTTTTGATTTGAGTTTCATCATTCCTGATGGCTGCGCAATCCCCGACTGCACATCCATTGCAAACGCACATTGTTCAGCTTTTCCGCTAGGCAGTAAATCAGTGTAGGCAGACGTTTCTTCGCGAGTCTGCCAAGGCTCTATGCCCAACTTAATCCGACGTAACAATTTGATGCTCATCTTGCCCATACTCCGGAAGAAATAGTCGCAAGGGATAGCTCTGCTCTGCTCTACTCGTAACATTGCTCCATTTTCCGCATATACCAATACGGTTGCTTTCTTCAACTCTGCCGCACTATTACCTAAGCACTCTAAAAAATAAACTCGTGATTCTGATGGAAATCACACAATATCTTCCATTGAGAAAATCATTGGGCGGTCAACCAACCCATGCATTACTAGGCGATGTTGATTGGGGTTAATATCCGGCATACCAGCATGGTGTCTTTCAAAAACCAGACCATTAGGAGTAATAATCCAATGCAAATTTTGTACAGGAGGGGTGCGCGAACCAGTTAAAAAAGTAGGTGGGGGCGAAGGAAGAACCCTAACTGCATCCTTCTCATACTTAGACGGCAATCCATAAGGTGGACTGATAAACGTAGATCCTTGGATTTTGGTCCAAGGATCAATTGCTAAAAAATTGCCATCATTCGCTTGAGAGAGTGCAGTTTTCGTAGCCAGAATTCCGCTAACGCCACCACCAATAGTTAGTAATTTTTTAATGAAATCACGGTCACGGCGTTGAGAAACAGTTTTCTTATCCGACATATTTCAAATGCCTCCATTGTGCGCATTAACTTCATGCATATTCTCTTCATACACCATATCACCAAAATTAAAAAATTTGCATAACTATTAGCCCTAAGCAAGCTTCGGTCTTAGGTATAACAGTTGATGAACATATAGAAAATAAATTTTTATCAGATAAAGAATTTATTTATACTCAGCACCATGTCTAGTATCAAACTTCTCAAAAATTTCATTGCCATCACCCGTCATAAAAGCGTTGCGGCAGCTTCGAGGGAAATCGGCTTGACGGCTGCTGCTGCAGGACAGCAGTTACAACACCTAGAACATGAAATTGATGTGGAACTTTTCGACAGAACTAAGCGCTCACTTGCACTGAATGGAAATGGTCGCGCCCTAGTAGAGCCGATACAAGAAATAATTGCTACATATGAGTCCCTAGGGGCTCTGGTCTTAAATCAGAACTCAGTGGCACTATTGTTTTAGGAGCGCTCGCGTCAACTCTCATGGGTGCGTTTGGTACAACACTAAATGAGTTAAATCAAAATGATCCCGAACTAGGGATACAACTGATCGCAGGTCTTTCAAGCAACTTCTTGAATCAAGTCATGGAAGGCACATTAGATGCATCGCTCCTAACGGAGTCTTCTCCTTTCGCATTACCGCAAACAGTCCAATGGACTGAGCTCTATAAAGAGCCCATGATTTTAATTTTGCCTAACTCGATTAAATCTTCAAGGAGCCACGATAGTCAATTACCTGTTATTCGCTTTGAGCGAAATACTTGGACTGGACACTTGGTTGAGCAGACAATCAAAGTCAATAAACTCAAAATTCAAGACAGCATGGAGTTAAATTCCGTAGCAGCCATTATTGAACTGGTGCGACAAGGGCTTGGTTACTCGATAGTTCCAAAACGTGCAAACATTGCCTGGGCAGAGGATCGACAGCTTTCGCTTAAAGAATTATCAGGAAAAACGATCTATCGAAAAGTGGGCTTACTGGAACGCAGGAAACATAGCGACAAAATGTTACTCAAATCATTAAGCAACAATTTTTATCGGGAATAATGAAAAAAAGTATCCCTTAAAAGAAAAAGCCATCCCTAAAGATGGCTGAAAATGTCTTTTGGAGGTTCTACCTAAAGAATGAACTACAAATTCATAATAGTTCAGCGATAAACAAGGCTTTTTCTTACGTGCATGATTTAAGAGCCTACTTTTTTAATTGCTAAGGGCAAAAATCTTTGTTTAATGATTCTCTTTGGCATGGTTAATTGAATATTTCGGTATCTCAATCACCAAATCTTCTTTGGCAACGATTGCTTGGCAAGAAAGGCGAGATTGTGAATTAAGACCCCAAGCTCGATCGAGCATATCTTCCTCATTTTCAGCGGGAGGATTAAGACTCTGATAGCCCTCTTTCACAATAACGTGACAAGTAGTGCAAGCAGAGACCATATCGCAAGCATGTTCAATCGGGATGTCATTCTCAAGTAAGACTTCACAAATCGAAGTTCCAGGAGCAACTTCAACAACCGCACCTTCGGGGCAATACTCACTATGAGGTAGAACAACGATTTGAGTCATAATTCTTTTCTATTAATTTTGAATATTTGAGAACTTAGATTTCAGCAACGTTTTTGCCAGATAAAGCCTTTTGAATACTGGCGTTCATACGCTTTTGGGCAAAATCATCGGTTGCTTTTGCGGCATGATCTACCGCCTTACGCACGACATCACTATCTGATTCTTGATTCAAAATCTTTTGCAATGTCGCCATTTCGGCATCAATTTTTTGCTGTTCATCGGCACTCAACACAACACGATCACTTGCTAGCGCTGAGCATTAACTTGCCTCACGCAATGATCGAGAAAGTAAGCCCTCCTTGGCGGTTGCAAAACCATCTTGCAACATGCGCGTAATCTGAGCATCCGTTAAACCATAAGAAGGTTTGATATCAATGGAGGCCTTCACACCAGAATCTTGCTCTGTGGCGCTTACAGATAAAAGGCCATCAGCATCCACTTGGAAAGTGACACGAATCCGGGCAGCGCCTGCCGACATTGCTGGGATACCGCGTAACTCAAACCTGCCTAAGGAACGACAGTCCTGAGCCAGTTCACGCTCACCCTGCACTACCTGAATCGCCAAGGCAGTCTGACCATCTTTAAAGGTTGTGAAATCCTGCGCTCTTGCTACCGGTATCGGTGTATTGCGAGGAATAATTTTTTCTACCAAGCCACCCATAGTTTCAATACCCAGCGAGAGTGGAATGACATCCAAGAGCAACCATTCATCATCTTTACTTTGATTGCCTACTAGCAAGTCAGCTTGCATCGCCGCACCTAAAGCAACCACTTGATCAGGATTGAGATTATTTAAGGGCTGTGTTCCAAATAGCTCACCGACAGCGCGCTGAACATTCGGCATACGAGTTGAGCCGCCCACCATAACTACACCTTTAATATCTTCAGTTTTCAATCCAGCATCGCGAAGAGTTTTCTTGCAAGCCATTAATGTTTTAGAAACTAAGTTCTGGGTGATCTCAAAGAATTGCGCCTGGCTAACTCCAACATTGACAACCGCACCATCTGCGAGAGTCACGTGAACACGCGCTAGTGGATTGTGACTAAGCTGTTCTTTGGCATGCTGACAAGCTTGAAGGAGTGTACGGTGGTCCTGAATAGATAAAGGAGGAAGCCTTGCTTGTTCAAGGACCCAGCAATACAAACGATGATCAAAGTCATTACCACCCAAGGCTGAATCACCCCCGGTAGAAAGCACCTCAAACACCCCCCGACTCATGCGCAGAATCGAGATATCAAAAGTACCGCCACCTAAATCATAGACCGCATAAACACCCTCTGATGCATTATCTAAGCCGTATGCAATTGCAGCAGCGGTTGGTTCATTCAATAAACGAAGCACTTCAATGCCAGCTAACTTCGCAGCATCTTTGGCTGCTTGACGCTGAGCATCATCAAAATAAGCGGGAACCGTAATAACAGCACCAACAATTTCATCTGAGACTGAGTCTTCTGCTAATTGACGCAAACGCGCTAAAATTTCCGCGGAGACTTCGATTGGACTCTTATCACCAGCAATGGTTCTCAGCTTGAGCATACCAGGCTGATCAACAAAATCATACGGAGCGCCTTCAAGATGATCTACATCCAACAAACCACGACCCATAAAACGCTTGACCGAGACAATGGTGTTCTTGGGATCAATAACGACACTCTCGAGTGCTTCAAAACCAGCCTGGGTTCTACCATTTGGCAAATAACGAATAACTGATGGCAGCAATTCTCGGCCTTGGGAATCTGGCAATACCTTGGGAAGGCCATCGCGCACAATGGCTACAAGAGAATTCGTAGTTCCTAAATCGATACCAACTGCAATACGGCGCTGGTGAGGTGCCAGCGATTTTCCAGGTTCAGAGATTTGTAATAAGGCCATAAGGGATAGAGTTTATCGTTAGCGAGAGCTAAATGAAGGCTGCAATAGTGTCGTCAAGTTCAACCGCAAACTTATCGATAAAGAGTAAACCGCGTAGTAATTCAACCGCGCGCTGGTATTTTTTTGCGCCATCAATAGCTTGAGCAATTTCCGCAAGAGTCTCCTCTTTAGCTTCTTCGACCTCAATCATCAAAGCCTCTAAAGAGGGCAAGTCTGCAGCCTGCTCATCCAGGTTCTCGCGCCATTCCATCTGCTTCATCAGAAAAGCAGTGGGCATGGCAGTATTTGTTTCTAACTTAGCATCCACTCCATGGAGCTGACATATATATAAGCCACGCTGAATCGGATTCTTGAGTGTCTGAAACGCAGTATTTGCCAATGTAGCCATCTGCATTGCAAGACGTTGCTCGGCATCACTACCGCGCGCATGACGATCTGGATGTACTTCTTTCTGAACTGCTAAATATGCCTGGTCAAGGGCAGGCAAATCGATGTTGAATTGCTGTTTTAATCCAAAGAAACGGAAGTAATCGTCAGATGCGGAAGGATTCGCCACAACCACACTCATCTTTTACGTTTGGATTTTGAAACTTAAACCCTTCGTTCAAACCCTCACGTACAAAGTCTAGCTCTGTACCATCCAAATAAGCCAAACTCTTTGGATCAACGAATACTTTTATTCCATTTGACTCAAATACCTGGTCTTCAGCAGCAGGCTCATCTACATACTCGAGCTGATAGGCTAAACCAGAGCAACCTGTAGTACGAACACCCAAGCGTAAACCACAACCTTTACCGCGCTTTTCTAAATTGCGGTTCACGTGTGCTGCTGCTTTGTCAGTTAAGGTAATAGCCATAGTGATCTCTGCTTATTTCGCCATATGCTTTTCTGTGTAATCTGCAACTGCCGCTTTTATCGCATCTTCCGCCAAAATAGAGCAGTGAATTTTCACTGGTGGCAAAGCCAACTCTTCTGCGATGAGTGAGTTTTTGATCTCAAGCGCTTGGTCCAAAGTTTTACCCTTAACCCATTCGGTTACCAATGAAGATGAGGCAATCGCAGAGCCACAACCGTAAGTCTTAAACTTTGCATCTTCAATAACACCTTGATCATTCACGCGAATCTGCAACTTCATCACGTCTCCACAAGCTGGAGCGCCAACCATGCCAGTACCAACACTATCATCACCCTTCTCAAATGAGCCAACGTTACGGGGATGCTCGTAGTGGTCAATGACCTTTTCGCTATATGCCATGGTATTTTCCTCTTTCGTCTCAAATATTTCTTAGTGTGCTGCCCATTGAATCGTGCTGAGGTCGATTCCGTTCTTGTACATCTCCCAAAGTGGGGATAACTCACGCAACTTAGCAATCTTCTCTTGCACTAGCTTAATAGTGAAATCAACCTCTTCCTCTGTAGTAAAGCGGCCTAAGGTAAAACGAATAGAACTATGCGCCAATTCATCATTGCGGCCTAAGGCGCGCAATACATAAGACGGCTCAAGTGACGCTGAGGTACATGCCGAACCAGATGAAATTGCCAAGTCTTTCAGAGCCATCAACATTGATTCACCTTCAACGTAGTTAAAGCTGATATTGAGGTTATGCGGAACACGATCATCCATATCGCCGTTCACATAAACCTCTTCTATATCTTTTAAGCCATTTAGCAAGCGATCACGCAAAGTACGAATACGTTTGTTTTCTTCGGCCATCTCCATTCGAGCAATGCGAAACGCTTCCCCCATACCTACGATCTGGTGAACAGCTAATGTGCCTGAACGCATACCGCGCTCATGGCCACCGCCATGAATTTGCGCTTCTATGCGAATACGTGGCTTACGACGCACAAACAAAGCGCCAATGCCTTTAGGCCCATAAGTCTTGTGAGCCGAAAAACTCATTAAGTCGACTGTAGTTTTTTCTAGATCAATGTCTATCTTGCCGGTTGCTTGAGCAGCATCTACATGAAAAATCACACCACGGGAACGACACAATTCCCCAATACAAGGAATATCTTGCACAACGCCAATTTCATTATTGACATACATCACCGATGCCAAAATGGTACCTAGCCTCATCACCGTTTCAAGTTGAGTGAAATCAATTAAGCCATTAGGCAACATGTCGAGGTAAGTCACTTCGAAACCTTCACGCTCCAGCTCACGGCAAGTATCCAGAGTGGCTTTGTGCTCAGTCTTCACCGTAATGATGTGATTACCACGATCTTTGTAGAAATGCGCTGCACCCTTTAATGCCAAATTAATGCTTTCAGTCGCACCACTGGTGAATACGATTTCTCTTGGGTCAGCGTGGATTAATTGAGCAACCTCTGAGCGAGCCCATTCAACCGCTTCTTCAGCAGCCCAACCATAGGCGTGACTTCGAGAAGCAGCATTACCAAATTGCTCACGCAAATAAGGCAACATTTTGTCAACCACACGAGAATCAATCGGTGTTGTAGCAGAGTAGTCCATGTACACCGGAAAATGCTTTGGGCTAAACATCGGAACCGGTTGCTGTGGCAGGTCTTTTGGGGCGTTCATGGTTTATCTATCAATGGGTAGTACGTTATTAACTTTGTCGCGCCAAATTGAATACAGAGTTTATTAATGGCGCCTTTGGAGCGATTTCTTTTTTAGCCGCTAGTGCGGGGGCAGTTTTCTCTGCTTTTTTCGCACTCTCAACTTTTATTTTCTTCTGGCACATGTCTTGAATAACAACTCCGCGGCCTTCTTGCTGCTGAACAAGATCACGCAAACTGACTGGGCTTAAGTACTCAACCATTTTGGAATTTAAATTACTCCATAGGTCATGAGTCATGCAGCGGCCATGACTCTCTTCATCGCTATGACAATTTCCTTTACCGCCGCACTGAGTTGCATCAAGAGGCTCATCGACAGCGACCATAATGTCGACAACACTCACCTCTGAAGATGGACGTGCTAGGGTGTATCCACCACCAGGACCGCGTGTACTCTCGACTATATTGAAGCGGCGTAGTTTGCCGAACAATTGCTCGAGATAGGAGAGGGAAATCTTTTGTCTTTGACTGATTCCGGCCAGAGTCACTGGCCCCTGCGCTTCACGCAGCGCTAAATCAATCATTGCGGTTACTGCAAAACGACCTTTGGTTGTAAGTCTCATATGTCACCTTGGTAATGGATGGTTATGGACAGCTAACAGTCGAGCAGATAATACCCGACCATTACGCTCAACTTTATCATATAACCCAAGAATTTGCTCGGGAATTGTCCCAAAAATCCCCATAGGGGACCTGGATTTAAGCGATTGCGTCTCTAGGCCGGGCTCCAAAAGCTATTTCTTTGACCTTGGTAAGCCTATCGCGGGTGCTAGCAGCCTTTTCAAACTCTAAATTTTTAGCCTCAGCGTTCATTTGCTTCTCGAGGCGCTTAATCTCTGCAGCCAAGCCTTTCTCACCCATATCTTCATAGCGGGCCCGCTCCTGCTCTATTTGCATCTCCTGACGTTTCTCTTTCACGTCATAGACGCCATCAATGATGTCCTTGATACGCTTTTGTACACCCTTGGGCTCAATTCCATGAAGTTTATTAAAGGTAATTTGCTTGGCACGGCGTCTTTCGGTCTCCCCCATGGCCCTACGCATGGAATCAGTAACCTTATCAGCATACAAAATGGCTTTTCCACGGACATTACGCGCTGCTCGACCAATCGTCTGGATCAAGCTGCGCTCTGAGCGCAAGAATCCTTCTTTATCTGCATCCAAAATTGCCACTAAAGAAACTTCGGGAATATCCAAACCTTCGCGCAATAAATTAATACCAACCAAAACATCGAAGACGCCCAAACGTAAGTCACGCAAAATTTCAACACGTTCTACTGTGTCGATATCCGAATGCACATAACGTACTTTAACGCCATTGTCAGATAGATAGTCTGTTAACTGTTCAGCCATGCGTTTAGTCAGCACGGTTACTAATACACGTTCACCCACTTTGACACGCGCGTGAATTTGATCCAATAAATCATCCACTTGAGTGCTTGCAGGTAAGACTTCAATTTCCGGATCCACCAATCCAGTAGGCCTAGCAACTTGCTCAACTACTTGACCTTGATGCGTATTCTCGTACTCAGCTGGAGTAGCGGAAACAAATATTGTTTGACGCATCTTGGTTTCAAACTCGGTAAATTTCAGCGGACGATTATCCATTGCTGAGGGTAAGCGAAAACCAAATTCCACCAAAGTATGTTTACGCGACTTGTCTCCGTTGTACATGGCATTGAGTTGCCCAATCAGTACATGACTTTCATCGAGAAACATCAAAGCATCGTTAGGAAGATAGTCCACCAGGGTAGGAGGGGCCTCCTCAGGAGTAGCTCCAGAGAGATGCCGTGAGTAGTTCTCAATCCCCTTGCAGACACCAAACTCATTGAGCATCTCCAAATCAAAACGAGTGCGCTGCTCGAGACGTTGCGCCTCTATTAGCTTACCCTCTTTCACGAACTCATCCAAGCGAGTTCGTAATTCTATTTTGATAGTTTCAATAGCTTTCAAAACAGTATCGCGTGGTGTCACGTAGTGCGAACTTGGGTAAACTGTAAAATGCAGAATTTTTTGACGAACTCTTCCAGTGAGAGGGTCAAAAAATTGCAAGCTTTCAATAACGTCATCAAATAGCTCAACGCGTACTGCTAGTTCGTTATGTTCAGCAGGAAAGATATCAATCGTGTCGCCACGAACACGAAATACACCACGCTTGAAATCTGTTTCATTACGGGCATATTGCATCGCGATCAAGCGCATCAAAATATCGCGCTGACTCATCTTGTCGCCTGGTCGCAATGTCATCACCATACTGTGATAGTCACCAGGATTGCCGATGCCGTAAATTGCAGATACCGTAGCTACGATAATGACGTCTCGACGTTCTAACAAACTCTTAGTAGCCGATAAACGCATCTGCTCGATGTACTCATTAATCGAGGAGTCTTTTTCTATAAAAATGTCGCGTTGAGGGACGTAAGCCTCTGGCTGGTAGTAGTCGTAATAGCTAACAAAGTACTCAACGGCATTTTTCGGGAAAAACTCTCTAAATTCACTATAAAGTTGGGCAGCCAGAGTCTTATTGGGGGCAAAAATAATGGCTGGACGACCTGTTCGGGCGATCACATTAGCCATTGTGTAGGTCTTGCCAGACCCCGTTACGCCCAAAAGCGTCTGGAAGGTCAAGCCGTCCTCAATACCTTCAACTATGGCGTCAATTGCCTGCGGTTGATCTCCAGCAGGGGGAAAAGGCTGGTAAAGCTGATAAGGGGAGTTAGGGCAGGTGACGAATTTCGCCGGATCAAGATCGTGACCTGCCTCGCCCAAAGGATCTGCCACTGGGCTTTTATTTACCGCTTTTACTTCAGAATTGGATTCAATTTTGGGCAATTTAGGGGGCATCTCGGCTATCATTTCACCTGTGAGCTTTCTTCACAGAAAATTTTGTACAAACAATGATTTTGCCGTTTTTCTTAGAAAATAGTTGATTCTGAACTCAAAAACCGAGAATTAAGCCGAATTTAACGTCAAATACAAACCAAAAAACCCCACAACCATTCTTTCCCACCTCCAATGACCCTGTTTGCCTCAGTTCAATTAGCCCCTAAAGATCCGATTTTTGGCCTTACCGAAGCCTATGTTGCAGACCAGCGCGGTGACAAGGTGAATTTAGGTGTTGGTGTCTATTACACAGATGAGGGCAAGGTACCACTTTTAAAAGCAGTGATCGAAGCAGAGGAAGCTATTGTTGCAAAGCATTTACCTCGCAACTACATCCCCATCGAGGGTCTAAATCCGTACAACGCTGCAGTACAAAATTTATTATTCGGCTCAGATTCTGCCCTTATTAAAGATGGTCGAGTAGTGACAGCTGAATGTTTGGGCGGTACAGGCGCTTTACGTGTAGGCGCAGACTTTATCAAACGTCTGAATTTAAATGCACCTTGCGCTATCAGTAACCCTACATGGGAAAACCATCGCGGTATTTTTGAATCTGCTGGATTTGAGGTAGTCGAGTACACCTATTTTGATGGCAAGAGACGTGGCGTTGATTTCGATGGCATGGTGAAATCTTTGGAGTCTTTCCCAAAAAACACGACGGTGTTGCTGCACGCATGCTGCCACAATCCTACTGGGGCGGATATCACAGAAGCGCAGTGGCCAAAAGTGATTGATATCTGCAAGGCTAAAGGGCTCCTCCCCTTCTTGGATATGGCTTACCAAGGCTTCGCAGCCGGCATTGAACAAGACGGGATTGCAGTACGTCTCTTTGCGCAATCAGGCATGTCTTTCTTTGTGTCCAGCTCTTTCTCAAAATCATTCTCGCTCTATGGCGAACGTGTTGGTGCATTGTCTATCGTGACTCAGAGCAAAAATGAATCTACTCGCGTGCTGTCGCAATTGAAGCATGTGATTCGTACCAACTACTCCAATCCACCAACTCACGGAGCAGCTATTGCAGCCGCTGTTTTGAATTCACCAGAATTACATCAGCTCTGGGAAGCTGAATTAGCAGAAATGCGTGATCGTATTAAGACGATGCGTCATGGTTTTGTTGAAAAACTCGCAGCTGCTGGTGTGAAGCAAGACTTTGCTTTCATCGAGAAACAACGTGGCATGTTTTCTTACTCAGGCTTAACTGCAGAGCAAGTTGAACGCTTACAGAAAGAAGATGGCATTTACGCCCTCTCTACTGGACGCATTTGTGTGGCGGCCCTCAATACTAAAAATATTGATAAAGTGGCCAAAGCAATCGCCCGCGTATTAGCTTAATCGAGCATAATAAGCGGATACACTGTACCTCCGGAGGGAGGTACCATGCTATATCAGTTGCACGAATTTCAAAAAGCATTACTTCAACCAGTCAGCTCTTGGGCGCGCGCTGCATCAGAGGCTTGCATTAACGCCTCCAATCCAGCATCGATAGTTCAAGGATCTGAGCGTTTAGAGGCTAGCTACGACCTTCTTTACCGTCTTGGTAAAAACTATAAAAAACTAGAATTCGGTATGCGCTCAGTTCAAACCCACGGTCGCGAAGTTGCCATCCATGAAATAACCACGCTTGCAAAACCATTTTGTAATTTAGTACGTTTTAAGCGCTTCTCTGACGATGTCGAAGTGATCAAGAAACTCAAAGAAGATCCGGTGGTTTTAGTTGTGGCACCTTTATCGGGTCACCACGCAACGCTATTACGTGATACAGTTCGCACGCTCTTGCAAGACCATAAGGTTTACATCACCGCTTGGATCGATGCTCGTTTAGTTCGCGTTGAAGATGGCGAATTTGGTCTCGATGACTATGTTCATTACATTCAAGAATTTATTCGTACGATCGGCGCTAAAGATTTGCATGTGATTTCTGTATGCCAACCAACGGTTCCAACCTTAGGTGCAATTTCTTTGATGGCATCTGCTGGCGACCCGACTCTAGCATCGATGATTATGATGGGTGGCCCAATTGATGCACGCAAGTCACCTACTGCTGTGAACAGCTTAGCTGATCAGCAGTCTTATGAGTGGTGCCAGAGTCACGTTATTTATAACGTACCCCCTACTAACTACCCAAGCGCTGGCCGTAAGATGTATCCAGGCTTCTTGCAGCACACTGGCTTCATTGCCATGAACCCGCAGCAGAACCATCTACAGTCGCATTGGGATTACTTCCAAAACTTGGTACGCGGAGACGGGCAAGATGCAGAATCGCATATTTGCTTCTATGACGAATACAACGCAGTTTTAGATTTAGATTCCAAGTTCTATTTGGATACGATCAAAACTGTTTTCCAAGACTATGCCTTACCAAACGGCACCTGGGAAGTTGCTGGTGAACTTGTAAAACCACAAGACATTAAAAAGACCGCCCTTCTTACTATTGAAGGTGAGCTTGACGATATCTCTGGAAGTGGTCAAACCCGCTTTACTCATGAATCGAGAGCATCAGAGTGCGAAAAAATTTGCTGCGAAGACTACCAAGTCAGCATAAATTAAGGGTTCTAAGGAGCCTTAATTTTTAATAAGATTCTCACTTACATGAGTCACTCCAACATCCTCGCCAATCAGTTAGAAGATATCCTTCCGCAAACCCAATGCACCAAATGCGGCTACCTAGATTGCAGGGAATATGCAGAGGCTATGGCCTCAGGCGAGGCACTACCTCATCGGTGCCCTCCTGGAGGTATTGAAGGCATTAAACGACTGAGCAGGCTTCTCACCCCCATCTACCCGCAGGATGCATTTGATCTTCATCCCGCCATCAATCCAGAATGCGGCATTGAACGTCCTCGGCCTGTTGCCTTTATTGATCCACAAAAGTGCATTGGATGTACGCTTTGCATCCAAGCATGTCCTGTTGATGCGATAGTGGGCGCATCCAAGCAGATGCATGTTGTACTCTCTGAGTGGTGTACCGGTTGCGACCTGTGCATTCCACCATGCCCTGTAGATTGCATCAGCATGATTGACGTCACCGGCACCCAAACTGGCTGGGATGCCTGGTCTCAGGACCTTGCCAATATTGCTCGTCAACGCTATCACGATCGAGAAAATCGTCTTGATCGTGAGCAAAAAGATAATGATGATCGTCTAGCTAAAAAAGCTGCTGCTAAATTAAAGTCAGTCAACAGCGAAATTCCTCAATCCGCAGAAGAATTAACAGAACAAGAACGCAAGCGCGCCATTATTGCAGCTGCAATTGCAAGAGCTCAGCAAAAGAAATGATGAATCTAGAAAAGCGCCGTGCTTTTTTTGAGCAACTAAAAGCCAACAACCCCAAACCTAAAACTGAGCTCGAATATAGCTCGCCATTTGAATTGCTAATCGCAGTATTGCTCTCTGCACAGGCAACCGATGTATCGATTAATAAAGGCACCCGAGAACTATACAAAGTGGCCAACACCCCCCAAGCCCTTCTAGATCTGGGTGAAGAAGGTGTTCGCCCCTATATTCAGCATATTGGTCTTTTCAACTCAAAAGGAAAACACATGCAAGAGACTTGCAGTCTTCTCTTAGAAAAACATGGGGGTCAAGTACCACAAACTCGCGAAGAATTGGAAGCCTTACCAGGGGTTGGTCGAAAAACAGCTAATGTCATTCTGAATACCGCATTTGGTCAGTCTACTATTGCAGTAGACACCCATATCTTTCGAGTTTCAAACCGCACAGGACTGGCGCCAGGTAAAAATGTGGCGAAGGTAGAGGAGCAACTACTCAAGCGTGTTCCTCAAGAGTATCTCTTAGACGCTCATCAGTGGTTAATTTTGCATGGCCGATATACTTGCAAGGCCCGCAATCCAGAATGCGCGCAATGCATAGTGGAGCCTTTATGTGGGTTCAAGCAAAAGACTGGAAAAGGAAAAATTCGTGACAATATTTAATCCAACCCGAGAAGCAGTGCGTCGCTTTTTTTGTGACACCTGGAAAAAGAAAACCGAAAATCACATTCTGGATCCGATGGAAACTATTGCCAGCGATTGGATGATTGAGCACCCTGAATCTCACACTCTTCTGGCCGACTCTGAAGGAGCGCTTGAGCAAGACTACACACCAGAGCGGTGGGGGACCAATCCATTCCTACATCTTTCAATGCATTTATCTATTAGCGAGCAAATTTCGATTAATCAACCGCCTGGCATTACAGAAATTGCAGATAAGCTCTCACTAAAAATGGGTTCAATTCATGAAGCACAGCACCTGATGATGGAGTCTCTTGGCCAAATAATGTGGGAAGCCCAACGTGAAGGTCAGCCGTTGAATCCGGGGAAATATTTAGAGGCCTTGAAAAAACTTACTTAAGCAAGATTTGAAATAACAGCCCTAATCGCCGCAGGTAACTCTTGAGCCTCTTTTCTTCTTGCCGCTAGAGTATCAGCAGAAGTCTCTTGGGTCCTTTTAGACCAAGAGGATCCTGGGAAAAATACATCATCCTTAAATCGCGGAATGACATGCCAGTGAATATGCGAGACCATATTTCCTAAAGCCGCTAAATTCACCTTATCGGGCTGCATCACATGACGGACAGCTTCTTCCACCGCAAATACCAAAGTCATAAGATGTTCGCGCTCACCATGGGTAAGATCCGTCATCTCAGCTATGTGCTGATTCCATATTACGCGGCAGAATCCCGGCAGATCTGGATCATTTACTAAGATGACGCGACAGTCATCACCTCGCCAAATGAATAGACCTTCTTCAGGCTTTAGGTCATCTTTACAAAGCACACAATTAGTCATGGAAGAAATGTAAAAGAAAACGGCACCTAAGTCACCCTTGTGGGGTCATTTAGGTGCCGTGGCAGTATTGGTAAATGATTACTGTGCTGTGCCCCCCTTACTACGTGCTACTTTAGGGATCTAGTTGACGCAGTTAATGCTGTTACAGAGGACTTACCACCCTGAATAACCGTAGTGACTTCCTCGAAGTAACCAGTACCAACTTCTTGCTGATGGGATACGAATGTGTAGCCACGATCACGTGCAGCAAATTCTGGCTCTTGTACTTTTTCTACATATGCAGTCATGCCACGCTTAGAGTAGACTTGCCAAGTCATACATGTTGTACCCACATAGAGTGGATACCAGGGAGAGAAATAAATTGATATTTATGACCCATCACACCTAATTCACGTTGAAACTTTGCACAAATTGCTTCAGCGAACTAACGCGCAAACTCAAGATTAGGTGTTCCAGTTTCACACCAAACGATGTCTGCATATGCAGCGTATGCCAAGCCACGTGAGATTGCATGGCTTGTCCTTTTCATCGTAGCTAGATGTCAACAAGTCAGCAGCTTCAGCAACGATTGGAGCAAAGTACTCAATGTATCCAGGATCACCGGAATTGATACCTTTAGCAGTTTGAATCTCATCAGCGCGCTGGAATGAGTTATTGATGCGTTCAACCATCTTAGGCACAGAATCTACTGGATATAAAGATTGATCTGGGTACATGGCTGCATAGGAGTTGCCGTCAGCAGCAACTTGCTAACCTGACAAGTAAATTGCTTAGATGCCAGCTTTTACTTGTTGCATAACTTGGCCATCATCAGTCAAAGCACCTAAGCAGTTTACGTAAGCCTCATTGTTGACTCACTCCCAGATGCGCTCTGCGCCATGCTTTGCTAAAGTGTGCTCAATCTTCAATGAACCACGAAGACATACAACGTCCTCAGCGGTATATCCACGCGTGATTCCTTTCCTAAGTTAAACAAGTACCTCAAAATTTGAGGAGCCTTAAGACCAATTCAAGTATTGAATCTTATAGAAGAGTTTCGACACTTCAAAATCACACGCAAGTAAATTTTAGGAAATTTGTAAAAATATTTCTTAGTGAACTTGGCGCGTAAAGCTAAAGTCACCTTTTTTATCCACATCCACAGACACTACATCCTTAGGGCCAATCTTGCCCTCCAAGATCATCTTGGAAACAGGGTTCTCAATATACTGCTGAATAGCGCGCTTGAGAGGTCTTGCCCCAAAGCTTGGATCAAAACCGACCTCAGCAATCTTACTTAAAACCGCATCACTCACCTCGAGCTGCATATCGACTTTTGCCAAACGCTCTGATAAGTTCTTCAACAAGATTTTTGCAATATTGGCAATATTGCCTTTATCTAAACCATGGAACACAACGATTTCGTCAATTCGGTTGAGGAACTCAGGACGGAAGTGGTTCTTCAGCTCTTCAAATACCGCCTCTTTAATTTCCGCTTGTTTCTTGTCTGCCATTGATTGAATTAAATGTGAGCCAATATTACTGGTCATCACAATCACGGTATTTTTGAAGTCAACGGTACGACCCTGACCATCTGTTAAGCGACCATCATCTAACACTTGCAAGTGTACGTTAAATACATCTGGATGTGCTTTCTCAATCTCGTCAAACAAAATAACGCTATAAGGATGACGACGGACTTGCTCAGTAAGGTAACCACCCTCCTCATAACCAACATAGCCAGGAGGCGCCCCAATCAGACGCGCAACGCTATGCTTCTCCATGAACTCACTCATATCAATACGAATGAGATGATCTTCACTATCAAACAAGAAGCCAGCTAATGCTTTACACAGCTGGGTCTTACCAACACCAGTAGGCCCAAGAAACAAGAACGATCCATAAGGGCGCTTCTCTTCAGCCAAACCAGCACGGGAGCGGCGGATAGCATCTGATACAGCAGTGATGGCCTCTTCTTGGCCAACTACACGCTTATGTAGAAGCTCTTCCATCTTGAGCAACTTATCACGCTCACCCTGCATCATCTTGGATACAGGAATGCCAGTAGCGCGCGAAACTACTTCGGCAATTTCTTCAGCGCCCACCTGAGTACGTAACAGTTTGTTCGTTACAACACCATCTTTATCACCTTTGGCTTCAGCCGCAGCAGCAGACCTGAGTTTGGCCTCAAGCTCAGGCAATTTGCCGTACTGCAACTCAGCAACCTTTTCTAGTTTGCCCTCGCGTTGCAGTTTTGCAATCTCGGCTTTAACTTTCTCGATCTCTTCCTTCAGATTAGCGGCACCAAGTACAGCGCCTTTCTCTGCCTTCCAGATCTCCTCGAGATCTGCATACTCAGCACCAAGACGCTTAATTTCTTCCTCTATCAAGTCAAGGCGTTTTTGAGAAGCCTCATCCTTTTCCTTCTTCACGGCTTCACGCTCAATTTTTAACTGAATCAAGCGACGCTCGAGTTTATCCATAACCTCAGGCATGGAGTCGATCTCCATGCGAATACGAGAACCAGCCTCGTCTATTAAGTCAATCGCCTTATCTGGCAAGAAACGATCAGTCATGTAACGATGCGATAACTCAGCAGCCGCAACAATAGCTGGATCGGTAATTTCAATCCCATGGTGTAACTCATAACGCTCTTGTAAGCCACGCAAGATAGCAATTGTCGCCTCGACACTAGGCTCTTCTACCATAACCTTTTGGAAACGCCGCTCCAATGCCGGATCTTTCTCAATATACTTTCGGTATTCATCTAATGTAGTTGCGCCAATGCAGTGCAAGTCGCCACGTGCTAAGGCCGGCTTAAGCATATTGCCAGCATCCATTGCACCATCGCCTTTACCAGCACCCACCATCGTATGTATCTCATCGATAAAGATGATGGTTTGTCCTTCGTCCTTAGCGACATCACTTAAAACCGCTTTGAGGCGCTCTTCAAATTCACCGCGATATTTGGCGCCAGCTAAGAGCAATGCCATATCTAAAACTAAGACACGCTTGTTCTTCAAAGTTTCAGGCACCTCACCATTAACGATGCGCTGCGCTAGACCTTCAACGATCGCAGTCTTTCCTACTCCTGGCTCACCAATGAGTACGGGATTATTTTTACCGCGACGTTGCAAAATCTGAATGGTGCGACGAATCTCATCATCCCGACCAATCACTGGATCGAGCTTACCCATACGAGCACGCTCAGTTAGATCCACTGTGTATTTCTTTAAGGCTTTACGTTGGCCTTCAGCATCTGCACTATTCACCGATTCTCCTCCGCGCACTAGATCAATAGCCGCTTCTAACGATTTACGATTTAATCCATTCTCACGAGCAATCTTGCCAAGCTTACCTTTGTCATCAGCTACAACTAGCAAAAAAAGTTCACCAGCAATAAATTGGTCATTACGCTTATTTGCCTCTTTCTCAGATAAGTTAAGCCAATTACTTACGTCGCGACCAACTTGAACCTCCCCACTCGTACCTTGGACTTCAGGAAAGCTACTAATAAACTTCTCAACACCTTGTTCAAGGCCAGCAACATTGATGCCTGCGCGGACCAACAAACTCTTTGCCCAACCATCAGAAGCCCGCAACATTGCCAACAGCACATGGGCTGGTTCAATGTATTGATTATCTTTCGCTAAAGCAATACTTTGGGCCTCGCTGAGGGCCTCTTGAAATTTTGTTGTTAATTTGTCTATTCTCATTTTTATATCCCATCCACTCCATGTAGATCTATCTATACAATATATATACAATATTGCTAATTTCAAGGGTTTTAACGCCCTTTTTAACCCTAATTTCCCCTATTTTGACCTGGCGCTCGTTTACCTTCTTGAATGCTCTAATGACACTTACTATGCCGGCATCACTCACCGCCTAGAACATCGTCTAGCAGCCCATAATTCCGGGCATGGTGCTCGCTACACCCGAGCACGTCGACCCCAGTCATCCTCTTGGCTACCCAAGAGTACTCAGACAGATCTGAAGCATCCAAGGCTGAGATGAAATTAAAGCAACTTCCTCGCTCTGAGAAAGTGGCCCTCTTCAAAAGCACCACCGCTATTTCCTTAAGAACAAAAACCATCCCGAAGGATGGTTGATTGGTGACTTCCTAGATTTTTTTAGAAAGCGTCTTTTAAACGTTCGATCAAGTAGATTTCTCTTCAATGAAAAGCCTGGTAGGCTACCCGATCTTTCAATAATCCAGTGACTGTTTCTGGTCCTGATGAAAAGTTTCTCATGATGTCCACATTGAGGGTGTAAATAAGCCAATTTGCCTGACCACTCACCTTGGGATTTCCAGTCCTCGCAAACGCTGCCCAGCTTGCAGACATCTTTTCACTAATCGCCTGATCTTGAGGACTATTTTTATCTACGATCGGAAGCTAATCTTTAGGCCACGCATATGTTTGTTGAACTCAGCAACATCTTTTCCAATACGAGCGCATTGATTTACGCCTTTTAAAGGCTGTTTTGGCGCTTGGGGCATGAAACTCAAACTTCCAAAGACGTAAGGGATCTCGTAAGTATGAGGCACACCCGGTGATGAGGCCCGAATATTAAGGATTAAATAATCAAAGCAATAGGCATATCCCGGAAGCAACACCATTCATGCTATTAGCCAAGATCTTAGTACTTGCACTATACATTAAATCTTGTATGACAAAGGAATTCAAAATACATTTGTCTTTTACATCCACGTATAGCTTCTCAATAATTTTTGGGGCTTCATAAATCTTCTTTATGCATACATCCAATGAAGGCTCGCCAGACAACATAAAGTCACTATCGAACGAATTGGTGCCTATCATAAACGGTACCTTTGCCTTCTTACCGGCTGCAAACAAAGGAATGGGGTCACTCTTCAAAATCTGATCGTCTACAAAAGGACCGCCAAATTCGCCAGCGTAATAGGCAGTGCCATCAAGAACCAACTTTTGAATTGGTAACTTTCTTAATTCAGCAAGCGATTTCACCCCAAGTGAAGACATGTACTTTGTACCAATATCTATCTCAGGTGTTAGGCCAAATCGCTTTTCAGTCATACCGCGCAACGGACTCTGCTGAGCACTTTGGGCAATCGCTTTATGAAACAAGCCCTTCGCCGCATCCGAAACCATCAACCAAGTAACACTTCTACCACCGGCAGATTGACCAAATATCGTCACATTATTAGGATCACCCCCAAAAGCTTCAATATTCTTTTTGACCCTCTTTAAAGAGACGATCTAATCCATCGTTCCGTAGTTGCCCACTGGCTCGCCCGTTGCCTTTACCTCATCAATCAATTCTTTTGATGCAAAAAAGCCTAATGAACCCAAGCGGTAATCAACCATAACTACGATCGCACCATTTTTTACTAAATTAATTTTGGTGAATTGCGGATCTCTTGCCTCATCAACGATCAAACCTCCACCATGTATCCAAACCATCACTGACAAATTCTTACCAGGCTTAGCGGGTCCATAAACGTTGAGCTTTAAGCAATCTTCACTACCTGGAAGCCCAAGACTATCACTGAGATTTTTAATGTATTGCTGAGGACAAGCGCTTCCAAACTGACTAGCATCGCGCACCCCATTCCAAGAGGGCGCCGGTTGCGGAGGGCGCCACCGCAAATCACCTAATGGTGGAGCAGCGGCATAGGGAATATTTTTAAAAGCTTGCATGTTGTACGCAATAACACCTTGAAGACTGCCTGTCTCAACCTTAACAATCGGTCGATCAGCAGCAAATACACCGAACGCAATCAAGCTAAGAAGCGATATAAATACTTTTTTCATTTTAATTTGCTGGCTCTAGAAATGAGGATGTACTCCACAAATAAGAAAAAAAGGGGGGGTAATTTTTTATTCCAACGAACCATAACCGTCTCGTCAGTGACTCTGGCATCAACCCCACGTGAACCCCCTGGTATATCTTCTTTTTTTCAAAATGGGGCTGCTGTTTTGAGATAGTCCATGATAAATTCGCAGGCCGAGAAGGTTTCACCACGATGGGCACTCGTTACTGCCACCAAGACTATTTGATCCCCAGGCAATAATGGACCAACACGATGGATTACTAAGGATTTATAGATATCCCAGCGCTCTTCAGCTTGATCCAGAATTTCTTGAAGCGCTTTTTCAGTCATGCCAGGGTAATACTCAAGTGTCATACTTCGGACCTGGCTGCCGTCATTCATATCACGTACAGTACCTAAGAATGTTACTACCGCACCAACGCGCGGGTCACTCTTGCGCAACGCTGCAACTTCAGCGCTAAGATCAAAATTACTTTCTTGGATACGATGAGAAGAATTAGACAATTCAACCTCCAGTTACTGACGGGAAAAAGGCCGCTTCAGCCTCATCTTGCAATGAGGTGTGTGGATCCACCATATGTTGATTGAGTGCACAGCGAAGCACTTTGCCGTGTGCTAATGGCTTAGTCGACTGCCCATCAAATCAGTCAATCAAAAAGGGTGATCTTGTAAAATACATCCCCTTTGATGCGCTCCTGAAATAATCAGATTACGATTGCTTTATGAAACTTGAGCTCCGATTCTTTGCCTCATTCCATGAAGCCCTTGGCGTTTCGCAAGAGAGTGTGACTATTCCTGCGTCGGTAAAAACGATTGCTGATCTCAGGGTCTTATTTGATTGAGCGAGATCACCCCTGGTCTGAGGTATTACCCCAAGAAGCACTAGTCAGGACTCCAGAACTTTGGTTGGGGAATAAATCAAGGCCGCCTTGGTCATTCATCTTGACGCGCAAGAATTCATTACGACGATCCGCTTTTAACCAATCAAAGTCTGCACGCATAAGGTAAGACCGAGGTTGTGTAGCGTCACAACCCTGCAACTTGAGAATGAAGGGACGGACAAATATCAAGAAAGTAACAAAGCTAGAAACTGGATGTCCAGGCAAACCGATAAATCAAGCTTCGCCATCTTTTAAATCTTCCGTCTTACGAACAGCGCCAAATGCTAGAGGTTTACCAGGCTTGATAGCAATAATCTGCTAGAGATTCAACCTTCCTTCAGCAGTGACGGCAGGTTTAATATGATCCTCTTCACCAACGGATACGCCACCAGAGGTAATAATCAAATCGTGATCTTTGCTAGCTCGCCTCAATGCTTCTCTTCTTGTATCCAGACGATCAAGAACGATTCCTAAATCAGTCGCATCACAACCCAGCGATTTACGACAAGCTAACAGTGTGTCGCGATTCAAATTATAAATACCGCCTGGTTTTAGCGGCTCACCAGGGAGAGCTCATTCATCCCCTGTAAAAAATGCTGCAACCCTAACGCGACGTTTCACATTCAAATGCGTTAAACCGGCAGAAGCAGTTACCCCCAACTCCTGGGGGCGCAAGAAAATACCCGCAGAAAGAGCCGTTTTACCAGCAGTGAAATCCTCACCACCTCTACGACGAATTCACTGACCTGTTATGGGCGCAATGTTGATGGTTGCTAGGTCAGATTCACTCCCTACGGCACAATCTTCTTGCATTACTACCGCATCCGCCCCTCTGGAGGAACAGGGGCACCAGTGAAAATACGAGCAGCAGTGCCTGGCTCCAGCTGTGTTCCCATTGAACCAGCTGGAATGCGCTGAGCAATTTTTAATGTACTTCCTACCGAAGTGGTATCAGTACAACGTACGGCATAGCCATCCATTGAGGTATTGTCTAGCGGCAGCACATCAACTAGGCTATTAACATTTTCGGCTAGAACACGACCTAAAGCCGACTGCATTGCAACCTTCTCGACTTCATTTACCGCGACTGCATATAAAAGTAAATGATCTAAAGCCTGCTGCGCGGTCCACATCGGTGGCTTATTCATAATGGATTTTTGTGTTAACTGAGATGCGTTGTGATGAAGTCTTTAACTTGCTCGACATTTGCGTCAATATTGTCTACGCGCTGCGGCTTAGACTTAATATCTTTAAATGCAGGCGGACATTCCGCTGGACGGCCTAAGGCAACTTCAATCGTCTCTTCAAACTTGATAGGTAAAGCCGTTTCAAGCACGATCATCGGAACTCCAGCTTGCAAATGTTCACGTGCAACCTTTACACCGTCTGCGGTGTGCGTATCGATCATGACGCCATAGCGTTGATCAATATCGCGAATTGTTTCAAGGCGATTTTTATGCGAACTGCGACCAGACCGAAAGCCATACTTACCAAGCCCTTTAAATACTGCATCTTTGGAGATATCAAATCCGCCGGCCTCTTCAACTTGCCTGAACATCGCTGCGGTAACTTTTCCGTCTTGCCCCATGAAGTCAAATACAAAGCGCTCGAAATTACTTGCCTTAGAAATATCCATAGAAGGGCTTGAGGTATGCAATGTTTCAGTAGGTTTACGCGCTCGGTATACGCCTGTATTGAAAAATTCATGCAATACATCGTTCTCATTAGTGGCAACAATAAGATGTTCGATAGGCAAACCCATCATTCGAACAATGTGGCCAGCACAAACGTTGCCAAAATTTCCAGAGGGTACAGTAAACGAGACCTTCTCAGAGCTAGACTTAGTGGCTAACAGATAACCTTGGAAGTAATAGATCACCTGAGCAACTACCCGACCCCAATTAATCGAGTTCACAGTGCCAATTTGGTTCTTTGCTTTGAAAGCGCGATCATTACTTACTGCCTTCACGATATCTTGGCAATCATCAAAAACACCGGCTACTGCTAAATTAAAAATATTCGGGTCCTGCAAGGAATACATTTGCGCAGATTGAAAGGCGCTCATCTTGCCACGAGGTGAGAGCATAAACACTTTGACACCCTCCTTGCCGCGCATGGCATATTCAGCTGCGCTTCCCGTGTCGCCAGATGTAGCACCCAATATATTAAGTTGCTGACCTTTTTTCTTGAGTGTATATTCAAAAAGATGACCAAGCAACTGCATCGCCATATCCTTGAACGCCAAGGTAGGGCCATTGGAAAGACTCAAAAGACCAATACGAGTGCCATCTTCCTCGCCCAGCCAATGCAAAGGCGTAATATCCTTAGCATTATCGTCTGACCGACCATTGCAATACACCAGCTCGGTATAACTCTTCCTTAAGAGTAAGCGTAAATCTGCTTCAGGAATGTCATCACAATACAAACTTAAAATTTCATAAGCCAAATCGGCGTAAGGCATTCCTCGCCAGGAATCTAATTGTGCTTTTGTTACTTGCGGATAGTGAGTCGGCAAGTACAAGCCGCCATCAGGCGCCAATCCACCTAATAAAATTTCTAAAAAGGATTGTTGTGGGCTATTACCCCGAGTAGATTGGTAACGCATCATTTGCTTAAGACAGATTTTCTAGGCGAATTTTCACCACTTCACCAGCCACGGTCTTCAGATTCTGAATCTCTTTGATTGCAGCAAGCATATTTTTTTCTTTAGTCTCGTGAGTAAGAGCCACCAAATCAGTCTGACTCTCACCTTCATCAGCCCCTTTTTGCAAAAGGGCATCGATCGATACACCATGTGAAGCCAAGATCTTGGTGATATCAGCTAATACACCCGCTTGATCTGCAACGCGCAAGCGCAAGTAATAGCTTGTAGTGATCTCGCCAATTGGCAATACCGGGGTATCGTGCACGGCATCTGGCTGGAAGGCTAAATAAGGCACACGATGCTCAGCATCTGCGCTTAGCAAACGAGTAATATCAACTAAGTCGGCAATTACGGCAGAGGCGGTAGGCTCTGAACCTGCGCCCTTGCCATAGTACAAGGTAGCGCCAACAGCATCGCCAAACACTTGAACCGCATTCATGGCGCCTTCAACATTTGCAATCAATCGCTTGGCAGGGATTAAGGTTGGGTGAACACGTAACTCGACACCAGTTGTGGTCTTCTTGGCAATACCTAGCAACTTAATGCGATAACCTAATTGTTCTGCATATTTGATGTCAATTGCGTCTAACTTCGTTATGCCTTCAATATGCGCTTTTTCAAACTGCATTGGAATTCCGAATGCAATCGCACTCATGATGGTCGCTTTGTGTGCTGCATCCACACCCTCAATATCAAAAGTGGGGTCTGCCTCAGCATAACCAAGGCGTTGCGCTTCTTTCAATACAGTTCCAAAGTCCAAACCTGTATCACGCATTTCCGACAAAATGAAATTCGTTGTGCTATTGATAATGCCAGCAATCCACTCAATACGATTGGCCGTTAAGCCTTCACGCAAGGCTTTAATGATCGGAATGCCGCCAGCAACTGCGGCCTCAAATGCAACCATGACACCTTTGGCATGAGCGGCTTTGAAAATCTCATTGTTATGTACGGCGATCAAGGCTTTATTTGCTGTAACAACATGCTTGCCAGCAGCAATAACCTCAAGCACTAAGTCTTTAGCAATTCCATAGCCACCGATAAGCTCAACAACAATATCTATCTCTGGGTTATTGATCACAGCGCGAGCGTCACTTACCACTTGTGCATGGTCTTGAACCAGTTCTTTTGCGCGTTCTATATTTAAATCGGCAACAGTGTTAATACGAATGCCGCGGCCAGCACGACGCTGAATCTCATCCTGGTTTCGCTCGAGAACAGTGAATACGCCACCACCAACAGCACCAATACCTAATAGACCTACTTGAATCGGTTGCATGATGCCTTTGCGGCAGTTGAAGAAGCCTTGCGGCTGTGCTTATTATTACGATAACGCTCCAGAAAACGTGCTAGTCGGCCAATAGCCTCCTTCAAAACGTCTTCATGCGGCAAGAACACTACGCGGAAGTGATCAGGCTTACCCCAGTTAAAACCAGAACCTTGCACTAACAATACTTTTTCTTCTTTTAAAAGGTCGGCTACAAACTGCTGATCATCTTCAATAGGATACATTTCCGAGTCTAACTTAGGAAATAAGTACAAAGCAGATTTTGGCTTCACGCAAGTCACACCTGGAATATCTGTAATAAGCTGCCATGCAAGGTCCCGCTGCTTTGCAAGACGACCGCCCTCACTCACTAAATCATTAATACTTTGATACCCACCAAGTGCGGTCTGGATAGCATATTGTCCTGGCACGTTTGCACATAAACGCATCGAAGCCAACATATTTAAGCCTTCGATGTAATCTCGAACCATCTCCTTATCACCCGAAACAATCATCCATCCAGCGCGATAGCCGCAAGAGCGGTAATTCTTAGATAAACCGTTAAAGGTAATGATCACAACATCCGTAGACAAAGAGGCCAATGAAATATGTTTAGCGCCGTCGTACGACATCTTGTCGTAAATCTCATCGGAAAACAAAATCAAACCATGTTCACGAGCCATTTGCGTAATTTCAAGCAGCACTTCTTTAGAGTAAATTGCACCCGTTGGATTGTTGGGATTAATCGCCACACTCGCTTTAGTGCGAGGTGTAATTTTTTTGCGCAGATCATTTAAGTCCGGAGCCCAATCTTTGGACTCATCACATAAGTAATGAACTGGGGTGCCACCCGATAAACTAACTGCAGCTGTCCATAGAGGATAATCAGGTGCTGGAACCAATACTTCATCACCGTCATTTAACAACGCATTCATGGAGAGAACAATTAGCTCAGAGACACCATTACCGGTATAAACATCATCTAAAGCTACGCCCTGGATGCCTTTTTCTTGGCAGTACTGCATGATGGCTTTACGAGCTGAAAAGATGCCCTTGGAATCAGAGTATGCAGAAGCGTTACTTAAATTTCGCATCATGTCCAACTGAATCTCTTCAGGAGGAACAAAACCGAAAATCCCTACATTTCCAATGTTTAATTTGATGATTTTGTGACCCTCTTCCTCTATACGCTGAGCAAGCTCAAGCACCGACCCACGTATGTCATAGCAGACGTGATTGAGTTTTTGGGACTTTAGAATTGGTTTCACAATGAATTTCAAGGTAAGTTCTTGAAATAAGAGAAAAAACAGCTAGCTATAATCCACATAATTATGACAGAGAGTCCACTTGAAGTTTCAATCTGATCCCCATTCCGGAGCGAACACGATCACTGGCTATGGCGCAGGCTATGTAGAGATCAATAAGACTCCTTATGCCCATGCTGTTGTCCTGACTTCGGATGGCGGGATCTCGGAGTGGCCAGTCCAAACTTTCGATCACTTGGAAGCTCAAAATTTTGCGCAACTTGTTGATTTAAAACCAGAATTAATCCTCATTGGCACTGGTAGTCGTCAACGCTTTCCCAAGCCTGAGCTTCTCAAAACCCTAATTCACGCCAAAATCGGCTGTGAAATCATGGATTCTCAAGCCGCCTGTCGAACTTACAATATTCTTGTGGGCGAAGGACGACAAGTACTTTTGGCCTTAATTGTGGAGTCCGCCTGATGCAATTTGGGCAAATTCGGCAGTCCTCAGCATTACACCCAAGCAAAATCTTATTGCTGCTGATTATTTACGGCTTAATTTGGTTTGGCACGCTCAATTACCGCCACCTCATACCTTCGGATGAAGGGCGCTATGCAGAAATCGCCCGAGAGATGATGGTTACTGGCGATTGGATTACTCCACGCTATAACGGTTACAAATATTTTGAAAAACCACCATTACAAGCTTGGGCTACTGCTGCTGTATTTCAAGTGTTTGGCGTTGGCGATTGGCAAGCACGCCTTTGGACTGCAATCACTGGCTTTCTGACAATTCTTCTTGTAGGCTTTACTGGTGCCAGGATTTATAACGCTAGAGCAGGTTGGCTAGCTGCGGTTGTTCTTGCATCTAGTCCTATGTGGGTAATTAGTGGGCACTTCAATTCACTCGACATGGGTCTTTCTTCTTTTTTGGTTGCTGCACTATGCAGTTTGTTGCTTGCTCAGACTTCACAGAATAGAAGCAGTTGTCGCAACTGGATGTGGGCATGCTGGATCTTTATGGCACTCGCTACTTTATCTAAAGGCGTTATTGGGGCCGCAATTCCAGCCATGGTGTTGATTGTCTACTCGATTAGCAGACGGGACTGGAAAATCTGGACCCGGCTGCGTATCTTCAGTGGCAGCATCTTATTTTTAGCAATCACAGCACCTTGGTTCACATTAGTAGCGCAACGTAATCCAGAATTTTTAGAATTCTTTTTCATCCACGAACATCTGCAGCGCTTTACCCAAGATGCGCACAGCAGAACTGGTCCAATTTATTACTTTGTGCCACTACTACTCATTGGCATTCTTCCTTGGGCATTACAAATTCCTGGTGCAATTGCACAAGCTTGGAATGAACGCCGTCACGAGTTTTCTGCAAGCCGGCTATTGGTGTGCTGGTTTTTGGTGATCTTCGCATTTTTTAGTGTGTCACGCTCAAAGTTGCCCGGTTACATCATTCCTATTTTCCCCGCACTTGCTTTAATTATTGGCAATAGCTTGGATCGTTTATTGGGCCATACAAACACAATGACGCTTCCTTGGAAGTTGCAAACTCTTGGGTTTACTATCTTAGGATGCGTTGGCTTTTTCTTTTTGGACGCTCTTGGCACGCAAGCAAGGCCAGATGAGATCGAGGCCTATGCGCAATACACCTACTGGGTGATGGGAGCGTTAGCAGCACTGATTATTTTTAGCACCTTTGCCGCATGGCAAAATAAACGCAATGGCATTCAGAGTATTGTGAGTTTCGCTTGTGGATTTTTCTTATGCGCCATCATTGCTGGTACCGGTCATGAAACTCTTGGTCGCGCAGTCTCTGGCATCGATCTCGCGCAGCGAGTGAAAACATCTATTCCAGAAAAAGTGAATTTTTATTCCGTGAAACTGCTTGACCATACAGTGCCATTCTATTTGGGTAGAACGATGATCATGGTGGAATCACCTGATGAATTAGAGTTTGGCGTCAACCAACAGCCAGAACTTTGGATGCCAACTCTAGACGCATTTATTGTGCGGTGGCAAGAGGGTCAAACTGCTTATGCAATGATGGTTCCGGAGCAATTTGATGCACTGAAGGCCAAAAACATTCCAATGCAGGAAGTCGATCGAGACTCTCGCCGGGTGATTGTGAAACATCCAGACGTGATTAACATAGCGCAGTAATTGGGTAACACAGTAATATAAGAGGCATCATGTCAAACTTTATCCCATTCACTCGCCCTAGTTTTAATCAAGAAACAATTGATGCTGTTTCAGAGGTGTTGCGTTCGGGTTGGGTGACTTCGGGTCCTAAGCTGGCAGAGTTCGAGGCAACTTTAAGCCAATATTTTGGTAATCGTCCTGTGCGATGCTTTGCTAATGGGACCGCCACCATAAAAATCGCTCTGCAAGTCGCAGGTATTGGTGTTGGTGATGAGGTTATCACTACCCCTATTTCGTGGGTAGCAACCTCCAATGTAATTTTAAGTGTTGGCGCAAAACCGGTTTTTGTAGACATTGATCCAATAACGCGCAATATTGATCTCAATAAAATACCTAGTGCAATTACCTCCAAGACACGCGTCATCCTGCCCGTCTATTTGGCAGGATTGCCGGTTGATATGGATCTGCTCTACGCATTGGCAAAAAAATATCATCTACGCGTGATTGAAGATGCCGCTCAGGCATTTGGCTCGCAGTGGAATGGCAACAGGATTGGTCGCATTGGTGACTTAGTAAGTTTTAGTTTCCAAGCCAATAAAAATCTCACCACTGTAGAGGGTGGTTGTCTAGTTCTTAACAATGCAAAAGAGGCAAGACTCGCTGAGAAATTTCGTCTGCAAGGCTTAACCCGACAGGGTATGGATGGCATGGATGTGGATGTATTGGGTGGAAAGGATAATCTCACTGATGTCAACGCAGCAATCGGTCTTGAGCAACTCAAACAATTACCAAGTTATCAAACACGTCGCGCTCAGTTAGCACGCCTGTATTTTGATGTGCTGCATGCTGCATTAAAAATGGCTGGATTAGATAGCTTAAAGTTAGAGTTGCCCGTAGAAGACTTTGCTAATACCAACTGGCATATGTTTCAAGTTGTTTTACCCTTGGAGCAGTTAAATGTCGCTCGATCTCAAGTCATGACTGAGTTAAAAGACTTAGGAATTGGTGTGGGTGTTCATTACCCCGCAATTACTGGCTTTACCCTATATAAAAACCTAGACTACAAAACATCAGATACACCAATCGCTGAGAGGATCGGCAGATCTATTCTGACACTTCCCTTATTCCCTGCGATGGCAGATGAAGATATTGGCCGAATAGCCAAAGGATTAGTTGGAATTTTGCAGAAATACCGCAAAATCGAACGTTCTTAGGTGTAAGCGTCAGAATCAGGCAAAATTACTGCATGACTGCAAATTTAGTTGCCAACCCAACACTCAGCATTGTTATCCCCGTTTATAACGAGGAAGATGGTCTCCAGACTCTCTTTGATCGTCTCTATCCAGCATTAGATGCGCTCTCCATTAAGCGCAAGATCACATATGAAATCGTCTTCGTAAACGATGGTAGTAAAGATAGGTCGGCAGGCATTCTATCCAAGCAGGTCGAATTACGCCCCGATGTCACACGCACAATCTTATTTCATAGCAATTTTGGCCAGCACATGGCCATCATGGCGGGTTTTGAATACATCCAAGGTCAATACATCATCACTTTAGATGCTGACCTGCAAAATCCGCCAAAAGAAATTGATGCCTTAACTGAGCAATTATTAAATGGTCATGATTATGTTGGCACCATTCGCGCTGATCGCCAGGATAGCTTTTTCAGAAAATTTGCTTCGCGTGCCATGAATCGTTTGCGTGAGAACATTACTCGAATTACCATGACTGATCAGGGGTGCATGCTACGGGGTTATAGCCGTCGCATTGTTGATTTAGTGCGCCAATGTGATGAGGGGAACACTTTTATTCCTGCCTTGGCATACACCTTTGCTGCCAACCCAGTAGAGATCACTGTCAAACATGAAGAGCGTTTTGCTGGTGAATCTAAATACACCCTGTATCAACTAATTCGCTTGAACTTTGATTTAGTGACTGGCTTTTCAATCATGCCCCTGCAGATCTTCTCAATCTTAGGCATACTCCTATCCCTTGCTGCAGGCTCTCTCTTCGCCTATCTTCTGGTGCGACGCTTTGTTCTGGGCGCCGAGGTAGAGGGAGTCTTCACTCTCTTCGCTTTCACCTTCTTTCTGATTGGCGTTATGTTATTCGGCCTCGGTTTGCTGGGTGAATACATTGGCCGTATCTATCAACAGATCCGCAAGCGCCCTCGCTATGTTGTGCAAACTGTTTTAGAGAAAAAATAATTGCACGCAGTCGTCTTTGCCTATCATGATGTTGGTGTCAATTGCCTCAGCGCACTGATTAATGCCGGCATCAAAATTGATCTAGTAGTGACCCACCAAGATGATCCGAATGAGAATGTTTGGTTTGGAAGTGTGGCAAAAATGTGTGCTGATAGAAAGATTCCATGCATCACTCCAAACGCAAATGAGCTAGGTGAATTAGTGCATAAGCTCCAAGCTCTATCGTCTGACTATATTTTTTCTTTTTACTATCGTTTCATGATTCCGCAAACCATTTTGGCTTGCGCCACAATTGCGGCACTCAATATGCATGGCTCACTGCTGCCCAAGTATCGTGGACGAGCACCCGTCAATTGGGCCATCCTTCATGGTGAAACCGAAACTGGCGCAACTTTGCATGTGATGGACACAAAGCCTGATGCTGGAGATATTGTGGGACAAGCTGCAATCTTGATTGGTCCAGATGAAACCGCTACCGATGTCTTTGAAAAAGTCAGCCAGGCTGCCGTCACAGTCATTGAGCAAGCCCTGCCCACCCTTTTAGAGGGAATAGTCCCACGCAAGCCAAATGAGCTTGAAAAAGGCAGTTATTTTGGCGGTAGAAAGCCTGCAGATGGCCAAATTCATTGGAATCAAACTGCCAAACAGGTGCATGACCTGGTTCGGGCAGTCGCACCCCCATACCCAGGCGCCTTTACTGACTATCAAGGCGCCAGAATGGTTGTCGCCCGCACAAGCCTTCAAGGGCCACTTCCTACCAATCTTGAACTTGGGGTTTGCGGTATCCAAGTGGTTGATAATCGGGTATTCGGCATTTGTGGCGACCGTAAAGCAGTTGAAATCTTGGAATGGTTTCCTGCAAGCCAATAAGCAGTGAATTAAGTAGCAATCAATTAGATTAAAACGAGGCAGTAACAATGAAAAAAGTACTCATTCTTGGTGTTAACGGCTTTATTGGGCACCACCTTTCCAAGCGTATTCTTGAGACAACCGATTGGGATGTCTATGGCATGGATATGCAAAATGACCGCCTTGGTGAATTAGTTAACCATCCACGGATGCACTTTTTTGAGGGTGATATCACCATCAACAAAGAATGGGTTGAATATCACATCCGTAAATGCAATGTCATCTTGCCCTTAGTAGCAATCGCTACTCCAGCAACTTATGTGCAGCAACCACTGAAAGTTTTTGAGCTCGACTTCGAAGCGAATTTACCTATCGCACGTTCAGCTGTGAAATACAAAAAGCACTTGGTATTTCCATCAACATCCGAAGTCTATGGAATGTGTGAAGACAGCGAATTCGATCCAGCAAAATCCAATCTGGTTTACGGCCCCATTAATAAGCCACGCTGGATTTATGCCTGTTCTAAGCAGTTAATAGATCGTGTGATTTGGGGTTACGGTATGGAGGGTTTACGCTTCACCCTTTTCCGCCCCTTTAACTGGATAGGTCCAGGCCTTGACAGTATCTATTCTCCAAAAGAAGGTTCATCTCGTGTGGTGACTCAATTCTTAGGTCATATTGTGCGTGGTGAACCAATTAACTTGGTAGATGGCGGCGCACAAAAGCGCGCCTTTACGTACATCGATGATGGTATCGATGCTTTGATGCGAATCATCGACAATAAAGATGATATTGCTAATGGCAAGATCTATAACATTGGTAATCCAAAAAATAACCATTCTGTTCGCGAACTAGCCAATCAGATGCTGGAGATTGCACGTAGCATTCCTGAGTATGCAAAAACAGTGAATGAAGTAAAGATTATGGAAACTACTTCCGGTGCGTACTACGGCGAAGGCTACCAAGATGTTCAAAATCGCGTGCCAGCGATTGACAATACGATGACTGAATTAAACTGGACACCAACTACTACGATGGCTGATGCGCTCAAGAATATTTTTGAAGCGTATCGCGAAGATGTCGAAAAGGCGCGCTCCTTAGTTGATAAAGAATAAGCGGCATTCGCTTTAAGTATTCATGGCGAAGATTGCTCTCAAGGTTGATGTTGATACTTTACGCGGCTCTAAAGAGGGTGCACCCAACTTAGCTCGAACCCTTGAGCGGTTTGGTGCTAAGGCAACCTTTCTATTTAGTCTAGGACCAGACCACACAGGCTGGGCATTAAAGCGTGTCTTTCGCCCAGGATTTCTGAAAAAAGTGAGTCGCACTTCCGTTGTCGAGCACTATGGCATCAAAACTTTGCTCTACGGCGTACTTCTCCCAGGACCCGATATCGGTAAAAATGCAGCAGCAGAAATGCGCGCGATAGATAAGGCCGGTCATGAGACGGGTATTCATACTTGGGATCATGTTGCATGGCAAGATGCTGTTCGCAATAAGGATGGCTTGTGGACCAAAGCCATGATGCAAAAAAGTTGGGATCGTTTTATTCAGATCGTTGGACACCCTCCAGTCACTTATGGGGCTGCAGGCTGGCAAATGAATGAATCAGCATTTGAACAACTAGATCAATGGGGTATTGCCTATTCATCTGATGGTAGAGCTAAACCTAATCTCATGCCTTATCGTCTAGCGCTACCCTCAGGCAAGACTAAGCATGTGCAATATCCAACTACTCTTCCCACCTTTGACGAGCTTATTGGCATTGACGGTGCGGATGAATTTGGCGCAGTCAAGAAGCTATTAGCAATTACCCAAAGCAATCCGAATGACCAAGTCTTTACCTTGCATGCTGAACTTGAAGGGCAGAAACTCCTACCGGCCTTTGAGCAACTATTGGCCGGATGGCTCAATCAGGGCCATGATTTGGTCACGATGGGAGAGCTCCACAAATCTTGGGAAGCTACCAAGCAACTGGATAAAATAGCTGTAATGCCGCTAACCTGGGGTGAAATCCCCAATCGTAGCGGTGAACTTATCATTCAAGATATTTAGCAATAGAGATCATCAACCAACGAAGGATCATCATGACAGTAGCCATTGGTAAACCTATGCCGCAGTGTGCAGTTCCTGCAACCTCTGGATTAACGTTTTCTCCTGCGTCAGCTAAGGGCAAAAAATTAGTACTGTATTTTTATCCAAAGGATATGACTCCTGGCTGTACCGCTGAGTCTGGTGAATTTAGAGACAATATTGAAGCCTTTACTAAGGCCAATACTCTGGTAGTGGGCGTTTCCCGCGACAGCCTCAAATCCCATGACAGCTTTCGTAGCAAACTACAACTTCCATTTGAATTGGTCGCCGATACCGAAAAAAAGCTTTGTCAACTTTTTGGGGTGATGAAAATGAAAAATATGTACGGAAAGCAAGTTCGTGGCGTAGAACGTAGCACCTTCCTATTTGACTCCTGTGGCACTCTTGTAAAAGAGTGGCGCGGCCTTAAAGTTTCCGGTCATGTGACAGAGGTATTACAAGCTGCCCAAGACACTAAATAATTTTTACAACAATTTACTACTGGGTGCTTGCAAACGACAAAATTTGGGGTAAAGTGATTCATATGCACCGTAAACGACAGGAAAGTCTGACAATCCGTTTGAATCGGAAACCTAAATATTCCAGATCAGGTACGGGGAGTAACCCCCTCCGTTTTTCATAAATTACATCAATCAGTTTCACAATAAAATGTCAACGCACTCCGCTTGGCGGTTTTTTCTTTTAGGAGAGTTCATGCCACTGCCACCTATCCCTACTCAAATTGCTGATCAAGTGAAACTCAGTCGCAAAGATACTCCCGACTTAAAGAAGCGTCCTGCACCAGCAAAACCAGTGGTAGTAGAAGCCATTGATTGGACTAACGATGCAGAGGAAGATTTATCTGAGGCAGAAGTTGCTTTAGAAAAAATTAAGGCAGATCGCAGACCTATCCACAATGAAGGAAAAGTAGTAGCCCCAGCAAAACCAAAGCGTGTAGTTCGTACTGGACCGCCAAGCCTATTTGTCCTCGATACAAATGTTCTGATGCATGATCCAAGTTCATTGTTCCGCTTCTCAGAGCAGCATGCTCTCCACTTACCGATGAGCACTCTCGAGGAAGCTGGACAACCATAAGAAGGGAATGACTGAGGTTGCCCGCAATGCTCGCACAGTCAGCGCAGATCCTTGGATCAACTGATTGCAGGCACAAGCGGAACTCTTGATGAAGGCATCCCATTAAACAAGCTAGGCAATTAAGATGTAACCGCCGGTCATCTCTTTTTTCAAACCAAACTGTCAACCCAAGCACTCCCTGATGGTTTGCCCGAGGGCAAAGAAAGGTGACAACCTAATTTTGGCAATTGTTAGCGAACTACAAAAGACGCGCAAGGGACAAGAGATCGTCTTGGTATCAAAAGATATCAAGATGCGTATTAAGGCTCGTGCACTTGGCCTGCCGGCTGAAGATTATTTTAAGGACCAAGTCCTAGAAGATCGTAACTTGACGTATGCGGGTGTTATGACGTTACCTGCTGACTTTTGGCTAAGCATGGCAAGGACATGGAAAGTTGGGCAGACTCAAAGTCTGGCGCGATGTTCTATCGCGTAACGGGTCCTTCTGTACCGAGCATGCTAGTGAATCAATTTGTCTACCAAGAAAAGCCAGATGGCTCAACACCATTTTATGCGCAGGTAAAAGAAATTAACGGGAGGACTGCTCTTTTGCAAACACTTCGGGATTTCTCTCACCAGAAAAACAACGTGTGGAGTGTTACGGCCCGTAACCGTGAGCAGAACTGTGCTATGAACCTTCTCATGAATCCCGATGTCGATTTGGTGACCCTCTTTGGTCAGACAGGAACTGGTAAAGCCTTACTGGCGTTAGCAGCAGGTCTTGAGCAAGTTTTGGATAGCAAACGCTATAACGAAATCATTATCACTCGCGCCACTGTGCCCGTCGGTGAAGAGATTGGCTTTTTACCTGGCGCTGAAGAAGAGAAAATGCAACATTGGATGGGTGCATTTGATGATAACCTCAAAAGGCTACAACACAATGATGATGGCGCCGGTGAATGGGGTCGTGCCGCCACTCAAGAGCTAATTCGCTCTCGAATTAAAGTAAAGAGTATGAACTTTATGCGTGGCAGAACTTTTGTTAGTAAATGTGTAATCATTGACGAAGCACAACATCTTACGCCGAAACAAATGAAGACCTTAGTAACTCGCGCAGACCCTGGAACAAAGATCGTTTGCTTAGGCAATATCGCCCAGATTGACACCCCTTATTTAATTGAGGGATCTTCGGGCTTAAGTTACGTAGTGGATCGCTTTAAGGGCTGGCATCATGGGGGTCATGTCACTTTAGCTCGTGGTGAGCGTGTGGGTGCACACCACCTTGCGGATCATGCTGCTGACGCACTCTAAGCAAGCCCTCTCATGCCGCACTCTTTTGGGGTGCGGCATTTTTATTTGTAGCCTACTCATTCTCAACGGATGTAGCACCCTCACCAGTAAATCAAGCTCCGCAAAGAGGGTTTCTCAATTCAAACAAGACACCAGCGTTGGCACTGAAGATATTTCTATTGCAGCAGTAGGCTTGGTAGATGTTCTCTATCGCTATGGTGGCAATACCCCAAAGGGTGGCTTTGACTGTAGTGGCTTGATTGTTTATGTCTATAACAAAGCCGCTGGAATTAAACTCCCTCGTACTATTCAGCTAATGAGCGCCAAGGGAAGAAGCATTGAAGGCCAGCCTCCGGCACCAGGGGATTTGGTGTTCTTCAACACCACTGGTGAAAAGTATTCACATGCTGGAATCTATGTGGGACAAGGCAGATTTGTGCATGCCCCCAGCGCTGGTGGTACGGTACGCTTAGATTACATTACCTCACCCTATTGGGCAGCCAAGTTTACTGAGGCGCGTAGGATAACTCCGCAATAAAGCGTTACAGACCAACAGTGTAGGGTTGCCATAACAGTCGTTGAAGCAATCGCTTGGTAAGCCTCTTGACAATAGATGCCATTCAAACCAAGCCTCTCTCAAGCTCAGATCATAATAAATACCCAAATTTGCAGTAGCTCGAACTGAGCGATAGTTATTTATTCATGGCAACATTAAAATCACCATTACCACTCGTAATTAAGTTGCCTACGCTTGCATTCACATCTTTCTCAGCGCCAACACTAACAGCTACATTTGTTTTTTTCATCTAACTTATGATTCCCAAGAAACCCAACAAGTGCAGTGGTAGTGTAATTATTTATGGCGTTATAAGTTAATGGGCTTAGATACGGTGGAGGTTTGAGCTGCAGCATAACCTCCCATACCTCCAACAACATAGCGCATTCCGGCATACGGTGCTAGTAAGCTTTTGTTGCCTATTTGAAATCCGTACTTCAAAACGCCCACTACACCTTGTGTATTTAGGCTAGTTGATCCAGTACCGGCCTCTGACACTCCGATAACAGGGCGAGTTAAGGCTGCTGGTTTATTGTGGCATATCCTGCAGCCAATTTTCCCTCCCATCCAGTCCCATCCAAGTTTTGGCTCCAAATTCCAAATATCCCCACCATAGGGCTTCCGTTATTTAACTGAGCAATTCCACCTGGGGTACTCTGCGTAAGATTTTGGTCTCAGTACCCACCAATTCAAAAATTAGGTGATAAACGATATGCGCCAATATCAAGGCGCGAGTATTGTTATACGGGTAGCTACTCACATCTGTATAGCGCCCACCAGCTGCGACACAAATATTATTACCCCCAAATACTGGGCAATCGTAAGTCATACCATTAATTACGCCTGCTGACTGGATTGCAAATAAACCCTGCAAAGTATTAGCTAGGGAAATTAATGATGCCTGAGTATCAAAAGTAGTTGGTGCAATCAAATAGGAATCCGCCAACAATGCGGCCTTTAGTTCTGCTAAGACTGGGGCAGGGGAAGACTGTGCTGCTCTGGCTGAATTACTAAATCAGTTTGATTAGCGGGGGCACCAGAGCGATGAACTAAAGCCCATACATAGGTGGCCCACCGGACGTAAAGGTTCCGTAAGAGCTTCCTTGTAATTTGTAGGTAAAATCCCAGAATAGGTCACAGGATTGTTGCCGCCCTGTGAGTTAGTAAGACTAGTAATATTTCCAGTATTAGAAATACCAAAGGAATTGGTTCCCGAAGTAGTCATCGCTCCTGTATTTTCTATAGTTACCAAACCAATACCCGAGGTTTGAATACCATGCGCCGAAGAACCAGACGTAGTAATAGTCCCATATTGACGATGGAATTAATAACGCTACCACTTGATGACCCAGAGATAAGACGCATGCCTGCGGCATTCGAACCAACATTACTCAGGGTATTTGCGGTAGAGCTTGCATTGGTAGCACTGACATAGATACCAGCGGCATTTCCACCAGCAGTAATGATTTGACCACCACTTAAGTTATTCAAGCTGTTTCCTCCAGCTTGAGGCCGCCCATTAGCACCAGCAGAAATTCCATAGTCATTAAAGAAGGAGCTCGTATTTAGAGTCCCCGAGTTATTAACCGTTGCATTACTTCCCAAACCAATTGTCGAACCAACAACAATATAGGTAGTTCCCGAGTTGATGGTTACCGATACACCATTACCTTGAGTTATATTAGTAGGAGAAATGACGCCTGCTGTTGCCACTGTCTCAGCAGTTATGGCGCTTGTATTAACCGGCATACATATAATATTTTCACCGCCAGTAGGCGTATAGGTATACCCTACCAGAAAGTGTAGGGGTCGAGGAGGTGTTATTGGTACCAGTTAAGATACATTTAGCATTGCTCTGCGCAAATGCAAATTTCGAAACTAGCACGAATGTAGCGAAGGCCGCTGCAAATACTATTAATACATTCTGCATTTTAAATACTGAATTAACTTTTTTATTTTAGTATTCAGCATTATTGAAAATTATTTATTTACTTTTTATTACGTACCACTGATAAATGACAATATATTTTATAACCTTTAACCTTTAACCTTTAACCTTTAACCTTTAACCTTTAACCTTTAACCTTTAACCTTTAACCTTTATAGTTACAGCAGCAACGGACATTGGCCTAAGAATTTTGGCTGCGATTGCATTTTGGGTAATTGGACGCTGACTCGTTGGACTTACCTTAAGCCTCATCCACAAAGGTCTAGAGCAGCAAAAATTAGACCCAACAATCTTGCGTTACGTTGGCTCAGTAGTTTCGGTAACCTTGAATATTCTTCTGGTTGTAGGAATTCTAAGTTACTTTGGTATTCAAACAACCAGCTTTGCTGCTCTGATTGCTACTGCAAGTGTTGCTATTGGAGCAGCCTGGGCAGGCCTCCTCTCTAACTTTGCTGCAGGAGTATTTGTGATTGTATTGCGCCCATTTAAAGTTGGTGATTTCATTACTGCAGGAGGCGTGACTGGAACAGTAAAAGAAATTGGTCCTTTCTCTTCCACCATTTACACTCCAGATAATGTTGCCACGATGATTGGCAATACCAAGATTTTGGGTGATACCATCCAAAACTTTAGCAACAGTCCATACCGCCGCGTTGACCTCAAATGCCAACTCTCTGGTGCGGCCGATCAAAATGCGGCTATGGCCTTATTACGGGAAAAGATTGCAGCCATTCCAAATGTCTTGCCTGATCCAGCAGTTGAGGTCAATATCTTGGAGTTCAACTTAGTTGGCCCTGTCTTGGCCGTACGCCCCTATTGCAACAACGATTACTACTGGCAAGTCTATTTTGATATCAACCGAGTGATAAGCGAGGCCCTCACAGTCGCAGGCTTTCCAGCACCGGTTGCCTCTCAGAATATGATTATGAAACAATCGTAATATTGAGGAACCGTTTTACCTGTTGTGCACATTATTTTGAGAAGTAAATCCAATTACCAAGGAACATGAACATGAACATGAACATGAACATGAAAAAGATTATAGCTTGATTGAGTATTGCACTAAGTTTTGCGCTGCCAACATCTGCGTTTGCTGATCAAGCCGCCTGCGAAGCTAAGGCAGTGAGTAAAGATAGCAAACCACTTTATGGTGCTGCAAAAGATGCTTCTATTAAGAAATGTATGAGTGGTAAATAAGATTATTAAATTAATCCGCCTTATTAAATAAAAAGGCTCGCATTGCGAGGCTTTTTATTAATTCAATCATGTGCTCTTCAATTAGAACGGCTCGTATCCTCCAGAAGAGTAGCCAATTGATCCCATGGCCAAGTTATCAAACTTAGTATACGGACCCTGCCAACTCAAGCGCACTGTGCCAATAGGGCCGTTACGTTGCTTCCCAATGATGATTTCAGCGACACCTTTGTCAGTAGTGGTATCTGGGTGGTATACCTCATCACGGTAGATGAACATAATTAAGTCAGCGTCCTGCTCGATAGCACCGGATTCTCGTAAATCTGACATGATGGGCCGCTTATTTGGGCGCTGTTCCAAACCACGATTTAACTGAGATAAGGCCACAACTGGACATTGCAATTCTTTTGCAAGTGACTTCAGTGAGCGCGAGATTGCTGAAATCTCGGTTGCACGATTTTCAGATCCAGAACCACTCATTAACTGTAAATAGTCGATCACAACGAGGCCGAGCGTACCGCCAAAGTTTCTCGCAATGCGGCGTGCACGAGCGCGCAACTCTAGGCTTGATAAAGAGCCGGTCTCATCAATCAAAATTTGGGTATTACTGAGACGTGCAATTGCATCAGTAACACGCGGCCATTCATCGTCTTGCAGTTTACCGGTACGCATCCGGCTCTGATCAACGCGCCCAACCGACCCTAAAAGACGAGATGCCAATTGCTCACCAGACATCTCCATGGAGAACACTACGACAGGCAAGCCTTCCGCCAAAGCAACGTTCTCAGCAATATTTAACGCAAAAGCCGTTTTACCCATTGAGGGGCGGCCTGCAACAATGACTAAATCACCTTTTTGCAGTCCGCTTGTTTGCTTATCCAAATCCAGAAAGCCAGTTGCAATGCCAGTAATATCACTGCCGCCTTGACGGTTGTATAGCTCATCAATACGAGCTACAACCGTCTTTAGCAATGGCTCAATCTCAAGGTAGTCAGCCTTGCGACTACCTTCTTCACCGATTTGTAGAATGCGTGACTCAGCTTCATCCAATAACGTTCTTACAGTTCGCCCTTCAGGAACGAATGCGGAATTCACAATGCTGTCGGAAACTTCAATTAAACGACGCAAAATACTGCGATCACGAACAATATCGGCATAGCCTTTAATATTGGCAGCACTCGGAGTATTTTGTGCTAGTGAATTTAAGTAGTCAATGCTGACTAAATCTCCACCCTGCTCTGATTTAACTGCATCGTAAGCAGTAATGATGTCAGCAGGATGATTGTCACTAATGAGACGAGCTATAACCTTATAGATCAAAGCATGCTCAGGACGATAGAAATCTGTATCATTTAAAATCCCACCTAGGTTATCCCAAGCGGAGTTATCGATCAGTAGACCACCGAGCAAAGACTGCTCGGCTTCTACAGAATGCGGCGGAACTTTTAAGGCCTGCACAACCGCATCCCCTGAACCCATCATGCCAGGATTCAGCGTAACGGAACGTGAACGACGGGATTCAGCCATGAGACCAGCGAGGTTCCTAGAACCTAAGAATTAAAACTTAAGCGTGCTCACCAACTACACGAATCATGACATCTGCAACAACGTCGGTATGAACAGCAACTGCTACAGGATGATCACCAACCATTTTCAATGGGCCAGTAGGCATACGGATTGCGGCTTTCTCAATCGTAAAACCTTTAGCTTTTAAAGCGTCAGCAATGTCATGATTGGTTACAGAACCAAACAAGCGACCATCAACACCTGCCTTTTGATCGATTTCGAGAACCAAGTCTTTAAGCTTAACGCCAACCGCTTCAGCAGCAGCCAATTTTTCAGCAGCCAATTTTTCCAACTCAGCACGACGAGTTGCGAAATCAGCAATCGCCGCCTCTGTAGCACGACGAGCTTTGCGTTGAGGAATTAAGAAATTACGAGCGTAACCATCTTTAACGCGAACGACGTCGCCAAGGTTGCCCAAGTTAATAACTTTTTCTAAAAGAATAATTTGCATTGAGGGCTCCTAATTATTTCTTATGTTGATCGGAGAATGGCAACAAGGCCAAGAAACGGGCACGTTTGATAGCAGTGTCTAATTGACGTTGATATTTTGCTTTTGTGCCAGTCAAACGAGCTGGAGTAATCTTGGCGTTTTCACCAATAAAGTCCTTCAATGTATCTACATCTTTGTAGTCGATTTGTTCTACACCAGCAACAGTAAAACGGCAATAACGCTTACGCTTGAACAGTGGGTTCTGAGCAGGTTTCTTTTTGAAATCGGGTTTCTTTCCAAACGCCATGATGATTTCCTCTTTAATTTTTCAATTGAATATGGGTAATATGGAAAACAAGTCTTTGATTATGTAGAGTCTTGGGTGCTAAGAATCCCTCAAACACTGCCTCAGCACCTAAATCCATTCGCTCCAGATCCTTTTGTATCGGACCGATCGTGATGGCTTCAACGTTCATCTGAATTTTCCTTGCAACCCCTACCTCGTATGCCTGGCCACTATGTTCTAGCTGGCAATGCATCACCGGTATTCCTGCTGGTGTAAATCGAATCGCGTCTTTAGATACCAAGATTGCAGTGAGGGTGAAATGATTCAACGCCGCTCCGCTTCTCTGATAGATTCTCTAGTCTGTGAATTCCTCTTCAAATTTTTCACTTAGACTGTCGCTACAGGAGCGTCAGCTTGGGCTGATTTGCGTGCTTCTTCGCGTTGCCCTTCTTTCATCATGATGGAAGGCTCTGTTTCAGCTTTCTTAGTCTTGATGATGAGGTGACGCAAAACAGCATCGTTAAATTTGAACGCATGCTCGAGCTCTTCCAGAGTCTTCTGGTTGCACTCAATATTCATGCAAACGTAATGGGCTTTAGCAAGCTTGTCGATCATGTAAGCCATCTGACGACGCCCCCAGTCTTCCATGCGATGGATTTTGCCGCCCGCAGCTGCTAATGTAGCTTTGTAGCGATCGATCATCGCTGGCACTTGCTCGCTTTGGTCCGGATGGACGATAAAGATGATTTCATAATGACGCATCAAACACTCCTTAAGGATAAAGTCACCTGGGCGTCTTGCTAAGTTCTGATGGTTGTGAACTCAGCGCCAGTGTGACAAGGTAGTAACAAATTATAGGTAATGCTAACAACACTTTTAACAACCACTTTTCAGCGCTTACCGGATAACAGGCAAGATCGCTATTCTAGCAAAAACAATCCTGCCAAGTCAGGGATGTACCTGCCGTTTGAGCCTGTTTTTCAGCATTCAGGGCTAATTGGAGCACAATTCTGGCTCAGGGAGCGGAAAGACTGCCCGAAGCTAAACATCCAGAAATATCCTTTTCGAGCAAGTCAGGCGAGACTTCTCCTGCACCGGTTCTCGAAGTACGAACTAGGGCAATCCCATGCTTTACAGCCGCCAGTAGCGAGTCTTTCCAGGCATCATGAAGTCCACTACGTACCAGCAAGAACTAAGCCCTTTACTTTAGAGCTCAGCCAATGAGTAACAGTCTCAAAGCGAGCACCTGCATGGCTCGTCAATATCTCTACCCATCCATGGCCATTCGTTTTTTTTTGGAACTGGCACATCCTCGTTCCAGAGAGCTAGAACTGCTTTTACGCCCGATAGCCAAGAAGGATTAATTAACAACCCCTACTGTGCACCGCTTGGGGAAGCCTGAATAGGGGCATTCAGAGCGCTGCCATAACGCTTTGGTAAGTCCATTACCAAGCATCTCCCCTGCTATCGATAACAGCATAGACACCTCCAGGATAATTATCGATTGGAGTAGAGACCCAGCGAATAGCATCTAAAAGATTGGATAGGCCATCAGCATGTGGTGCATTTGCTGGCAACATGGCACCGGTAAAAATGACTCGCTTGCCTAAATTTTGAGCATATTTCCCGCAGATAAGCTACAGGAAACGCCTGCCTCTTCAATAGCATCCGTTCCGTGAGTGATCACTACGCCTATATCCATTGGATTACCTAGGGCTTCCCTCACAGATTGACCTATAATGGTCATTAGGGGTTCAGTGAGATTGCGGCTGTTGATATTGGCCAGCTTCATATTCCATTGGCCTATATGAGATGGATTGGCCGCCAAACCTGCAATCGTGCCACCCATACCCAAAACCAAGATACGGGGTAAATGTTGAGCATTCTGTGCAGTTATGCTCATGCCCTATTACCCCCCCCTTAAATTGCTTGATCTATCAAATGCTGTTGTATACAATCCCAGTATGGACATAAATACAGTCGATTTTCCAGAGGAGCTGACTGCCCTCCCCAAGCTCACTCCACGTCAGAATGAGATTTTAGCGTTAATCACCAAAGCCATCGATGAAAGTGGACTTCCACCGACACGTGCTGAAATTGCAACTCAATTAGGATTTGCATCCGCTAATGCTGCCGAGGAACATCTGCGCGCTCTAGCAAAAAAAGGTTATATCGAGTTAACTCCTGGGACTTCGCGCGGCATTCGCATGCTACAACGATTTAATCAATCGCATCACAGCAATAAGCATCGTCAACTATCTCGCCCTTCGGGCGCATTACAACAACTTACACTGCCTTTGATTGGACGAGTTGCTGCTGGATCTCCAATCATGGCAATAGAACATATTGAGAAACAAGTTCTGATTGATTCCACCGTATTTAGCACAGGTGCAGATTACTTACTAAAAGTAAAGGGTATGAGCATGCGCGATGCTGGAATTTTAGATGGCGATTATCTGGCTGTTAGAATAACAACTGAAGTTCGTAATGGTGATATCGTTGTTGCGCGTCTTGATGATGAGGTAACAGTTAAACGATGGCAACAAAAGAAAACTGCTAATGGCATGGTCATTGAACTTCAAGCAGAAAACCCAGACTTCACAAATATTCTGGTAGACAGTCGTCAACCCAACCTTGCAATTGAAGGGCAGGCGGTCGGCTTAATTAGAGCTGCAGTACTGTAATCACCAGTACTTATAAAGCAAAAACCCTCTTTATAGAGGCCTTTTTTATTCAGTTCGATGCTAAAAACGCATTACTTGCGAATTGGGGCAACCACGTTTGCGTTCTTCGGCGATGAAGTAACGATGATGACTGATTTAGGCCCACCAATAGATTCATCAATAATTTCTATCGTAGCTGTTCTATCAGCCTTTGTAAAAACCAAGATACTGGTTTTTGCTTTTACCGCAGTCACTGTTGTCCAACCACTTTTTGGATACTCAGACTGGAAGAATGCGTAAACATCAGTTGCACCTTGCAGTGCATTTACCACTGCTCTTCCAACCCACTCATTACCGCGACCAATGATGATGGATGCACGGCCCGCAAGACGCGCGCCCTGCGGCAAAGGCATATCACCCAAAAGCTGAGTCTGTACTTCCTGAATTTCTTCTGCTGTTCCAGTAGGTGAATCCCCTGAACTGGCACAGGCACCCAAAAGTGCCACTAAAAATAATGTAAGGGCACTGACTTTAAGGGTTTGCGTTGTGATCATTTGTGCTTTGTTTGATTAGAGTAACTGACGCTTTTAATTACATTAGTTAAAAGTATTTTAGAGGATACGCCTAATTCGTCAAGACAAATTACTGGAGGCGCGTGAGGGAATCGAACCCCCGTACGAAGCTTTGCAGGCTCCTGCCTAACCGCTCGGCCAACGCGCCATACTTTTGAATCAAAAATGGGAAGCTTTTAAAGGCTTCCCATCGAACTTGGAGCGGGAAAGGAGGTTCGAACTCCCGACCTATACCTTGGCAAGGTATCGCTCTACCAGCTGAGCTATTCCCGCATAACAGGGCAGTAGTTTAACAAACAATCGGAGAGAAAGCACTTTTTCTGGTAAAACTTAAACTCTGTGGGAATTGAATTCCCCACAGAGGCTTAGCTGGCGGACTTTCAAAGAGTTAGTCGATTTTTCCAGCAAGCTGCGGCAAGGCCTTTTTCATGTAATAGAACATTGACCAAAGCGTCAAAAAAGCGGCAATCCAAATTAACCAAGTTCCTATTTGCGCGCAATTTAACCAACCAAATACAGTGTCATTGATTAGTAAAAAAGGGATAGCGACTAATTGAGCGGTTGTTTTTAGCTTACCAACCACATAAACGGCGACACTTTTTCCAGCGCCCAATAAAGCCATCCACTCTCTGAGAGCTGAGATGGTAATTTCACGACCAATAATAATGAGCGCTACCCAGACCTGTACACGATCCATATTTAAGAGCACTAGTAGAGCTGCCGCCACAATTAATTTGTCAGCCACGGGATCTAAAAACCGACCAAATGCAGACTCTTGCTTTAAACGACGCGCTAAAAATCCATCCAACCAATCGGTAATCGCTGCAAAGATAAAAATGATTGCTGCTACGAGATTCTTCTCAAATGGGGTGAACCAAGCATTTGGTAGATAAAAAACTGCCACCAACAACGGAATGGCTGCAACACGCAACCAGGTTAGAGCAATAGGTAGATTAAAGGGCATCTAATAAGCATAAACCAAGAACACCCTTGACCCTAATGAAGCTGACGATATATCTGCTCGGCAAGGGTCAATGAGACCCCCTCAACACTCGCTATCTCCTCAATACTTGCGTTGGCAACCCCTCTAAGACCTCCAAATCGAGCCAATAACTTTTGACGACGTTTAGCCCCGATACTTTCGATCTCCTCTAGGCGTGAAATAGTTCTGGCTTTGGCACGCTTAGCACGCATACCGGTAATGGCAAAGCGGTGTGCCTCATCTCGTATCTGCGCAAGCAATAACAGAGCAGCGCTATCAATACCCAGCTCTAAGGCTGGACGGCCATCCGCGAAGATCAAGGTCTCTAAACCTACTTTGCGCACCTCTCCTTTAGCAACACCAACAATCATGCCTACGTCCATACCAAATTCAGCAAGAACTTGTCTTGCCATTTCCACTTGACCTTTACCGCCATCAATCAAAATTACTTGAGGAATTTTTTCTATTGGTAACTCTTGAAAGTTGGCATAACGTCTTTGTAAAACCTGCCGCATTGCTGCATAGTCGTCACCAGGCGTAATGTCATTGATGTTAAAGCGTCGGTACTCACTCGATTGCATCGCATTTTTAGCATAGACCACACAAGATGCTTGGGTCGCCTCTCCAGAGGTGTGGCTAATATCAAAACATTCAATACGCAATTGCTCAAGACTTTCCAACTCAAGACTCAAGATATCAGCTAAGGCGCGCGTTCTTGCGAGCGGTCCACCTGTCTCGACCAAACGTTTGGTTAAGGCAATCTTGGCATTACCTTCTGCCATTGCAAGCCAATGACGTCTGTGACCCTGGGGTTGATGCAAGAAGGTAATTTTTCTACCTGCTTGCGCATTAAGCAATGCATGCAAACCTTCAGGGGGTAATTCATTATGCTGAGTACGGTCGTCATTTATAGTCTGCAGCGCATGATTGAGAACTAATACAGGCGGAATTAAATTGGTTACGGCCTCATCCGCATGCTCCTCTAAATAATGTTGAGCAATAAATGCTTCTAATATTTCTGCTGGTAATGGGAGCTCTCCCGAGATAGTTCGCAAACCTTGAGGAAAGTAAACTCTATCACCTAAGTGTCTTCCACCGCGAACCATTGCCCAGTTAACACAAATCAAACCCTCCATTTGCGCAACAGCAATAATATCCACATCTCCCGCCCCTTCAGCTACTGCATCCATTGACTGTTGCTGCAGCACGCTAGATAAGTCGGCAATACGCTCACGCAAAACAGCAGCCATCTCAAATTCCATTGCATCGCTATGCTTATGCATTTCTTTTGCTAGCTCGGATAGCACCTGGTTATGGTCACCCTCTAAAAAACGAGAAGCCTGTGCCACGTCTTGCCCATACTGCTCAACACTAAGACGGCCAACGCAGGGAGCGCTACAACGATGGATCTGATGCAAAAGACAGGGGCGACTGCGATTCTTAAATACGGAATCTTCGCAAGTTCTTAAGCGAAAAACTTTCTGAAGAATTTGCACGCTATTGCGGACTGCCCAACTGTTTGGAAATGGACCGAAGTAATGATTACGCTTATCCACCTTACCGCGATAAGATGTCAGTCTTGGAAATTGATGTCCCGTTAACATTACATAAGGGTATGACTTATCATCTCTAAATAAAATATTGAAGGGTGGAGCCATCTCTTTGATGAGATTGTTCTCGAGAATAAGAGCCTCGGTTTCGGTTCGTGTTACCGTTGTTTCGTAGCGAGCAATCTTGCCGACCATCAACTCTATCCGCGGGGATAACTGAGTCCGTTGAAAATAACTAGAGACTCGCTTTTTAAGGTTACGCGCTTTGCCAACATACAAAATATGTCCCGATTCATCAAAAAAGCGATATACCCCCGGCAATCCGGGTAACCGTTTAACATCCTGCTGAAGGGTTTCAAAAAGCGAATGACTCATGCGTTGGGATATTTTCTGCCAAATCGTCGATAACTATGGTGATGCCGGTGTTTGCTGGCGTCTAGCCCGAAGCTTATCAAGCATTCATGGGCAAGACGCCCGCATTTTTTGTGATGATCTGCCAACCCTCAATTTACTCGCATCCGGGGTTGACCCAACAATTAGACAAAAGATTGACTTACAACCCTGGGAATCCAGCTTTATTAACGCCAGGCATCCTGTTCAAGCACCTGATGTCGTCATTGAGGTATTTGGTTGTGATTTGCCAGAGTGCTACCTTACTGGCCTATTTATCGCACCTGTCAAACCAATCATTCTCAACTTAGAGTACTTAAGTGCGGAACCTTGGATAACTGAGTGTCATGGCAAAGCCTCGCCTCAATCCCATGGCATACCTAAGTATTTTTTCTTTCCCGGCTTTCAAGATGAAGTTGGTGGATTGTTATTGGATCCGATCCCTAAAGAGGGTCCGCTTACTGAAAATCAGATCCCAAAGGACTTAACAGCGGCTTGGTCGAAATTGCGTCCTACTGCAAAACGCATTAGCGTTTTCTGCTACCCAGGCGCGCCTCTAAAAAAATGGCTTGAAAGCTTAAGTCACTTGGGTGAAGATGTTGATGTCTTACTAACGCATGGACATGCCGAGCAATTAAATTTGCATGGAGAGCAGTCGCTATCTCTACCAAACAGTCTCCAATTACTGTCCATACCATTTGTCACTCAAGATGAATATGACTGGGTCTTAGCGCAGTGCGACTTGAATATCGTCCGCGGAGAAGATTCTTTTGTAAGAGCGCAGTTAGCAGGCAAACCCTTTATTTGGCACATTTACCCACAAGTAGATCGCGCCCATGAAGTGAAATTAGCAGCATTTCTTGATCTATATCTTGAGAATGCAAGCCAAGCATTAAAGCTTGTCACAATTGCCGCCATGGCCTGGGCGATGCCGAGCGAATGGTTCAACAAGCTAGAGATTTGGCATTTACATGCCAAACACTGGCGGACCCATTTACTTGAAAAACATGAGGATGGTGGCTTGCCAGCGCGTTTAATCAGTTTTCTCACCTAATCCCAAACAATAAAGGCTTGCAGGCGGTTACAATTTTGTTTTTGATAAATCCGCAGAAAAATAGCTCTGCCCCCAGGAATAGCAATATGAAAACAGCACAAGAACTCCGCATTGGCAACGTAGTCATGATTGGCACCGATGCCATGGTTGTTTTAAAAGCCGAATATAGCCGCTCTGGCCGCAACTCTTCAGTTGTGAAAATGAAATTTAAGAACTTATTAACCGGCGCACCAAACGAATGCGTCTTCAAAGCTGATGACAAGTTTGATGTGGTAATTCTCGACAAAAAAGAGTGCATTTACTCTTACTTTGCGGATCCAATGTACGTTTTCATGGATTCTGATTACAACCAGTATGAAGTAGAAGCAGAGTTTATGGGTGATGCATTGAACTACCTCGAGGAAAGCATGCCTTGTGAAGTAGTGTTCTATGAAGGTAAAGCACTTTCAGTGGCAATGCCGAACTCACTAGTTCGTGAAATCATCTATACAGAACCAGCAGTCAAAGGGGATACCAGTTCAGGTAAGGTTCTCAAAAATGCAAAGCTAGCTACTGGCTATGAATTGCAAGTACCCTTGTTCTGCAACACTGGTGACAAGATTGAGATCGATACTCGCACTGGCGAATACCGTAGCCGTGCTAACTAATAAAGCTCGCGCAGATCATCAAAGCCCGGCATGCCGGGCTTTTTTATTTCCCGAGCACAAACCATACCCACTTCCCCACACAGTTGCCGGCTTAATATTGCTGATCTTCATTAATTAATCGACTGTGTTCGCCGCTGTTACGGTGACAGCTATCCAAATAAGGTCATGTATGACATTGACCAACTAGAAGAAATGATTCAAATCAAGCTGATGCATTCAGTAGTTGCAAAAACCGATGACGGCCAAATTGTTGGACACTGCGCCCTGACGTTTGATGGCCCCCATAATATTTCGCCTGAAGCCGGAAAGATGATGGTTGACCCAAACTTCAGGGGTCAACATATTCTGAAATGATGGCCAAAATGCGAATTGAAATCGCTCAAGCACTATCTTTACCTGGATTTTGAACCGAATGCGTAATAAATCATCCGTATAGCCAACATGAAATGATTGCCTGTAACGCAAAGGAGGCAGGTTGATTTATTGGAGACACTCCTGCAAGCCTTTCCATGAAAGGCTTAGACCATCATCCGGATACTAGAATGTCATTACTGGTTTTTTATTTGCAATTCAATGATCGCCCGCACACCATCTACATACCCTCGCAACATGCTGAACATACAAAATCACTAGTGCTTGCTTTAAATCTACAACGAAATATCGTAGTAACTAATATTGCAGCAATCGTCAAGACAACTTTTCATACCGTTATTAATTCAAGTATTCAGACTGCAAATATTGCAATAGATCAGATCGGCAGCGACTTAATTTCTGCAGTAAAAGATGAGCTCATCAAGCTTGAAACCCTAAATCTAGTATCTATATATTTAGACATCCCAATTGAACAACATGTCGCAGCAAATGCTTATCTTGAATTAGAAAGCATTGGTTTTTTTGAGGATCCTGGATGCCTTATTTTTCTAATAAGGGTGACGTCTTAAGATTGCAAAAAATATATCAGCCAGTCAAAGGAGACACCATCGTTTGTGCATGAGAACAAGGCGAGGCCATGAAGAATTATGTTATTTCAGAATGGCAAAGGATTACCCAACAATCATAAAACTCTTTAAATCAAATCTAATTGCTCCAATAATCCCTTAGCGTGCTGGTACCGGGGCTCGGTTTGGAGCTCTTGCCAATTTAATTCTTAGCTTTTGATATTTTTAACTTACTTAACAATTGATCGGCAAGATCTAAACGATTGCAAATCAGAACTGCATCGCAACCAGCGTTTAGGGCCATCTCTGCGCCCTTCACCACCGATCCTGCCACGCTCGTCGCACCCTCCTCCACATCGAAAGATCGTCACTGAAGATGACACCCCCTCAAAACCAAGCTATGGTTTGGCATCATCATGCAAAATTTCTTTCAGACTGCGTTCATCTACTGGTATAGCAACATGCGAGTCAGCTTCAGCCCACCCATGACCAGGAAAATGTTTACCGCAGTTTAGCCATCCCAGCAAGCAGTAAGCCCTCATTCAGACTCTTTGCCAAGGCACAAACAATTTGTGGATCACGACTAAAAGATCTATCACCAATGACACTACTACGATCAAAATCCAAATCTAACACTGGCGTAAAACTAAAATCCACCCCACAAGCGCGCAACTCAGATACCAGCACATAGCCGAATCAGCAGCCATAGCAATTGCTGCTGATTCGGCAGGATGTTGGGATTTACTCTTGGCACCCCAAGGCTCACCAAGCCTGCGCATTGCAGGCAAGTGGGTAAAGCCATCTGTCTTAGCGCGTTGCACTCGACCGCCTTCGTGGTCTATCGAAATTAAAACATCGGGGCGAGGCTTTTTAATGGCGGAAATTAATTTGATTAGCAAAGTTTCTACCAAACAAAATCACACCACCAGTCAGTGAGTGCAGGATACGACGGCGATCCTCAGCATTGAGATCTAGGCCAACTATATCTAAAGTGATCGGTCCAGGGGACTGCATCATCTTGCTCATTTCTTCCTCTTATTTTTGCGTAACAATGACGTGTGCTATCGCCATATCCTGCTCATCACTCACAGTGACATGAGCTTCCCAATTGTTATCCTGCATAAATTGAGCCAACTTACCTAAATAGGATGTTACTGGTTTACCGCTTGACTCATTCAAAGTCTGGAGTGAGTGCCACGTCATTGGCATTCTCATGTCAAGCCCAATCGCTTTAGAGAAAGCCTCCTTTGCGGCAAAGCGGGTTGCCAAGAATGCAATACCCCGTTTGTGATGTCTGGCGAGGCGATGCTGAAATACCAACATCTCATCTGATCCTAGAATCTTTTCTGCTAAACGGCCATTAGTACGATCGTAAGCCGCTTGTAAGCGCTTGATCTGCAAGATGTCAGTTCCGATGCCGATGATCATATTAATTGAAATAATATCTTGCTATTATGAATACTTAAATGCCTGATCTACCCTGAGCCATCAAGGATTTCATCTCAACGATTGCTTTTTGCCAACCCTTAAAAAGGGTTTCGGCAACAATAGCATGTCCAATATTCAACTCAGATAACTCAGTAATGACTGCAATCGGTTTCACGTTTCCCTCATGCAAACCGTGGCCTGCATTGAGCCTCAGACAGAGACTTTTTCCGAATATAGCAGCCCTTCGAATGCGCTCCAGCTCTTGAGCTTGTTCTGCGCCATCCAAATCTGCATAACGACCAGTATGTAATTCAACTACTGTTGCACCCAAATTTTTAGCGGCCTGAATTTGCTTTTCTTCTGGATCGATAAATAAAGAGACTTGTATACCTGCATCGACTAACTTTTTCGTTGCACTCTTTACCGCTTCATAATGACCTAATACATCTAAACCACCTTCAGTAGTTACTTCTTCACGCTTTTCGGATACTAGACAAACATCATGAGGGCGAACTTTACATGCGATGTCAATCATCTCAGACGTTACTGCACACTCGAGATTCATGCGGGTTTGGATAAGAGGGCGTAAAGCTAATAGATCAGCATCTTTAATATGCCGACGATCTTCGCGCAAATGTAAGGTTATCAAGTCTGCGCCATATTCCTCGGCTAATACCGCTGCCCTGAGTAGATCAGGGTAAACCGTGCCACGTGCATTACGCAATGTGGCAACGTGATCAATATTAATACCGAGTTCAAGGGTTTGGCGACTACTCATTTCTGTAAATTACTAGATTTTCTTTAAGTCGATCAAAATTTGACGAGTGGTCAAAACCTGATCCTGGAGATGCAAGCCCAATAGAAAACGCATCAATTGCTTACTCTCCAAAAGCGTTGCTGGATCCGAGAAATCACCTACCGCCATTGCCAAAAGAGATTTACCTGTCAGAACAGGCCAGTGCCCTGGATCATCAATCTGCACTGGACGAACCCCACGCTCGGGTTGATATACATATTGCTCCTGAGCTAGTGGCGCTTCATTTGTTTCAACACAGCAATCCAAGGCAGCTGCATAACCCGTCTCCTGCAAAAGCGATAACTCAAAAGGTCGCAGAATCTCTTCTAGGCCCTTAGATTCAAACTCTAGATTGGATAAAGCATTAACAGTTTCTGCGTAGCGATCATATAGTTTGTCATAATCGTCTTCGCGTGCTAGAAACTTAACCAGTAATTCATTCAAATAGAAGCCGCAGAGCAACGCATCCCCCACTAAGGAGGGCATGCCGCCTACCCACTCTGATTTTGTTAAAGTGCGTAGTTCTGACTTTCCACTCCATGAAACTAGAAGCGGCTGAAAGCGCTGCAACACAGGACGCAATGTAGAATGAGGGCGTTTGGCACCCTTAGCGATCAAGGCCATACGGCCATATTGCCTAGTAAAGACATCCAGAATTAGACTCGTTTCCTTGTAGGGAATACTATGTAACACAAAAGCAGGTTCGTCAGTTACTCGAATCGAGGCCATTGAATTTATTCCAACCCTTGTGCCCGCAATTCAGCTCGATCATCTGCCCAGCCGCGCTTCACTTTGATCCATGTCTCCAAAAAAACTTTCCCATCAAAGAGCTTTTCCATATCAATACGAGCGTCAGTAGAAATCTTTTTCAGCCGCTCGCCTTTCTGCCCAATCATCATGGCTTTATGACTATCACGATCAACTAAGATTGTTGCTGCAATCCGTCGCATCTTGCCATCCATCTTGAATTGATCAATCACTACAGTACTTGTATAAGGCAACTCTTCACCTGTAAAGCGGAATACTTTTTCGCGCAGAATTTCGGCCGCCAAAAAACGCTCGCTTCGATCGGTGATCGTATCGCCATCATAGATAGCAGGTGCCTCAGGTAAATAGCCCTCAAGCACGTCTAATAGTCTTTCAATATCTCCGGGACTTTTAGCGCTCATCGGCACGATTTCAGCAAACTCACATTTTTGATCTTCATGACCACCCAAATCACACCAGGGTTTTGCCATTTCTTTCATCAAATTCAACAATGCTTGATCACGCTCTGAGGGAGTCTGAAAGCGACTATTAAAGAGATCTAATTTGTTTAGCACCAAGACAACAGGTAAGTTATCCAGTAGAAGCTTCAATACTTTTTTATCATTCTCGCCAAAGTAGCCAGCCTCAACGACAAAACAGGCCACATTCACATCCTGCAAGGCAGTAGTCACAGTATGGTTCAATGCTTTATTGAGCGTATTCATTAGCCGAGTCTGAAAACCTGGCGTGTCGATAAATATAAATTGCGCTTCTTCACGATTCTGAATTCCCAGAATCCGATGACGCGTTGTCTGTGCTTTCCGAGAAGTAATGCTGATCTTTTGCCCAACCAAAGCATTGAGAAGTGTTGATTTACCCATGTTAGGACGCCCAACAATGGCGATAGTGCCGCATCTAAACATGGTTAGCCCTTCAGCTTAAGATTGAACTGCTCTTCGGTCGCGTCTTTTTTGGCAGCCTTCTTTTTCGCTGACCGAGTTTTCTTGGGTTTACGAGATTCTTGCGGTAATGTCTTGAGCATAGCAATCAAAGCTAACTTCGCTGCTGCTTGCTCAGCGGCGCGCCGTGAAGCGCCTTCTCCTTTTACAGCCACCTTGTGACTAGGAATCAAACACTCCACCTCAAACTGTTGATTATGTGCTGCTCCAGTAGTACCAGTGACGTTGTATGCAGGTAAGGGTAATTGATAGCTTTGTAAACACTCTTGCAAGAGTGTTTTATCGTCTTTGCCCAAAGTTTTTGGATCTACATGCGTCAAAATCAGCGAGTAAAGTTTGCGCAAGCATGTTCTAGCCGCATCAAAACCACCATCCATAAAGATGGCACCTGTAACCGCCTCTAGGGTGTCCGCAAGAATAGATGGACGACGAAAACCACCGCTCTTTAATTCGCCTTCACCCAAGCGCAAGTAGTCTGACAACGATAGAGTGTGAGCAATTTCATATAACGCCTGTTGCTTCACTAGATTGGCGCGCACTCTTGAGAGATCACCCTCATCCAAATCCGAGTAACGTTCATAAAGCATTTCAGCAACAACGAAATTGAGAATAGAGTCCCCTAAAAACTCGAGGCGCTCGTTGTTTTTCTTGCTATGACTACGATGAGTTAGCGCCTGATTGAGTAACTCTGGCTTTTTAAAGGCATACCCAAGACGCTCTTGTAGCGGCCCAGTTTCAATCACGGCGCGCGCATTCATGATGCTTACTCGAATCCGCCTATACGGCGCAATTTGCCTAAATTGAGCCAAACAAAAAATGCTCTGCCAACAATATTCTTATCTGGCACAAAACCCCAATAGCGAGAATCTAAACTGTTATCACGGTTATCACCCATTGCAAAATAATGCCCAGGAGGTACTTTGCAAGTCAGGCCAGATTGTTGGTACTGGCAAAATTCAGAACCAGGAAAACGCTCCGTCGGAAATACGGTAGCTGGACGATCAGGATCATTCAATATTTCATGACGATTACCGCCCAAGTCTGCTGGGAAAGTTTCTGTAAAGCGTTTGGCATAGCGCATATTCTCAGGGTCGAGATATGGCTCTCCACCACTATATTGCAGAGGCTGACCATTAATAATCAAGCACTTATTTTCATAAGTGACTTCATCGCCAGGGATTGCCACTACTCGCTTGATGTAAGCAACCGACTCATCTCGTGGATAGCGAAACACGACGACATCACCACGCTTAGGAGAATCTAAAGCAATTACTTTTTGGTTAAGTACTGGCAAACGGATTCCGTAGGTAAATTTATTTACTAAAATGAAATCGCCAATTTGCAAAGTAGGCATCATTGAGCCAGAGGGAATCTTGAAAGGCTCAGCTATGAAAGAACGCAGAACAAATACTGCGCAAATTACTGGAAAAAAGCCTGCGGTGTACTCGAGCCATAATGGCATACGATCATTGCCAGCAAGTTTTCTTTGGGGTGCGAAGTGGAGCTTATCAGCAACCCATGCATTTCCAGAAATAATCACGAGGATAAAAAGAATTAGAGCGAAGTTCATCAGTCCTCCACCTGTAAAATAGCCAAGAAAGCTTCTTGTGGAATCTCCACGTTACCCACTTGCTTCATACGCTTCTTACCTGCTTTTTGCCTCTCTAACAACTTGCGCTTACGGGAGATATCTCCGCCATAACACTTAGCTAAGACGTTTTTACGTAACGCTTTAACGTTTTCTCGCGCCACAATATTGCTACCAATAGCAGCTTGAATCGCCACATCAAACATTTGACGGGGGATAATGCCGCGCATCTTAGCAACTACCTCGCGCCCGCGATACTGACTATTACTTCTATGGGCTATGACTGATAAGGCATCTACGCGATCGCCATTAATTAAAATATCCACTTTCACCACATCTGCTAGGCGATATTCTTTGAACTCGTAATCCATCGAGGCGTAGCCACGAGAAATTGATTTCAGCCTATCAAAAAAATCCAACACGATTTCTGCCATCGGTAATTCATAGGTAAGCTGGACCTGACGACCCAGATAGTTCAAGCCAGTTTGGATGCCACGCTTTCCTACACACAAGGTGATCACCGAACCAACATACTCTTGCGGCATATAGAGATTGACTGTAACAATCGGCTCCATGATGGTATCAACCTTACTAGTCTCTGGCATCTTCGATGGGTTATCTACCATTAATATGGTGCCATCAGACTGCTGGACTTGATAGACCACTGTTGGGGCAGTCATTATGAGGCTCATTCCGTACTGGCGCTCTAAACGCTCTTGCACAATCTCCATGTGCAATAAGCCCAAGAAACCGCAACGGAAACCAAAACCTAAAGCTTGTGACACCTCTGGCTCATACAAAAGAGAAGCATCATTTAATTTGAGTTTCTCGAGAGATTCACGCAATTGATCATATTCGCTGGCCTCTACTGGATAAAGGCCTGCAAATACTTGGGACTTTACCTCCTTAAAACCAGGCAAAGGCTCAGCAGCTGGTCCTCGACCTTGTTGACCAGGAGAGTGAGTAACAGTATCGCCAACTTTGGCAGCTTTTAACTCTTTAATACCGGCGATCACAAAGCCTACTTGACCTGCAGATAATTGCGGGCGATCTACTGACTTAGGGCTAAATACTCCCACGTGCTCTACTAAATGGCTTGAGCCATTAGCCATTAGTGTAATTTTTTCTTTTGATTTTAAGGTGCCATTGACTACTCGTATCAACATAACAACGCCAACGTAGTTGTCAAACCACGAATCAATAATCAAAGCTTGCAATGGATCAGATGGATTACCTTTTGGTGGAGGTACCTTTGCAATCATCTCCTCGATCACCTCTTCAACACCCATGCCTGTCTTAGCAGAGCAGGTAACCGCTTCAGATGCATCAATACCAATGACATCTTCAATTTCTTTTTTTGCTCGGTCAGGATCAGCTTGAGGTAAATCAATCTTATTGAGTACCGACACAACCTCAACACCTAATTCAAGCGCCATATAACAGTTAGCAACTGTCTGAGCCTCAACCCCTTGGCTAGCATCGACTACGAGCAAAGCTCCTTCACAAGTCGACAAGGAACGACTGACTTCATACGAGAAGTCAACATGTCCAGGTGTATCAATGAGGTTGATGTTGTAAATCTTGCCGTCTTTGGCTTGGTAATTTAAGGCAGCTGTCTGAGCCTTAATCGTGATACCACGCTCCCGCTCAATATCCATGGAGTCAAGCACCTGCGCTTCCATTTCGCGATCAGAAAGACCACCACAGAGTTGAATAATGCGATCAGCTAGCGTCGATTTGCCGTGATCAATATGGGCGATGATAGAAAAATTGCGAATTAAATCCATAGCATCTTAATAAGTCATTCAAAAAACGCCTTGTCAGAACGCACCACAATGATGCGCTGCAAAAAGTCGTCTTAAAGTGATTGTAATGGGTGGCGCCCAAAAGGCGCCAAACCCCTCTTTTAGGGCCAAATAGGGTGATTTAGGTCTTACCAAGGACTGCCAAAAGCGCTGTCCACACGGCGAATAAAGACTGGGACTGCCTTATTGGAGTCTAGACTCTTGACCAGCGACTCAAACTGCTTGACGCTCGTCACATCGGTATCCGCAACCCGAATAATGACATCTCCAGGACGTATGCCAGCTCTAGCCAAAGGACCATCGCCTGCACCAGTGACTTCAACTCTACCCCTTTATGCTCCAATCCTTCTTCTTGGCATTTGATAGTTCGGATACGGCAACTCCAAGAGTACGGTTGCCATCAAATCACGAGTACCTCCTTTACGCCATACTTGTACTAATGCTATGGTATACCACACTACTCTTGGTAGGTCAGTGGATTTGGTAATGTCACGGCCATTGAAGCTGAGAATCACGTCTCCCGCTTCCATTCCTCCAGCAGCAGCTGGTCCACCAGGTTCAACATTACGCACGTAAGCACCGCGAGGTTTACCTAATCCTCAACTCTCAGCAACCTCTTTAGTCATCTCGTCCAGAGCAACACCAATACGACCACGAGTCATCTTGCCATTAGTGCGCAATTGATCCGCAACCCGCATGGCCTCATCAATCGGGATTGCAAAAGAGATGCCCATATAGCCACCCAAGCGACTGAAAATTTGTGAGTTAATACCAATCACTTGACCGGTCGCCTTCAAATAAGGAACCACCTGCATTACCTGGATTCACCGCCACGTCAGTTTGAATAAAAGGTAAGCAGACACAATGCCTGCCGTCACAGTATTGTCAAGACCAAAGGGGGACCCTATAGCGAGTACCCATTCACACCTACACGTACTTTTGAGGAGTCTCCTAGAGGTAACTTAGACAAATCACGGGCTTCAATTTTTACTACCGCTACGTCAGTACGCTTATCCATTCCAAGTAACTTGGCCTTAAATTCACGCTTATCGGTAAGCGTGACATAAATCGTTGTAGCGCCCTCAACCAAATGCGCGTTTGTCAAAAGCAAACCATTAGTTGCAATAACAAAACCGGACCCCACACCACGATCCGCCTCTTGTGGCTTACCAGAGTTAGGTTGTGCTTGCTTTAGGCTATTTGGCAAACCTGGAATAGGTACACCAAAGAAATGCCAAAAAAAGTCAGCTTGGTCCCCTGGCATACCAGGGATACCGCCTTGTGCTTGCTGAACCATTACTTTTTCAGTTGTTATTAACAACTGCTGGGCTAGCGCGCTCGACTAAGTCTGCAAAATCAGGAATCGTCACCCGAGGATTTTGTGCAGAAGCTGGCGGGACAAATGTAAATTACCAAAGGCCAAAGATAGCCCACGAGCGCAATTAACAACTTATTTCATAATGCTATAGACTTACTTGTTGAAAACCAACAATGGAGATATTATGAATATTAGGTCAGTTTGCCAAAAATCAAGGTACCGTTAGCACCCCCAAAGCCAAAATTGTTTTTGACGGCATGGTCAATTTTCACATCCCTAGCAGTATTGGCACAGTAGTCCAAGTCACACTCAGGATCTTGATTGAAGATATTGATAGTAGGTGGTGATTTTTGGTTATGGAGTGCTAAAATTGTAAATACAGACTCCAAGCCACCAGCACTACCTAAAAGATGACCAGTCATGGACTTGGTGGAGTTAATAACAGTCTTTTTAGCGTGATCACCTAATGCGGCTTTGATCGCTTCAGTTTCATTCTTATCACCCAAAGGCGTAGACGTCCCGTGAGCATTCAAATACTGAATTTGATCTGGGTTTAATTGAGCGTCACGCATGGCATTGACCATACACCGACGCGGACCATCCATATTTGGGGCAGTCATGTGATACGCATCACCACTCATACCGAAGCCAAGTAGCTCGCAATAGATTTTGGCGCCACGGGCTTTTGCATGTTCGCATTCTTCTAGAACGATCACACCAGCACCTTCACCCAGAACAAAACCATCCCGGTCTTTATCCCAAGGCCGTGATGCAGTTACAGGATCATCATTACGGGTAGAAAGCGCTCTTGCAGAAGCAAAACCACCAACTCCTAAGGCGGAAATCGTAGATTCAGCACCACCAGCAATCATGACATCAGCATCGCCGTATTGGATCAAACGTGCAGCTAAACCAATGCTATGTAGGCCAGTTGTACACGCTGTCACCGCCGCAACGTTTGGGCCTTTAAGGCCGAACAAGATGCTGAGGTGCCCTGAAATCATATTAATGATCGAGCCAGGAATAAAGAAAGGTGAAATGCGACGAGGACCACGAGCCAGTAACTCAGCACCCGTTTCCTCAATCATTGGCAAACCTCCGATACCAGAGCCCACCATTACACCGACGCGCTCAGCGTTCTGTTCAGTGATCTCTAAACCGCTATCACGCACAGCTTGTGTACCAGCAGCAATGCCGTAATGGATAAAGGTATCCATATGGCGTGCTTCTTTGGCAGAAACATACTCTTCGACGTTGAAATCTTTCACCTCTCCAGCAAAATGAACGCTCAGTGGAGTGTGGTCAAACTTCGTGATCGTAGCAATACCTGATTTGCCTGCAAGCAAATTAGACCAAGCTACGTCAACCGAATTACCAATAGGTGAAATGAGGCCAAGGCCGGTGACTACTACCCGGCGTCGGCCATTTGATACTGACATAGTAATACCTAAGCTAGGGAATTAAGCCTGAGCTTTTGATTTAGCGAAGTCGATCGCGAGCTGAACCGTGGTAATTTTTTCGGCTTCCTCATCAGGAATTTCGATGCCAAATTCATCTTCCAAAGCCATAACCAGCTCAACAGTGTCAAGAGAGTCAGCGCCTAAGTCATTCACAAAAGAAGATTCATTTTTGATATCTGCCTCTGCGACGCCCAATTGCTCAGCGACGATTTTCTTAACGCGTTGTTCGATGTTATCCATTAAGTCCCCCAAGGGTTGTAAAAAAACGATGAAAGGATTTTATCAGCTTGGCGGAACAATCTAGCAAAACCACCAAAAAATGACTAAATCCTCGCTTAGCCGTTAGGCTAAATAGAGTCCGCCGTTGACATGTAGGGTATTACCCGTAACGTATCCAGCTGCTGGAGAGGCTAAAAATGCGACAGCCTGAGCTACATCTTCTGGGCTACCCAAACGCGCCAAAGGAATGTGCACTTTTAGTGCATTTTGTTGCTCTTCACTCAAGGCACGAGTCATATCAGTATCAATAAATCCCGGGGCCACGCAGTTGACAGTGATATTTCGGCTACCAATTTCACGTGCTAAAGCACGCATCATTCCAGAAACACCCGCTTTTGCAGCAGCGTAATTTGCTTGGCTAGGATTTCCCATGTGTCCAACAATCGATGTGATGTTAATGATCCGACCGCCACGGGCCTTCATCATAGGACGCATGACTGCTTGTGAAAGACGGAAAACAGAACTTAAATTGGTATCAATCACATCAGTCCATTCCTCAGACTTCATACGCATCGCCAAATTATCACGAGTGATACCAGCGTTGTTCACCAAAATATGGATGCCACCATACTCTTTCACAATCACATCAATGATTTCTTCGCATGAGTTGGGTGCTGTCACATTTAATACCTTACCAGCCCCACCTGATGACTTTAAACGCTCGTCAATTGCTTTAGCGCCACTCTCAGAAGTAGCAGTTCCTATCACTTTGGCACCACACTTGACCAACTCATCTGCAATCGCTTGACCGATACCACGTGAGGCACCGGTTACCAAGGCAATTTGTCCGCTTAAGTCGAGATTCATGTTTATCTTCCGTTATTTTCTGTAGGCTATTGAATGGATTTACTGCATCTTCATTTTATTTAAGGCTAGCTAGAACCTCATTCAAACTCGCTTCATTAAATACTGGCATACCAGTCACTTGATCATTAATACGCTTAGTTAGGCCCGCTAGCACTTTGCCTGGACCACATTCGACAACTTGTGTAACACCTTGTGCAGCCATCGCCTGAATGGTTTCTTGCCAACGCACAGGCTTAGCAGCTTGACGCACTAGCGCATCTTTAATTGCTGATGGATCATGCAAAATCTCCACATCCACGTTATGAATCACAGGAATAGTGGGCGCCTTAAATTCAATATTAGCTAAATAAGCTTTGAGTTTTTCAGAGGCAGGCTGCAGCAAAGAAGAATGGAATGGTGCTGATACTGGCAACGGCAAGGCTCGTTTCGCGCCTGCGGCTTTTAATAACCCACATGCTTTGGTTACCGCATCACTGGCACCAGCAATAACCACCTGCCCAGGCGCATTGAAATTGACTGCTTCTACAACTCCACCCGACACTGCGCTTGCTTCAGCACAAACTTTGATAACTGTCGCATCATCCAATCCGAGAATAGCCGCCATGCCGCCAGTACCCACTGGTACTCCAGATTGCATTGCTTCTGCACGAAACCGCACTAAAGGTACGGCATCTTTAAAGGTGATTACGCCAGCTGCAACTAATGCCGAATATTCGCCAAGACTGTGGCCCGCCATTACCTTAGGAGCAGGTCCACCGGCAGCCAACCAGGCACGGTAAAAAGCTACAGCCGCAGTCAGCATGACCGGTTGAGTATTGGTCGTCAAAGACAATGCCTCCGCAGGCCCCTCAGAGATCAGCTGTGCAACATCCTCACTCAATGCTTCTGAGGCCTCCTGTAATGTCGCCAAAACTTCTGGACGTTGCGCGATGGAGTTAAGCATGCCAACAGATTGAGAGCCTTGGCCAGGAAATACAAATGCAAATGTCATGAGAAGAGTTCGATAAATAAAGCGTGGAAATTAAAAAGTGGAATGGCTAAAAAATATTGAACTTTGATTAGTATTTGATTGCTACTGCACCCCAAGCAAACCCGCCACCAACGCCTTCTAGTAATAAATGCTGGCCACGTTGAATGTAACCTGAACGCACGCCAGAGTCTAAGGCCAGAGGAATGGATGCTGCAGAAGTATTGCCGTGCTCATGCACAGTCACAATCACTTGATCCATGGACATACCCATCTTCTTTGCTGTGCCTTCCATGATACGAATATTGGCTTGATGGGGCACCAACCAATCAATCTGCTCAGGTTTGAGGTTGGCTTTATCAAGGGCTTCGTGAGCCACTTGCTCCAATACCTTAACAGCAAGTTTAAAAACCGCTTGGCCATCCATTATCATAAACGGAGAGCCATGAACTTCGCCATTAGCAGCGCGTCCTGGAACACACAAAATATCTCTTTGACTGCCATCAGCATGTAATGCTGATGAGAGAATGCCAGCCTCGCTAGAGGCTTCAAGTACAACCGCACCAGCACCATCACCGAATAAGACGCAAGTACCGCGATCTTGGAAATCAAGAATACGCGAAAAAGTTTCTGCGCCAATCACCAATACTTTTTTATATGTTGCAGAACGTATAAATGCATCAGCAATAGCAAGCGCATAAGTGAACCCTGCGCAAACTGCTTGAACATCGAAAGCTGCGCAAGATGTATGGGCACCTAATTTATCTTGCACCACACAAGCAGTACTTGGAAAACCACCCAAATGATCTGGTGTAGAGGTGGCTAAAATAATGAGATCTAAATCTGCTGAAGTGACTCCTGCGCTCTCAAGCGCTGCTTGAGCTGCTTTCTCAGCCAGATCACTGGTGAGCTCATTTGCAGCAGCAAAGTGGCGCGCTGAAATACCGCTACGTGTTTTTATCCACTCGTCACTGGTCTCCAGACCAGTTTTAGCAAGTCGCTCCACCAAATCCTGATTGGTCAAACGCATCTCAGGAAGATAACTTCCAGTGCCGGCTACTCGTGCAAAAATACTCATACATTTGTCTCCACTACGAAGGCTGCAGCAATACGCTCAACCATGCGGTTTTTAGCTGCTTCGTAGGCGCGATCTAAAGCGAAGCCAAACGCGAAGCGATCGGCTGAGCCATGGCTTTTAATCACACAGCCGCGTAAGCCCAGTAGTACCGCACCGTTATAGCGACGATGATCAACGCATTTACGAATGCGGAGCAAAGGAACCATTGCGCAAATCGCCATCAACTTAGTGAGCCACGAACGATTAAATTCTTCCCGAATCATACCGCTCATCATTTTTGCCAAACCTTCACTCGCCTTTAGCACCACGTTGCCTACAAAGCCATCACATACTACGATGTCAGTAGTACCTTTGAATATGTCATTGCCTTCTACGTTGCCATAAAAGTTTAACGAGGATTGACGTAATAATTCACTTGTTTGCTTTACAACCTCATTACCTTTAATCACTTCTTCGCCAATATTGAGAAGACCAATTGAGGGATTGGATTTGCCATCCACTATTTGCACCATCACGTTTGCCATTTGCGCAAACTGTACTAAATGCATAGGCTCACAGTCAGCATTGGCACCCAGGTCAAGCATCGTTGTGCCACACCCTAACTCATTTGGAATCGCGGTAGCGATCGCTGGACGATCGACACCCTCAAGGGTTTTGAGAACAAAACGAGAAATCACCATTAGCGCTCCAGTATTGCCGGAGGAGATCACAGCATCTGCGTTTCCCTCCTTGACTTGCTCAATTGCAACTCGCATAGAAGAGTCTTTTTTGCGACGCAAGGCAACTTCGATGGGGTCATCCATCAAGACAATTTCACTGGCGGGAATAATTTGAATCCGCTCCATTGGAGCTTGTGGGGTTTTACTCAAAACCTGCTTGATTAAATCAGAATCACCCACTAGAACAGTCTTCACATCAGCGTGTTTTTCTAAAAAATCGCAGGCGGCCGGAACCGTCACAACGACTCCGTGATCTCCGCCCATGGCATCAATAGCTAGAGTAACGCTCATACATAAACTGATTGATTGCTGTAAGTGATTTATCCAAGAAAAAGCGGCCTTAACTTTAGCCGCTTCTATCTGTTTACACTAAAAAAAATTAGTCGTTTTTAGTTTTTAACAACTTTACGACCACGATAGTAGCCGTTAGGTGAAATGTGATGGCGCAAATGAGTCTCACCAGTTGTGGCTTCAACAGCCGTAGCAGGTGCGGTCAAAAAGTCGTGCGCACGATGCATGCCACGTTTGGAAGGTGATTTTTTATTTTGTTGAACGGCCATATTGAACTCCTAAGCAAGGCAACATTCTAGCATGGAAAAGTATCTAAATGCTTGATTTATCGACACTGGGAGTCTAAAACAACAATTGAGAGCAAACCCCACATTTCAGTTTTTCTTCATATTTTTCAATACGTTAAAGGGGTTTTCACGCTCATTTTCGGGCTGTTCATCTCCCACATCCCCGAAAATTGTGGCATGGGGCTCACAAAAACCCTCAGGATGCTTTGGAATCAGTGGCAAAGACAGCAAAACCTCGTCTTCAATGGTCTCTAAGAGGTTGAAATGCTGCTTGACCACCAAAGGCTCTTGCTCTTCATCCTCAATTGGGTAGGCATCAGCCTCGGCTTCCGAATTCATCAAGATGAATCGGCACTTTTCATCTAAATCGACTACGCAGTCCTGTAAGCAACGCTGGCAAACCAGGTATAGCCGTCCTTTTAGACCTAATTCCAGGATTTGATGGGGCTCGCTTCCAGGAGAATCTTTAAAATAGGTTTGCACGATCCAATCAAAACCATCACCGGGGAGCTTGGTAGAAGCTTCATCAGCCACTCTTGGCATATCTGTAATGCTTAAAAAGCCGGTACCCTTATAAGATTGTGGAGCGCAACAATCTACCTTCTTTAAAGCGTTAGGCTCTGAAGATAGCTCAACGTGAGGTAAAACTTGATGACGATTCATAGCATCAGTCTAAATGAATGCCAGCCCGAAAGCACAGAACTCTATGAGTAGCACCGCAAACCCAACTCTTATTTTGGCGTCTACGTCTCAATATCGCAGCGAACTTTTACAGCGCCTGCGCATTCCTTTTGCAGTTGTTTCACCCAAGGTAGACGAGACCCCGCTTACTGGAGAAAGCACTTTAAATTTAGCGCTACGTCTCGCGCATGCTAAGGCTGCCGCAGTTGCCAAAAAATATCCTCATGCATGGGTCATTGGCTCAGATCAAGTTGCCGATCTGCATGGTGCAGCAATTGGCAAGTCTGGAAATTTTGAAATGGCGCTAGCCCAGTTACAACTCATGCGTGGCGCAACTGTCATTTTTCAAACCGCTTTGTGTTTGATGAAGGGTGGCACACAAACTACCTTATGCATTCCAACCGAAGTCACTTTTCGCAAGCTTCCAGATAGCGTTTTAGAAGCCTATCTGCTAACCGAAGCGCCTTATGATTGTGGAGGCAGCGCTAAATCAGAGGGTCTGGGTATCAGCCTATTGGAAGCCATCAAAAGCGATGATCCAACCGCCCTCATTGGCTTGCCGCTGATTGCATTAACAGGTTTGCTGCGCGACGCAGGTTTTGTGATCCCCCCAAAAAACCTAAAGCAGAATCAAATCAATCCAACGAAAAGAATTTCTCGAAAAATAATTTATGACTAAGCTCGGCACTTTGTATTTAGTTCCCAATACCTTAGGTGATGAAGGTCGCACCGAACAATTGCCGTGGGTACTTCCTGCTGAAACAATTACGCAATCCGCCAGACTCAGACATTGGATTGTGGAGGATGCCAAAACTGCCCGCGCCCTACCCTATTGAAATCAATTGACACTATAGAGCCATCAGTCTGCACGATTCAAGAAATGCAGATGAGCGAATGGCCCGGCGCGCCGCACGCAATGCAAAAAGTATGGTGACTCGATAAAGCCAGCAGATTTATTGAAGCCTTTACTCGCTGGCAACGATATGGGCTTGATGTCCGAAGTGGGAGTGCCCGGCGTTGTAGACCCTGGTGCAGAGCTAGTCGTAGCAGCGCACAAACTGGGAGCCAAAGTAAAGCCCTTGGTGGGACCAGTCTCAATTTTATTGGGACTGATGGCCAGGGAGCTCAATGGCCAGCGCTTTGCTTTTCAGGGCTACCTACCTCAAGGCACTCGGGAGCGCACAGCCAAACTCAAGTTGCTTGAAGCAGAATCCAAAAAACTACAGCAAACCCAACTTTGGATTGAGACACCCTACCGTACGCCATGCTGATGACCTGCATTAACTCATTAGCACCTCAAAGCTTGCTTTGCCTTGGAGTCGATCTGAGTCTGCGTTCGGAAATGATTACAACCCTTTCAATTGCCGAATGACGTAAACGTTATGCCAATGAAGTTGCCTGTACCTCGTTACAAAATAGGCCAACAGTATTTCTACTATTGGCCTAGAGCTTTGCTGTTTTAGCTCTTCATTTACTTGAGATCAGGCGTCTTCACTAAGGCCTTACCTGCAGCAGTTCCAACTTCAGCACCAAAGCGCTTAGCCACCCGTTCTGCAAAGTTTTCTTTCATGGTGTAGTCAAGAATATCGGGCGCTTTAAAAATATCACGCGCAACAGTATCAACTGTGCCGTAGTCATCAGCCAAGCCAATCTTGACCGCCTGTTCGCCATTCCAAACACGCCCAGAAAATAAGTCTGACACCTCTTTCAACCGATCACCACGACCCTCTTTCACGACTGTTATAAATTGCTGATGAATCTCATCAATCATGGTTTTGATCATCTCTACTTGCTTTGGATTTTCTTTGCTAAAAGGATCCAGCATGCCCTTATTAGAGCCTGAGGTAATCATGCGACGGGTTACACCTAACTTCTCCATCAAACCAGTAAATCCAAAACCTTCCATCATCACACCAATCGATCCAACCAGGCTTGCTTTGTCAACTAAAATTTGATCTGCAGCTACGGCAACGTAATAACCACCAGACGCGCAAATATCCTCCACCACAACATAAAAGGGTTTGTTGGGATACAGCTTACGCAAGCGGTGAATTTCATCATTAATCATCCCCGCCTGCACAGGAGAACCGCCAGGACTATTGATCCTCAATACAACACCAGCACTACTTTCACTCTCAAATGCTGCCAACAAAGATGAATTGATATTCATAGCATTGGCCATTGAGCTAGAGGAGATTTCTCCCTCTAGAGCCACTAGAGCAGTGTGTTTTTCGGCTCCCATGCCGTTGCCGGGCAGATGAAAATCAAATACGGCAAGTAGGACCCCCACAACAACTAATAGAGTCAAAATTCTTAATACCGCTTTCCAACGACGCGCCTTGCGCGTCTCTTTTAAATTCTCCAATAAAAGATGTTCGAGAGCTTGGCGCTCCCAGTTCGGGCCTTGAGTGTTTTCCATCGATTTAATTCCTTAGTGTTGCAGTGTATTGTTAAGCTATTGCGAAAGTTTCGCAACATTATTAACATGGGCCAAAGAGCGTGAAGCCCTCAAAGGCATCTGGAGGATGCGCTTCATAAGTGACTGCCACCGCATCGACGCCCGCATTAGCTGCCATCTCTAGGTCGTGCGTGGTATCTTTCAATCATGAGCATACGGCGAGTGGGCACCTGCATAACATCCGATAACTCTAGAAGCATCCCCGGATGAGGTTTAGAGAACGATTCATTAGCGGTGCGGGTTTCATGAAAAAGATGGCCTATTTGATGATACTTAAGAGATCGATCTAAACCTACGCGTGACTTTCCGGTTGCAACCCCTAATAAGTACTGCTTGGCATGTAGATCCTCCAAAAGCTCACGAATGTCGATAAATAAATGGAGCTCATGATCTTTTGCTCAGTAGTGATAACGAAAACGCTCCGTTAGATTTTGAAAATGAATTGGCTCAATCCAAGGAACCGCTCTGCGTAAAGAATCCTGAATACCTAAACCAATCACTGAGCTTGCTAACTTGTCGTCTGGCGCTTTAAACCCCAAAGCGCAGCAACAAGCATTGCTGAATGCAATGCACGATAGTTGGCGTGGAATCCATGATGGTTCAAGTCCAACACTGTCAGGTCATAAGGTCGACTTGCTTTATTGGTTTGAGGCATTGTTAGTTTGACTGCTCAAAAGTATTCATCATGGCGACAAATTCAGAAGGTAATGGCGACTCAATTCGCATCTTCTCGCCAGAGCGTGGATGGGTGAAACCAGCCAAATGAGCGTGTAGATAAAGTCGTTTCGATTTAATCTGCTTATCTAAATCTTCAAAGCCATATTTGTCATCGCCCAAAATAGCATGGCCTAATTTTTGGAGATGTACTCGAATCTGATGAGTACGACCAGTCTTAAGTTGTGCTTCAGCCAACGTGATTGCTGCACCCTCACGTTGGAGTGTTTTGTTTACGCGTAAGACGGTGTGACTGGGTAAACCATCTGGATCAACTCGGACACGACGCTCACCATTCGGAAGAAGATATTTATGCAGAGGGTATTTGAGTTGCATGGTTTGCGCACCTTGGATAATTTCACCATGTGCAAGCAAGAAGTAGCGTTTGTCTGTTTGGCCCTCACGAATTTGGCGATGCAGTTCTACTAAAGCACTTCGCTTCTTTGCCAAAAGCAGTACCCCTGAAGTGTCGCGATCTAAGCGATGAACTAATTCCAAAAACTTTAGTTCTGGACGAGTAATCCGCAAGGTCTCAATCACCCCCAGAGCAATGCCAGATCCACCATGGACCGCCAAGTCCGCTGGCTTATTCATTATTAATAGTGCTTCATCCTCAAACAGGATGGGCATTTTGTCAGAGTAACTATGTGCACGCGATTTGGTTTGAGCAGTATTAACGGCTGCCATTTGAGAGGGTTCAGCCATTCGGACAGGTGGTACTCGCACCACATCCCCTTCAATTAGGCGCGTGGTTGGTTCAGCCCGCTTTTTATTGACCCTCACCTCCCCCGAGTGAATAATGCGGTAAACGTGACTTTTAGGAACACCTTTAGCCCAGCGTAGCAAATAGTCATCCAAACGTTGCCCAGCCTCTTCTGGACTAATAGTCTGAAGATGTACCGCAGTAGGCGCTGAGGTATTGGATGTTTTAACCTTGGCAGGCTTGGAATTGGGCTCGGATTTCATGATTTATCTCTCTTGCATCCCCGGCGAGGGATGACAAGGGACTCAACAATACCCCATTGTCACGCAACTTGTGCCGTATAATCAATGATCTAGCCAATTTTGGGCGTGATCCCAACCTGAAGTCAGGTTTGAATCGTGGAGCTTGGAGTCGTCCTTAAATAGACCCCCGGGGTTGCCCCTCCCCCGTTGTAATGAGGCGCAGGGTTGGTGTGCCATATGCCGCGACCCGCGATTAGAAGACAGTTTTCAGGCGCGCGCCTGCATTGATGACCTAAAGGAGGTCTCTGCGGCGATCGTCAAGTGTGACACCGATTTAACCAACCGTTAAATGGGTGAACTAGGTAAAAACTGCCTAGCTTTTTGTAAGATCCACACTCAATAACCGCCTTGAGCTTAGCCCCAAGCGGTATAAATTGTCTCCTAACGCAGCGCGCAAGGTCACCCTCCTCTATAGGAGAGTGTTATGAAACGCATGTTGTTTAATGCAACTCAACAAGAAGAGTTGCGAGTTGCCATCGTTGATGGTCAAAAACTCATTGATATCGATATCGAGACTGCCGGACGTGAACAACGCAAAGGCAATATTTACAAAGGTGTTATTACCCGCATTGAGCCCTCCCTTGAGGCTTGCTTTGTCAATTACGGCGAAGAACGTCATGGATTCTTACCCTTCAAGGAAGTTGCTCGCTCTTACTTTAACGAGGGTATTGATGTCCGCAACGCCTCCATTAAGGATGCATTGCGGGAAAGTCAAGAAATCATTGTTCAAGTAGAAAAAGAGGAGCGCGGCCAAAAAGGTGCGGCGCTAACCTCATTTCTTTCCTTGGCAGGCCGTTATTTAGTCTTGATGCCAAACAATCCACGTGGAGGCGGCGTATCCCGCCGCATTGAGGGTGAAGACCGTCAAGAACTACGTGAAGCAATGTCTCAATTAGAAGTTCCAGATGGCATGAGCATCATTGCTCGCACCGCTGGTATTGGCCGTGATGCTACTGAATTGCAATGGGACTTAAGTTATCTCATGCAGTTATGGAAGGCGATTGACGAAGCCGCTCAAGGAAATTCAGCGCCGTTATTGATCTATCTTGAATCCAGTTTGGTCATTCGTGCGATTCGTGATTACTTCCAGCCCGATATTGGCGAAATCCTCATCGATACTGATGACATCTACGAACAAGCGGCAGCCTTTATGTCCGTTGTCATGCCGGACAACTTGCCTCGTGTGAAGCGATATCAAGACGATGTACCTTTGTTCTCTAGATTCCAAATTGAGCATCAAATTGAGACTGCGCACTCTCGTACCGTTCCATTACCATCGGGTGGCGCAATTGTGATCGACCATACTGAAGCATTAGTTTCAGTAGACGTCAACTCAGCTCGTGCAACTCGTGGCTCAGATATTGAAGAGACGGCAACTCGTACCAACTTAGAAGCCGCCGATGAAATTGCTCGACAAGCACGTTTACGTGACTTGGGCGGCCTGATCGTCATTGACTTCATTGATATGGCGTCTAGTAAAGCCCAGAAAGATGTAGAGAACCACGTGCGCGATGCTCTGCATCATGATCGCGCACGCGTTCAAATGGGCAAGATTTCCAAATTTGGCCTGATGGAAATGTCACGGCAGCGCTTGCATCCAGCATTGTCTGAAGATAGCCATGTAACCTGCCCACGTTGTAATGGCACTGGTCACATTCGTGATACTAAATCATCTGCTTTGCAAGTTCTGCGCATCATCCAAGAAGAAGCAATGAAAGAGAACACGGCGGCAATTCATACGCAGGTACCAGTCGAAGTAGCTGCGTTCCTCTTGAATGAAAAACGTGCTGAGGTAATTAAGATTGAGGCTCGCTTTAAAGTGAATGTCTTGATGGTTCCGAACAAACATTTGGAAACTCCGCACTACAAGCTAGAGCGTTTGCGTCATGACGATCCTCGTCTTGACGATCAAAAAGCTAGCTATGTGATGGCGGAAGAAGCTGCTCGTGAACTAGAGACTGATACTACTGTTAGCCATAAAGATGCCGAAGTGAAAACTCGTCCTGAGGCAGCTGTTAAAGGGATCACTCCTACACAACCTGCACCAATAAGCCAGCCACGCCCTGCGAAGGGCCCGCAAACAGAGAGCTCTGGTGGCTTCTTTGGATTTATTAAAAGTCTGTTTGGCTCTTCTCCAGTAGTTGAAGAGAAACTAGCGCCTATTAATACCCGCGGTCGCAATCAAGGTCGTAATGGCAATAATCGCAATCGTGGCCGTAATCGTCGTGGCGAGCGTACCGAACGTCCAACAACCAATGCTGCTGAAGGGACTCCAGCAGAGGATAGCAATAATAATTGTAACCGCAATAATCGCAATCAGAATGGTCCAAAGTCCGAACGTCAAGCTAATTCAACGGTAGTAACTCCTGCAACAGAAGTCGCCCCGAGTGTGGAGGTTATTCCGAGTGGCGATGAGCGTCGTGGTCGCGGACGTAATCGCCGCGGACGTGGTCGCGGTCAACGCGAACGTGGTGAACGAACTGAAGGTAGCAATGATGTATCAGCGGAACAAGCAACTGTTGCCGTAAGCCCATTTTCTGGTCCTCCTGTCGGAATAGCTGGCGCATCTGCAAGCATGCCGATTCAGAACATTATTAGGAGCTTTGGTAACATAAAATCTTCAGCAGCCAAACAAGAAAGGCCTGCGCGCGCTCCACGCCAACCCCATCGCCCTACACAAAGCGCCTCTACTGCTCCAGATTCGTCCTCTGCGCCAGTTGCTATTGTGGCAACTGCAAGTGTTGAAGTGATTAGTAAGCCTATACCGGAACTTCCTACAGTTACCTTCCAGGCACTTGAAGAAACTCCTTTGCATAGCGTCGTACAATCAGCCGGCATGATCTGGGTCGCAACCGACTCATCCAAGCATGCTGAAGCACAGAGCCAGATTCAAGCAGAGCCAGTGAATCAAAACTTAGGTAGAGCACCTAAACCTGCAGCGCAACTTCCAGAAGGCCCGATGGTTTTAGTTGAGAGCAGTGGCCAAGAAAAAACGGTTTAACGCTGATTTCTCCAGGCTGCCAAATATCCCAAAAGGATATTTGGCAGAAACCCCGTTTCTCAGTTATAACTGAGAATATGGTTGAAAAAGCAATCACCCAAGGTGATCCCTATTCGCCTTGATGAAGGCAAAGGTCTGATTCCGTCTATTGGCCATCAACATGGCAAGCGACATGGTCGCACCTTAAGGGGCCTACGAATTTTTATAACAGATCATTGCAACTTCCGCTGTACTTATTGCATGCCTAAGGAAGGCGTTGATCAAAACTATCCCTACCTGCCTGGCGCATAAAGAACTTCTCAGTTTTGAAGAAATTATACGCTTAACCTCGATCTTCTCCATACTGGGAGTAGAAAAAATTCGACTGACTGGCGGTGAACCTCGTTTACGCAAGAATTGGGAAACGCATCATTGAGATGCTGTCGAAAATTCAGACAACTGAAGGAAAACCACTAGACCTGACCTTAACTACCAATGGGAGCATCTTGCGAAAAAAGGCAGCTGCATTAAAAGATGCTGGCCTTCCCAGACTCACAGTAAGCCTTGATGGTCTAGATGACCAGATCTTCAAAAAAATGTCCAGTTGCTGACGTATTAGATAGTATTCAAGCGGCACAAGACGTAGGCTTTGAAAATATCAAAGTGAATATGGTTGTTAAAAAAGAACTGATGACCATGAGATCGTCGCGATGACCAAGCACTTTAAAGGCAGTGGCGTTATTCTGCGTTTTATTGAATTCATGGATGTAGGCAGCTCAAATGGCTGGAATATGCAGCAAATTCTACCCTCCAAAGAAGTGATTGCTCGTATAAATCAAGTTTTTCCACTAGAACCAATCTCAGCCAACTACTCCGGTGAAGTTATGCAACGCTGGCGCTATTCCGATGGCTCTGGCGAAATTGGCGTAATCTCCAGCCCGTTACTCAAACCTTCTGCCATGAATGCACTAGAGCACTCATCTCCACGCAATGAGGGCTTTGATTTCAACACACTACTTCGCTCAGGTAAATCGGATTTAGAAATTGCTAATGCGGTTATGAATACATGGTCAGCACGAGATGATCACTATTCAGAAATTCGGAGATCTCAAACTACAAATCTTTCCTCTGGCAATCGTAAAGTTGAAATGTCATACATTGGTGGGTAATGATTGCAACTAAGGATATTACGGGACTCATTCTCGCTGGTGGGCGTGCACAACGCATGGGTGATATTGATAAAGGACTGATCCCATTTCATGGCAAACCGCTAATCAAATCTGCTATCGCGAAGCTGAAACCACAGGTTCAAACAATCATCATTAATGTCAATCGCAACATCACAAAGTATGCGAGCTATGAATACTCAGTCATCATGGATGAGAAACCTGATTTTTCTGGTCTGCTAGCTGGATTTTCAGTTACCTTAATACACTGCAAAACACCCTATCTTTTCACCTCACCATGCGATTCACCTCTTTTGCCAAGCAATCTCGCAGAATTATTAATGGCTGAGATGGATCGTGGTGATTTTCAGTTGGTTTACGCCTCGAGCAAAGAAGTGGATGGAAAAATTTGGGCACAGCCCGTTTTCTGTTGAATGCGTAGGAACTTACAAGAATCTCTTTCCGCTTTCCTGCTGAAAGAAGATCTCAAAATAGATCGCTAATTCAAAGAATTACGCAGCAGCACAGTAATTTTTGAAGACCCCCAAGTATTTGCCAACATCAACACACCCGAAGAACTCAAGTTATTAGAAGAGGCTTCAACATGAGTCACTCACCCAATCAACCACTCCTTCTGAGCTCATCACTACATGTTGCTGACGCCCGCAAAGCGATTGCTGAACTCGTAAATAATCTCCTTCAAGAAGCGGCAACCATGAATGACCCTGCCGATACCGAAACGGTTTCATTAGATCAAGCGATTGATCGAATCTTAGCTTTGGATCTTCTCTCACCGATTTATGTCCCAGCTGCAGATAATTCAGCTATGGATGGCTTTGCTTTTGATGGTACATGCTTAGAGCCTCAAGATGATGACTGGAGCGGTGATGCTAGCAGGTTGTAACATCGTAACTCTACAAGAGTTCACTGCAAATATCGATGAACACTTGATTGAGTTCAAACAAGATCAGCTCAAATTTGGAGAAAATCGTCGCTTACGTGGCGAAGATTTGCAAAAGGATAAACCAGCAATTTCTGCTGGTCGATTCTTGCGACCTTCTGATCTCGGTTTAGCTGCTTCTTTAGGGATTTCATCGCTTCCAGTAAAACGAAAACTGAAAGTGGCCATCCTCTCTTCGGGTGATGAGCTTCTTCGCCCCCTAGGTCAAACACTAGATCCTGGTAGCATTTATGACAGTAATCGCTATAGTCTTACGGGCTTACTCAATCGACTGAATTTAGACATTATTGACTGCGACGCGATGCTCCTGCCTCTTTAAAGCAAGCCTTTATTGAGGCGGTCAATAAGGCGGATGTATTGATTTCCTCCGGAGGCGTATCTGTTGGCGAGGCAGATTTCACAAAGCAGATCATGCAAAAGTTAGGTGACGTGGGCTTTTGGAAAATTGCCATGCGTCCTGGTCGTCCTATGGTTTTTGGTGTTCTCAAACCTGTAGCTGACAAAACTCGAGCATACAAAACCATTTTCTTGGGTCTGCCTGGACACCCCGTGGCAGTCATGGCGACCTTTTATCAATTTGTCAGAGCGGCACTCTTGCAACTTAATGGCGCAAACTAAACTGAACCACCACTGACACAAGCAATTGCTGAGACACCTATTCAAAAAAAACCAGGTCGTAATGAATTTCAACGCGCCATATTGGGGCGTAGCGCAGACGGGAAACCAATAGTCAGGTTAACTGGCAGCCAAGGCGCCGAGCTTTACGCTCAATGAGTAAAGCAAACTGCTTTGTCATCCTGAGTCAGGAACAAGGAAATGTTGCCACCGGAGATTGGGTGGATGTAGCACTTTTTGATGGACTGCTTTAAGATTGCGTCATCATGAAACTTAGTAAAAAAGAAATCGTTTTTCTCGAGCCTATGCATACCGCCAAAACTTTGGTTTTGGTATACCTCTACTTCTCCGTTCCCATCGTTTTATTAGCTCTATTTGTAGCCTTTATTCGTGATGGTGCTATCCCTGGTTTTACTGTCTTATCAGCTTTAATCCTCAATGCCTTACTTGGCTTTGGATTACTATGGCTTGTCTGCAAGGTCTATAACTGGGTAGCGGGTAAATTCGGCGGGATTGAATTGGCTTTACGTGATCTTCCGGAAGAACTCGAATCCGAGTAAGTAATATAAAAAATTCACACGAAATATCAGTTCGAGACATGTCTGTAAAACAATAAAGCCGAGCATCACTCCGCTTTCTTGTTGATTGCTGAAAATATTTTTTATCAGCTAATCTTTATAAACTGCACTATTAATCAAGCTGGGTGGTTTTTTACCATCAAGCGCTGCACGTAAATTATCAATCGCCAAAGCCACCATTGCTCTACGGGTTTTTTCTGTGGCGCTTGCTATATGAGGAGCAAGAACGACATTACTGAGATTCAATAAATCTGGATGGACTTTTGGCTCACCCTCAAACACATCTAAACCTGCTGCAAAAATTTTATTTTCTTTGAGCGCTTGAGCTAATGCTGCATCATCCACAATACCCCCGCGGGCAATATTTATCAGGGTTGCGGTCGATTTCATAATCGCAATTTCTTTAGCACCAATCATATGATGACTCTCAGCACTGTAGGACATCACCAAGACCACGTGATCAGCAGTGCGCAGCAACTCTTCTTTAGAAACATACCTGGCGCCACAAGCTTTTTCATCGCCATCAGAGAGATGGCTACGGTTGTGATAAATCACATTCATTCCAAAACCCAAAGCACGTTTTGCAATACCTTGGCCAATACGTCCCATACCAATGATGCCGACTGTACTGTGATGCAAATCCATACCAAGCGGGTTATTCACAATAGACCACTTATCCCAATGACCTGCTCGTACCCAATGCTCTGCTTCAGTAATTCGCCTTGCGGTTGCCATCAATAGGGCAAAGCCAAAGTCTGCAGTGGTATCAGTTAATACGTCGGGTGTATTAGCGGCCATTACGCCTGCAGCAGTAATCGCAGGTACGTCAAAGTTATTATAGCCTACAGAAATATTAGCAACGATTTTTAGATCCTGGGCATTGACCAAAGCATTGGCATCTATTCTTTCGCTGCCGGCGACTAAAGCCCCTACAACCCCTGAGAGTTCTTTTTGCAACTCTTCAGGACTAAAAATACGATCCTCCTGATTGGACCGAACCTCAAAAGATTCCTCCAGTTTGGCTAAAGCCTCAGGAAAAATGGCTCTTGCCACCAAAATTTTGGGTTTTTGGTTGCTAGCTCGAGTGTTTGTTGTTGTATTCATAGATGGGACTTTACCTCAAGTAAAAATTGACCCTTTCACCTGAAAAATAGGCTATTTCGGCTAAAATTGAATTTTTATAACTTAGCACCCGGTTGTTTGGGGCTCTTGAAACAAAAACACCATGACTTACGTTGTTACCGAAGCTTGTATCCGTTGCAAATACACTGATTGCGTTGATGTTTGCCCAGTTGACTGCTTTCGTGAGGGTCCTAATTTTTTAGTGATCGATCCTAACGAGTGTATTGACTGTGCGGTATGTGTCCCTGAATGCCCAGTGAACGCCATTTACGCAGAAGACGACGTGCCAGGTGACCAACAAGCATTCATCAAATTGAATGCTGACCTCTCCCCTTCCTGGACCTCTATTACGAAGTCCAAAGTAGCTCTTCCAGAGGCTGATGAATGGAAAGACGTAAAAAACAAATTGGATCAGTTGGTAAAGTAATTTACTAGCCAAAAAGTGTGTCTTATTCACCCACACAAACCGATGCTGTCATCATTGGCGCCGGTCCTGTGGGTCTCTGTTAGGTTGTTGAATTAGGCCTCCTAAATATTAAGGCTCATGTTATTGACTCGCTTCCTGAGGTCGGTGGTCAATGTATCGAACTCTATCCTGATAAACCCATCTACGATATTCCCGCCATTCCAGTCTGCACTGGGCGTGAGCTGACCAAGAATTTATTGAAACAACTTAAGCCATTTGGTGCTCAATTGTATCTAGGGCAAGAGGTTACCGAGCTTGCTCGACAAGATGACGGACGCTTTTTTAGTAAGCACCTTTCAGGGCAATCAATTTCTAAGCAAAACAGTATTCATTGCTGGTGGTGTGAGCGCCTTTCAGCCACGAACTATCAACTTAGAGGGCATGGATGCCTTTGTAGGAAAACAAGTGTTTTTATCACGTCAACAATCCTAAACAGTTTGCAAATCAGAGAGTCGTGATTTGTGGCGGTGGAGATACAGCCTTAGACTGGGCAATTCATTGTGCAGAAATTGCTGCAAGTGTGATCCTGATCCATCGCCGTGATGACTTTAACGCTGTACCAAAATCAATCGCTAGAATGCGTGAACTTTGTGCCAATCAACAGATGACGCTTTTAATTGGGCAAGTGACAGACTACAAAACCATAGACTATCCACTCTCCGAGATCACATTGGCCAATATCGATGGTGATGCAAAACAAATTCCTCTTGATGATCTACTCGTATTTTTTGGTCTCTCTCCAAAATTAGGCCCTATCGCTGCATGGGGTCTTAACATCGACCGCAAACAGGTTTGCGTAGATACCGAAAAAATTTAAAACTAGTATTCCTAGAATTTATGCAGTAGGTGACATTCATGTTTGACCCAAGCAAGAAAAAATTGATCCTCTCAGGCCTCCATGAGGCCGCCCTAGCTGCCTTTGCTGCTGCCGCCTACCTGAGAACACCCTGATAAACAAATTCAGCTTCAATATACGGCCACCTCCCCTAAGCTTCATAAGGCACTCGGAGTAAAGTCACCCACATTCGAGTAAGCTATCCTTAATTTATTAATACATCACTGCTTTTAGCCAAAATACCTATGCGTCAATATCACGATCTCATGAAAACAGTCCTCACCAAGGGGGTTCAAAAATCCGACAGAACAGGAACCGGAACGCTATCGATATTTGGACATCAAATGCGCTTTAATTTAGCCGATGGCTTTCCGATGGTGACTACTAAAAAGTTATACCTCAAGCCCATCATTTACGAGTTACTCTGGTTTCTCAAAGGCAGCACTAACAATAATTGGCTGAAAGAACGCGGCGTATCCATTTGGAATGAGTGGGCTGCACCTGATGGTGATTTAGGTCCAATCTATGGATATCAGTGGCGCTCCTGGCCCGCACCCAATAGTCAGCACATCGATCAAATTTCTGAAGTAGTTGAGACTATTAGAAAGAACCCGGACTCTCGTCGCATTATTGTCTCAGCCTGGAATGTAGCCGATATTCCGCGGATGGCCTTAGCCCCTTGTCATGCCTTCTTTCAGTTCTATGTGGCTGATGGCAAACTGTCTTGCCAACTGTATCAACGTAGCGCTGATATTTTTTTAGGCGTGCCTTTTAATATTGCAAGCTATGCTTTGCTCACGCACATGATGGCGCAACAGTGCAGCTTAAAAGTGGGCGACCTTATCTGGACGGGTGGCGATTGCCATCTATACAGCAATCATCTCGAACAGGTAGAACTGCAGTTATCTCGAGACTTCTTTTCACTACCTAAACTCAATCTTTTACGTAAACCTAATTCTATATTTGATTATGAATTCGAAGACTGTGAAATTGTTGGCTACGAGTCACACCCTCACATCAAAGCTCTTGTAGCAATTTAAGAAACCTATTTATGAGCCACCCAGCTATTTCAATGATTGTTGCGCGCTCGCGCAATCATGTAATTGGTTGCGATAACCAAATGCCCTGGAAAATCTCAGCTGATTTGCAGTTTTTTAAACGTGTCACTATGGGTCACCCTGTCATCATGGGTCGAAAAACCTGGGAGTCGATTGGACGTCCACTACCAGGGCGTAGAAATATTGTAGTGAGCAGGCATAGCAATTACCCAGCAACAGGCGGAGAGTTGGTTGGTTCTTTGGATGAGGCCTTAAGAAGCTTAAGTCAATTTGCACGTGTTTTTGTGATTGGTGGCGAGCAACTTTTCAAGCAAGCCTTTAACAAAACGGATCGACTTTACATTACCGAAATTGATTTGGATGTTGATGGTGGCGATACCTTTTTTGAAATTCCCAATCCAGCAGAGTGGATAGAGGTGGAACGTACCCCGGGTTCAGAAGGCGATATTACCTTGAGTTTTATTACCTTAGAGCGCAAATAAAAAGGAGCGCAGGGTCCTTTTTATTTAACATGAGCGAAAACTGCAATGTTTATGCGCTCATCAATTTACTGAATAATGATCTTGGCAATCTGGCTCAAGTACTCAAATTGCTTACGTTGAGTTAGGTCAGCACAAATCGCTTGCTTTGTTTGTTCAAATGAAGGTGGCTTGCTAGATTTTTTATCCTCCAGCTTAATGAAGTACCAACCTTGCTGCATCTGAATCGGTGCTGGTGAAACTTGACCTTTAGACAGAGACGTCAGTACAGAAGCCAATGGTGGGGCAAGTTGCTCCGATTAAATCCAACCCACTGCACCACCCTGCACTTTATTAGGAGCTAAAAAAACACTCTTGGCCACCTTGTCACAAGGCTCCCCTTTTTTAATTCGCGCAAGAGCTGCTTGCGCATCTACCTCACTCGCTACAGCAATATCACTCACCTTGTATTCCGAAAGTATGCCCTGAGGACTTAAAGAGGTAATCTCACGATTGTAGTCAGCTTGAACATCTGCATCGGTAATTGGATTTTGTGCGAGATAGGTAGACATCTCTAGGTCAGCTAAATAATTTTGGCGAATCATGGCTAATTGCGTATTAGCTCTTTCAGAATTCGCTAAACCATCTTTTTCAGCTTGCTGAGAAAGCAGTAGAACTTCAATGTACGTTTGAATAACTATCTTACGCAGTTCCGGGGATTCTTTTTACCCTTGAGAGATGGCAACCCTGATTCCCTGCTCGACCATATTATTTGAAATAATGGTGCCATTGACAGATGCTGCGGCATTAATTGGTACACCACTTTTCTGAGCATACGTACCGTTTACTGTAGCGCCGGTCAACATACCAATGACTATCAAGCGTAACGCCACACAACGAAATATAAAAGCAAATATTTTCATACGGATATCTTTCTAAGATTTAGCCTCAATACTACCGACGAGAAACTTATTGGCAGCAGTAAAATAAGCACATGTGTGTTCAATACCTCACAACCGCCAATACCGAATGGGTAAAAACCCACTTTGACCTAGATCTATCCATGACCTCGGCTCAAGATATCTTTCCGACGTATCCCGGACTAATCATTCTTAAAAGTCACAACACTGACCGAGTTGCTATTGGATTAGCGCGCTTTGGTTTACTACCCCCTGGGCAAGAGAAGCAACCTTTGGAAGAAAGACCTATAACGCCCGTGTGGAAACCGTTGCTAAAAAGCCATCATATAAGCATGCCTGGACAAAGCGACATTACGCCTTAGCCTTGGCTGAGGCTTTTTATGAACCTTGTTATGAGACTGGTAAAGCAGTGCGTACTGCAATCAAACAAGTTAATCATGAGCCAATGGCTCTTGCTTCCATCTGGGATACCTGGACCGAACCAAACACTGGAGAACTCATCGTTTCTTTTTCGATGCTCACAATTGATGCAGGTAACCATCCCGTGATGAAACGTATACACAAGCCTGAAGATGAAAAACGCACCGTGGTGCCCTTACGTCCTGAATTATTTGATGCTTGGCTCAATGCCATTCCAGATGAAGCACTGGCTCGCTTACAACTAGATTCAATTCCAGAGCTAGTTCTAACTTAAAAGGTAATGACTGGTCTAGAGGCTTGATAGGGATTTGCTGATTGCTTCTCTAAGGCCTCAGCCTCTTCCTCGCCTTCTGGCTGCCGATAGTATAATGCATCCGGCGGGCGGCTTTTTCGATAAATTAAATTCCTGTGCGGTCGGCGCAATAGGTCCACAAGGGGACCGACCCTCTACAGGTGCAAGAGGTTGATTATTCAATTCCCGGAGTTGCGCAGCAGGAGTATATGGGGAATAAGACTCCATTCCCGAAGTTACTGGGGTCTGTGCCAAAACAGAGAAACCAGATCATCATCAGGCATAGAGCTAGCTTTGAGAGGAGTTTATTGATAGGGCCCATTGTAGGGTAGCCCTGCATAACTACCTCTTTACAATTTGGCCCAATCTATAAAATTAACGACACCTACACACTAGGTACCTCTCATTTTTACGTTGCTAGTCGAGCGACCACAATTGGCAACATCTATCAAAATAATGTAGTCAACACTCGGCGCTTTCTCTTGAGCGCATTGGCGTATTACCGATTTGTGGGAGTATCAGCCTCCAATACGGAGGTCACATGGAAATTCAGAATGATTTTGTCGAGATACTTCGCTTGATTGTTCGCTACACCACCTAGCTCTAAAGAGCTCAAGGCCTGCTTCTCTGAAGCAAATGCTTTATTACGGGCACTCGGAGAGTCAGCAATACAAGATAACTACAGCGTAGATATAAACAGTATCCAAATCATTTTTTCCGGATTGATGCCAGCAATAATGAGCGATAGCAGTGCAGGCTATTAAATACACGAGTGTATGTAGTGATCCCAGCGCCGACCCAAAAAACGAACTGCCCATTGATTTGAAGTGATTGCTAACGGCACTAAAAGTACTAAAGGCAAAAAGCCCATCATTATAAACGGACGCTTAACTACATCATTCCGCATCGCTTGAAGATCTAAATTCTGATCTAGCCAAAACCATATGGAAAAGTGAATGCATGCATAAAAGAAACAAAATAAACCGAGCATCCGACGCAACTTAATCCAGAAGCTTGAGCCAGTGAAAAGATGTAATGGGGTCATTCCTAGCGTGATACAGAGAAAGACTCGCGCGCCCAAGTGCCTGTAGAACAGGTAATGAATTCAATGGGGTTTGCACCCAAGCCGTCGTCCAGGCCCAGCCAAGCCAAGCCAAGCCAAACGATACGGGCCAACGGTACTAGGCAAAGTAAAAAAAATAATTGGCTTTAAGAACTTCATAGACATTACTGTAAACCAAGCTCAATCCAGCGTGGGTTTGATTCCACTAAATCTATATCCTTTATCTCTATCGATAAAGGCTGTAATTTACTATCCTGAAACTTCGACAAAGGATATATATATGACTGAAGAAAACCAAACTCAGAACGATGACGCTTTTGATTACGGTTGCGAATGCGCAATGGAGCTACTCAATGAGCCTACAGAAGACCGTCTCACTGACTTAATTGATGAAGCTTGATGAAGATGGCATGATATCTACCGAAGTCGGTTATGGTCTATTGGCTTCTATCCTTATGAGGAAGAATATGAAGGCGATGAACGCTAAACGCTCTTGGTTGCTTAATTGGCAATAACATCCATGGCTTTGGCTAACTGAATATCCAACTTAGTTAATGTACCTACAGAGTGGGTAGTCAGCCCAACGGATACCTTGTTCCATGAATTAGACCAATCTGGGTGATGATCTAGCTCTTCTGCATGTTGCGCGCATAGGGTCATAAATTCAAATGCCTACTTGAAATCAGTAAAGATAAATAGGCGTGCAATCGATTTTCCTGAGGAGCCGAGGGTTCATGCAAGGATTTCTTGCTGCAAATGATGACTATCTGTAATCAAAATTCATTCCTTTAACTAACAACACTTTGTGAGAGTTGCTTTAATTCATCAGGATATAACCAACGCCATTCACCCTCAGCTAGATCTGCTGGCATTCGATAGGCGCCAATTTCTGTTCGATGAAGTCCAGCAACATGATTACCAACGGCTGCCATCATGCGCTTTACTTTGTGACAACGTCCCTCAACAATGGTCATTGCTAAAACATGTTCTGATAGCTGCAGACATGCCGTTGCATAACAAGGCTTGGGATCATCTTCTAGTACAACACCATTGAGCAAGCACTCAATTTGCTTCTGAGTCATGGGTTCAGGAGTTGTGATCTCATAAACCTTACCAATATTTTTCTTAGGGGTAGTCATCTTATGAATGAACTGACCATCATCCGAAATCAGAAGAAGACCGGTAGTGTCATAGTCCAAACGACCCACACACTGCACGCCTCTCTCTATAAAGAGGCTAGGAAGCAAGCTATAAACACTAGAGTGATGCGTCGTTTTATGTGAGCACTCATAATGAGGGGGCTTATTAAAAGCAAGGTATGCCTTCTCGTGATACTCCCAATCTTGACCCTCTACATTGAGGACAAGATTGTCTGTAGCAATTTTTTCATCTGAATCTTCGGCCAATACACCATTTACCTTGACTAGATCGGCATATACCAAATCACTACAGTAGCGACGTGTACCAAAGCCTTGGCTAAAAAGAATTTTTTCTAGGGAAATCGGTTTTGCCATATGTAAAAAGGATACTACAGAGCTGCATATATTTGTTTCCACTATTTTTTGCAATTCATTATCGCTGAAACAGTCATTGATACCTTGATTACCTATACTCACCAAACCACAACCGCGTTCTTTATTACACACTCGAGACGTCAGCTTTCAAGGTAACGCTAGAGAAGATGGCTTATGGGACATTGAGGGTCACCTGAGGGATTTCAAAACTAACCCATTTCAAACAACCGCAAAGATTTGGGAGCCAGGTGAAGCTTTTCACGATATGTGGGTGCGCGTTACGTTAAACCAAGTTTATTATGCAAACCATGGAGGTGGTCATGGATGGTCAACCTCATGCTGAATGCTCAACGGCCATTCCACCGATGGATGCTCTCATTAGAGCCGCCCGGATTGGAAAGGGCTGGCGCGCAAAAAACCATTGATGCCCACCTAGGCGGAATCAAAGGCTGTATGCATCTACGCGAACTACTCACGACTCTTGCTACAGCCGCCTATCAATCGATACCAGGAGCTTTTTTGACCCTACCGGTGAAAAGCCACCAACCTACTTAGGTAGCTGTAAGTCTTGGGACTTTGATGGACCAGTTGTAATGCGTGTTTATCCTCCAAGCTTATTCCAATGGAATAAAGCTAAGCCTTAAAGCTCTTCACGATACAATGAGGTGCCTGCAAATGATTGTTGAACTGGCATGATTTCTAATACATTGATATTCACATGAGCGGCTAGAGTAGCAGACCAGTAAATTGCTTCAGCAATATCGTCGGCGCTTAAGGCATGAACACCTTCATAGACCTTTTTGGCTTTAGCATCATCACCCTTCAAGCAAACATTAGAGTATTCAGTACCAGAGCTTAATCCAGCCTCAATACAGGTAACCCGTAATGGTGTGCCAATCAAGTCAGCACGTAAATTTAAGCTCAATTGTTTAACAAAGGCTTTCGTTGCGCCATAAACATTACTACGACGATAAGGATGCAGTCCTGCTACCGAACCTACATTCATAATCAGTATCAATCATTTGATCCCAATCAGAAATCTTTGCTAGATGGGCTGACTCCAGACCCAGAGCAAGGCCAGCATTGTTGCCCAATACCATTACCTGGGAAACTTCAGCTGGTAAGGCGCTTTCTAATACATCGACCTGCGTACTGTCGCAAACATCAAGGACAATATTGAGGAGTTTTTTCTGCTGTCCTGCTGGTCAAGAATTCTTGAGAGCATATAAACGCTCCGCCATTCTGCCAACTGCAATCACTTGATGGCTATTATCTAAAAAAACATCTGGCAGTGGCTTTACCACATCCTGCGGTAGCACCAGTAACCAATACGGTATGTTCCATGCGTCCTCCTGACATCTTCGGCAAATAGTATTTTGTAATTTAATGTTATTGCTTATATGACTTTTAGGGGCACATTTTCCCTGCCCTTACTTTGCATAATTTCTAGCCTTGTAAGTGCTCAGGATCAGAACTCTTCTATGTCTGCGCTTCGACTGATCAATGCGTCGCAAGAAAAATCCCCAGATCGTACGCTGGAATTCTGAGCTTATCATGAATACGATGGCTCTCAGAACTATGTCGACACGCTCAAGTTGCGGTACTACAACCCCTTTAAATATTGGTGATTGGCACAGCACCATAAGGCTAGATACAGCCTATACAGCAAGCTATGACCCTTAATTACCCGCCCCAAGCTACTGGTACCTATTCTCCCAATACGGCATGGTCACCATTTGGGGTGGTAAAGCAGGTTGGTTGGGCAAACTTGGAGCTCGAATAGTTGCTCCTTTTAATAATACAGGACAATGGCTAGCAGGTCCACAGATCAGCACCTCATATGTGCCAACAGATCGGGGGTATACTGTTCTAGCCGATCTATCTCCTTTGGCTCGCTATATGATCGAATTTAATACAAAGGCGCCTGCGGATTCAAGTCCGCCACCACTAGCAGGCCGTCTTGAGCTATTATATTCAACAGTAGGCTTGAAGAACTTAGGTCCCAGCACTCAGATTCGCTTTTGGGATGCATAACGCAGCTGGTGGAGGTTGGTTTGTACCGATTGATGCCACATGCTGACACAACGTCTCAATAAAAATGTACTCGTTGCGATTGGTGGAGCTAAACAAGTAATTCAAATTTATCAGGTCTATAACTGGATAATGGACGGAAAAATTGCGCTGACTTTTTAATGCGAGCAATCAAGTGCTATTAAGCCTGGTCAATCAGCATTTCACCTTCTAGTTTTGCTGCTCCCGATTTCACCAAGGCTTTTGGTAACCACTGAGTAAATTCATCCATATTCACATTAAGCATTTTGGCTGCACTAATTAATGCTGGCGTATTAGCAATCCAATGATGGACAAACGTTATATCTCGAGTACGCCACTCTACTAAACGATACTTGAGTAATACTTTGGCGCCATGACGCGCGTTGCGATCTGCATCAGAGGCTAAGTAATCTAATCTTGAACGCGCACAATAGCTAAGGATTTAGCAACCTCTGTAAATATCGTTCCATGCCCAGGAATAACGAGGTCGACCTTCAGACTCTCAATCAGATCCAAGGTTTGTGCCACCTCTTCAAATCCAGCCTCACCCCAAAGCTCAGGAAAGATAACCCCAAAACCCTCCTCCCATAAAGCATCTGCTGAAATCAGTATGCGATGGTCTGGCTGATATAGCATGATGGAATGCGGATCATGCCCTGGTGCAGCCAATATCTGCCAAGAGTATCTGCCGAGCGATATCGCCTCACCTGGAAGCAATCACTCGTCGTGAACAAACTGCGGGCACTCTTGTCCTAAATTGTCATAACTTAAAAGATTGCTGTCCCAATTTTTAACCGCGACCTCTTCAGCAGGTGGAATATAAACCTTGCAATGAAACTCTTTGGCTAAAGCTGCGTTTCCACCACAATGATCTGAGTGCAGGTGAGTATTTACAAGCTTGTTTACCTTTGACAAGCCATGTTTTTTTAAAGCATTGCGGACTAAGTTGAGTGTGCAATCCTGGTGAGCAAAATAACCAGAATCTACCAGCGAGACATCGTTCTCACTGAAATGAAAAATATTATTTGCAGAGAGCCAACCCCTCTCAAATACTTCGAGCCCAGGCAGTAAGAGTTGCGCTGTCATGTTGTAGTGATTTTTATTGACTAAGCGCTTATTTGGGAGGTGAGTTCTAGTTTACGTACATCAAATTGTTGATTTTGAATACGCTGCAGAACCTCTTCGTCAACCTTCTGATCCAATTGAGGAGCTCTAGAAAGAATCCAGAGGCACTCTCGGCGGGGGTCACTAATAACTCTGCCTCTTGATCCTGAGAATCCAAATCAATAACCCAATAATCTCCCCATACCAACGGTAAAAAGGATAGCCAAGCAGGTGCAAAACGCACCTCTAGCTTTAGAGAATCCTTAGCCCCAATCTGCCGAGCAGTGCCCTCAGCCTCCAGAAGATTACCGTCGGCTGATTTACAGCTATTAAGTACCTTCAAAGTTCCATCAGCTCGTGACGAATAAACGGCTTTGGTATTACCAATACATTTCCTTTGAAACCAATTTGGATATTTAGCAATCTCATACCACGTACCCATATAGCGCTGCACATCTAAGGAGGAAATGGTTTTGACTGGTGCATCGTTAGTTTGACCATTAGCGGAAAAACTCAGTACCAACAGATAAGCACTCAAAAGTGCTGCATACATTTTATTCATCACTAATAGCACTTCTTCAGATCCATGCCCGTATACATGCTAGCGACTTGCTCGCCATAGCCATTAAACATTTGTGTTGTGATCTTTGGTGCAAAGATACCTTTGGGATCGCCAATACGGCGCTCAGTTACCTGACTCCAGCGAGGATACTCTACCTGTGGATTGATATTGGAATAAAACCCATATTCACGAGTATCGAATTGACTCCAACTTGTCTTTGGCATTTCTTCTGTAAAGCGGATTTTAACAATCGACTTTGCACTCTTAAAGCCATACTTCCATGGGACTACGCTACGTACTGGCGCCCCATTTTGTTTTGGCAAAACTTCACCATAAAGTCCAAAGGACAATAAGTTTAATGGGTTCATTGCTTCATCCATCCGCAGGCCTTCGCGATAGGGCTAATCGATAATATTGCTTTTGACTCCAGGCATTTGTTTACGATCAGCCAAAGAGATAAATTCGACACACTTTGCCGATCCTAATGGCTCAACTTTATTGATCAACTTGGAGAGTGAGTAACCATCCCAGGGGATCACCATCGACCAACCCTCTACGCAGCGCATCCGATAAATGCGCTTTTCCAAGGGTGCTAGCTTGAGAAGCGCATCGATATATCCATCGTTATCGGCTTCCTCACCAAACCTGCGATCGAAATTACCCACGTGCGTGTTTGTAAGCTATCTGCGTAAGCTGCTGGATCTGATTTATCGGTGCCAAACTCATAAAAGTTGTTGTAGGTTGTAACGTACTTGTAAGGAGTCAGGCTATCCTTATCTGCAAATACCAGGTTTAAGTAAGCAGCTAATTTCTCAGGAGTAGCTGCGAGCGCCTGTCGTGAAAACCAAGGTGCTAAAGCCATTCCAAAACCACCAGCTGCAGCAGTTTGGAGAATCTTTCTACGGTTATCAAACACGGCTTTTGGAGTGATATCGCTCGCCACAGAATGGTCTTGTCTATAAAATGCATATTGCGCCCCCAAATAAGATAATAGGCCCATTTTGCTACTGATGAGGATTTCTTGCTTAATCTTCTTGCTGAATCTCATTCATAGCTGACTTTCACGCATCTTGCTCATCAAAGCCAAGCTATGCTTATCCATACCACCCACAATTTCAGCTGGTGCTGGATAGTCACGTGTCAGCGTCTCACCACCATAAAAGCGTAATAACCAATCAGCGAAGCTCCGCTCAGGGATCTCTCGAATCTCTAAGAGCTCAATCCGATGGTGCCGCGTATCTTCTTGGATGCGCTTCCAAGTCTTCATCACACTGAAATGCTCACCCTCAATAATTTGACCAAACTGCTGATTGTCATACAGAAGAATGCCAGTAATGCCGTTTTGTTGATTGAACGCACGCGGAGACTCTAAGAAACGCATCAGACCAAGACAAGACATATCCGAGACTACTTCACTCAGATCGCTTAGCTCTATTAGATCTTTTGGTTTTGACATTTCTTGGAGATCAATAAATAAAAAGGCAAACTCGAAAGTTTGCCTTTGAATACTATGCCTAATTTAATGCTTAGGCACTTAGCGCTTCCACCTACTAAGCTCTTGCTGCTTTCAGAGCCGCATTGAAGGTAGCGCTAGGACGCATCACTGCTTTGCACTTTTCTGGATCAGCTACATAATAACCACCAATATCTACTGGCTTGCCCTGCACTGCCTTCAGCTCACTCGCAATTGTTTGCTCATTCTCGATCAAAGTTTTTGCTAAAGGCGCAAAGTACGTTTGCAACTCTTTGTCTTCGGTTTGAGCAGCTAAAGCCTCGGCCCAGTACATAGCCAAATAGAACTGGCTACCACGGTTGTCTAGTTCACCGGTCCGAGGTGAAGGTGACTTGTTATTATCCAACAACTTACCAGTCGCCTCATCCAAGGTACGCGCCAGAATCTTCACTTTCTGATTACCCGTCTTATCACCGACAGCCTCAAGAGAAACTGCCAAGGCTAAAAACTCGCCTAGAGAATCCCAGCGTAAGTGATTTTCTTCGACCAACTGTTGAACATGCTTCGGAGCAGATCCCCCGGCACCAGTCTCGAACAAGCCGCCGCCAGCCATCAAAGGCACGATCGATAGCATCTTCGCGCTAGTCCCCAATTCCATGATTGGGAATAAGTCGGTGAGGTAATCACGCAAGATATTACCTGTCACAGAAATCGTATCCTTTCCACAAATCACACGCTCTAAGGTGTAACGCATTGCACGGGTTTGAGACATGATCTGAATATCAACACCTTCAAGGTCATAATCCTTCAGATAGGTTTTGACCTTTTTGATCAATTCAGCTTCATGAGGACGATACTTGTCGAGCCAGAATACCGCTGGAGTATTAGAGAGACGTGCACGATTTACAGCCAACTTCACCCAGTCACGAATCGACGCATCTTTCACTTGGCACATCCGCCAGATATCGCCCTCTTCTACATTTTGCTCAAGCAACACTGTGCCGTCATCAGCAACAATGCGGGCGACACCTGCTTCAGGTATCTCAAATGTCTTGTCATGTGAGCCGTACTCTTCAGCCTGTTGAGCCATCAAGCCAACATTGGGTACGGTACCCATAGTTCTTGGATCAAAGTTACCGTGTGTCTTACAGAAATTAAGCATCTCTTGATAAATGCGGGCAAAAGTACTCTCTGGAATTACAGCTTTTGTATCATGTAAACGACCATCAGCACCCCACATCTTGCCGCCAACCCGAATCATCGCAGGCATTGAAGCATCGACGATCACATCACTTGGAGAGTGGAGGTTGGTAATACCTTTGGCAGAGTCAACCATTGCCAAAGCAGGACGATGCTCATGACAAGCATGCAAATCTTGAATGAGTTCTGCACGTTTGGATTCTGGCAAAGTCTTGATCTTTTCATACAGACTGCCCATACCGTTGTTGGGATTTACGCCCAACTCGTCAAATAACGTCTTGTGCTTTTCAAAAGCATCTTTGTAGAAAATTTTGACGGCATAACCAAATACAATCGGGTGAGAAACCTTCATCATGGTTGCCTTCAGGTGCAAGGATAACATCATGCCAGTCTTATAAGCATCTTCGATTTCTTTTTCGTAGAACTCGCAAAGCGCCTTCTTGCTCATATACATGCTGTCAATAATTTCACCTGCGAGCAAGGAGACTTTTGGCTTAAGAACAATAGTCTTACCACTCTTGGTTACCAAGTCCATCTTCACATCACAGGCTTTAGTCATGGTCATTGACTTCTCGCTTGAGTAAAAGTCGCCACCATGCATATGGGATACGTGAGTACGAGAGGCTTGACTCCATTCGCCCATAGAGTGTGGATTTTTACGAGCGTAACGCTTTACAGCAGGAGGTGCGCGGCGGTCAGAGTTACCCTCACGCAAAACTGGGTTGACTGAGCTGCCTAGACACTTGGAATAACGAGCGCGAATAGCCTTCTCTTCATCAGTTTTTGGATCTTCTGGGAAGTTTGGAACTTTATAACCTTTAGCCTGTAATTCTTTGATTGCAGCAAGCAGCTGTGGAACAGAAGCACTAATGTTGGGCAACTTAATAATGTTGGTATCAGGCAATAAAGTCATTTTGCCGAGCGCACCCAAGTTGTCCGGAACTTGCTGCTCAGGAGTAAGACAATCAGAAAACTCAGCCAAGATACGAGCAGCAACAGAAATGTCACTCTTTACAATCTCTACGCCAGCAGGTGCCGTAAAAGTACGAATAATTGGCAGAAATGCACAAGTTGCCAAAAGTGGCGCCCCATCTGTCAGCGTATAAATAATCTTTGATTTCTCTGAAGCCATAAATGTTTCCTCAATTTTCAAAAAATTACAGAGTCAGGTTTTTACCCTGTCGCCCTCAAATCCACATTTTGCAAAGCGCTTTTAGCGCACTATTTGCCAATGAGGCGAAAATCCCATTTTAAATCATCAGGCATAGCAAAAATAGTGGTTTTGCACCTGAAAACCCCAGATAAAGTCGAATTTACGGGAATCCACTAAGACAACTACAGATAGCAATACACCGTAAACTGCAGGCCATGGTCAGCAAATATCCCTTACTCAACAAAAATCTGGCGCTACTGATGATCTGCCAAGGTTTATGCTTGACCAATAACATCACCTTTTTCGCCATCAATGGCTTGGTAGGCCTCAGCTTGGCCTTTTGGTGGCAATGCTTTCGGCACTTTTATGCGCCTATGCAGCGATTAGCAAAAATTTTTGGCTTCTCGTTTTGGGAACCTTCATCGCGCCGGCTATTACAGTGCTAATGGCCAGTTATATCGTTTTCCCGCTGCTGAGAACTCATAGACCTCAAACAACGCGCGATAAGGCAGTCTCTTGGGTGCCTGCTGGTGGCATCTTGGGCGCCGTGATTGGACCCAATCTCGCATCTTGGACCAGAGATTTATTTGACACTGCCTTTTTAGGTGCTTATCTCACCCTTTCAATTGCTGATCTTATTGAAATCTTGGTGATGCAGTTTATTCAATTCCCAGCTGAACTCAAGACAAAGCACTCCCTTGCTGATGGGCGCCACCCTGAAAGTGATACTCCAACCACCAGCTTTTATGGTCGCCATTATGGCTGCCGCATCCAAATCTACATGCCATGACCACTTTGGATCGGTAATTTGCTGCATTGGTGTAATGCGAACACTGATGCCAAAAAAATGCTTTATCCATTTCTCTAATACACGGCAAAAAGCATTGATTGGCTCATGGCCAAAATTGAGCTGCACCACTAGATCAAAATCTTCATTGCGAGACCAGTATTCAGCGGCATTCTCCTCATGGAAAACATCTAGGTCAGCAGATCGCATTGCCATGGATTTGCCTTTCAGTAAATCCATGATTTTTCCAGTCTCGCCAGCCTGCGCATTCTTGGCGATCACCTCTTCATCCACTTTCATCAGAATGCCATCCTCAATCACTGTGATCTTCTGAGTTCTAAAAAAGAGCTCGCCCATTCTGGCTTCTAATGGATGTGCATCATCACCAAGAATATGTTTCACGAAAATTTGTGCCAATAGGGCAATAAATAAAGGCGGCACATCCACTCTCTCGCCTTCAAACAAGCTCATATAAAAGCTTTCTAAGGAGTTCGCCGCCAATAGCCTCCACCGATAACGCAACCAGACACGATAGTTCTCCTGAATATCCTGCTCAGCCATCTGAGCAATTTCACTTTCAACCACTTCGGCTCTAGGGTTTTCAGTTAAACGCCGGTGTAAGACTTGCTCCTTTGGGCAAGACTCAGGCACCAACTGCAACTCCGGCCTATTGAGATAGGTTCGCAACAAGTCATCCGTCACCAGTAGTTGATGATCAGGACTGATTGCCAGAGTGCGCTATGCTGCATTTGCCCAATAATTTGTCATACGTCTTTGCGAAAGCCAACTCACCTTCAGAATTTACAGAGCTCAGAATATGCTAGCCAATCAATTTGTGTGAAATAGGAAAACATTATGGGTGAATTTAAAAAAATTGATACCGTTGTTGGCAATGGCAAAGAAGCGGCGGCGGGCAATCATGTAGATGTGCATTACACCGGCTGGCTTTATGATGAAAATACCGCTGACCACAAAGGTCAAAAATTTGATAGCTCATGAGATCGCGGGCAACTCTTGAGCTTCCCATGGAGTGCAGGCCATGTCATCAAAGGTTGAGATGAGGGCGTAGCGGGTATGAAAATTGACGGCAAACGTACGCTCATCATTCCTTCTGATATGGGCTATGGACCTCGTAGTGCTGATGGTGTAATCCCGCCAAACGCTACTCTTGTTTTTGATGTGGAATTACACGGCGTTCAGTAATTCAGCTATTCGGTAATTTTGGAGGTGCTCCATTCTCAATAAGTATTGAGTGATGAAAACACAAGCCACCCAAGGGTGGCTTTTTTAGTTTCTCGAGGCGTCTACAACTGATTAAGAACGCAAGTCTTTGCCGCTCAAAGTCAATCGATTAGAAGAGCGATCTTGACACAGCGCAATGATCCGATTCCTCTCAGCCATGACCTTATCAGCATAGCCCCCATCATGTTCTGCATTTGCAGCACCAACGTAGTACTTCAAACCATTACGCAAGGAGCCTGCTGTTGCAATCAGGTATTTCAAAATATATGCGCCTACACGAATATTCACCTCAGGTTTCACAGCCGTAGCGGTTCCACCAAAAATGGCGTATTTATCTTTATGAACAGAGGTCATTACCTGCATAAGCCCTTCGGCACCAGCATGACTCTTCGTATTGGGGTTAAAGTTTGACTCAACTGATATCACCGCTAACAACAGTATTGGATCAATATTGACCTCTTTTGCAATCAGAATCGTGTTGGAGACATATTCTTCGATCTTGGCGCGGTCGAGGTTGTACTTCTTTTCAAAAAAATCCGCTACCGAGCGCTGGTTCTGAATCGAGCCCATCAAATTGCTATCTAAGGCTTGAGGGTCCATCTTTGAGGTCGGGATACGATCGGATAAATGAGAAATCGACTTCACCTCCATCTGCGCTACCGATGGCATTAATAAGGCTACTGTTTGTTGCTTAGCGCTGGTCAATCCGCTTGTAGTCGGTAATTTAGATTTACTGTAGATGATGACGGCCGCACTCTCAGTATCAGCTACCTGAGCGCCCGATAACTCGGGTTCTTTATATTGATTGAGCATACCGAAGACATTGCTCCAAACAATACTGCGTGCCTCATCGGGAACAAGGATGCGTGCCAAGTCAAAGGCACCAGCGTTTTTGCCGTTACCTGAAAGCCAAAGGCCAACCACCATAAATACAGTCACCACGAGTAAGCCATTGATAACTCGATAGACGGGAGCCATGGCGTGCGCGAGCAGATCTTTAGCAGTCAACAGAGTTGACTGCTTAGTCTGCATATCACTCAAGTTATTGGATAAACATTTACTCATTCATGGTTTGCAAAACCTCAAAAAACTGAACTGCCGTTTTATGCTGCATTGCAATATCTAAAAACATGGGTCATCCTAAGAGGTTTCTTATATCAAGTCAAGAATAAAGAAGTAAAATTCAATAACTTATTGATCTAGAAATTGGGGAGACCCCGTAGATGAGACTTCAAAAGCATATATAACCTAATAGAATCAATCACTTATAGAAGTTAGGGGTCACTAATTTCACTCTATAAAAAATTGTCTGAAATCGGACTTTTTAGTAAATCAGCTCCGTATTTCCTCTAAAAAATCATATATCTAGTGCTTTTCATCTGCCAATTTTCTAGGGGTAGTACCCCTCCCAAAATCGTCATAAGCTATTGTTTGTAAGTAAAGAAGTTCAGTAAATGCCAGCTCCCCAACCGACTTACTTAGAGCACTTGAGGAAAACTCCAACACTCAGACTGAGAGTCCGACAAGTCCTACACTTAATACCCATGAAGTCTCCCCGTCACTTGCTTGCCCTCTTAGCACTGCTCTTCTCATTAAGCGCTTTTGCTGCTTTTGAAGATTGCAGGGATCTATTTCCAAATCAACAGATACCGAGCACACCCCAAGTTGGCCGTGACCTCTGTTTTGATAGTTTCGCTATTTACTACTCCCCCCATGATAAAAAGGCCATTTATACCGTCGAGAAACTTAGTAGAGAGCAGCTCTCTACAAACCGTCCGCGCAGGACCAACCAGTTTTATGAAGAAGCACGGCTACCTTATGCTGAAAGAGCTCTACTATCTGATTACCGAGGAAGTGGCTATGACCGCGGTCACAATGCGCCTGCTGGAGATATGACCAATGAGCGTGCAATGGCCCAATCATTCTCAATGGCAAATATGATGCCTCAGGCGAGGCAAAATAATCAGGGCATTTGGGCCAAAAATGTTGAAGAGCCTACTCGAGGCTACGTCAAAAGAGCGGCTGGTGATATTTATATATTCACTGGCTCAACCGGAAATAGCGGGAGCATTGGAAAAAATCGAGTAACGATTCCAAGCCACTTATATAAATTGGTTTACGACCCCAATAAAAACATCGCATGGGCTTATTGGATTGAAAATTCAAATGAAGCCAAAATGATGCCGCCTATTACCTATCAAGAATTGACTCAGAAAACAGGGATTGATTTTCATTTGCCACTCAGTAACGATGGGAATAAGCAAGTTACTACCGCTTCAGAACCCCCAAAAACAAAGGAACAAAAGGCTTTTATTGGTGGCTGGTATCCCGTATTTTTTGAGGAACTCTCGTTTAGTAAACTCAACAGCGTAATTAATAATATTAAGATGGGTAAGGTGGAGAACATTCAGCTTCAATACGACCGTAATGAAAATTTGACAAAACAGATTGCTTTACAAATTGAGTCGCAAACCAATCTACCAATAAGCCTCTTACAAAGCAGTCCACCAGAATCCACAGCCGTCACTTACAAACGCAATCGTATTATGCTGGTTACTTATTCAAGATAACTTCGATTTAGCCTATAGGCCATGCGCCTGTTGAATGGGCACCAAAAATCCACGCAAATCATTGTGGTCTAGTGTGCGCATTAACTCTAGAAGCTGACCAAGCTCACCCTTAGGAAATCCTTTCCGAGCAAACCAAGCCAGATAGTTTCCCGGTAAATCTGCCAATGCTCGCCCAGCATATTTTCCAAAGGGCATTTTCATCAAAAACAATGAAGTGGTCATTTTTTAGTTGAGAATTATTCTCAACTAATGTTATATTGAGAACCAATCTCATTTAGATTCTTTAAATAGCAACCTAAAAGGACCTTGAACTTGACTATTAATCGACTTTTAGCATTCAGCATCTTCTTAATCGCTGCCTTGCATTTTTCATTTGCACACGCTGGCGAGGGGGCGTTTGGCTGGATCTACACTTTAGATTTACAACCCAAAGGTAAGTGGGAGTTTGAGCAGCAACTACAACTGAATCAACAGCAAGCCTCGGGATCTTATGATGCCTAGGCTGTTAGAACTGAGCTGGAATACGGGGTAACTAATGATCTCCAGATAGCTGGAGACATTAATTCTGATTACACAAGCGCCAATCAAAATTACACTAACCTAGAAGCCTGTGGCGACTCACCAGGCTGTACGGGTGGTTATGGCGTTCCTTCCTCGCACGATCCCTCTCCACCGCATATCGCAAAAGTGGAATTGAAGGTGGCTCTCTAGAAGCAATCTATCGAATTACCAATCCAGTGACCTCACCAGTGGGCGTTGGACTGTATCTCGAGCCGACATGGGGAAGAAAGATGAACTATCAGCAAGATTGTTACTGCAATCAAACTTTATTGATGATCATTTCATTCTCGCTGGAAATGTTGTAGTTGCTAACGAACGCTTAAAGTTTATTCAGAATGGCAACGTACCTGAATCCAGCTTGGACTTCCTTGTAGGTGCAACCTATCGTTTTGCACCCAAATGGTCAGCTGGTGTAGAAGCTCGCTTTCATAACGATTACTTAGAGCTGAATTTACGCAATCAAGTGCAAAGAGCTACCTTTATCGGGCCTAATATGCACTACGCAGCAAAAGATTGGTGGGTCACTGGCGCATGGCGCTATCAATTAGCAGACGGGAATTGTATGGGTGGCGGCGAGGCGGAATGCTCCAACGCACGTGTCTGGGATAGCCATTCAGTAAATGAATTTATTGTCAAAGTAGGTTTCCCACTCAATTAACAAGAGAAAACATGGAAATTCAAAACTTATTAGTAGGTGCCCTAAGTTATTTGGTGAAATTTCAATCTACCCAATGTCCCGACGCTAGAGGAAGAGCATTAATGATGTTTGACGCATTAGCTGAGCAACAAGGTCTAGCCAACGACATTCGAGAGCTTTGCTATGAGGCTAATGAATTGCTGACATTTTAATAAATTGACTCCATCCATTGAAAGTCTTCATTTAAAACATCCTGTATGATCTGGAAACCTAACCCACTTCTGATGCTCTGTTCAGCAATAATGATCGCCCCCATTATTGCTCACGCCAAGATATATATTTCTGCTGAGCAAGTGCAGAAAATTCTTTTTCCAAATACATCACTTACAAACAACCCAATTCTCATCACCGGTGATTTACAGGAAAAGATGTGTGCTGTGTCGAGTATTCGACATCCCTTTCAAGGTGAGCGTATTTGGAAAGCAGCTGATGGTAGCTAGCTAGTGATTGATGAGGGTGTTGGCAATCATGAAATGATCACCTATACGGTAGCCCTTAGCCCAAATGGGCGTATTTTAGGGATTGAAATCCTAGAATATGTCGAGTCCTATGGCTATGAAGTTGCCAACCCCCAATAGGGTCAACAGTTTATTGGTAAGAGCGTGAGTGATCCCATCAAGCTTAATCAGGATATTAAAAATATTGGCGGCGCAACCCTTTCCTGCAAACACATTACGGATGGCGTAAAAAGAGTCACCGTCTTATTTCATCTCGTGCTAAAGAGCTCGAATTCATGATGCGATACAGGCCACTTCTGGGAACTTTCGTTGAAGTCTCAGCCCATGAAGATAATGCATCAATTGCTATTGAACATGCATTTTCTGCAATCCAGAAGATTCATAACCTCATGGGCTTTCACAATCCCCAAAGTGAATTAAGTCGAATCAATTATCAAGCACGCTTAAAAGCATTGGAAATTCATCCATAGACTGCTCCAGTTCTTAAGATTGCGAAAGAAATGTACAGCAAGTCCAATGGTCTCTTTAATTGCGGTATTAGTCATCGATTGGTAGCTGCAGGCTTATTACCCGACCACATCACCTTATTAAATCATCAACTAGGTGGGAATTGAAGATATCCACTTTTTGACCCCAGATCTGATCGAGTTAACGCGCCCTGTGTGTTTAGATCTTGGAGGAATTGCCAAAGGTTTTGCGGTAAATATGGCAGTCAGAGTTCTTTTATCGGAGGGTACATTGTCTGGCTCTGTAAATGCTGGTGGGGATCTCAGGGTGTTTGGAGACCATTCTCTCCTTATTCAAGTTCGTCACCCAGAATTACCAGAAGAGGTGATAGCAGTTGGCGCTCTAAAAGATGGTGCAATTGCAACCAGCGGTCTTTGGTCTTTATTTTGCAAAAAGAGATCGCATGCATAGTCACATCATCAATCCTTTTGCACAGCATCCCTCTAAGGTTCATAAAGATGTCTCAGGATCCTTTTCTATTATTGCTACAAAATGCGTCTATGCCGACGCCCTCACCAAAGTTTTGGTCTTATCAAATGATGAGCATCATCCTTACTTTAGTCACTTTGGCGCCCAGTCCCTGAGGATTACCATATGAGCCGATTTGGGAAAATGCCAGGATGGCACAGATTATTTCTGATCTGCGGAATAGTGACCTGCTCGATTACTGGCCTCATCTATCTACTGGGACATCATTTTCAAATTCAGCGCTCCACGCTTGGGTCGCACAGTATCTTGGCAACACATGGAGTTGCCAAGATACTGGCTTCATTAGCGTTTCGGTCTGTACTTCCTTTTCATATCAAAGCGGGATATAAGTCTCAAAGACAGTGGTTGAGCGGCTTTAGTTTGATTGGATATATGACTATATTGATTATTTCTGCCGCCTTACTGTCTTACGGGCCAGAAGACATTCGGGATATTGCAATGGATACTCATTGGGTAGTAGGTTTACTTTTCTTCGCTACTTTTCTAGTGCATGTATTTATCAGATTGGGAAATAGCAAACGCACTCAGCAATAGAGATCCACCAGAAAAAAATGATTTTTATCGCTTGCAAAAGTACTTGTACAACACGCTCATTACGGCTATGGCGATTTCACTGGCTAAAGAGTAATAGATTTGTTTGCCATCGCGGCGCGTCTTGACCAATTTCTCTTTACGCAACACCGTTAGTTGTTGAGATAGAGTTGGTTGATGTATGTTCAATACTGCCTCTAGCTCGCTGACACATTTTTCACCTTGCCCGATCTCACATAACAACATCATTCGATCACTATTGGATAAGACCTGCATGAGTTTGCGGGCATCATCTACAGATGCCTGCATTTTTTTGAGTTCCGATTTAGAAAGCGTTATTTCAAAGTGCGTTTAGAGGTATTTTCAAGTATCACTTGCCATTCGACTCAGGCTCAGGCAAATGACCGGCACAGATATTTAGCTGAATCGATGGCAATATGAGATTAGGCATATCTAAGGTGGCATCACGTTTATTGCGCATTTCCACAAACTGCCCTTCAGTAATACCCTCATGTATATATTCGATTTCTTCTCGGCCCCTGCAGTTGTGCAATAAGCAACCGGACGATCTGATGGCGGGTAGTCGTGACACATATACAGCTTGGTTTCATCAGGATATGCCAATACCTTCTGGATCGACTGATATAGAGTCTTTGCATTACCTCCAGGGAAATCACAACGCGCGGTACCAACATCTGGCATAAACAAGGTATCCCCCACAAATAGGGCGTCACCGATTTCGTAAGCCATGCAAGCTGGGGGTGGCCAGGGACATATAAGGCTTGTAAAGAGAGATTACCAAATGACAAGGATTCGCCATCTTTCAATCAATGATCAAACTGCGATCCATCAACTGCAAAATCGTCTTTAAGATTAAATACCTCCTTGAATACGTTCTGAACATTAGTAATGTGATCTCCAATCACAATCTTGCCGCCCCTTTTGCTTTGCAGGTAAGGTGCAGCGGTTAAATGATCGGCATGGGCGTGAGTCTCTAACATCCAAGTGAGTTTTAATTGCGCCCCCTGAATGAGGTCAATTACCTCGTTTGCTGAACGCGTCGAAGTTCTTCCAGACTTAGGATCGTAGTTCAATACCGAATCTATGACTATGCATGGACTTCCGGTCCCGGCATAAACGACGTAAGAAAATGTCCAGTTTTCTGGATCAGAAAACGCTTTGACATTAGCGGGGGTATTTACCTTCACAATGACCTGTCTAGACAAAATCGCCTTACTTACAGAGGTAATTGATATATATTTATAAATATAAATATAAATATAAAATTATTTTCAATGGACTACTCAATATTCATTAGCCTGTGCTTAGGTATGATAGTGGGGCTATTAATGGGTCTCACTGGGGCAGGAGGTGGCATCCTGTCAGTACCCTGATTGGTATTTGCTTTTTACATCTATCTGTAGCTGAAGCAGCTCCTATTTCCCTTTTTGCTATTGCACTCTCAGCGGGCATAGGGGCATTACTTGGATTTAAAAATAAAATTCTGCGCTATAGAGCTGTGGGTTTTACGGCGATTTTTGGGCTTCTACTCTCCCCACTAGGTTTATGGGTAGCGCAACGAGTCCCGACTGCACCGCTACTGATGTTATTTAGCTGCACCCTATTTTTTATCTCGAGTACTATGTTGCTTCAGTCCAGAAGGGAGAAGCTTCACCTGCCCAAACGTAAACGCAAGCCACCTCCTTGCCTTCTTAATCCAGAGGTGGGTAAGTTGAGCTGGAATATACCGTGCGCTCGCTCTTTATTGATTGCCGGCTCTTGGGCGGGCTTTCTGTCGGGCTTGCTTGCTGTAAAGGCGGTGGCTTTGTAATTGTTCCCGCCTTAAGGCGTTACACAGATTTAACGGCACAATCTATAGTCGCCACATCTTTGGGAATATTGGCCATCATCTCTGGTGGCGGAGTTCTATTTTCTGCAATCTCAAGTAATTTAGATTAAGCTATGGCAGCACCTTTTTCTTTCGGTGCATTATTTGGCCTGCTGCTTGGGCGGGCAGTTGGCAAGAGATTAAGCGGTCCAAGAATGCAACAAATTTTTGCCCTTCTCACATTTGGGGTTGCCGTTAGTCTTGTCATCCAAGACCTGAACTCTTTATAAAAAGATCGACTGTATCAATTCTCCTTATACTTGCTTTTACCCTTTTGGGAGCCTTCCTCATGTCTTCGAATACACCAAACTCATTCCTATCTAGCGCGATAAGCACTCTTTCCGGCACTGTCAGCAATCTGAACAATGAGTTACTCGAATATGTGAATCCCGAAAAACCCACTCATGATCATTCCTCGGTGTATTACAAACGAATCTATATTTCACAATTTAATCTCGGGGATCAGGCAATCGAAGCAAAGTTCTCATCACCAATGCAGATTGCTGATGGCGACCACATGATTATTGCAGAATATCCAAAAGATGGGGCCTTTCAAGTGCTCGCCTATAGCAACCAAACCCAACAAGTCGAAAGCCATGAGAACTGGATCATACTCATTCTTGGCGCCCTCTTTTTCTTTGCAGTAGCAATTGACTTGCTCAATAGCGAGCTTGTGATTGAAGGTGCCCTTGTACCCAAATTATTCTTATTTGGATTTACTTTGGTCGCCATTTACATGGGGTATCGTGCATTATTGATACGCGAAGCTATCAAACTCATATCCAGCTAAGGCACGGGAAATTTTCTCAATTTGAGTCTCCAAAAAAGGCCCTTGATTCTAAGGGCCTTTTTAATAACGCATGGGAAGCTTAACTACTGAATGGCCACAGCACCACCCAAGTAGGCAGCCTTCACAGCTAGATCATCTTTCAGTTTCGCGGCAGGTCTATGAGTCGCAAGCTTGCCGTTCTCAAGAACATAGCCATAATTTGCCCCGTTCAAGGCAGCAGCAAACTGCTCCACCAGCAACATCGTCACACCTTGTGACTTCAAATTAGAAATGATCTTAAATACCTCTTCAACCAAAATAGGTACGAGGCCCTTGGATGGTTCATCCAAGAGAATAATTTCGGGATTTAACATCACGGCACGAGCCATAGCCAACATCTGTTGCTCGCCACCAGACAAAGTTTTAGCCAATTGATTACGACGCTCCTGTAGACGCGGGAACATCTCGCGAAATTTCTCAAGATCGTTCTTGATGTCGCCTTTTGGACGGCTACCCGTAAAGCGTGGAAATGCGCCTAACAATACCTTGTCCGTCACTGACATCATGGTTGCGAATACACGGCGACCCTCAGGGCTATGAGCCAAACCTAAGCGGGCGATTTTATGAGAGTCATAACCATCAATTTTTTCGCCGCCTAGAGTAACTTCGCCACCCGTTGGCTTCAACATCCCTGTGATAGCGCGCATGATGGTCGTTTTACCAGCACCAGTTGAGCCAATCAAAGTAATGACCTGATCTTTAGGAACATCAATCTTGGTGCCATGCAGGACTTTAACTTTGCCATAGCCTGCTTCAAGATTCTTAATAGCTAACATGGTATTTACCGATTCAATATGTTCTAGTGATTAAGTACCCAAGTAGGCATGAATCACCTTCTCGTCTGCCTGAACTGGAGCTGGTTTACCTTCTGCAATCTTCTGACCGAAGTCCAAGACAGAAACCGTGTCGCAAACTGACATCACCACATCCATATGATGCTCAATCAGGATGAAGGTAATACCGTTGTCGCGAATCTTACGAATAATACGCCAGAGCTCTTTAATGCCAGGAGCCGTTAGGCCTGCTGCTGGCTCATCCAACAATAGCAGCTGAGGATCTAATGCCAAAGCACGGGCAATCTCGAGTCAACGTTGCTTACCATATGGCAAGTTACACGCCTCTTCGTATGCTAAGTCATCTAAACCACCGAACTTGTGCAATGCAATTGCACGAGCATGCGCCTCAGCTCCTCCTCTCTTATAACGAGGAAGATTCAGCGCAATTTCAAACATATTCGACTTAAAGGTGTGATGCAAGCCAACCAAAATATTTTGGATAGCAATCATTTTACCTGCATAAAGTACGTTACCAGCGGTTGGAGTGTAGATACCAGTCAACACGTTCATCATCGTGCTCTTACCAGAACCGTTTGGACCATTCAAGCCATGAATAGTGCCACGCTTAATGCTCAAATCAACATTATTCAATGCCTTTAAGCCACCACACCGCATCAAGATAGAGTCGCCTTTTAAAAGCTCAGCACCCGTATTTTCATTGGTCACCTTACTAATGACGCTGATGGAATCGTCAACCACTTCAGCATCGCCACCACGAGTAGTTTTGGCTTTGCCAAGACTAAATACCCAACTGGAATATGTATCCAAATGCAGTTATCGTTCTTACCCGCCTCGATTAACAATACCCTTTTATTCAGATTTTCTGTCAAACGTTTGGCTAACATGCAGCTCGCACTACCTGCCCCAACGATGATGTAGTCGTAAGCATTTAGTTTGGTCATGTTCTTTGCGTCTGATAAAACGTTATTTTTGATAATTAATTACTATTAATTACTAATCTAACAAATTAGACACCCAGATCCATCATTTCACTACTCGTCTAAAATAGAATCATGCACATTAATGAGAAGAATCGCACTCCAAAGCTGGTCGACGTCGATGAGGGACCCAGCAAGTCGGAGCTAAAGCGCCAAATGACCGAGCGCCAGAAATTGGCGGAAGTGTTGGCTGCGCTCAGCAGTGATGCATTAAAGACTATTCCTCTTGATAAAGCCATCAAGACCGCCATTGCAGAAACTAACAAACTCAAGAGTTTTGAGGCGATTCGACGTCAGAAGCAATATCTTGGCAAACTGATGCGCTTCTTAGATGAAGAAGAGCGAGACGCGATTCAAAAGCAATTGGATGCCATTCAGGGGGCGAGCAAAGTAGAAACTGCCAAGCTTCATTTTTTAGAAAGCTATCGCGATCGACTCATCGCAAATGATGAACCATTCACTAAGATGATCGAGCAATTTCCTGATATGGATATTCAGAATATGCGCACTCTCATTCGGAATGCGCGTCGCGAGAAAGAACAAAACAAGCCGCCTAAAGCCTACCGCGAAATTTTCCGTGTTCTGAAAGAAATAGGTCCCTAATCTTTTTGATTAGATCAATAGATCTTGAGTTTATTGGCAGGCACTTCTATCCAGCAATATACGTAATTGGCAACAAATATACTCCATATAAGTGCACCTAACATCAAAGCAAACGCTATGGCACCATTCTTGTACGCTTCTCAGCCCAATGCAATATATAAAGTGTATTTGCCAACAAAATAAAGGTAAAGTTAATGAGGAAGGCACAGTAAGAGCGCTGACTACCCCAGGTAATCACTTTTAGATAAATACTGTTAGTCCAATTTTTTGGGTACCGACTATCACCCCATACGTATAAAGTCAACGCCACAAACCAAACAAAGAAGTTTCTCAACCAAATTTGCTGTAACGAAGCGGCTGCAATGATCAGCCCTATCAGAAGGAGGACAAGCTTCACCATGCGCCGCACACTTATATCCTGAAATTGACTTGCTAAATACGCTAAGACGCCTAAACCATAGGAACCAATGAAATAAATAAAATAGACCTCATAGTCGCTTGAGCGATGAAAGAACAATAAAGAGCACACAGCTAAAACACTAATTCACCAAATCAGCGACTGATATCATGTGGACTAAATTTTTTATTGGCGTAACGACTTAATGACTGAGCGGCTAAATAACCCGCCATAACTAAAAAGACTTGCACTGCATACTGCCCATACTCAAAGAGCCAAGTCACCTTAACTCAGGGAGAGCGCGGCGGGCATCTTCTGCAATCTGGCCATAACTCGAGAGGTGATGCAGAATAATCATCAAGGCTGCTAAGACCTTCAAAACATCAATCAGAAAAAGCGAGGATGTTTACTTCAAGAATTACTTTGATTTGGTCTTATCCATAAGGGAAGCTAGCAAGGGATTGGAACCCGCCAGGACTTTTTCTTCTCTGCAGGGGCGTTTTTCATATCCTGCCCCGTTTTTCAAGCTAAATTCTTATACAGATCGGTTTTTTCATTGCCATGCTGAAGACTCTTTGCTCTGCTGGGTCACTTAGTTAGTGAGCGCGCAGCTAAGCCCATAAACAATAAAGACCAACCTTGTAACAAGAGTTCAATGGCAATCAATAGCCCACAGGAATCCATAAACTCGATTCTGGATAACCGTTCATGATCAGCACTCCCATAAGAATGGAGATCGCCGAAGAGATCACCATCCAGCACCATGCACGAAAATGACGATGCTGAAATGCAGAAATTAAACGCAATGCGCCAGTTACAAAAAAGATAGCAGCTAACCAGAGCGTAATGGCCTCAAGCGCTGGGATTGGAAATGCCTAAGACATTTATTGAGACAAAAGAAAACAGGGTTTGACCTGCAATACCGATCATACCTAAAACGATAAACAAAATACCAAGGCCAATTAAGGCTGCTGGAATTTTGACGGCTGCACCCAATACTGCAGTACGGATCTCATTGATCTGGTTTGCATTCAGTTAGGTCATCTTGGTACTTTCTTTTTAAATGGCAAATTACAAAGTGTTGCTAACTAAATCAATAAATTAACGTACAGTTTTATTAAAAGCCTCTGGCTGTTCGATATTCGATAAATGTGCCGCATCTTCAAGAATCGCCATTTTCGAATGCTCGATAAGGCGATGTAAAACAATTCCTTAATCTACTGTACATGCAGGATCATATCGACCTGACAACACTAAAGTAGGCACTTTGATCTTGAACAACAATGTACTTTGAGCCATATCACGTACCGCACTTCCACAGGCAATATAGCCCTGTACATTGGTACCTACAATCATTTGGCGTACTTTTTCAATTTCTTGAGGAGCTCGCGCAATAAAGGGTGCAGTAAACCAACGCTTGATAGTGCCATCAACTAATCCGGCAATTCCTTGATTACGCGCTATCTCAAAACGCTCTTCCCGCAAACTTCGTGGTGGCATTGCAGCTGCTGCGGTATTACAAAGACTTACAGAGAGAATACGCTCAGGGTAGCGCGCGCCCAACTGCTGACCAATCATGCCACCAATGGATAAACCCATAAAGTGGGCTTTTTCGATTTCCAACACATCTAACAATCCAACCGCATCGTCTGCTAATTGCGCAATACTATACGGACCGGCGCTAACACCAGACCCACCATGCCCTCTTTTGTCGTCACGCAATACACGGTAGCGATCGACTAAAGCTGGGACATTGCCATCCCACATACTGCCATTTGCCATCAAACTATTTGCTACCAATAAAACAGGTCCGTCCTGAGGATCATCAAAACGATAGGCAATATCCACACCATTGACATTGGCTATCTGCTGATTCTGCATTTGAGTCATCTATCCCCACCTTCTCTTGGTTTTTTATTTGTATCTATTGGCTTATCTATTTATTCAATCGTGCGTATTCATCACTATTTATCTATTTTCCAGGGCATGTTAAATTAAATTACGAAACTATAAAAATAGTAAGGAGACACGATGTTCACAGCACGTCAACGCGGCACCTGTACCGACCAACTCAGCACGGTAATCCTCACGCTTGGTCTTGCTCTTGGCATGAGTCTTAGCTATGCGCAGAGCTACCCTAACCGCACTGTAAAAATGATTGTTCCCCTGACAACAGGTTCTGGCGCTGATATTGCTGGTCGTGTTGTAGCTAAAAGCCTGACAGAAACCTGGAAACAATCGGTGATTATTGAAAATCGACCTGGAGTAGGCGACCTTATTGGCACTGGAGTGGTGGTGAACTCTGAACCTGATGGCTACACCTTATGAGTGCAGTCAGCCTCATACGCTGCAAATCCAGCAATTTATAAGAAGCTTCCCTACGACCCCATCAAGAGTTTGACCGATATCGCCATTTTGGGTCAGACACCTTATGTCCTCGTTACCCCAGCTGATGGTCCTTATCAATCGATTCGTGATCTGGTTATTGCTGCCAAATCCAAACCTAATGAAATTTCATTTGCTTCAGCAGGTGTTGGTAGCCAAACCCATTTAGCGGCCGAGTACTTTAATCAAGTCATGGGCATCACACTGGTTCATGCACCCTTATAAAGGTTCACCTGAAGCGACTCAAGATACGATGCCTGGACGAACCGCTTTTTACATGGCCCCATTAGATATAGCGATTGGTCAACTGAAGGGCGGAAAAGTTCGTGCTTTTGGGATCACGAGTAAAACTCGCAATGCTGCTATTCCAAACATTCCCAGTATTGTCGAACAAAGCTATGCCAACTTTGAAATTGGATTGTGGTTTGGGGTTTTGGCCCCAGCAGCAACCCCAACGGCAATTGTGAAGAAAATTAATTAAGACATTCAGCAAGCAATGCAAGATCCTGAAGTAAAGGCTGCTTATGAGAACAAGGGAATTACAGCTACTCCGATGAGCACTGTCGAGTTTTCTAAGTTTGTTCGCGAAGAAATGAGCAAGTATCAAAAGATTGCCAAAGAAGCAGCCATTGAACCGCAGTAATTCAGCGCCACTTTGCCAAGCTCCCAACCCTGAAGTTCGATCACCACAGATTGAATTTCCGGCGGGGGGCAGTAGATTGCCACGCTCATGTCTGCGGCCTTGCTTCTCAATTTCCGTATGCACAAGATCGCATCTATACCCTGCCCGATGATGCTACCCTAGAGAATTATCAATCGCTCTTAAAGATGCTGCGAGTAGATCGCGTTGTATTAGTTCAACCCAGTGTTTATGGAACTGATAACACTGCGATGCTTGCTGCCCTGAAATCCACTCCACAACAATTGAGAGGTGTTGCTGTCATCCCCAGCGACCCCCAAACTAATGAGCGATCAAGAGCTCATGGACTTACATACGGCTGGTGTGCGCGGACTGCGTTGCACTATTGTTGATCTCGCTGATCAGTCAGCAGGACTGCCGATTGCACTAGAGGTAAATGTCATCTTTTAGTTTTGCAAGAAAGAGTATTAAGAAATATAGATACTACCCTCACCGTCATGCTTGGCATCGTTGCGATGCTATTACCACTCGTCGTAGGGCGTCTGTTTTGGAAGCGTTTTGATCCTTACTTCATCAAAAAAATTGATCTTACTGTGCTAGTGGCCTTCATCATCTTATGGATAGGCATGAGTCTTGTATTTACTGGCAATGCTGCTTAATTAATATGAGCGATCAACTCAAAACTATTCTCAGTAAAGCAAAGTTGAACTTTGCTGTCTTGGGCTATATTCTGGCGATTGCAGTAATGGGTAAAGTGAGTAATCCTGAACCCACTAATAAGTATTTTTGTGACTGCAGATCAAGTGTTATCGGATTTATATCTGGTGTTTATCGCGATTATCTTGGGTGCATTTATTCCAAACTTTAAATTAGTCGCATTTGGTTCGATCGCTGCATTCATTGCCGCAGCTGTTTTGATTCAGATGAGAATTTTTACTTACCTAACTACTGAATACGTATTTACTGTATTGATTGTGGTGCTTGGCTTTGCTTCTATTGCCAACCTATACAGACATTATCGAGAGTTTCGTCTGTAAAGTTGTGGATGTACTTAAACAATCGTTTCTAAATTCGGGGGCTTTTTACCTTTTCTTTGCTGTCAGCCCTGACAAGTATTGATTGGGCGGCTCCCCTATCCTACCAGCAGCATAGTCAGACACATGAGCTCCGTAGAAATACATTCTTCTGCCATTTGTTTGATACGAGCATAACTGATCAAGCCAATCGCCACCATTACTCTATTGCCTAAAAAATAACGATTAATCCAGGCACGTGGTCCAGCAGCTATTAGCAACGTAGCTCCAATAACAGGTAGCACGGCTAGCCAAGCTGGGAAACGGCTATGGACATACGTAACCGTAATCCCCACCACTAACATTGCAAGCCCCAAAAATGCAATCAATTGAGGCGCAGCAAAACTGCCAAGGCTCTTAAACCATCCACATCTGGCCTATAAGCCAAGATATGGGAACTGTTGGGGGTATCTTTCAAGAACGACTTAGTATCAAAAGTTCTCGTAATTCTCGAGAATACACAAAAAGAAGTCTCTTAAAGGGGGTTATCTGGCAGCGGGTTCGCAAATCTCTATATGCATTTAAGTTAAATAGAATCAATTTTTTCAGTATTTTGAAGAATATTGAAAACCTGTGACAATCCATCCCTATGTATAAATAAATATGATGCTATCGATCAAACCCTTGTAGATCAACGGGTTGCCCAATTTCGTGATCAGGTTGCCCGGCGTTTAGACGGTAGCTTGGCTGAAGAGGAGTTCCGCCCCCTACGGCTACAAAATGGTCTTTATCACCAACGCCACGCCTATATGCTGCGCGTGACTATCCCTGATGGCTTATTGAGTGCCAAACAGTTACGCACTCTAGCCTTGATTTCAGAAAAATATGACCGCGGCTATGGTCACTTTACGACGCGCCAAAACATGCAATTTAACTGGGTCACATTAGAAGATACGCCCGATATTTTGGCTGAGCTTGCCAAGGTAGAGATGCATGCCATTCAAACCTCGGGCAACTGTATTCGCAATATCACTAGTGATGCCTTTGCTGGAGTAGCTGCCGATGAGTTTGTGGATACTCGTCCGATTTGCAAACTATTACGCCAATGGTCAACGCTCCATCCGGAGTTTGCCCGCTTACCACGCACAAATTTAAATTTGCTGTAAACGGTGCCAAAGAAGATCGTACTGTACTGCTTTGCCATGATGTCGGTATTGAACTTAAGAAAAATCCTCATGTGAATAATGGCGCTCTGACTGCAGATATTTATGCAGGCGGTGGCATGGGTCGCACCCCGATCTTGGGATCACTGATTCAGCAAGATCTACCTTGGAACTTACTGCCACGCTATCTAACAGCATTACTGCGTGTATACAACCGCTTTAACAGAAGAGACAACCTCTATAAAGCCCGTATTAAGATACTAGTCAAAGCATTAAGTCCAGAAGAGTTTGCCCGTCAAGTAGAGGGTGAATGGGCGCATATTAAAGATGGTACTGATAACTTTACACAGGCCGAATGGGATCGTGTTGCACAGCATTTCACAAAGCCTGCTTATCAACATTTACCAGCCCTTACTACAGAGCAGTTGCTTGTGCAACTGTAGGTAAAGCAGATAAAACGACTCAAATCAGTTTCTCGTGCTGGCTAGAGCGCAACCTCAAGCCTCATAAAACCCCAGGTTACGCTAGTGTAATTTTGTCGCTTAAGCCCCATGGCACAATAGCCCCTGGCGATGCAACTACAGCACAAATGCTAGCCATTGTTGATTTTGCTGATCAATACAGCTTTGGTGAATTACGCGTTACTCATGAGCAAAACTTGGTGCTAGCTGATGTGGAGCAAACCGAGCTTTATAAACTCTGGCAAGCAGCTAAGAAGCAAAAGGTGGCTCTATCTAATATTGACTTACTCACCGACATCATTGCTTGTCCTGGTGGTGATTTCTGCTCCTTAGCAAACGCAAAATCACTTCCGATTGCTAAAGCGATTTAAGAACGCTTTGATGATCTGGATTACTTGTTTGAATTTGATTTGTTCTCTGTTACTACCCAAAATAGCTGGCGCGGTAACAGAAGCTTGTTAGCAGCTTAAGCGCACCCGAAATCCTTTTCCCATGAAAGGCAATTCCTCAAATCCCGGTAAAGTCTATTTGGTAGGCGCAGTGGATCTCATTACCGTACGCGGAGCTAATATATTAGCGAAGGCCGATATTGTTTTTTATGACGCCTTAGTCGATCCAGAAATGCTATCGCTTTGCCCACAAGCCCAATTAGTTGCGGTGGGTAAGCGCTGCGGAAAGCTCTCTTCCGCCCAACAATTTATCAATAAACTCTTGGTAGACGCTGCCCAAAAACATCAAGTGATTGTGCGCCTCAAGGGTGGTGACCCGATGCTCTTTGGCAGAGCCGATGAAGAAATTCAGACTCTCAAGGCAGCGGGTATTGCTATTGAAGTAGTGCCTGGCATCACTGCAGCATTAGCAGGTGCGGCGAGTATTCAGCAATCGCTTACTTTACGTGGCATTAGTAGAGGTGTTGCTTTTGTGACTTTGGCACAAGGCACTGAGCACACGGTAAGCAATGATGCTCAAGCTTTACACACCATATCAAGCCCCATCACTAATCATAGCGCAGATACCCTGGTGTATTACATGGGTCGTAAAGATGCTGCGCGCATCGCCAAGCAACTCATCGAGCAATACGTCAACCACTTAGGCAAGCACAATGCACATACTCCAGTACAGATTTTGGAGGTAGTGTCTACACCCCGTGAACGACTTTGGAGTAGCAAGCTTAAAGAACTAGCAGCCGGCAAAGCCGATGATTGGTTTGATAGCAGCTCACCTGCTCTGATTATGATTGGTGAAGCTTTAAAAGACAGTGCTGAAGCCATCCAACTTGAGACATCCTCACTGCATTGATAATGAAGTCATCTTAATTGTATTTATAGATCAATGCTTGTTTTAGACCTTGGTATTAAGTGCTTTAGTGTTGTTTTGCTGTATTTTCTATCACTCCATACTGATTATCGATATTCGCATGTATGGCAACCCTCCTCACTCAGCTTAGCGGTCAAACTTGGTTTATCGCCCTTATGGCAACCGTACTCATTGTGGCGGAGTTTTATCGGCCGTACACCATGTTGAAGTGGTCTATTACCTACCCAAAGTAGAAGATAAAAAAACGGATATCAACTTTCATGCAAAAAAACCGAGTAATCTAAAAACAGGCGTCAGTGTTGTCCTGCTAATTTTGTCGCTGATTGTGGTGGTTGGCTTAGCCGAATTACTCAGTCCAGCAATTGAAGCGGGAGTGAAAGCGGCAAAGGAGTACCTAAAACGATTGTTGGTATTGCAATTGCGATGCTTGTTTTACTACCAGAGGGCTTTGCAGCAGTTAGAACTGCAAAGCCAATCGACTTCAAAGTAGTTTGAACTTAGCTCTAGGCTCGGCGCTAGCCAGTATTTGGCTATCCATTCCCATGATTGCAGCGATTGCCATATTCTTTAACCTGCCACTCAGCCTGGGAATCAGTAGCCTAAACGTCATACTAATGTACCTCACCTTCTTTATTAGGGCATTAACGCTGGCAATAGGCAGAACCCCCTTATTGCAGGACTTAGCAAGCAATCTAAGTCAGAAATATACACAGCGCAACTAGAATTGCTACATTAGATTTAATAAAAATGGTGTTTATAATTAATTCTATTTTGTCTAAAATAGAATTAATTATCTCTATTAATGAAAACTTAATATAAATAATTAATATATATCTCGCTTCTCATACGCGAGAAAAGTATTTATTTGAACTACAAAACTTAATAAGTTTAAGTAGGTAAACTCTGTATTATAATCGATTTGCATTCAATAAATTTACAAGTCTCCATCACCTTCTCATTTATTTTCCACTCTTCGATTATACTATGTACTTAACAATAATATTACTTGGTGCTTATTCCATAAAAAATTAAATCCTACTGCTTGCAACGAAGAATTTTCAAAAACTATTGTGGTGTCACATAGTCACTAAAATTCAAGATCGAAATTATGATTAAAAAAATTACTAAATGTCGGGTTTGCAACAACCCCACCCTCATTCCCCTGATTGACCTAGGAGAGCAATATTTGACCGGAATTTTCCCAAAGTCAAAAAGTGGTGAAAAAATAACGAAAGGGCCTTTAAGGCTTGTGAAATGTCACAGCAAAGATGATTGCTGTGGACTTCTTCAACTTGAGCATAGCTATGAATCAGCGGAAATGTATGGGGAGAATTATGGATACAGATCAGGCTTAAACGCAAGCATGGTACGTCATCTCCAAGATAAAGTTGCCAAAATTAAATCCATCATTAATCTAAGCGCCGGAGATTTGGTAATTGATATCGGCAGCAATGACGGCACCACCCTATCTGCTTATCCAAAAGATTTATTACTGGTCGGTATAGACCCCACTGGTGAAAAGTTTTCAAAGTACTATCCGCCACACATTCATTTAATTCCTAAATTTTTTTCAAGTGACGCTTGTCTAGAATATACCTCAAGCAAAAAAGCAAAAGTTGTAACTTCATTCTCTATGTTCTATGACCTAGAGGATCCAATTAGTTTTGCTAGTCAAATTTCTAGCATACTTGATCCAATTGATGGCATATGGGTGTTTGAACAAAGCTATATGCCACTAATGTTGGAGCGTAATGCATATGACACCATTTGCCATGAGCATGTTGAATACTATGGGTTAAGTCAAATTATGTGGATAATGGATAAAGCTGGCCTAAGGGTTATTGATGTTGAACTTAACGATATAAATGGCGGGAGTTTTTCGGTTATTGCAGCTCTAAAAGAGTCCAACTACACTCATAAAAATAAATCCGTAGAAGCTCTTCTTGAAAAAGAAAAAGAATCTGGACTCGATTCACTGAAACCTTACGAAGATTTTTTTCTACGAACGAACGAGAGTAGGACTACTTTATTGGAATTTATTTCTGAAAAAACCAAGCTAGGTTTCAAATTTGCTGCAATTGGGGCATCAACAAAAGGGAATGTACTACTTCAGTACTGCAATCTTGACGAAACTAGCATTTTCGCAATTGGAGATGTAAATCCTGAGAAATTTAACTCATTTACCCCGGGCACCCATATACCAATTCAAGATGAAAAAATTATCTTAGAGGATGCTTACGATTATTTAATAGTATTGCCATGGCACTTTAGAAGTTTTTTTGAACAAAACCCCTTATTTAAAGGCAAAAAACTTGTCTTCCCTCTTCCAATACTAGAAATTGTTGAAGTTATGCAATGAGAAGAGCTTGTATCATAGGCAACAGCGGTCAAGATGGTACTTTATTGAGCAAATTACTCTCTCTACAAGAGTATAAAGTAGATGGAACTAAGAGTAATGATTTAGATATCTTAGATCCCAAAAAAGTAATTGAATATCTAAACGATATAAATCCCAATGAAGTATATTATTTGGCGGCATATCATCATTCATCAGCATCCTTGCCACAAAATACTACTGAGTTATTTCATAAGAGCATGGATATACACTTTCACGCTCCAGTAAATTTTCTCGATGCCATTATAAAATCTAATCGTCCAATTAAGTTTTTTTATGCTTCTTCTTCGCATATATTTGGGTCAAGTGGCGATGCTATGCACACTGAAAACACGCCATACGCACCCTTAAGTGAATATAGCATTTCCAAAACAGCTGGCATGAGAGCATGCCAGCACTTTAGGGCCAATAAGAATGTATTTGCCAGCACGGCAATCCTTTACAACCACGAATCCCCTCTTCGAAAGCACTCATTTATTTCAAAGAAAATTGCCTCGACTGTAGCAAAAATTTATACTTCTAAGCTGGGCTTGCTAGAGATCGCAGATCTTGATGCTGAGGTAGATTGGGGTGATGCGCGAGATTACGTTGAAGCAATGCATCAGATACTACAACTAGATAAAGCGGATGATTTCATAGTTTCAACTGGAAAACTTCATAGCGTTAGAGATTTCGTAGAAGCTGCATTCAATTATGTAGGTTTGAATTATCTTGACTTTGTAGTCACAAAAAAAAATGATGGCTTCAGAGAGTCAATACGAAGACTAGGGGACTTTTCAAAATTAAAAAATGAAACTGGTTGGCAGCCTTCAATTGACTTTAAAACAATGGTTGAAAACATGGTGCAGCATGAAATCAATTTAATTAATCAAAATAGTTAAGAATTTGACGCACTAAGATATGCAAAGAAATCATCCTTACCTATTAACCATTTGTATTGCCACCTACAATCGAGCAGCCTTTTTGAAAAATACATTGAAAGAAATCATTGCTCAAACCCAATTTTATGATGACGTTGAAATTCTTATAGCAGATGGGAACTCAAGCGATTCAACTGAATGTGTAGTAAAGGAATTGACTACCCCCGGTAGCCATCTAACCTACCTTAAACTTAAAGAAAAGGGGGGGGTGGATAAGGACTATGACCTAGCAGTCCAAAATGCTCAAGGTAAATACTGCTGGCTATTTACTGATGATGACTCCATAAAAGCAAATGCGATTAGTAATATCCGCGGCTTTCTACCAGAAAATTCGGATCTTGTAATTATAAATTCTGAAATTTGCGATTACCACCTAAACCACATTCTAAAGAAAAGTGCGCTAGGGACGCAAGAAAATATTAACTTGAGTTTTAAGGCTGTAGGTAGAGACACTTTTTTCAAACTTTGCGGGCCTTATATTTCATTCATAGGCTCTATCATTATTAAAAAAAGTTTATGGATCGAGTGCCCTAGGCATAATTTTTATGGAACAAGGTTTATTCATGTTGGTGTAATTTCAACACTTAAAGAAACGACGAACATTCTCATACTCTCTGAACCATTCATAAAAATACGACTAGGAAATGCTGAATGGAGCCACATAAGCTTTAAGGTGTGGGCTAATTTATGGCCCAATTTAATTTGGTCCATCCCATGCATCGAAGAAGTAACAAAGAAATCAATTTGTCTCAAGGATCCATCTAAAAGTCTTAAATTTTTGTTTTGGCTGCGAGGATTAGGCTGCTACTCCAAAAACGAATTTATAACTTCCATAGCACCACGACCGAATTCATTAAACAAAATATTAGCTGCCTGCCTTGCTTATTTGCCACAGTCTATTCCACGCTCAATATACTATATCTATGGCCTGGTAAAACGGGATGATCTATTGGTATATCAAGTATCTAAAGGTAGAAATTCTCAAAACCAATGGCATTCTTCTGAATAAAAAAATTTACGTTCAATGCTGCTTTTAGCATTTTGAAAATCAGCTTTTTTTGTCTCATTTATCGATAAAACTCTCAAAACATCATCGTGCGCATACTCCTTTATAGTGTGAATTTTTTTCCAGAGATTGTTGGCATAGGTAAATACTCTGGTGAGATGGCTTTTTGGCTTGCAGAAGCAGGGCATGATGTCAAGGTGGTTGCCGCTCCACCCTACTACCCGAAATGGAAAATCCATAATGGATTTTCTGGATTTTGGTATCAAAAAGAATTACATAAAAGAATCTCTCCAAAAGGAGAGAGCTCAATATCAATTTATCGCTGTCCAATTTGGGTGCCATTAAAGCCTACTGGATTTAAGCGCATAATACATTTAGCCAGCTTTGCATTAAGCAGTATGCCCATAATGATTATGCAAGCATTTTGGCGCCCAAATATTGTTATGGTTATTGAGCCACCGCTTTTTTGTGCACCAACGGCACTATTCACATCTATTCTATGTAATTCCAAATCATGGATTCATATACAAGATTTTGAAGTGGATGCGGCTTTTGATTTAGGGCTTTTAAGAAATACCCTACTGCGTAGGGTTATATTATTTGCTGAACGAATCCTTTTAAGAAGCTTTGATAGAGTGTCAACCATCTCAAAAAGCATGCTTAACAAATTAGGACAAAAAGGCATTCGCCATAATAAAATTAGATCATTTCCCAACTGGATTAATGTAGATGAAATTCATCCATTGCGATATCCTAATTTTTTTCGAGCAAGCCTCAAAATCCCCAATGAAACTTGTATAGCGCTTTATTCAGGCAATTTAGGTGAAAAGCAAGGATTAGATGTAGTTATTGATGCCGCTCGGATCATAAAGTCTGAAATAAAAATTCTTTTTGTCATCTGTGGCGAAGGTGTTGCACGAGAAAGCTTAATTAAATATGCGAAGGATGCAAAGAATATCCTATGGCTTCCCTTGCAACCATCTGAAATATTTAATGAACTTTTAAATTTTGCAGACGTGCATTTACTACCCCAGCGTAAAGGCTTAGGTGAATTAATGATGCCCTCAAAATTACTGGGAATGCAAGCTAGTGGAAGACCAATAATAGCAATGGTTGAACAAAATACTGAATTAAAAGCAGCAGTATCGAAATGTGGCATTGTTGTAAACCCAGGTGATTTTGAGGGTTTAGCAGAAGCGTTAAAATATTTAGCAGAAAATCCCGATAAACGACTGAAAATGGGATTAGCCGCAAGAAAACAGTCGATGAATTACTCAAAAAATAAAATCTTGAGTAATTTTGAGGAGGAACTAAAGTTGATCAACAATACTTTAATCAAGTATCTTGATAAAGATAAAGATCTACGTTAGTGGAAAATCTGCCCTTATAATATTATGATGGTTAATCTAAAAGCACTTCGACAGCCTAATAGATTGTTTGTTTAGGACTCGCTTTAAGATATTCCATGAATATACAGATAAAAACAAAAAGAATTCTCGATATAGTTATTGCGAGCCTACTTCTTATTTTATGTATTCCTATTCTCGGAATTACAGCAATAGCCATACTCATAAAAGAGGGTCGACCTATTTTTTATGTGTCTCAGCGCCATATCTCCAAAACAGCAAAAATATCTGTTGTTAAATTTAGAACAATGCAACATGATGCGAAATCTCCAAAATATAATTTAAACGAACGGTTCATGCGTGATGGATATCTAGATATACCGCTTGACTGCGAAGTGTATACAGGAATTGGAAAATTTTTAGAAAGAAGTCAGATTGTAGAAATTCTACAGTTATATAATGTTCTTTTTCATCGCATGAGCTTGATAGGTAACAGACCATTACCCGAAGAAAATCTACTCTTATTAAGTAATTTTCCATACTGGGAAATGAGATTCGGAAGTCCAGCAGGAATGACTGGCATCACTCAAATAGTTGGAAAGCATAATCTGAATCCAATCGAGAGATTGGAGCTTGAAATTTTGTATACCAAAGTCTATCTAAATGGGAATGTCTTATTATGCGACCTAAAAATTCTGTGGGGTACCATATTAATGATTTTCATGGGCAAAACAATTTCTCACAATAAGGCTAAAGAGATCTTAAATAAATGCCAAAAAGCCCGCCTATAATATTAGGGCATAATATACTTATGCTTGGGGCAAGCTCCAAAATTGGTTACGAAATAGCGCTTAAGTTTGCACCCAAAAATACGCTGCTATATCTTTCTGGAAAAAATAGTTCAAGCCTAAACCTGATAGCAAATAAGTGCCTAAAAAACAGAGCTGAAAGAGTATCCGTAATTTGTAGCGATCTTTCCTACGACAGCGATCAATTATTTGAATTACTTGGCCATTCTCCAATTAATCTTAATATTAACCTAATTTCAGCCACATTTCGAATTAGAGGCAGTAATTTCCTCCCCAGATTTTTGATACTTACATCCAATCCGATTTATTGACGCCAATTCAATTGGTAAGAACAATTTCAAAAAATTTAGATAAACATCCAGACGTAATTTTTATACCCTCAATATTGGCCTCAATAAAAAGTCCCGAAAAAGAAATATATAGTTCTTTAAAGAAATTACAAGAATTGTATTGGGAATACTCTATTCCGCCAAGATCATGGCGGGTCATTACTGATTGTAAAAGTTGGGACAAGGATTCCTCATATCAATTCTAACTATAAAGC